>CAZHJL010000092.1:0-18723 GCA_964532795.1 uncultured Phycisphaeraceae bacterium | reverse complement strand
AGGGAGACGCCCACCCCACCAGGGAGACGCCCACCCCACCAGGGAGACGCCCGACCTGCGGGGGGCGATAGAATCCAGGGCGATGTGTGACAGACGCGCGAAGCTGGATGAATTGCTGGAGAAGGCCCGGGCGTTGCCGCGCGTGCCGGGGGTGTACCTGATGAAGGATGCGAAGGGGCGGGTGATTTATGTCGGGAAGGCGGCGGTGCTGCCCGAACGGGTGTCAAGTTACTTCGTGCCCTCGGCCGCGCGTTCGGGCAATCTCGGGCCGGCGAAGCTGCCGATGCTGGACCTGATCGAGGATTTCGATGTCATCGAGTGCGAGAGCGAGTGGGAGGCGCTGTTTACCGAGAACCGTCTGATCAAGGACATCCATCCGCGCTTCAACGTGATGCTGACCGACGGGAAGAGCTTTCCGTACCTGGTGGTCACGGTGCGGGACGCGTTTCCCGGTGTCTTCATCACGCGTGACCCCAACAACGAGGCCTATCGCGGGGCGAAGGTGTTCGGACCGTTTGTGAGTCCGTACGCCCTGCGCGAGGCGGTGCAGGTGCTCCAGCGGGTGTTCAAGTTCCGCACGTGCACGCTGGACATCCGCGAGGATGATGAGAAGCGGCGGTTCTTCCGGCCGTGCCTGCTGTATCCGATCAAGCAGTGCACCGCGCCGTGCGGGGCGAAGATCAGCAAGGAGGCGTACCGGGCGGACATCCAGCGATTCGTGCGGTTCCTCGAGAGCAAGCGGTCGGTGCTGCTGCGCGAGTTGCGGCAGGAGATGGCGGAAGCGTCGAAGGCGCTGGCCTATGAACGGGCGGCGGTGCTGCGGGACCAGATCAAGGCGATTGAGAAGCTGGATGAGCGCGGCAGCCGCGGCGATCAGTGGCAGCCGGAGATCGAGTCGTTCGTGGTGGATCCGAAGAAGGGTCTGGCCGCGCTGGGCAAGATCCTGGGGTTGGAGGGCACGGTGCGCTGCATGGAAGCGATCGACATCGCGCATCTGCAGGGCGACGAAACGGTGGGCAGCAAGGTATGCTTCGTCGACGGCCGGCCGCTGAAAAACGAGTATCGGCGGTACCAGATCAAGTCGGTCGACAACGACGACTACATGGCCATCCGCGAGGTGGTCAGCCGGCGGTACCGCGAGGCCGGACAGGGCAACGAACTCTACCCGGATGTGATCCTGATCGACGGCGGCCTGGGCCAACTACACGCGGCGATGGAGGCGTTCGAGCAACTGGACGTGCAGCCGCCGATGGTCATCTCGCTGGCGAAGAAGGAGGAACTCATCTACGTGCAGGCGAAGACCGAGCCCCTGCGGCTGGGCAGGCAGAACATGGCGCTGAAGCTGTGCCAGGCGATACGGGACGAGGCGCATCGGTTCGCGCAGCAGTATCACCATCTGCTGCGCAAGAAGAAGGCGCTGGGGGAGTGAGTGGAACCGCGGATGGAGGCGGATGGGAACGGATGGGAGGCCCGGGCCTCGGGTCTCGGGGGCCGGCGAAGCGGAGGGGAGGGCTCAATCGGCGAGGAGGATACGCTCGAAGGTGCGGGCTTTCTCGTTCCAGTCTTCATGTTGCAGGCGCCGGCGTGCTTGCTGCTGGTCGGGGGGGATGCCGTCCGCGGCACGGGCAGCGATGAGCGATGCGAGGTCGCCGGTGGTGTCGCGGAGATCGGCGGCGTTGGACCACTCGGTGACAGCCGGGAGATTGCGGGCGATGACCGGTTTGCCGGTGGCGAGATACTCCTTGAACTTGAGCGGCTGCATCGCGCGGGTGACGGGCAGGTCGGCGTACGGCATGACGAGGATGTCGGCCAGCGCGGCGATGGCGGGCAGGTCGTCGTAGGCGGCGGGGTCGAGCAGGTGGACACCCGGCAGGGCGGCGAGGCGATCGTCCGGCGACTGCTGGGGGCCGATGAGGACCAGCGAGCCGGCGGCGCCGATGGCGCGGCACCAGTCGAGGTCCAGCCGCGTGTCGATCACGCCCCAGAAAAGGCAGAGGGGACGGGACAGCGCGGCGCTCTGCGACGCGAATGGTTCCGGCGCATCGCCGGCCGGAGGTGACTGCCAATGCGACAGATCGATGCCGTGGGTGAGCAGCGCGACGTTGTCTGCGCCGAAGCCGGCCATGCGTTGACGCAGTGTTTCGGAGACGGCGATGACCGCATCCACGCGCGTGACGAGTTGCTGCTCCATCGCCTGCATGACCTGCGCATCGAGACCGGGCCAGACGGAAAAGTCGTCCACGCAGTAGTAGACCCAGCGGTCGACATCCAGCCGGCCGGGCAGGTCGGCGGTGATGGGCAGCGTGGTGACGACGATGCGTTTCTGGTCGGGGCGGCGCGGGCCGAGCGCGCGATGGACGGCGCGCGCGATGAGCCTCGCGTTGAGTCGCCGCTGCCAACCGGCGCGGAAGCCGGGGTACATCGGGGGCGAGACGACCTGCAGGTCCGGCGGCAGCGCCTGGGCGGGTTCGGCGCGGGTGGGGCGGATCCACTGGCGGAGCTTGGCGACGATCTTGGCCAGGTCCTCGCGCGACAGGCCGGGGCGGCGGGTGCCGATGGTGTTGACCCACAGCGCGGGGTTGCGTTCGAGCAGGCGGCGGGTCAGGTGCTGGCAACTCGAGGGATGGCGTCCCCAGTCGTCGGAGAAGACGATCAGCCGGGCCGGTTTGCGATCGTCGAGTGGCTGGTCCATCGTGGCGGTATGTTACTCCGGCGCGGCAACGGCGGCAGCGGATGACCGCGGGATCGATTAAGTTGTCGGTCATGGCCGAGAGGCATTCGCTCGAATCGGTGGTCAGTGGGGATGGCGGAGACGCGGTGGTGCGCCTGAAGGTGGTGCCGGGCGCCAGCCGCACGAAGATTGCGGGCCTGCTGGGCGATCGGCTGAAGGTTGCCGTCGCCGCGCCGCCGGAAGGGGGCAAGGCGAACAAGCTGGTGTGCGAGGTGTTGGCCGGTGCGTTGGGGGTGGCGAAGCGTGAGGTCACGGTTGAGAGCGGCGAGACCCAGCCGCGCAAGGTGGTGCGGGTGACGGGCCTGTCGGCGGCGGAGGCGCGGGCGCGGCTGGCCGATGCGCTGGACGGGTGATCGTCAGCGCTTGCGTCGCAGCAGAAGGCCGAGGGCGGGAAGCATCATCGCCGCAGCAGTGGGCTCGGGGATCATGCCGTTGGACGAGACGACGAGCATCGCCCCGGCCGGGCCAAGGCTGTCGACCGCGGCCTGGGCTTCCCACGTGTCCACGGTGGCGTTGCCGTCGAGGTCGCCGTCTTCGTAGAGAGCGGGCGTCAGGCCGATGTTGGCCACCACGGTGGCGGCTTCGAGGAAGGAGACGGATCCGTCGAGATCGAGGTCGCCGTACTCGGTGTTGGCCACGGTGTGCACCCAGAGATCGACATCATCAGCATCCGAGTCGTGGTCGCCGTCCAGATCGAAGTACGGATCTCCGAGCTGGGTGAGCATCATGTTGATGTCGTCCAACTCGATGACACCGTTGCGGTCGAAGTCGCCGTCATTGATGCGGCCGAACCACGCGAGGCCAAACGCCTCGCCGACGTCGCCCTGGTCGTCATCGAGCGTGACGGTGATGCGGTAGTCGCCCGCAGACAGGCCGGGTAGCCAGATGTGCTCAACGTTGTCGATAGCGCTCTGGCTGGACGCGATGACTCCACCGGCTTCATCGTGCAGGTACAGGTTCAGATCGTCCAGCGTCACCGCGGGCGCGACATTCTTCCGCCACGGTCCGGCGTGCCGGCGCAGCCAGGTGAGATTGATGGTCAGGTCGGCGACGTCCTCCTCGAGCCGAATGAAATACTCCAGCGGCTGGCCGGTCGTGACCTGGCCAAAGTCCCAGCCGCGATCGCCGAGGGGGAAGTCCGGGGATGGCGGGGGATCGGATTCTCCGGCGTCCAGGATCATCCATGACTGGTCGATCTGCAGCCCGCCGGCGCCCTGGGCGAGGTCGAGCGGCTGCCCCGGGGCATTCGACCAGCCGGCATGCTTGCGTGCGCCGGCCATGAGCAGGCTCTTGACGACTTCCGGTCGGGCGGCGTCGGTCCAGCCGCGCGATTCGGCGTCGCCGATGAGCAGGGCCGCGGCGCTGGAGACGAGCCCGGTGGCCCAACTGGTGGTGGTTTCCGGCGCGAAGATGTCCGGCTTGGCGCGGCCGGCCACGTCGAGCGTGGTCGGACCGGGGCTGTGCAGCAGGTCTTCGCGCCCGACGGCAATGCCGTTGTACGTCGCGGCGAGCAGTGTCGGCAGGTCCGGGTTCTGCGGATCGGGGTTATTCACGCCGCCGACCAGCGTCATGCCGTACCCCTCCGCCAAGTAATCGGCGCGGCGGAGGATGCTCACGGCCGTCGTGTCGCTGTTGTAGCCCACCCAACTGTGGTTGATCACCTTCGCATCGGTGTGGCGCGGGAGGGGCGCGGCGTTGAAGGTGTATTGCAGCACGTGGTAAAGCCACAGGTTCGCCTCCCACGCGTAGATCTGCGATACGCCCGGGGCCAGCGAGGTGTCATTGCCGTAGAAGTGGCGGCCGACGGTCGTCGCGTGGCTCGACGGCGTTAGGTCGCCGCTTTCCAGCGTGATGGTTTTGCCGGCGAACTCGCCGATCGAGTCGTCCGGCTGGTAGAGCCCCTGGCCGTTGGTGGCCTCGACCTGCGTGACGGGGACGCCGGTGCCGGGGGCGGGGGCGCCGGGCGGCAGCAGTTGCAGCAGCCGCGTGTAACCGGTGTCGTCGCGCTCGGAAGCCTGCGCCATTCCCGCGCCGGCCAGTACCGCCGTGATGGCACACAGCGTGAACAGGTTCCTGATAGCCAGTGGAGCCTTTGCCAAATGCTTCTCCAACCGTTGTGCGTGGGAGACCACGGCACAGCCATCGCGATCGGCCTTGGTCGACGGCGGCACCCCATTGCGCCGGCCCACCCCGAGCAACAAAGATGGCGCGGGAGCCGTCAGCGACCGCTCCTATGATCCCGTCTGACCGGGAGATGTCAATGGTTTGTGCGTGAAACTGGCGAATCGGAGCGCGTTGTCGCCGGTGCGGCCCTCACTGGCGGCGAGGAGGGGCTGGCAAGGGCGTCACGGCGCGGCTAGGATTGGGCGTCCGTCGCCGCGTGTTCGTCGCGATCGGGCGAGATTGGTATGGATTCCTGACAGGCGCCCGGCGACGCATGACCCGATCCGCAGCCGACATCGAGCAGGGGGAGTGGTACCGCGACGGCCTGCGCTTCACCTGCACGCAGTGCGGCAACTGCTGCACGGGCCCACCCGGTTACGTGTGGTTCGACGAGGACGAAGTGCGGGCGATGGCTGGCGCGCTGCGGATGGAAGTCAGGAGTTTCCTCCGCCGCTTCGCGCACAAGGTGAACGGCTACTGGTCGCTGAACGAGATTCGCAACGGTTCGCTGTACGATTGCGTGTTTCTGGAGCGTGACGATCAGGGGCGGGCGCTTTGCCGCGTCTACGAGACGCGCCCGCGCCAGTGCCGCACGTGGCCGTTCTGGCCGGAGAACCTGGAGACGCCGAAGGACTACCAACGGGCGGCCGTGCATTGTCCGGGCATGGCGCGGGGACTGTCGGGCAAGGGCCGGTTCTATCCGCTCGAGAAGATTCGGGTGATCCGAGACAATGCCTCATCGATCTGAAACAGGTCGCGGATCGACGCAAGGCGCCGGCCGCGCTTGGTCGCGCTGGTTCGACGCGGTGAATGATCGGCGCGTGGAGGCCCGGCTGGCGGCGATACTTGGTGAAGTTGATGCCGCGGTGGCGGCGCGCGGGCCGACGTGCTGGGTCAGCGGCAAGTGCTGCAACTTCGATGCGTACGGCCACCGGATGTACCTGACGGGCCTGGAAATCGCATGGTTCCTGCGGCGGATGCGCGACGGTGGCGATGGCGAGGAGCAGTGCACGTTACCGCGGCCGGAGGAGGTCGACCTGTGCGGACCATGCGCCCTGCAGCAGGCGGGCATGTGCGGCGTGCACCGGATCCGACCACTCGGATGCCGTGTTTTTTTCTGTCAGCAGGGCACGCAGGACTGGCAGCAGGCGCTGTACGAGTCGGCCCTCGCGAAGATCCGGCGTCTGCATGAGACATTTGAACTGCCGTACGCGTACATGGAATGGCGCGCCGGGTTGGCCGAGGGACTGGCGGCGATGGCGATGCGCGACGGCTGAAGCGTCGTCTTTCTCAGAGCAGGTCGAGCAGTTCGCGGGCGTGGTGCACGATGGTTCGCGCCCCGTGTTCACGCAGGACGTCAATGCCGCGGTAGCCCCAGGAAACGCCCACGGCGTACATGCCGGTGTTGACCGCCGTCTGCATGTCCACATCGCTGTCGCCGACGTAGAGCCACTTCTCGGCCGGGATGCCCAACTGGTTGACGATGTACATCGGCAGGGCGGGATCGGGTTTCACGGCCGTGCCGTTGACCTGGCCCTGGATGGCGTCGAACTGGAACCGGCCGAGCATGTCGGCCACGGCCTGCCTGGTGGCCCAATCAGGCTTATTGCTGCAGACGGCGATCCTGATACCCCGCATCTGTAGCGCTTCGAGCAGATCGACGATGCCGGGGAAGACGGTGGTATCGTCGGTGCCGTGGGCCTCGTAGTAGCGCACGTAGATCGCTTCGGCTTCCTTGAGCCGCGCGGGATCGAGCTTGCCGACCGAGCCGTCCAGCAGGTACTGCAGGCCGTGACCGATGAGCGGGAGCCATTCATCGCGTGGCCGCGTGGGCAGGGCGAGCTGCTCCATCGTGTGGTTGGCCGCGTTGGCAATGGCGCGGAGGGTGTCGAGCAGCGTCCCGTCCAGGTCGAACATCACACCGAGGTACTTGGCACTCATGGGTCGGCAGTTATAGACCAAACCGGAGTTGATTGCCACCGTTCGCTTTTGCCAACGCAGGGGGCGGATCGTATGCTGTTGCGTCCGTATGAGTGATCTGCCACACCCGACATGAGTCGAGGGGTTCCATGGACGAGGACACGAAGCGCGAGGGAATCGGCGCCGCGCTGGGGCGCATTCCGGGCGGGTTGTTCGTACTGACGGCGCGGCATGAAGATCGCCGGCAGGGGATCGTGGTCTCCTGGGTGCAGCAATGCTGTTTCGAGCCGCCGATGGTGGGGGTGTCGGTAGCCAAGGGCCGCGCGATCATGCCGCTGATCTCGGAATCGCGCCAGTTCGGCCTGTGCCAGCTTGGCGAGGACGAACGGGTGATCGCCCGCAAGTTTTCCGCGGCGCTCGATCCGCAGGAGGATCCGTTTCTCGGGTTCGAACTGGTCCAGCCCACGGCGTCGCAGGTGCCGATCCTGAAAGGTGCGATCGCGTTTCTCGAGTGCGAGGTGGCCTGCCACATGGATGTGGACGGCGATCATGATCTTTTCGTCGGCCGCGTGCTGGGCGGGCGGTACCGCAACGGCAAACCGTACATTCATTTGCGCGACAACGGCTTCGAGTATTGACCTGGCGCAAGGCCGGACAGGTCGCCGGTTCGTGCCGCGCCTGCATCGGCCGTAACATGGCGGAAGATGAGCGACGAGGCCGCGAACAGCACCATCAATGACGAACCGTCGAGCCCGCCCCAGCCCGATCCGCGGCCGCGCTGGAAGATGACTGTCGGCTACGACGGCACGGCCTTCCACGGCTGGCAGAAGCAACAGCCGCCGGACGGGCCGGCATTGCGCACGGTGGCGGGCGAAGTCGAGCGGACGCTGGTGCAGGTTCTGAGGCAGCCGATCACGCTCGTCGGCGCCAGCCGCACGGATGCCGGCGTGCATGCGCTGGGGCAGGTGGCGCACTTCAACGCGGACACGCCCATCCCCGCAGAGCGCATGGTCCAGGCGATCAACGCACGGCTGCCGGATGACATCCTCGTGCACCGCGCCGAGCCAGTGGACGCCGCGTTCGATGCGATCAGTGGGGCAACGTCCAAGCAGTACCGCTACCGCATCCACAATGACACGATGCGCCCGCTCCACACGCGCTTCTTCGTGTGGCATTGCCGGCACGACCTGGACGTGGACGCGATGAACAACGCGGCGCGGCGGCTGGCCGGCGAGCATGACTTCGAGGGGTTCGCACAGATCAACCACGGGCGCACCACGACAGTCCGGAGCATTCTCGACTGCCATGTCGAGACCCCCGCGGCGGCGCGGCCGGAGGTGCAGATCGTCGTCGTGGGCACCGGCTTCCTCTACAACATGGTGCGCATCATCGCCGGTACGTTGCTGGAGGTGGGACGCGGGCGGCTGACGCCGCAAGTGATCGACGAGGTGCTCGAGACGCGCGATCGCCGGCGCGCCGGGCCGACCCTCGGGCCGCAGGGGTTGTGCCTGGAGTGGATCCGCTACGATTGACGGCCTGCCATGCGGATATTGCACATCATCACGCGACTGATTCTCGGCGGCGCCCAGCAGAACACGGTGATGAGTTGCCGCGCGCAGGCGGCGGCGGGGCATGAGGCCCACCTGGCGTTCGGCCCGATCTACGGACCGGAAGGTTCGCTGCTCGACGAAGCCAAGGCCAGTGGTGCGAGTATCCACATCGTGCCGTCGATGCGGCGGGCCGTCCTGCCGTGGCATGATGCGGCGTGCTATGTCGCACTGCGACGCCTTGTGCGGCGTGTGCGGCCGGATGTCGTGCACACGCATTCGACCAAGGCGGGCATCCTGGGGCGCGCGGCGGCATGGGCGGAGCATGTTCCCGCGGTGGTGCACACCGTGCACGGGTTGGCGTTCCATGCGAAGCAGCCGAAGCTGCTGCACAGGGGCTACATCGCCGCCGAGAAGTGGGCCGCGCGGCGATGCCACCATCTGATCGGCATCACCGAGGCGATGGTGGAAGCATTCGATTTGCACGGTATCGCCGGGCGCGAGCGATTCACGGTGATTCCCAGTGGCGTCGACGCATCGCTGTTCGAGTTGGCCGAGCCGCGCGAGGAGGTGCGGCGTCGCGTGCGGGACGAACTGGGTATACCGCCGGATGCGCCGGTGGTGGGGATCGTCGCGCGGCTGGATGCGCTGAAGGGGCAGGGCGATCTGCTCGATATCCTGCCGCGCCTGCGCGAGCGGTTGCCGGAAGCGCGGCTGCTGTTCGTCGGTGACGGCTGGCACCGGGGGCCGCTCGAGCGGCGCGTGGCGCGGGACGGCCTGAACGACGCGGTGGTGTTCACCGGGCTCGTGACCCAGAAGCGCGTGGCCGAACTGCTCCGCGCCATGGATGTGATGACGTTGCCGTCCTACCAGGAGGGACAGAGCCGTACGCTGGTCGAGGCGCTGATGTGTCGCGTGCCGATCGTGGGCTACGCCGTGGGCGGGATCCCGGAGATCTGCATTGACGGCCAGACGGGGCGCCTTGCGCCCGTGGGCGACCATGAGGCGTTGCTGGAGCACATTGCGTGGATGCTCGAGCATCCGGATGAAGCGTCGCGGCTGGCGCAAGCCGGGCACGAGCACGTGATGGCGCGCTTCGAGGCCGGATCGATGGCACGACGACTGGAGGCGGTCTACACTCAACTGCTTCCGGCGGACAGGAGTCAGTGATGGCGAACGTACTGGTGGTCGGGCCGCATCCGGATGACCAGGAACTGGGCATGGGCGGTACGATTGCGCGGCTGGCGCGTCAGGGACATGACGTGCTGCTGCTGGACATGACCAACGGCGAGCCCACGCCGCACGGCTCACCGGAGATTCGCGAGAAGGAGTGGACGCGCGCCGCCGAGTTGCTCGGCGTGAAGCGGCGTCTGCTGGGCATGCCCAACCGCATGGTGACCCACAGCATCGAGTCGCGGCACGCGGTGGCCGGTGTGATTCGCGAACACCAGGCGCAGATCGTGTTCCTGCCGTATTTCGAGGATGCCCACCCGGACCACGTCGCCACGACGCGCATCGTCGAGGATGCCCGGTTCGACGCGAAGCTCTCGAAGATCGATCTGCCGGGCGAGCCCATCTACCCGAAATGGCTCGTTTATTACTACTGCACGCACCTGCGGCACGTGGCGAATCCCACCTTCTGCATGGATATCAGCGAGGAGATGGATCTCAAGGAGCAGGCGGTGCTCGCGTATGAATCGCAGTTCGTCGTGCCGGAGAAGAACCGCCGGGTGATGACCTGGTTGCGGCAGATGAACGGCTACATGGGCAGCCGCATCGGTGTCGAATACGCCGAGCCGTTTTTCACCCGCGAGCCGCCGGGGTTGGGGTCACTGGATGGGTTGATCCTGTAGCGGGACGATCACCTGTACTCGATCTGCGTGACCAGTTGGCCGTTGTCGTCTTTCTTCCAGGTGAGCGTCGGCTCGGGGCGAAGTCCCTGCGCGGAGATGCGCTGCGGTAAGCCGTCGCCGGAAGGCGCCAGCAGTTGGAAGGGGCGCGTGCCGCCGTTGGGCAGCGTGTAGGTGTAGAGCGATTCGTCGGTGGCGTCAAAGGTGATGCGCACGTCGTGGGACTGCTTCCAGGCGCGGTAGCGGAAGTGCGTTAGTCGCTCGCGCAGCGCTTCGATCGATTCGGGCGCCTTCTCGCCGCGTGACTGCAGGTACCGCAGGCCGCGCGCGAGGAACTCCATGCGTTCGACGGCGGCGTTGATCGGGTTCGGTTCGAGCGAATCGAGGTATTCGCGCCAGCGCGTCTCGAACGCGGCCGTGTCCTTGGTGCGGAATGCGCGCTCGAAGGCGATCTGTGCCGTGCGCCCGGAACCGATCAGGGCGAGAAACTGCTCGAATGCCGGGCGGTAGCGCCCGTCATTGGCGTGCACGAGGAAGTAGACGACGGACCATGATTGCGCGTACAGCAGGCTGGACCGGTTGACGTCGTTCTGCCGGGCGTCGCGCCAGTCGTCGCTGGTGCTGGCCAGCAGTTCGTCGAAGGGAATTTCGCGGTCCTCCTTGATCGCGCGTTTGACCATCTCGAGGCGGTACTCGTTGGGGATCCCCAGCTTCATGCGGTTCTTCACCATGATGCCGTCTTCGAAGTACTGGGCCATGCCTTCGTTGACCCAGATCGGCAGCCGGCGGCCGAGGTAGCGGTGGGCGAACTGGTGGAAGCCTTCGTGCTGAAGCGTTGAGAAAGCGGAGGACTCGGGCCGGCCCTCGGTGTAGATGAACAGGCCGTTGATGCTCTGCGTGACCGCGAACATGCCGCCGGTGTTCGTGCCGTTGATGTCGTGCTTGTCCAGGTAGGCCAGGTAGTCTTCATTCGTACGGAAGAGATACAGCGGCATCTGCCGGCGATCGCGCGCCCGGAATTTGCGGAAGCGGTTGCGGTACTCCACAAAGACGGCGTCCATGTGCGCGGCGAACCGCGCACCCTCCTCGCGGGGCAGATTGGTATGCACCACGTAGTACTTGCTGGTGTAGGTTTCGAGCTGCGGGGGCTCGGCCTTCGGCGGGTCGGCCGGGGCGCCCAATGCGGCGGTCGGGGCGGCGCTCGACGGCAGGAAGCCCGCGATGCACAGGCAGCAGATCAGCAGCATGGCGACGAGCCCGCGGCACACCCAGGATTCCCAGCGATGCGTCATGGTGGCGACCTCCTTGTGGGGATTATCGGAGAATCAGCGACCGTATTCCAGTGCGGCCGATACGAATCCGTGCCGACATCGACAGCGCCCAGCGCCCGCTTCGCGCCTCGCACCGGGGTGACGCTAAACTGAGTGTAGCAGGTGCATGGCGGTTCGGAGCGCGGACGGCGGCGCGATCGATGGGAGTATCCGTGATGCGAGTGGTTCGGTTTCATGACAACAGCGGACGCGTGCAGTACGGCGTGGACCTCGGCGGGGGCCGCGCGCAGCCGCTGGTGGACATGTTCGCGGCGAAAGTGAGACCGATGGGCGAGCCGGTGGCGATTGTCAAACGCCTGGCGCCGGTGAATCCGACGAACATCATCTGCATCGGCAAGAATTATGCGGCCCACGCGAAGGAATTCGACAGCGAATTGCCCGAGCATCCCATCCTGTTCATGAAGCCCACGTCCGCCGTGTGCGACCCGGGTGATCCGATCCGCATTCCCGCCGCGTGCGAGCACGGACCGGAAGTCGATTACGAAGCGGAACTCGCGGTGGTCATCGGCCCGCGGGCGGCGCGCGATGTGAAGCCCGAGGACGCGCTGGATTTCGTCCTCGGCTATACCTGTGCCAACGACGTCAGCGCCAGGCGATGGCAGAAGCACGGCGGCGGCGGCCAGTGGGTGCGCGGCAAGAGCTTTGACACGTTCTGCCCGCTCGGCCCGGTGCTCGTGACGGCGGATGAAATCAGTGATCCACAGGGGCTGGGCGTCCGGTGCGTGCTCAACGGGGAACTGATGCAGGACGGCCATACGCGGGACATGATCTTCCCGGTGGCGGAGTTGATCGCCTTCATCAGCCGGGACACGACGCTGCTGCCGGGCACTGTGGTTCTGACCGGTACGCCCAGCGGCGTGGGATTTGCGCGCACGCCGCCGGTCTTCCTTGCGCCGGGAGATGAGGTGACCATCGAGATCGACGGCATCGGCAGGCTCACGAATCCGGTCGAATCCGCGTGAAGGGAAATATCCGCATGGCCGACCCGTCAACCCACGGAGCGAACGAGCAGTTCATCAGCGAAGCGATCACACCGGTGCCGGGGACGATGGACACCACGATGATGGCGCGCGGCGAAGCCGGCCTGCCGCGCCAGTTCACGTGGCGAGGCCGGCGGTATGAAGTGGAACAACTGTTCGAGAAATGGAAGCAGGACAGCCCGGCGGAGGGCGGCGAACGGTACCTGCGGCGGCATTGGTTCATGGTCAGAACCACGGACGGTCTGGTGATGAAACTCTACTGTGAACGGCAGCCGAACCTGAAGAAGCGACCAAAGCAGCGGTGGTGGATCTATGCGCTGGTGGGCGCGCCATAGCAGTTCAAGTCGTTATCTTGCAAGCTGTTGCGGTGCTGAGTTTGACCGGAACAGGCGATTGCTGGTATCATCCGCTTATCCGGATGAAAGGATGGATAATGATGCACGTTGTCGATATCTTCAGTCGTGATGCGATCACCACGTCGTTCGAGTTCTTCCCGCCCAAGACGCCGGAAGGCGCTGAGCGGCTGTTCAACAACATCAGCAGCCTCGAAGCGCTCAAGCCGTCGTTCGTGTCGGTGACCTACGGCGCGGGCGGCTCGACGCGCCAGATGACACACGACCTGGTGACACGGATCAAGCGGGAGACCTCGATCACCACCGTGCCGCACCTGACGTGCGTGTGTCACCAGGACACCGAGATCCGCGAGATCCTGGACCGCTACGCGCAGGTGGGCGTCTCGAACATCCTGGCGTTGGGCGGCGACCCGCCGCGCGACCGGCAGGACTGGGACCGCTCGCGCGACGCCTTCCGGTACGCGTCGGACCTGGTCAGGTTCATCCGCCAGTACAACGAGACGGGTTCGCACCCGGATCGCCGGGGCTTTGGCATCGGCGTGGCCGGCTTCCCGGAGGGCCACCCGGCGACGCCCAATCGCCTGGACGAGATGACGCACCTGAAGGCGAAGGTGGACGCCGGTGCGGACTACATCTGCACGCAGCTTTTCTTCGACAACCGCGACTTCTACGACTTCCGCGAGCGCTGCGAGCTTGCCGGTATCGAAGTGCCGATCATTGCGGGGATCATGCCGGTGACCAGCCGCACGGGCATGAAGCGCATGGCCGAGCTGGCGGCCGGGGCGCGCTTTCCGGCGGCATTGCTGCGCGCGATCGATCGCGCCGGCGACGACGACGAAGCCGTGGCCCGCGTGGGCATCCACTGGGCGACCCAGCAATGCCTCGACCTGCTCGACAACAACGTGCGCGGCATCCACTTCTACACTCTCAACAAATCCGACGCGACGCGGCGGATCTACGAGACGCTGGGCATCCGCGACAGCCAGCCGCTGCATCAGGGAAATTGAGCGACCAGCCCCGCCATCTCGCGCGGTATCACACGCTGTGGGTTGGGTTCAGCCTGCGCTGCCGCGCGTAGTCGGCGACCCATTTCATGCGGCGATACCCTTCCTCCGACGCGGCCTGGGGTAGTTCGTCGGAGATGCCCAGCACCAGGCGCGGGCCGAAGCGATTGCACAGTTCCTCGACGCATTGCTGGAGTTCCTCGAAAGGATGGTGCTCCAGGAAAAGCACCGCCGGGATGCCGTCGAGGAGGATCTTGCCGTTGAGGGCCTCCTCGATCTCGTCGAGTGTCACATCGCCTTGCGGAACGGGGGTGAGCGCCTCGAGCGCATCATGGGGCAGATTGCGCACCTGGGGGATGATGTGTTTGAAGAAACCGTCAATGTGGATATGGGTGAAGATGCCGGCCGCGCGGAGCTGGTCGACGCGCTTCTCGTACCACGGCTGGAGGTAGCGTTCGAAATAGGCCGGGCTCATGTGGGCCTCGGCGATGTTTTCACCGAAGTTCAGCAACCGCACGTTGCTCTGGCACAACTCCTCGAAGAACCGGTCGTACGTGGCGTCGATAGCGTCCATGATGCGCTCCATGCGAGCGGGGTCGTCGGCCATGGCGTAGATGAACGCCTCGAAGCGCATGTACTGCTGGGCGAGGGCCAGGTACGGGCTCTTGATGATGAAGAACTGCGGCTCGCCGCGGTCACCGATGTAGCTCGCGCCGACTTCGAAGGCGTCCGGCTTGAAGCCGATATCCCGCCGGTTGACCAGCCACTCGAGGGCGTCCAGATCGTCGTTGGACTTCGCGGGGAACTCGACCACGCGCCACGTGCGATCGACGGTGAACTCCTGCACCTGCGTGAGGTCGCCGTGCGGCGTGTGGTAGATGGTCGTGCGGAACCCGGGTGTTTCCTGCACGGTCCGCTTCACGTCCTCGGTGAAAACCCATCGGACCGGCGAGGGGTTGCCGGTGCCGTAGTCGACGTAGCGCTGGGAGCAATCGACGTCTTCATACACCTCGACCAGCGACATGCCGCGCAGCTGCTCGGGCATGGAGTCGAACTGCTTGTGCCAGACGTACCACGGCTCAAATCGCGGCTGGAACAGCACGTGTGGGATCGGCTGGCCGCGGAAGATCCGCAGGTTCATCTCGCGGTATGTCATGTCGGGCATGGTCGTTTCCTAGTGCCCGGCCGGCCAACCGTTGCGGTGGGCATCGAGCCAGGCGGTGTTGGGTTTGGTCGGGTCGCCGTAGGTGTTGCCGGCGTGGTCCCTGCCGCGGGCGAGGTAGATCTGGAAGCCGTCGTTGCGGCCGGAGGGGGCCATGTGTTTCACGCGCGTGGACATGAAGCGCATGGTGTAGCCGCAGCGACGGATGGCGCCGGTGTTGGCCTGCGAGCCGTGGATCACGCGGCCTTCGTGCAGCGATGCGTGGTTGGGCTGGAGGATGCACGGCACGGCCTTGCTGGCGTCGTACTGGTCGGCGCGGATTTCGCCGGTGAAGACCCACTCATCGGACTTGTCCTCGTGCTCCTCGTAGTCGCTGAAGCCGGCCTTGCCGGTGTTGTGTGTGCCGGGGATGACGTGCATGCAGCCGTTGTCCAACGTGGAAGGGTCGATGGCCAGCCAGACGGTGCAGACTTCCATCGGGTCCAGCCGGCCGCGCCAGTAGCCGGAGTCTTCGTGCCAGGGCACGCGCTTGCCGGTGGCGGCGGGCTTGCAGATGAAGTGCGAGCTGAACAGGGCGATGTCCGGGCCGACGATCGGCTCGACCAGGTCAAGCACGGCGTCGTCGAAGATCCACTCGAACAGCGAGGGGTGCAGGAAGTGCGGCACGTCCATGTGCTCGGGCGAACGCATGCGCGGATCGGCCTGCCACTCCTCCAGCAACTGCTCGAAGTGAGCGGCCAGCGCGGCGAACTTCGCCTCCGCGTAGACGGGCTCATCCACGACGAGGTAGCCCTCAGTGTTGTACCGGGCGACCTGCTGGTCGGTCAGGCGGGGCTTGGTGTACGGGGCGGTGACGGTCATCTCGCGGGTCCTTTCTGCAACGGTCAGTGCGAACCAGCCAGAATAGTTGCGCAGAACGATTCCTTCTTGCCTCCCGATGACTAATTATTACACTGTATTGACATGGTTTTCCTGCTCAGCCAGTTCGTGCGGCCTGGGGGGTTCTATCATGTGTCGCGCGTGGTCTATCGTGCTCGTCGCACGTGCGCGGTGCATGGTCATGACTTCGCGGAGCTGTTCTTCATCGAATCCGGCGTCGGCATGCACACGATCAACGGGCGGCGCGAGACGATCGAGCGCGGCGACGTGGTGCTCATCCGGCCGGACGACGAGCATGGCTTCAACGCGCGGCGGGGCGATGGGTTCACAATGGTCAACGTGGCCTTCGCATGCGAGGTGGTGGCGCACATTCGCGATCGCTATTTTGATGGCAAGCCGGACTGGCCGGGGGCGGGCGGCGCGATGCCGGCGGCGTGGCGCCTGGGCGATGCCGATCTCGAACGACTGTCGGAGCTGTCCCAGTCGCTTTCGATGGAGTCGCAGCGGCGGATTGACCTGGAGACTTTTCTTCTGAGCGCGATCGGCCTGCTGACGGCCGCGCAGGCGCCGGATGTGGGGCCGCAACCGCAGTGGCTGCGCGATGCGATCGCGCGGTTTGCGGAAGCGGACGACATGACGGGCGGCGTGGCGCAGTTTGTTGAGCTGGCCGGCAAGTCGACCGAACACGTCAACCGCTCCGTGCGGCAATGCATGCAGCAGACGACCACGGAACTGGTCAACGCCCTGCGCCTGAAGCGCGCGGCCCACCTGCTGCGCATGACGGCCGAGCCGATCGTGAACGTGGCGATGGACAGTGGGTTTGACAATCTTGGGTACTTCTATCGGTGTTTCAAAACGCGGTATGGAACGACGCCGCGGAAGTTCAGGGCCCGGGCGCATGCGATTGCGGCGTCGTAAGGGCAACGCGCGAGGTCAATCCGTCTGACCAAGTTCCAGTCCTGTCGGCAGCATCGACGGGCGTTGGTAGGGATGCGCCGGTTCGTAGGCCTGGCCGGTTCTGGCGGTGTCGAGGAAGCCTTCCATGAGATCGACGACGGCCAGGGCGTTGGCGCCGTTGGCTCTGAAGGGGCGGCCGGTTCGGATGGCGGCGGCCATATCGGCGAGTCCGACGCTGCGGCCGTAGCCTTCGCAGTGTTCGAAGGGCTGGGGCTGCCATTCCTCGCCGCGCTTGGTGCAGAGCTTCACTTCGCCGTCGAAGCCATTAGGGTCGGGCACGTCCATGCTGGCCTCGGTGCCGAAGAGGCTGATGCGCGGGTGCTGGTGGGCCTTGACGGCGAAGCTCATCACGATGGTGAAGATCGC
Organism: uncultured Phycisphaeraceae bacterium; assembly: GCA_964532795.1. GTDB lineage: Bacteria > Planctomycetota > Phycisphaerae > Phycisphaerales > Phycisphaeraceae > CAZHJL01. The sequence continues at coordinate 1,480 of CAZHJL010000092.1, read as the reverse complement.
GCCGTTCTCGAATTCCATGGTCCCCGCGATGTGGTCGGGGGTTTCGACGTTGATGGCCTGGCCGGCTTTGGGCTGGCTGGTGATGGTGCGGACGGGGATCTGGATGCCGGCGCTGCCGGTGATGCGTTTGACTGGCCCGAGCATGTTGAGCAGGGCGGTGAGGTAGTAGGGGCCCATGTCGAACATCGGACCGCCGCCGGGGGCGTAGTAGAACTCGGGGCTGGGGTGCCATGATTCGTGGCCGGCACCCATCATGAAAGCGGTGCCGGCGACGGGGCGACCGATGGCGCCGGCGTCGATGAGCTTGCGCGCCGTCTGGTGGCCCGCGCCGAGGAAGGTGTCGGGCGCAGCGCCGACGAGAAGGCATTTCTCATGAGCAAGCCCCATGATTGCCGCCGCTTCCTGCCGCGAGCAACCAAGGGGCTTCTCGTTGTACACGTGTTTGCCGGCCTCGAGCGCTGTGAGGGCCACGTCCCGGTGGGCCGCGGGTATGGTCAGGTTCAGCACGGCCTCGACATCCCCATCGGCAAGCAACGCGTCCACGCTGCCGGCCTTGGGGATGTCGAACTCTTTGGCCTTGTCCTTCGCGCGATCCACGTCGAGGTCCGCGAGGCGGATGATCTCGATGTTGGGGAAGTTCGCGCTGTTCTTGAGGTAATTGCCGCTGATATTGCCGCAGCCGATGACGCCGATTCGAACCGGTTCCATGCCAGATGCTCCTATGGTATGTACCCCCGGCCCCGGAAGAGGAGCAGGCGAGGATAGCCGGCTGCGGGTGAATGTCCAATGGCGTCGGTCAGTGGGTCTGGTCCTTCATGCTGGTGCTGTGGGCCGCGCATTTCTCAAGGTCGCAGCCGCAAGCTGCGCAGGTCATGCTTCCGCTCTTGTCGCCTTCCAGGTACTTGCGGGCCATCTCGTCACACATCTTGCAGACTTCCTTCTTCTCGTGCCGGACGACGGTGATATCGCCGGTGCCGTAACGATCCACGTGGCGTACCCAGATGGTGTCGCATTCGCCGCATTTCAGCGCGGCCGTCTTCGCATCGATCTGGGTCTGGGTGTGGTTGCGGCTCGTGTTGCACGCGCTGACCAGCACGACAACCGCGCATGCGCCGAGGATCGTCAGGGTGGTTCTGTAAATCGGGCTCATTTGAATCTGGTCTGCCCCCCGGAACTTGCTCCAGTCTGAATGAGAGTCTCTACTGCCCGTAGGAATCGGGCAAGGAGGCTCCGGATGTCACAGAAGAAGCGTCGTCGTCACAGTCCACAGCAGGTGGTCGAGAAGCTGAAGGAGGCGGACCGGCTGCTGAATGCCGGCCAGTCGCTGGGGCAGGTGCTGCAGGCCCTGGGGGTCAGCGAGGCCACGTTCCATCGCTGGCGGAACCAGTACGGGGGGATGAAGGCCAGCGAGGCCCGTCGGCTGAAGGTAAGCGTTCCACGAACTGGTGAGTATTCAGTTGTTCGCGTTGTTCGCGGCCCA
>CAZHJL010000091.1:0-18732 GCA_964532795.1 uncultured Phycisphaeraceae bacterium | reverse complement strand
GATGATGTCAGCACTTACAATCACGAAACTCTTTCAATGGAAACGGCACTAGGAAGTTCAGGACGGTGTTCTCCCGGTCGTACGGGCGTCCAAGCTTACTGGCCACCGCCCGCAGAACGCGATCCTCAACCTTGAAGTAGAAATCGCCCACGCGTTCAGCCTTCTCACCGCCGCCCATCGTCGCGATCTGCCCGTTACCGTTGCTGACCGCGGCGATGGCGCCGACGACGACGTAGCTGCGGCGCCCGTCCGGCTTGGATTGCCGGTTCGCCTCGGCGACGTGGCGCAACCACTGCAGCTTCCGGCTGTCGAGTTGCGAACCGGAAGGCGGGAGCCCGAAGAACAGATCGACCTCCCGAGCGTCGCTCGGCGGCGCGGCGGTCACCTGGTCCGCGGAGGGATCGGGATGCGACTCCTTGGCGGCTGCGTCGGTCCCGCCGGCCTGATCGGCCTTTGGTGGCTCCACGGCGTCCGATCTGTTGTCCGTGTTGCCGGGAGTGTCCGGGGCGTCAGGCGTCGGCGTTACGGCCTGCGCCTCGCGTCGAGGCGAATCGCCATCATTTTCGGGCGCGGCCGCCGTTCGTTTCTCGGCCGGCGGCGCCGCGTCGGGCGCAGCAGTATTCCCGCCGCGCAGGATCACGAAGGCGAGCAGGCCGCCCACGATGACCAGGCCGAGGATGAACACGACGACCAGCAAGACGGCGTTGCTCTGATTCGTGCGGCGAGACGCGGCCGGCGTCATGGTCGTGCGCGACAGGCTGCTCCGCGCGGCGGTGCGGGCGGCCATGCTCAGATCCGCCAGGTCATCGAACGGCTCGAACTCGACTTCGCCCATCGGCGGCGAAGGCTGGGGACTGGCGAAGCACTGGCGGATCTCGTAGGCGAACTGTTCGGCGCTGGCGTGCCGGTCGGCCGGATCGAAGGCCAGGGCTTTCTCGAGCACCGCCACCAGCGCCGGGGGCGCATCGGGGCGAAGCTCGCGCAGGTCGGGCAGCGGAATCTCGACATGTACGCGCATCACGTCCTTGGCCTCGCGCAGATCGAACGGCGGCGAACCGGTCAGCAGGTACCACACGACCGCGCCGAGACCGAAGATGTCCGACTGCGGCGAGACGCGTCCCTCGGCCATCTCCGGCGCCATGTAGTACGGCGTGCCGATGGCCTTGAAGGGCAGGTCGAACTGGTCGTCCGGGTCGATCACGTGAACCAGGCCGAAGTCGGCCAGCTTGATATGCCCGCGCGACGTTCGAAGCAGGTTGGCGGGTTTCAGATCGCGATGGATCACGCCCTGTTCGTGGGCGTAGGCCAGGGCGTCGGCGGCCTGCGCGCCGAGTTCACACGCCTCGGGGCATTCCAGCGGGCCGTGGCGGCGCACGAGGTCCTCCAGCGTGCCGTTGGAGACGACCTCCATCGCGATGTAGTAGAACTCGCTGGATGCGCCGACCTCGAAGATCTGCACGATGTGCGGGTGGACGAGCTGGGCCGCGGAGCGCGCCTCGCGAATGAACTGCTCGACCCACATCCTCTGTTTCGGGTCCTCGCGCTTACGCGGCACAAGCTTCAGGGCGACCTCGCGCTTGAGCGTGATATCCCGCGCGAGCAGGACCGCGCCCATCGCGCCCCGCCCGATCCGCCGCACGATCCGGAAGCGGCCGATTCGCTTGCCGGCCAGGTCGCCGTCCACCGGCTCGGGATGGCGCGGCGAGCGTTTGGATCCTCGGGATGCGGAAGCGGGTTGCGACATTACAGCGTGGCCCCGGTGCGCATGGCGGAAGGCAGTCGACGTTCGCTGAAGCACTTTAGCCTACCATGCCCCCCCGGCCGGGTAAACTGGTTTCTACAAGCCGTGCGGGCCAGTGGACCAGCCCATGGCGTTCCAACCGATAATGCCCGGCAATCACCGCGCGCGGATGTGAAGTGAGGCAAATGATGCGGATCGTGGTGCTCGACGGACACACGCTGAACCCGGGCGACAACCCGTGGGATGAGTTGGCGCAGCTTGGCGAGCTGACCGTACACGACCGGACACCGGTCGACCGGATCGTGGCGCGGGCCGCCGGCGCCAAGGTGGTTCTGACCAACAAGACGCCATTGTCGGCCGATACGCTCGCGCAGCTTCCCGAGCTTCGGATGATCGGCGTGCTGGCGACGGGATACAACGTCGTCGACATTGACGCGGCCGATGCGCGCGGCATCGTGGTGTGCAATGTGCCCGAGTACGGCGCGGATTCCGTGGCGCAATTCACCTTTGCGCTGATGCTGGCGCTGTGTCACCGGGTGGAGCGGCACAGTGCGGCCGTGCATGACGGCGAGTGGTCGCGTCAAGGCGAGTTTTCTTTCACGTTGACGCCTCAAGTTGAGTTGTACGGGCGCACGCTGGGGATTGTCGGCCTCGGGCGGATCGGTCGGCGCGTGGGAACGATTGCGCACGCCATGGGGATGCGCGTGCTCGCCCACAGCCGCACACGGGACGGGCCGCTGGAAGGCGGGGCGTTCGCATGGCAAACGCTGGACGAGGTGTTCCGTGAATCGGACGTCGTGACGCTGCACTGCCCGCAGACCGAACAGACGCAGGGCATGGTCAACGCCGCGCGGCTGAGCAGCATGAAGCGTGGTGCGATGCTGATCAACACCGCGCGCGGCGGACTGATCGACGAGCCGGCGTTGGTCAATGCGCTGCGTGATGGGCCGCTGGCCGGGGTGGCCATCGACGTGGCGAGTGTCGAACCGCTGCCTGACGACTCGCCGTTACTGGGCGTCAGGAATCTCCTGATCACCCCGCACATGGCATGGGCATCGCTCGCGGCTCGCAAGCGATTGACGGCGACGGCAGTCGGAAATGTCCGCGCCTTTCTGGCCGGTTCGCCGAAGCATGTGGTCAACGCGGGGTAAGCGTGCCGCATGGATCAGGCGTTGCTCAGTTCGCGCCGCAGCCAGGCGCGGGCCATGGTCCAGTCGCCTTCGATCGTCCGCTTCGAGACACCCAGCGTCTCGGCCACTTCCTCGACGGTCAGTCCGGCGAAGAAGCGCAGCTCGACGATGCGCGCCTGGCGTGAATCGAGCTGGGCAAGTTGCTCGAGCGCATCATCGAGGGCGACCAGGTCTTCGGTGCGCTGCTCACCCGGCGCCAGTTGCTCATCCAGCGAGACGCGCTGACGGTCGCCGCCGCGCTTGAGGCGGCTGTGATGCCGCGCGTGGTCGACCAGGATCCGACGCATTGCCTGCGCGGCGACGGCGAAGAAATGCGCCCGCCCCTTCCAGTCCACGCGGTTCTGATCGATCAGCTTCATGAACGCTTCATGCACGAGGGCCGTGGGATCCAGCGTGTGATCCGGGCGTTCACGCGCAAGATAGCGCTGCGCCATGATGCGGAACTCGTCGTAGACCAGCGGCAGCAGTTCATCTGCCGCGTCCGAGTACCCTTCGCGCATGCGATTCAGGATCACGGTCGGATCAGATTCACTCACGGGCCGAATTCACTCCCCAGTCTGGCAGGTGATCTCCTCCATCGATCGCGTCAACTTTGCGGACGGATGATACTGTATGGGTGTTCGGGGCCGCAAGACGCGCCGGATCAGGCAGTCGATTCATGTGCGATGGCTCCTACAATGGGGCGATCAGGACCGATGCCGACACGCGAAACAACGGGAGCAACGATGGGCGACAAGGAACTGCGGCTGGGGGTGATCGGGTGCGGCGGGTTCGGTCTGTTCGCGCTGCAGCAGTTCACGCAGGTGCCCGGGGTCAGATTGGTGGGCATGGCGGGCACGCACCGCCCGGCGGCCAAGGCGGCCGCGGCGCGCTTCGGCGTTGAGGACATCATCGAGGTTGAGAAACTCTGCGCCATGGACGAGGTGGACCTCATCTACATCGCGACGCCGCCCTTCCTTCACTACGAACAGGCCATGCTGGCTTTGGATCACGGCAAGCACGTGATCTGCGAAAAGCCGCTGGCGATGGATCTGAAACAGGCTGACGAGATGGTCCGCGTCGCGCAGGACAAGCGACTGGTGATGGTCGCCAACCTGATGCAACGGTACAACCCGATGTTCGCCAAGGTGCGCACGCTGATCGAAGAACAACTGCTGGGCGAGCCGCTGCACGGATTCTTCGAGAACTACGCATGCGACGAGGGCTTGTCGGAGGACCACTGGTTCTGGGATCCCACCAAGAGCGGCGGCATCTTCATCGAGCACGGCGTGCATTTCTTCGACATCTTCGAGGGCTGGCTGGGCGAGGCGGCCGGACCGGGCAAGGTGGTGTCGGCGCAGCGCTGCCTGCGCGGCGGCGCCGGCGTGGAAGACCAGGTGCAATGCGCGGTGCGATACGGGAAGGAAGTACTGGTGAACTTCTACCACGGCTTCACACAGCCCGGCCGCATGGACCGGCAGGCGTGGCGCATCCTCTTCGAACGCGGCGACGTCAGCCTCACCGAGTGGGTGCCGACCGCGGCCCGCATCGCCGGGGCGGTGGATGAAGCGATCACGCGACGCCTGTGCGAGATCTTCGAGCATTCGCGCATCGATGTGAATGTTTCCTACGGCCCCAACGACCGGCCGGCACGCGGGCGGTTCAAGCCGCTCGATGTCTACCAGACCATCGAGATGACCCACGGTCTTGGCGTCAACAAGATGCACGTTTACGGCGACCTGCTGCGAGCGATGATCGCCGACCAGAAACAGTGGATCGAGGACCCGAGCCACCGGCGCGTCGTCACCGAAGCCAACGGCCGGCAGTCGCTGGCGCACGCCGTCGAGGCGACCGCCCTGGCCAAGGCCTCCGCGTGATGCGCGGCAACGCAAGGAGCAGGATGTCCCATGCTGGAACGACTCGACACCCGCCGCATCGTGCATCCCGGCGACGTCCCGCCGACCGATGAGCGCATGAAAGTGGTGAGCGCGTTCAACCCCGGCGTCATCCAGGCGGGCGATGACATCCTGTTGCTGGTGCGTGTCGCCGAAACGCCGGTGCAGACGCGTGAGGACGCCGTGGGGCTGCCGCGGTGGGAGCGCGGCCGCATCGTCATCGACTGGGCGGCGCGCGACACGCTGACGTTTCTCGATCCCCGCGTGGTCGAAGTCAAGGCGAGCGGCTGCGTGCGGCTGACGTTCACCTCGCATCTGCGCCTGGTCCGCAGCCGCGATGGCAAGACGATCGACAGCGTGGAAGCGACGCGGTTCGATCCCGAGGGACCGTACGAAACCTTCGGCGTCGAAGACCCGCGCATCACATGCATCGACGGCGTGTACTACTTCACCTACGTGGCGGTTTCGCCGCATGGCGCGGCGACGGCGCTTGCCTCCACCACCGACTGGCGCAGCTTCGAGCGTCACGGCATCATCTTCCCGCCCGAAAACAAGGACGTCGTCCTGTTCCCTGAGAAGCTGACGGGCAGGTACGTCGCGCTGCACCGGCCGCATCCGCGCACGTATTTCTCGATGCCGGAGATGTGGCTGGCCTACTCGGACGATCTGGTTCACTGGGGCGGGCATGAGCGGTTCCTCGGCGGCGACACGGCGTGGTCGAGCGGTCGCATCGGCGCGGGCACGCCGCCCGTGCGCGTCGATGAAGGATGGCTCCAGATCTACCACGGCAATGACAAAAAGATCGACTCGGCGACGGCGGACATCGGTGCGTATGTCGGCCTCGCACTGTTGACTGATGCCGAGGACCCGACGCGCATCCTCAGGCACTCGTCCGAACCGATCATCCGCCCCGAGGCGGACTTCGAGACGCACGGCTTCGTACCCAATGTCGTCTTCCCCACGGCGATGGTCGATCGCGGCGGCACGTGGCTGCTCTACTACGGCGCCGCCGACGAATCGACGGGCGTGGTTGAGTATGACAAGCAGGCGTTGATGGCATCGCTGGTTCCTTGAATGTAGGTCTGTCGCGCCATGCCGCGCGTGGAAGGGCTATGCCGTTGCCCATTGATCCCGAGTACCTGATTGACGAGAAGCCCGACTACAAGGGGCTCAAGTGCCCGAACTGCGGGTACGATCTGACGGGGCTGATCCGTCCGGAGTGTCCTGAGTGCGGCGAGCCGTTCGATCCGGTCGAACTGGCCGGCCTGCAACGGCGATACGGCTATTACATCGTGCCGACATGGTTGGCCCTGGTGATCTGTTTCGTCATCTTCATCATCTTCGTAACCGCCTTCGTGCTGTTCGTGCGGCTCGCGTTGTAAGAACGTGTGACGCTACCCCGCGAAAGACCGCAGGGCTTCGATAAGGCTCTGCACATGGTCCGCCTCAAGATCGGCGCGCAGACTGACCCGCACCCGCGCGGCGCCTTTCGCCACCGTCGGCGGCCGGATCGCCGGGGCCAGGAATCCCGCATCGCACAGATGATCCGCCAGCGCGAGCGCCCGCTGCGATGAACCGGCGATCACCGGAACAATCGGCGTCACCCATTCCCGCGCCGGCGTAACGGTGGACAGCGAGTCGATGCGCCGCAGCGCTTCATGCAGTGCAGCAGCCAGTTGTCGAACATGCTCGCGACGCTGCGGCTCAACTGCCAACACATCAAGCGCCGCATCAATCGCCGCGGCCAGGCAGGGCGCAATCCCCGTGGTGTAGATGAAACTGCGCGCCTCGTTGATCAGCGTGTCGATGACGATGCGCTTCGCGGTGATGATGCCGCCGAGCGCACCCAGCGCCTTGCTGGCCGTGGCGATCGCCACGCCGCGCTCCGCGATGAAGTCGCTCACGCCCTGCGCCTCGGCCAGGCCCGCGCCCGTCGCGCCGAGTACGCCCGTCGCGTGCGCCTCATCAACGATCAGCACGGCCTCGTGCGACTCAGCCAACGCGCACAGCGCGGGCAGATCCGCCACGTCGCCATCCATCGAGAACACGCTGTCGGTGACGATGAACCGATTGGCCCGCGGCGATGCGGCCCGGTGCTCGGACAACAGGCGATCAAGCTTCCCCAACTGCACGTGCGGGTAGGTGCGCAACGTCGCGTCGCTTGCCCGCGCGGCGTCGATCAGGCTGGCGTGATTCAGCTTGTCCAGGCACAGCAGGTCGCCGCGACGCGGCAACGTGGTCAGCACCGCGAGGTTCGCCGTGAAGCCCGTGGCCGTCAGCAGCGCGGCTTCGGCGAGCTTGAACCTGGCGAACCGCTGCTCCAGCTGTTCGTGCGGCGGCTGGTGCCCGCTGACCAGCCGACTCGCCCCGGCGCCCACGCCCCACCGCTCGATCGCCGCCGCGGCGGCACGCTTCAGCGACGGGTGCGCGGCGATCGCCAGGTAGTCGTTGCCGGCCAGGTTGATCAGTGTTCGGCCGCCGCGCTCCACGCGCAGCGGGTCGTCGGCCACCGCGCTCGTCACCCGCAGCGAGCGCAGAAGCGACTCGTCGGCGAGACGATCCAACCGGTCCCGGAGCTGATCATGCCACAGGCTCATGTGCTGACTGTCGTTGCCTTGTCCGGACGTGACGAGGTTGGGCGGCGTCGATTGGAAATGGCCGGTCAGACCTGCGGCGACTCGTTGGCCGCCGACGCGGGCGCCGCGCTGGGCGCGCCGCCGCGCTGTGCTTCGTCTTCGCTGAGCACTTCCTTCATGAGGCGGCCGACCTTGAACTTCACCGTTCGCTTCGGCGGAACCCACACTTCTTCGAGCGTTTTGGGGTTCTGCGCCTTGCGCGCCTTGCGCTGCTTGACCTCGAAGACGCCGAAGTCGCGGAATTCCAAGCGGTTGTCTTTGCCTAGCTCGGCGATGATATTGTCCAGGAAACTCTGGACGATCTTCTTGACGACCACCCGCTTCTGCCCCGTGGCGTCCGCGATCTGGTCGATGAGTTCCTTCTTGGTCACTGTCGCCATATGATCAGCCCTTGATAAGACTTAGGTCGACTTGGTCCGGGCGCCGCCGCGCGGGGCGGGCCAAACGCCGCCCGACCCACAGGTTTTAGCAGTAAACGGCGGCCACTGCAAGACTAAAGTATGCCAAGCCCATTCCAACCGGTCAAGACGGGCCAAACGACCCATGTGCTTCCAAGCCACGCTCCTGACGCTTGTTAGGGGATCAGGACCTCGCTACGATGCCCCAAATGGCCATTGAAGTCGATCAACTGCGGATCGTCCACTACCCGGCCCCCGTCCTGCGGCGGCGGGCCAAGGCCATTGACGCGATCGACGAACAGGTCCGACGCGTCGCCGAGAAGATGCTTCAGCTCATGCACGAGGCCCCCGGCGTCGGCCTGGCCGCGCCGCAGGTCGGCCTGCCTTGGCGGATGTTCGTCGCCTGCCCCACCGGCGAAACAGCGGACGACCGGGTCTTCATCAACCCCCGCATCACCAACCCCTCCCGCCAGGCCGAGACCATGGAAGAAGGCTGCCTCAGCCTGCCGGAGATCAACGTCGACGTCCTCCGCCCGCGGCAGGCGACGGTCGAGGCGACCGACCTCGACGGCAACCCATTCACCCTCACCAGCGATGAACTGCCCGCGCGAATCTGGCAGCACGAGACGGATCACCTGGACGGCATCCTCATCATCGATCGCATGAAACCGATGGACCGGCTGGCCAACGAGAAGCAGATCCGTGAACTCGAACGCGCCGCCCGCGCCTGATCCGGCGCGATCACCCGGCCGCCAGCGCCCACCCCAGCGACGGAGCTTTCCGCAATGCGACTTGTCTTTCTCGGCTCGGGCCAGTTCGGCCTGCCCACACTCCGCATGCTGCATGATCGGCACGAGCTGGCGATGGTTGTGACGCAACCCGACCGCCCCGCCGGCCGCAAACGTAGACGCACCGCCACGCCGATCGGTCAATGGGCGGCCGACCACGACCTGCCCTGCATGAAAGAGGAAAGCGTCAACACCGCCGATGCGATCGAGCGCGTCAAGACACTCGGGGCGGACGCGGCCGTGGTCATCGCCTTCGGCCAGAAACTCTCGCCGCAATTCATCGAAGCGCTCGGGCCGCTGGTGATCAATCTGCACGCGTCGCTGCTGCCCAGGTATCGCGGCGCAGGGCCGATCAACTGGGCCGTCATCAACGGCGAGAAGGAAACCGGCAACAGCGTGATCGCCCTGGCCGAACGCATGGACGCCGGCGTCGTCTACGCCCAGAACCGCACCGAGATCGACCCGTTGGAAACCGCCGGTGAACTGCATGATCGACTCTCCACGATGGGGCCCGAAGTGATCGGGCAGGTGCTGGCCGATCACGCGGCCGGGCAACTTGAGCCATGGGAACAGGATGAAGCGCAGGCGACGCGCGCCCCCAAGCTCAAGCGTGAGGATGCGCAGATCGACTTCGCGCAGCCGGCGACATCGCTGCGCTGCCGCATCCATGGGCTGACGCCCTGGCCCGGCGTGCACGTGACGTGGCGCACGCAGGACGGCCAGTTGCACGACGTTGCGCTGCGGCGCGTGGCGGACGAACCGAAGTTCACAACCGACGCCGCGCCGGGCACCGTGCTCGACGACCTGCGCGTGGCGACCGGCCAGGGAACGTTGCGCCTGCTCGAAGTCCAACCGGCCGGCAAACGTGTGATGCCCGCAAGCGACTTCGCCCACGGCCACAACCTGCAACCGGGCGATGAACTGGTAGGTCGGTGAGTGCCGTGACGCTACGCTTTGGTCGCCATCAGCGAAGCATGCCGCGATGGGACGAGCGATCGGATGATGATGCGGCCGCATGGCGCATCGGGCGTTCGCTGAGTAGATCGGGGTCAACCCTTCTTCGGCACACTTTGCCCTGCTTTCGGTCGGATCAAACCGTGGCGCCCAGTGGGCGATCAGTCGTGACGGTTCTGGATGTTTTGCGGCGTCCGGCGCACAAGGCTTAGGTCCGGCCGGGGCCAACCCCGCCTCAGAGCCCGCAATCGCGGGCGTGGGCGGCGAAGTGCGCTCACGCGTAGGAACACCGGTCAGAAACCGATCAAAAGTGCACGCGTTTTCGCCCGGTTCGGCGCGGTTCTGTCGGGTTCCGCCGTATTCTGCAGGATTCCGCGGGAATCTGTCATCAGCTCGTGCGGCCGATGATGGATTTGGGAGTTTCGGGGCCATGAATCAGTCCTCCACGCGCGGGGCGAAGCCGGCAACCGGCGAAAACGCCCCTCCACATAGGGACGAAAGACCGCCCCGGTGCGCACAGCATGGCGCGTTTTGCGCAGTGCCGGCCGCGCAAGTGCCGTTGCGGCCAAGCGCCAGAAAACCTTCACGCCCCGCGAGATTCCTCGGATTTTGGGGGTCACATTCTGCGCACAACCCGGCCCGTTCCGGGCCCTGCCCACCCGTGGTCGGAAAAGAGTGTCTCCCGCAAAGGCGCTGAGACGCAAAGGAGATGAGGGCGGTCGAGGGCGCAGGGCGTGTCGGGGCCGCGATGGTCAGGGCGCGAGGTCACTGTTCGAGGTCCACGCAACCGGCATCGCTGCATGCGGCGGCGCAGCTTGCTACAGGAGTGATCAGTGGACCTTCTTGTTGTGGGTGGTAGGCATGACTCGGCCGGACAGCGCGACGGCCACCCATGGTCATCGATAGCCGGTTCAGATCCCCGGCATGCGACGTGCCTCTGCGCGTTGTCCGCGATGCGTTTTCCATGCCGCGCCCGCTTTCATCGCCGTGTCACGTCAACGGAGCTTGCGAATGTCGCCGTTGCGGCGCGCGTCCCAGGGGTTGCCCGCTTGCGGTGGGTTGACGCGTCGCTGCACTTCGAGAGTGAGCCGGCTGCCGGCGCCGGGATGCAGATCCACGACGATGTAGTGTCGATTCACCTCGACCGTCTGTCGGCCCTGGTGCACGCGAAGACACCGGTTTTCCCCGTATGCACCGGTCTGGATGACAAGGGTCCGGCCGTGGGTCTGGTTCAGGTTCAGGACCTCGAGTTCCACAACCTCGGGGCCGATCCGGTCCACCTTCATCGCCACTTCGGGCGGCAGTCCCGGTCGCTTGCGGGCGGGATCGTACGGCCAGACCTCGGTCCAGAGCATGTTGGTGCCCTTGCCCAGGTATGGTCCAGGACCACCGGTGATCAGCGTGTAAAGCGCGTGCGTCGCAATGGGGTTGTAGGCGAAAGTGTGATCAGTCAGGCGTTCGGCCGGCACGGAGTCGTCCCCACGCATCGCCCGCACCCGTTGACGGATCCGGTCCAGATCCGACCTGGCCATTTCCTGCGGATAATCCGGGTTCCGGCCCAGCACGTAGTAAAGCCATGCGGTGTCATCCATGTGGTAGAAGAACCGGGTCCGGTAGGAGAACTCCTTGTCGGCGCCCCAGAGTCGCCTCTCGTCCTCGATAAGCTTCAGGTCGGCTTCGCGGAACTCCGACAGATAGAGACGCACGAGGTGGCGCCCGAAGCGAATCCGGCCGTCCCAGCCGTCATCCTCGTAGGCCCCCGGTGGGTAGCTCTTGCCATCCTCGTGGCGGACCTTGTGCTCGAGCAGGACCCGGACCTGGCGTCGCAGCGCGTCCATGGTCGAGCTGTCACCGGAAAGGATCATCGCGTTCTGCAGGCCGGAGACGATTGCCGGCAGAAACAGCCCAAGTCCATCCGAGCCCGCCTTGCCCCGTCGCGACCAGGCCCCAAGCGACTGGGGCCACCAGCGCCCGTCCCAATGTTCGCCGATGCGGCCCGACAGACCGACGTTGGCAGGGAAGATGTCACCATTGGCACGAGCCCGTTCGATCCAGGCGTCGACATAGTCCAGCACCCACTGGCGGTACCGCGGCTCGCCGGTCAGGGCAAACGCCAACCCGGGCAGCGTTGTGGCGTACAGGTTCAGCGGCGCGTCTCCCTTGACCGTGGTGCGTTCGCGCCACTCCTGCCAGCGGTGGCCCCAGAAGGTCGGCGGGATCTGGAGCTGCGCGCCCCGACTGCCGGTGACGAGACTCCGGATCAGCCGACGCGAGGGGTCGTAGATCGGCTCGCTCCCCGGCGCAAGCCCTTCGTTCAGGTAGAAGCCCGCAAAACGCACGGCACGTTCGCGGTATCGCGGATTGCCCGGGTCGGCCACGGCCAACTGGTTGAAAGCGGCCAGATACTCCGCATGGTGGTGCCAGTCGTTGGCGGTCATGAACTCGTTGTGCAAGGCGCCATACGGCGGCGCATATTCCACTTCCTCCGTTGAGAACTGCTCCAGGTAACCTTCGAAGCCCCGGTAGTACAGGTCCAGGATCTCACGGTCGCCGCCAAGCGCGTAGACCAATGGGAAGTTACCCAAGCCCTGCAGTACGTCATCGGCGCCATCGGCCCATCCCCAGCGCGGCACGCAGATCAGGTGTCCCTGTTCGTCCCAGTACTTCGCGAAATAGACCTTCGCCGCCCGGACATTCTCGTCGAGCAGGAGACGTTGCGTCATGGCCCACTGCGACGGCGCCGCGCGCGACACGACTTCGACTACCGGCGCATCAGTGGGCAGCACGGGCGCGGGCGACGGTACCGGCGCGGTCTGCTGGCAGCCGAGCGCCGCCAGACCAACAATTGCTACGACAACCGTCACGATCAAGTGAACAAGTCTTCGAGGGGGCAAGAGCATGTCTCCTGCTGAGTGCCGCGTGATCAACGTGTCGGATACGCTCAGAATAGGCAGCGTTCCCGCCAAAGGGAAACGTGAGGTCAGCGACTGACGGCGCAGCCCGAGGCCGTTGGCGCTGACTGGCAGATCGGCACCGGCATCACCGCGCTGGTGTAGGGTCTGAACGGGCAGTGGATCAACCGGCAGCGGATGCTGAGCCAGTGCTCCTGGGCAGGCTGCGCGAGTGGCTGCGCCGGCGTTAGCGGGGCCCGCTATCTGCAGGCGCTTCCCGTGCAGATCGGGGTGACCAGGCTCGACGCCCCACGACCTGATCGGTGGGCTTCACGGTCGGCCGGGATGCGTAAAGGTGTAAAGGTCCACGCAACTGCTCAATGGCCGCAGATGGCGATCGCTGCCGAACCCGAGCGAATCGATCTCGATGCCGCGCGCGAAACCCGTAGTGGATGGAAAGCTGGTCTCGCTATCGGGCAAGCCAAGGCCCTCAAGTTCGTTCGCCGCGGGGTGTTGCGGCAAAACGATGGTCCACCGCCTGCAGCAGACCGGCTTCGGTCGGCGTTGGGCTGTCCGTGATGGAACCGTCTTCCCTTACCCGCCCAACGCGATGCCGGACGATGGTGCGATTAGCTGTATCGCTGCTGTTGGTGTTCGTGGCGGGTTGTGGCGACTCGGGCCGGCCGCCGGATTCGGGCGATGTCGGCAGCGCCGGCAATCGAGGCGAACTGCCGCGTGAGGCGGCCGCGCCTGCCTGGCCTGCTTACAGCCATGAACGCCTGGCCGATCCACCGGGCATCCGCTTCGACAACGGGCGGGTGGAGATTATTGTCGCCCTGCCCGACCCGCAGCGCGGGTTCTACCGCGGTCAGCGCTTCGACTGGTCGGGGATCGTCACTTTCGCGGCGTGCGATGGGCAGACGTTCATCGGCCGATGGGAGCGCGACGATGCCGGTCAACCGGTGCGCCGCTGGTCGCTGGGGACCAGCGAGGAGTTCAAGACGCTGCAGCCGCGCGGTGATTGGTACAAGACCCGCGGCGGCAGTTTGCCGATCGAGGGTGGCCACATCGGCATCGGCATCGGGCGGATGCAGCGCCGCACGGAAGCAGGCGAAGGCCGGCTGCGGTCATGGACGGAACTGGTCGAACCGTTCCCGTGGCACGTCGAGCCGGACGAGCGCGGCGTGACGTTCCGGCAGGTGGTCGAACACGAGAGCGGCTGGGGATACGCGTATGAGAAGCGGGTGCAACTGGCCGCGAACCGGCCGGCCTTCGCGATCCATCATGAGCTGACCAACACCGGCCGGCGGCGCCTGACCCGCCTGCACTACAGCCACCATTGGCTGCAACTGGGCGGCTCGCCCATCGGCGGCACGCACCGGGTGGTGTTTCCGTTCGAGGTCGAAGCCCACCGCGGGGATCCGCAATTGGGCGATGTGTCCGGGCGGGCAGTGCGTTTCACGACGCGGCTGAAGGACAAGGCGCAGTACTTCGCCCAACTGCGCGGCTTCACGGATGCGACGCCGCAGACGATCACGGTGGAGAACACCACCACCGGCGCCAGGATGAAGATCAGCACCGCGTGGCCGCCGGCGCTGATCAATCTTTACGCGTCGTCAGAGCACGTCTGCCCGGAACCGTTCTTCGCCATCGACCTGGCGCCGGGCGAGGCGGCGCGATGGGTGACGACGTACGTGATGGAAGTGCAGTAACCGCAGTAAGCGCACCAACCGCAGTAGGCTTGGGAGAAGCGGCCGCGTTCTACTGTGGGCGTGGGGCGCTCGATGGCTCTTCTTGGCCGCGCTCCTGCTGAAGCCGCATGCTTTGTGGCGCGCCTTTATCGATGCGCTGCCTCCCACTTGCGCATCGCGTCCGTAAAGTACGCGACGCGTTGCTTCTTGAATTCGCGGCCGCTCCAGAGCATGGCGCCGACGGGGATGCCGGCGGCGGCGGACATCCGCTCGAGCAGCGCGGCGATGGCGTCGCGCGAGCGGGCGTGGACCATGGTGTAGAGGTCGTACGGCCAGTCGGGGTAGGTCGGGCGGCGGTAGCAGTGACTGACTTCATCGAACTGCGCCAAGCAAGCGCCGGCTTCGTCCACGCGGTCGTCGAGCGCCTGCCAGACGACCATCACGTTCGCGGCCATGCCGACCTTGCGGTGGCGCAGCACGGCCGCGAACCGGCGCATCTGGCGGCGTTCGATGAACCGGTTCGCGGCGGCGAGCAGCGTGGGTACGTCGCAACCGGCCTCGGATGCCCATGCGTAGAAAGGCTGTTCGATGAGCGGGAGATCCTGCTGAAGGACGCGGACGTAGCGGCGCTGGGACTGGTCGAGTGGCGTGGAAGTTGTCTGGTCGGGTGCCACGGTCGCGGTTCTCGCGCAGCGAGGTTCGTCGGCCGTGTCTGCGCAGTTTGGATTGTTGTCGCGCACCGGCGTGGCGGAACCGTCGCCCGTGTCCGGGAGACTGTCGGGTTGACTCAGGCCTCCGGCCTGACGGCGGGCGAGACGCCCACCCCACTGGGGCACGGCCGACGGCTTCGCCGCGACCGTGGCACCCGGGGACGTGGCGCCCAGCTCCGCAGGCACTGGCGGACGAGCCGCCAGTGGCACGTCGCCGGACAGGTCGAAGCGGACGCCGATCTTGTAGGTTCGCAGCGTGGGCAGCAGAAGCATGCGGGCGGCGCCGGTCAGCTCGCGCAGGCGATCGACGGTGCCTTGCAGGCCCAGCGACGAGCCGGGTTCGACGGCGAGGGTGAACCACAGGTTCAGTTCGTGCTCGCGCTGGTAGTTGTGGCTGACACCGGGATGGCCGCTGATGATCGCCGCGGCCCCCTCCAGTCGTTGGGGGGCGATCTGCGCACCGACGAGCGACGATTCGTACCCCAGGGCGCGGGTGTCGAAGATGGCGGAGATCTGTCGGATGATGGCCGCTTCATCGCGCAGGCGCCTCAGCCGCGCGAGGCAATCGGCTTCGTCGATGCCGATCGATCGCGCGATGGCGTCGAACGGGCGCGGCTCGAGCGGCACCGCAGCCTGCACGACGTCGAGCAGCCGGCGGTCGATGGCGTCTAGATGAACCGCTTCTTCGCTCATTTATCCTCGCGCAGCCGCCGGCCGATCGCCTCAAGCCGTTCGGCGCTCGCGACTGGTATGCGGCCGTGGGCGTCGGGGCCGACGTTGAGCAGGTAATTACCGCCCTTGGCGTTCACGTCGCGCAGGTTGGCCAGCATGTCGTCGACCGATTTCCAGTTCCGGTCCGATGCGCGGTAGCCCCACGTGTCGTTCATCGTGGCCGGGCATTCCCAGTCCTGGTCGACCTTGCCGGTGAGGAACTGGTTGTCGCGTGTGGTGGCGTAGTCGCCCAGGCCGTTGCCGATGCGGCCGTTGACCAGACACCGCGGCTGGACCTCGTGAACGAGATCGAGCAGCGCGCGGCTTTGCTCGCGCGTCATCACCATCGGCGTGTCGAACCAGACGAGCGCGATGGGCCCGTAGTTTGTGAGCAGCTCGCGCACCTGCGACATGACGTACGTGCGCAGGTAGCGGTCGAATCGGGCCGCGTCGAAGGTGTGGTCCCAGTCGTTGCCGTAGCCGTCCGGGTGATGCCAGTCCTGCGTCTGGGAGTAGTAGAGGCCGAAGGGCATGTTCCGCCGCGCACAGGCCGCGGCCAGTTCGCCGACGATGTCACGGCCAAAGGGCGTGGCGTCCACGACGTTGTAGCCAGTGTGCTCACTCTTGAAGAGGCAGAATCCATCGTGATGCTTGGCCGTGAGCACGACATATTTCTGCCCGGCGGCGCGGAAGAGGCCGACCCACTCGTCGGCGTCGAACGCGGTGGGATTGAAGTTCGCGGCGAGTTGCTCGTATTCGCGGCCGGGGATGCGCCGCGCGTGCTGGACCCACTCCTGCGTCCAGTGGTGATCGGGTGCGGGCCGGTCGGTCCATCGGTCGGGCAGCGCGTAGAGTCCCCAGTGGATGAACGCGCCGAAGTTCGCGCGACGCCACCAGTCCAGCCGCGGGTCATCGCGGGCTTCGGGGCGCTGGGCTTTCCCGGCTTCGATGGTGTCGGCGGTTCTTCGGGCCATGCGTTTGCGGGGCTATCGGGCTATTCCCATTCATCCAGCGGCTTGACCGCGGCCGTCGGCGGGTCGGCCGGCGCGTTCGGCGTGACGGGCTGCAGGTGCACCACGATCGTCGCCTCGCGCACGTCCTCCAGTTTGATCGCCAGCTTGCGGATGCCTTCGTTCCTGTGCTGCTGCTTCGGATCGGGTGCGGCGGGCAACGGGCGAGCATCCAGGACCTGCAGCGCGGCATCGGGCGTGATGAGACGTACGCGCAGTTGTTTGCCGTCCTGCGAGAGGATCGCCTCCCTCCGGTCGCGGCTGAAGCGCACCTGCGCCTGCGTGTGCATGAACCACCAGACCTCGGACGGCGCCTTGCACTTCATCTCGTCGCGCACGACCATCGCGCGGCGATCGAACCACACGCCGCGCCGCACGCGCTTGGCGTGGGCGGCGTAGGCGGGCGTGATGTCGACGATGCCGAAGGCGCGCTCGTCGTTCGACTCGAACTTCTCGATGCGGCCCTCCGCCAGCGGGTCCTGGTCCGCCTCGTTGCCCGGGTTGATCACCAGCGTGTTGTGGCCTTCGGCGCGCATGCGGTAGTAGGTCCAGCGCCGCCCGTCGCGCCCGCCGGCGAAGTAGCCGGGCATGTTGTAGTTGTCCTTGCCAAGATCGATCGCCCAGCGTTCGCCCAGGGCGTCGAGGACGAAGCTGCCCTGGTCGAGGTTGCCGTGGTTGAAGCGGTTGTCGCCGGCCTTGAAGCCGACGAACAGCGCGTCGCGGTCATCCCAACGGCTGCGCATGGCCATGACGCCGATGCGTCGGAAGACGGTATCGCGCGGCGGGGGCTTGACTTGGCCGCGCAGGAGGGTCGGGTCGTACCACAGCAGGTTGAGCGCCCGATCCCGCCCCACTGCCACCTGGTACTTCGCGTGCATCGGGTATTCGAAGCGCCGGGCCAGCCACAGCAGCGCCGGTTCGCGCACCATGCCGTCGCCGCCGTCGGCGAAGTTGAAGACCTTGCCGATCGGGCCGCACATGTGGACGGGAAAGTCGCCGGCCTTGTCGAAGGCGGGGTAGTCGCTGAGGCCGAAGTCCGTGCCGAGCGCGGTGTCGAGGGCCGCGAGGATATAGACGTTGTAGCGCGTGCCGTAGGCCCAGTAGCCGGCGCCTTCGTGGTATCCGCCGTCGGGGGCATACAGGGCCATGGCGTCGGGCAGGCGTTTGAGCGCTTCGTGCAGGATGCGGCCGGCGATCTCGGGCTCTTCATCACCGATGGCCAGTGCGCCGAGGCCGAGCCCGCCGTTGCAGACCTGGTTCCAGTTGTGGTGGGCGCGTGTCCACCAGCCGTGGCGTTCCTTGCCTTCGTAGCAGCGCAGGCCGGGCTCAAGCCCGTGCTTGAGAATGGCCTGCCGGATGGTGGCGCGCTGGGCGTCGGTCCAATCGTGGTAGAGCCAGTCATACGCGATGGCGCACGCGGCGGTCATCTCGGCGGTGTCGAGGAAGTGCCCGGGATTCCAGTCGGGGAACTGGGCGACGGCCTGCATGTCCCGCCAGATGCGATCGTGGTAGCGCTTGTCGCCGGTGAGACGGTAGAGCATGCCAAGGGTGCGGACGCGGTCGAGCGTCTCGCGGCTTTCGGAGAGCAACCGCACACCATCGCGCAGGTGGTGGATGGTGGCCCGCTCCTTGAGTTGCGCTTCGCCGCGCTTCTTGAGGCCGGCGAACCAGCGCCTGGCGATGTCGTCGATCTCGACGAGTCTGCGGACGCGCTGGAAGTCATCCGGCCGGGCCATGATGCGCGGGTGGTCCTTGGCGAGCGCGTCGAGCATGCGCCCGGGCTCGGGCAGTTTGATCTGAGGCTTCTTGAGCTGGGGGTCAGGCGCGGCTTCGAGCCGGCCGTCGATTACGGTCACTGCCATCAGGGATGCTCCGGCGATGAGGACGGCGAGGAGCCGGACTGGCGGTGCTGGGTTGGGGCGATTGGTGTTCGTCATGGCGATGCTCCCGGTCCAGTGCGCCATGATAGGCCCTGGGGAATGGGAGGGTGATCCCCGGGGGCGCGGGGGGTGACGCGGTATCGGCCGGAGCGGCCCAGGGACGTCCGTCCAGGGGGCTGCTGTGCGCCAACGGGCACGCCGGCAGCGACGTTGATAATTCCTATTGCATATCATAACGTTGTTGATATACTATGATCA
>CAZHJL010000090.1:0-19695 GCA_964532795.1 uncultured Phycisphaeraceae bacterium | reverse complement strand
CAGACAAATCATGGCTTACAGCAACACACGCGAAGCTTAACCGGACAGTTGTGGGGCAAGCCGCCAGTGGCGCCAGCCTCGCCGCGCGGCCGGGGCGTGTTTGCCAGCTTCCGCGTGCTTCGCTATTCTTACAAGACTCAGGACTTACAAACAACCATCTGGGTTTCCACCTCCATCAGGGAGCCATTGTTGATGTCAGAAGACCAGGCCGTCATGGACCGGGAAGATGTTCGAGATTCGGCAACCGCGGATCGCTACCACAACATGGCCCGCAAGGCCGAGGACGATGGCGATCGGATGAAGGCGATCGAGCTGCTCGAGGCCGCGTTCGCCGCGGACCCGGATCACATGGAAGTGTGCTTCCGCCTCGCGTACAACCTCGATCTGGTCGGCGAGGAGGACGAGGCGATCCATCTCTACGAGCAGTGCGTGCAGCGTCCGCAGCCGCCGCTCAATGCGCTGATGAACCTGGCGGTGCTGTACGAGGATCGCGGGCACTACCCGCAGGCCGAGCGTTGCGTGCGGCAGGTGCTGGCGACGGATCCGAACAATCCGCGCGCGCGGCTGTTCATCAAGGACATCCTCGCGTCGCGCGAGATGATCATCGACGACGATCGCGAGAAGCGCCTCGAGAAGTACAGCGTGCTGCTGGATACGCCGGTCACCGATTTCGACCTGACCGTCCGCACGCGCAACAGCCTGCGCAAGATGAACATTCGCACGCTGGCGGACCTGCTGAAGGTCACCGAGGCCGAGCTGCGCAGTTACAAGAATTTCGGCGAAGCCAGTCTCGACGAGATCAAGACCATGCTCGCCCAGCGCAACCTGAAGCTCGGCCAGGCGGTCGAGCAGGCGCAGAACGAAGCCAAGCAGGCGATGTACGCGGAAATCGATACGGGCGGCGAGCAAGGTGACAACGAAGTGCTCGCGCGCTCGGTCAACGAGTTGCAGCTTTCGGTGCGTGCCCGCAAGGCGCTGGCGCTGCTGAACATCCAGACCATCGGCGACCTGTGCCTGCGCACCGAGGCGGAACTGATGGGCGTGAAGAACTTCGGCATGACCAGCCTGCTCGAGATCAAGGAGAAGCTGGCGGAGATGGGCCTGAGTCTTCGCAAGCTTGAGGAATGAGCGATCGGCGCGGCGAAGGCGGAAAGGAGCCGATCATCCGCCACGCCGCGCGTGTTGTGCTGCTCGATAGCGAGCAGCGAATTCTGCTTCAGCGCTTCCAGGAGCGGCCGGATCTGGCCAGCTTCTGGATCACGCCCGGCGGCGGTCTCGAGCCGGGCGAGACACATCTCGATGCGCTTCACCGCGAGATCGAAGAGGAACTCGGCCTGACCGGCCTGACCATCGGCCCGCACATCTGGCGTCGTTGCCACACCTTCCCCTGGCGCGGCCGCCTCTACGAGCAGCATGAGCAGTTCTACCTCGCCCGGTGCGACAACTCCGCGGCCGTGCACATGGACGGCCGACGCGGCGCGGAGATGTGGGAACTGCTCGAGATGCGATGGTGGACGGCCGGGCAGATTGATCGAGAGTCGAAACACACCAGCTTCGCGCCAGGGAGGCTTGGCCATTTCCTGCAGCAATTGATCCAGAACGGACCGACCGGGGAATTGATTGATGTTGGCATCTGAGACACGTTCGAGTCACGCATCCGGCAGGGCGAGATTGTGTTTGCCGGGTGGTAAAGGATTGCCGCTCGCTTCGGTGATGAGCGGGATCGGCGTGTCGATCTCGGCGGCGATGTGGTCGGCCTGGCGTTCGAGTTTGATGCGGATGTCGCCGCGCGGCGTGGGGACGACACCCCTTGCCTCGCGCAGCGGTCCGAGCGTCGGCCGCAGGAATGCCCGGGCGAAACCCGGCTGCGCCGGATCGGGTTCGACGCCCAGGATCGTGCGCAGCATTTCGATGGCCGGCGTGACCGACCACGCGTGGCAGTCGCTGCGCGGCGTCGGTTTCTCGGTTTCCGGCCAGGTGGTCAGGCCGCTGCCGTCGAGGCACCGGTCCCAACGAGGAAGGAGGTCAAAGAGCCCGTCACGATGCCCGATGCGCTTGAGGGCCTGTACATGGTAGTAGCGGTAGTAGAACGACCCGGGTTGGGCCGCATCGTCCGCAGTGGCTGCGTTGGTGATCGCCGCGAGCGCGCTCGCGGGTTCGAGTCCGCCAGCGAGTGTCGCTTCCACCTGGGCGTGCAGGCTCCAGGATTGTTTCGATGATGTATTGGCGAGCATGCCGCGTGCCTCGTCCCAGCAATGCGTCATCGCGGCGTCGACCAGTGACTGTCGCAGCGTTCGCCAGCGTTCGGCCAGTTCGGGGTAGCCGCATGTCGTTTCCAGGTCGGCCATCCAGCCGCACGCGCTCGCGAACAGGAGGCTCAGGATTGAGGAGCCGCCGTTCTCGTCCTGGGGCGCATTGCCGAACGGGAATCCGGGGCTCCAATCAATGAAGGGGGCGTGTTCGATGAGTCCGAGCATGCCGTCATCGCGCCGCCGCTGCTCGAACCAGTCGACGATCGCCCTGGCCGCGGGCATGTAGCTGCGAAGGAAATCCACATGGCCGCGATAGACCAGCAGATCATGCATCATGGCGATCCAGTAGAGCCCGAAGGTCGGCAGGACCTGCAGCCGCGTGCACGGGTACGAGCATTGGATCATGCCGTCGGCCATGCGCGAAGGCATGAAGTCGTCGATGGCCTTTCGCGCCAATCCGTCGTCGTTGGCGACCAGGAAGTGGTAGATCGCCTGCACGCGCGAGTCGCCGGGAAACTGAGCCTGTTCGTAGTGCGGGCAGTCGAAAAATGTTTCGTGGGCGCACAGCCGGATGGTGCGCCAACTGACATCCCAGAGTGTCTGGAATCGCTCGGCTGCCTGCGCCTCCGGTTCGAACGATGCATGTTGATCGAGCGGATAGCCCGTGAAGGTGCTTTGCACACCATGCACAGTCAGCGGCTCGTCCCTCGTAGTGATCGTGAGCTCGATGTATCGGAACGACCGGAACCAAAGCGTACTGAACGCGCGGCGGTCCCCACCGTCAAGATGGAACTCATCATGGTGTCCCCACAGATGTTTGCCCTCGATGCAATCGCGGTTGCCTTTCGGCTCGTCGGCGTCCGGGTAGGGGGCTTCCGCGCCGATCATGCGGATGGCGGCGCCCGCACCGCCGGAGACGGTGAGAAGCGGATACGCGTTGGTCAGATACGACTGATCGATCGCCAGCCGCACCGTGCGATTGGCGGGGATTTGCAGGTTGCCCCGGCCGGCGATCGCTGCCTCAGCCTGCTCGCGCAGGTCGTCGGGGGCATCGGCAACGCGCGCAAAGCGTTGCGGCGTCTCTTCCATCTGGGGCAAGGGGTCGGGTCGAAGCCAGTGTCCGAGTGGCAGGTTGCCCCACGGGTTGGCCGCGGCTTTGCAGACGATGGTCGCCTTGGGCCAGTCGCGATCATCGAAGTCGACGTCGGTCCATCCCCATGGCGTCTCACCGGCCTGTACGCAATCGCCGGCGCCGACTGCGTAGTTGGGGTACTTTCCACCCCAGTGATGGCGTTTGATCGGCGCGATCGATTGGTCGTGCAGACACCGCCACTCGGGCGAGGACGACAGATCCGTGCCATCGCCCACACGGCCCTGCAGCAGAAAAAACGCCGGGCCGCCCAACTGCCCCACGCCTGCAGAGCCGGCGAAGTTCACCACCCGCACCGCCAACACGCGCTCGCCCGACTTGAGCGCCGGAAGCCCGACAGGCATCACGTGCCACTGCTGCGGATCCGATCGCGACGGACCGCGGGCGACGCGCCGGCCATCTACGAACAGTTCGAATCGCTGGCTGGCGCTGATCCACAACGTGATGCCATCGGGGGGCTCATCAAGCGTGAACCGTCGCCGGAACAGCACGATCGCGTAGTCGTCGCGCGGTGCATCGGGATGCCAGATGGCCGGCGTGTGCAGGACGGGATGGTCAAACCGAAAGCGTGGCATGGACATGGCGGGCATTGTGATCGATGGCTGCACGATGGTCCACTCGACAGTTTCGCCACGTCTTTCCCCATGTGCTAGATTGCGAACACCATGAACGAATCAACCCCGCCACAAGACGCAACGTACCTGGATCCCGACCTCCCGCTCGACCAGCGCGTCGACGACCTGCTGGACCGCCTGACGCTGGAGGAGAAGTGCGGCCAGATGCTCTACCAGGCCAAGGCCGTCGAGCGTCTGGGCATTCCCGAATACAACTGGTGGAACGAGTGCCTGCACGGCGTGGCGCGGGCGGGCAAGGCCACCGTGTTCCCGCAGGCGATCGGCCTGGGCGCAACGTGGGATGCCGATCTGCTCAAACGCATCGCGGAGGCCATCGCCGAGGAAGGCCGGGCCAAGCATCACGCGGCCGCGGCGCGCGGCAACCGCGGGCAGTATCGCGGCCTGACCTTCTGGACGCCCAACATCAACATCTTCCGCGACCCCCGCTGGGGACGCGGACACGAAACGTACGGCGAGGACCCGTACTTGACGGGCACCCTTGGGGCCGCGTTTGTGCGGGGCCTGCAGGGCGATGACCCGCGCTACATGAAGGCCGCGGCGTGCGCCAAGCACTATGCGGTTCACAGCGGACCGGAGGAGTTCCGGCACGAGTTTGATGCGCTCGCCAGCCCGAAAGATCTGTGGGAGACCTACCTGCCGGCGTTCAAGATGCTCTCGGACGCGGGCGTCGAGGCGTTCATGGGCGCTTACAACCGCACGAACGGTGAGCCATGCTGTGGCAGCAAGACGCTGCTGGTCGACATTCTCCGTGAGAAGTGGGGGTTCCAAGGACACGTGGTCAGCGACTGCTGGGCCGTGCAGGATTTCCATCTGCATCACAAGGTGACAAAGACGCCGACCGAATCAACGGCGCTGGCCGTGAAGATGGGTTGCGACCTGAACTGCGGCCACACGTACACGCATCTGCTCGAAGCAGTCAAGGAGGGATTGCTTGAAGAAGCGGACATCGACAAGTGCGTGCGTCGGTTGCTGACCACGCGCTTCAAGCTGGGGATGTTCGATCCGCCGCAACGCGTGCCGTTTGCGCAGGTGTCGATGGATGTCGTCAACTGCGAGGCGCACCGGCTACTTGCGTACGAGGCGGCGGTGAAGTCGTGCGTGCTGCTGAAGAACAAGGACAGCTTGCTGCCACTGGACCAGTCGCCGAAGCATGTGCTGCTCGTCGGACACAACGCGTCGGACGTGGACATCCTGCTGGGCAACTACTACGGGCTGTCGGACAAGCTGTGCACGGTGCTCGAGGGGATTGCCGGTGTGGTCGAGGAGAGCGTGAACATCGAGTATCGTAAGGGCTGTCAGCTCAACCAACCGAACGCCAACCCGAAGAGTTGGGTGCGCTTCGAAGCGCGGCGGGTTGATGTCGTCATCGCCGTGATGGGCATCTCGCCGATGATCGAGGGCGAGGAGGGCGATGCGATCGCCTCGGACAGCATCGGCGACCGTCAGGACATCAGCCTGCCCGCGAACCAGGTGGCTTTCCTGCAGGAGCTTCACGAAGCGGGTACACCGATCGTGCTCGTGCTCGCCGGCGGCTCCGCGCTCGCGATGCCGCAAGTGCACGACTGGTGCGATGCCATCCTGTTCATGTGGTACCCGGGCGAGCAGGGCGGACGCGCGGTGGCGGATATCCTCTTCGGCAACGCCGCGCCCTCGGGCAAGCTGCCGATCACGTTCCCCATGTCGCTCAATCAACTGCCTGATTACGAGGATTACTCGATGGAGGGCCGCACGTACCGGTACATGACCGACGCCCCGTTGTACCCCTTCGGCTTTGGTCTGACATACACGCGTTTCGAGCACGGCGACCTGCGGCTAAGTGAGTCGACGATCACGAGTGGCCGGACCGTGCGTGCGGAAGTCGAAATCCGCAACACGGGAAGTGCCGCAGGTGAGGACGTCGTACAACTCTACGTGACGGACGTGGAAGCGAGTTGCCGCACACCCGCGTGTTCGCTCAAGGGCTTCCGGCGCGTGCAGCTTGACCCCGGTCAGGCAAAGACGGTTTCGTTCGACATTTCGACACAGATGCTCGAGTTGATTGATGAATCCGGCCAGGCCGTGCTTGAGCCGGGTGCGTTTCAGATCATCGCCGCCGGGTCCTGTCCGATCCCGCGCAGCCAGGAGTTGGGCGCGCCTCGACCGGCGCAGGCGACGCTGACGCTCGTGTAGTGCGCACAGGCCAAGCCGCTAGCGTCTGGCCGCTGCGTCTGCTGGCGCTGCTTTCCGCCACTTGCCCGGCGGGGCGCCGACGACCGTCCTGAACGCTTCGTAGAAGCGGCTGGCACTGGCGAAGCCGCACCGGTAGCCGACATGCAGCACGGAGGCGTCGGTTTCGCGCAGCAGGCGGCACGCCCGGCCGATGCGCATCCGCGTGACGTGTTCGGTCACGGTCAGTCCCGTGTAATCCCGGAAAACCGCATGGAAATGACTTCGACTCAGACCCGCAACATTCGCCAACCGCTCGATCGGCAGCGACTCGTCGCAATGCTGTTCGATGTAATCGAGAACGGAGCGCATGGCCCGGTAGGAATGCGGGGGACGCGTTCCGCTCGACACGTTGTCATCGAGTGCGTCGCGGGCGAGTATCGCGAGCATGGTCATCGCCGCGCCTTTGATGGCCGGTCGCATGGCGCGCTGTGCGTTTCGTTGCTCGCGCAGAATGGCGCGCCAGAGCGCGCGCAGTTCCCTTCTTGTGTTGTCGGTCACCGTCAAGAGCGGCCCCCGGCGCATAACCTGCCTGACCAGAGCCATCAGCAGATCCCAGGCATCGGCATCGGCGTCGACATGGAGGCCGAAGGCGCTGAGACGCAACCGGAGGATGAGGTAGCGGCAACCCTCCCGGTCGCATCGAAATCGGTACCGCGTCCCCCACGGGATCAGCATGACATCGCCCGGCCCCACTATCGTCTTCCAAGGTGTTCCCTCGACGATCAGGCGGCCGTCGAGGACGAGATGGAGATTATGTGATGAATGAAATCGATCCCCGGTGCGCCAGCCCGCTTCGCGCGAAAGCCGCTCGGCTTCCATCGCCCCCCAGTTGGAGGTGGATGTGAGAGTTGCCGGTTCGGTCTCCATGGGTCAGACAATACAGGAAGGATGGGGCCTAGCCAAGGTGGCGGGTTTCCGGTGTTCGGGGATGATCGGGAACCGGACCGGGAAGTTGCTCAGAATCGCTGCGGTGTCGTCCTCGACTGATGTCGCGGCAATGGAGAATCGCCATGGCTTCAATCCGTGATCGATCGCGTCTACTGTCTGCTTACTACTTCATGGGACAGGACCTCTGTATCGTGCGAAGTCACACACGCGCCGATATGCGATGGCTTGCCGCGCATGGCTTTGATGCCGTCGCAGTGGGCCTCGCAGACTGGCAGGTGCGTGATCCGCGCGGCTTCGAGCTTGTGTGCGAGGAAGCAAACCGCGCCGGTTTGGGAGTCTTGGTAATCGCATCGCGTTGGGCGGGTCTGGTGGCCGGCTGGCCGCCTTCGCCGGGCCACTTCGGCGCATCGCGGCCGGACACCTGGATGCGCAAGGCCGACGGCGCGCCACTGATCAAGAGCTTCTGCGGGCCGCTTTGCAGTGTGTACCATCCTGACGTCCTGTCGTTCTACATCGAGTGTGTCGAGAAGATTTTCACGCAATTGCCGGTGGACGGCATCATCTGGGATGAACTCAAGACGCTGCATGAAGAGGACCATCATCCACTGGCCATTGACGCATGCGGTGGCCCAAGCCGCGGCGCGCCGCAGATTGACGCGACTGTCGAGTTCTTCAACAAAGTCAACCAGCACGCGCGCCAGGTGAAGCCCGATGCGCGGCTCAGTTGCTTCCTCTACGCCTACTTGGATCAGGCAATCGTCGGGGCAACCGCGGCCATGGCGGAACTGGACGACTTTGGTCTCGACGGACGCTGCTGGCCAGAGGAGCAAGTGCCTGAGGGTGCCGAGCGCTGGAATAAACGGCTGCATACCGACCTGCCCCGTTTCGCGGCCGCCGCTCGCACGCATGGTCGCCATCCCCTTGCGCTGATCGAAACGCAGAACCTTCGCCAACCCGAGGCGGCCGCCACACTTGCGCACCTGCCGGATCTGCTCGAGATGGATATCGACCATCTGCTGTGCTACTACCACCCCCTTGTCGCGGAAGTGGACGCCCAGATCACGGACCAGGTCGGCCCGATGCTGCGTGCGTGGCGCGGAAGGGAGTAGTTGTCGTCGGTCGCCGGATACGTACGACCGGACGCGGCAACTGGCCCGAACCGTGGATGCCGTGCCAGTTTGACACAGGTCGCACGATCACTAGTATGTGAGTAAATGATCACATAATGGATGACCACATCATGAATCGGCAGCATTGGCAGCGGTACGAGTTGCAGGCGCGGGTGATCCAGGCGGTCGCCCATCCGGTTCGCGTTGCGATCGTCGACTTGCTCCGCGACGGGGAGATCTGCGTCTGCGAGATCGCCGAGCGGATTGGCGCTGAGCGATCGAACGTGTCGCGACATCTGTCGATGATGCTCAAATCCGGTGTGGTGAAGACGCGCAAGGATGGGTTGCAGGTGTTCTACTCCCTGCGCACCCCTTGCATTCTCAACTTCCTGAACTGCGCGATGCAGACACTGGAACGGAACATGAAGGAGGAGGCCGCCGCCCTCCGCCGGTAGCGGAAACGTTCACGGATGCAGACGACCTGCTCAACAGACTGCAGGGAGGCAAGACCTTCTCTTTGGCGCAGTGAGTGGTGGAAGCTTCTGTTTGGGCTGACCACCTTCGCCACGTTCTTCGCGTTGCCCGTGGGCTGGGAGCGCTTCGATCAGTCGGTGCGGGAGGCGCTGGCCCTGACAAAGTGGTATGCACAGGAGCATGTCCTGCTTTGCCTGGTGCCGGCCTTCTTCATCGCTGGGGCGATTGCGGTGTTCATCAGCCGGGGGGCGGTGATGAGGTACCTGGGGCCGCACGCACCGAAGGTGGTGGCTTACGGGGTTGCGTCCGTCAGCGGCAGCATTCTGGCGGTGTGCTCGTGTACGGTGTTGCCGTTGTTTTCGGGGATCTGGCGGGCCGGTGCGGGGCTCGGGCCGGCGGTGACATTCCTTTACGCGGGGCCGGCGATCAATGTGCTGGCGATCGTGCTGACGGCGGCGGTGCTCGGGCCGGAACTCGGGGCCGCGCGGGCCATCGGGGCGATCATTTTCAGCATCGTGATCGGCCTGGTCATGCACACAATCTATGGCCGCGAGCAGGCGGATGCTCGGGGACAGGCGTTCGTCCCGCCTGAGGAAGACGGGGCAAGGCCCTTGTGGCAGACGGCCGCGTATTTCGCGGCAATGGTGGGCATTCTCGTGTTCGCCAATTGGGGCCGGCCGGATACGGGCGAAGGGTTGTGGCATTTGGTCTGGTCGACCAAGTGGATCATCACATCGGTGTTCGCCGCCCTGTTGGCCGCGATGCTGATTGCATGGTTCGGGCTGGCGTGGTGGAAGGTGGCGCTCATCGTGGCGGCGACGGTGGTTGCGTGGATCGCCGGCGCCTGGTGGTTGGTGCCGAGGTACGGCTCGTCGCTGCCGGGCGGTTCTGACGAGCTGCCTTACGTTGCGCTGCTATCGTTTGCCGTGGCCACCGGGGGGCTCGTCCTGGCGCTGACGGTTGGCCGGCGATCCCGCGAACTGGATGAATGGTTCGGTCAGAGCTGGGGGTTCGCCAAGCAGATCGCCCCGTTGCTACTGATCGGCGTGATCATCGCGGGCTTCCTGCTGGGCCGGCCGGATCATCAGGGCATGATCCCCACTGCGTGGGTGCGGCAGCTCGTCGGCGGCAACTCGCTTTTGGCCAACGTGATCGCGTCGGTTGTCGGCGCGTTCATGTACTTCGCGACGCTAACAGAGGTGCCGATCCTGCAAGGGCTGATGGGCAGTGAGGCCGACCCCGGGATGGGTAAAGGACCGGCCCTGGCGCTGCTGCT
Organism: uncultured Phycisphaeraceae bacterium; assembly: GCA_964532795.1. Classification (GTDB taxonomy): domain Bacteria; phylum Planctomycetota; class Phycisphaerae; order Phycisphaerales; family Phycisphaeraceae; genus CAZHJL01. Next base: position 9,703 of record CAZHJL010000090.1, on the reverse strand, counting down.
GGCCGGACCTGCAGTATCGCTGCCGAATCTGCTCGTGATCCGATCGATCATGGGCACACAGAAGACGATCGTGTTCGTGACGCTGGTGATTCTGCTCAGTACGATCACCGGCTGGAGCTATGGGATGCTTTTCTGAGCCTTGAGCAAGGAGACGACGAATGTCAGACCGGGAATCATGTTGCGGTGGAAGCGAGAGAAAGGTCTTGTTCTACGCCTGTTCGGGTGGGGCGAATGTGGCGGAGGCGTCCGATCGCGCGGCCCGGCAATTGATGAGCGAAGGGCGCGGGGCCGTGTTCTGCATGGCCGGCATCGCGGCGGGGATCGAGAGCATGATCCAGTCGGCCAACGACGCCGATCTGAACGTGGTCATTGACGGCTGTCCCATGGACTGTGCGCGTAAGGTTTTCGAACAAAAAGCGATCGCGAACGTCGCGTTCGTGCGGGTGATGGACCTCGGTATCGAAAAGGCGGCCAAGGGGACGCGCACGACGGACGACGAGGTGGCCTGCGTCGTCGATGCGGTGAAGCAGAGATTGGCCGTCAACTGAACCGAAGCCAGATCGGAGCGATGGTATGAAGAAGATCCAGATACTCGGGACAGGCTGCGCCAAGTGTGAGGCCCTTGCGGCCAACGCGGTCGCCGCAGCGGACGAGGTCGGCATTGAGTACGAGCTTGTGAAGGTGAAGGACCTGAACGAGATCGCGGCGTTTGGTGTGATGTTCACGCCGGCCCTCGCGGTCGATGGTCAGGTGAAGGTGTCGGGCAAGGTTCCTGAAGTCGATGAGATCAGGCAGCTACTTGGGTGATTCGCCGCCACTTCTTACAGAAGGCCGACTCTCGCCGCGCGTATCTCGTCTATCATTGCTGTCACTCAAGACACAGGAGGCCGCGTCCATGCCTATCGGGAACACTGTCCTGTTCGTCTGCTCGCACAATTCGGCTCGTTCGCAGATGGCCGAGGGGTGGCTGCGGCATCTTGCTGGCGACGGGTACAGCGTGCAGAGCGCCGGCGTTGAGCCGGGGGAATTAAGCCCGCTTGCGGTCAAAGCGATGGCCGAAGTTGGCGTCGATATCTCGGGCCAAAGAGCCCAGGGTATCGCCGACTATCTCGGCAAGCTCCCGGTGTACTACCTGATCATCGTGTGCGAAAAGGCTGCCCAGACGTGCCCGCGCATCTGGCCGGGCATGCGGCACCGCATCGAGTGGTTTTTCGATGATCCGTCTGCCGCCACTGGCACCGAAGAGGAAAGGCTGGCGGTGTTCCGGCGCGTTCGAGACGAGATCAGGGCCGAAATCGAGCTCTGGTTGGCTGAGCAGCAGGCCGAACGCGACGCATCAGAGCCGGTCAGCCGCTGAGTGCCCCCGATATGTCCGTCATTTCGTTGGTGTCTCACCACGGTCGCGCTTCCGTAGGGTCGCCAGCGTCGATGGCAATTGATCGATCTTCAGATTGCGGATACGTGTTTCGCGATCGGGCCACGCGGTCGGTCTGCCGGTGTCGCGATCGTACGGCTTGAGCCCCACGATGATTTCGGAGGTCTCCATCGGCTTGCCGCCGGGGCTGAAGAAGCTCAGCGACCAGGCGCTGTTCTCACGCGTCACATCGACGGTGTACGGCTTGGCGCCTTCGGATTCGTGCGTGAACGTCAGGTCATAGTCGCCATCGACCTCGCCGCCCGCCAATCCGTCGCGACCGTCCCGCTCAATCTGCACGCGCCAGCCGCCCTTGCCGTCGATGTCGAACTGGAAGATGGGCTTGGCGATGCCGGGCTTCAGTTCGTTCTTGCCGCGGAAGTAAGGGGCGAGATTGAACAGAACGTTCTCATTCAGATCCGTGTCACTTCGGAACCACTCATAGTGAATCATGCGTCCTTTGCCGAACTGGATGACGCAGATGGGTTGGGTCTGGACGAGCGTATTCAGGGTGTAGCGATTCTGGTCGAGCGGATCGCCGCCGTGCTTGCGGGCGCGGATGGGAATGAACAGGCACACGCGTTCACCGGCCGCGAGGTGGGCGAGGTCTGCGTTGTCCGAATGCTGGAACGGCGGCTGTTCGGCGTTTTGCACGTAGCCGATAATCGTCTTGCTGTTATGCGTCCCCGGGGTATAGAGCAGGTAGTGCCACGGCTGGACCGTGAAGCACACCTCGCGACGGCGACTGACGAAGTTGTTGCGGGCGTGGAGAATTGGCGTGCCTGCTCGCTTGTGCGGCAGCCGCGCCCACTGATGCGTCCAGAGAAACTCGCCGGTGGGGTCGGGGCGGCCGTCTCTGTCGGAAAAGCGGGCGTCTTCGCCCATATCCAACGCGCGGCTCCACACGAACGGACCGAGGATGCCTGTGCGCCCGTCCGACCAGTCGGGCAGCAGTTCAGGATGCTCGCGTTCGAAGCCGCGCTTCGGCTCTGCATCGGTCCGCTCGGGTTCAGGTTCGGCGCCCACGTCGAGGCCGGCGACCAGGAACAGTGAGAGTAGTGCTAGAGCAAGGAAAAGCGCGGCTTTCTGCATGACGAACTCCTTCGATGGGGGCGCGAGCATTGCGCCAGTCGAACGCTGGTGCGAGCATTCTACCTCAGACCAACGTCCTGACGGAGCGCGGCATGCCTGGCGCATGGAAAAACCGGCCGAGCGCTCACGCGCCCGGCCGGTTCTTGGTACAGACTTCCGGAGCGGAATCTCAGTCGTTCTCGACCGGCTCGACGACCGTTACCTTGTCAACGGTGCGGATCGTCTCCTGGCCGACGGTGCTCGGCGTACTGCTGGGGCCATCGACCACGAGATTGGGCTTGGTGGTCTGAGCGCTCTCACGGAGTTCGGCCAGACGCTGGTCCCAGTTCTTCATCGCGGCGATCTGCAGTTCACGCTGCTGGTCGCGCAGATCGCTGAGGCGATTCTGCGACGCTTCACGAGCCGCGCGGGCGTCAGCCAGCGCCGTCTCGAGGTTCTTGCGACGGAAGGACTCGGTGCGGAAGGACTCGGCCAGGGCCTGCGTCCGATCCGTGTTGGCCTGCACGACGCGAGAGGCGAACAGCGACTTGACCGCATCCTCCCGCGCCACTGCGGTCTTCCGCTCGGCTTCGACATGCGCCATGGCGACGTCGGCCTGGGCACGCAGGTGGGCACGCTCGGCTTCGGTCACGGCCAGCGACTGCTCGACATCGGCCTTCGCCGAAGCATGCAGACGCTCGACATCCGCTTCGCCCTTGAGCTGGTTCATGTACAGCTCGTTCTGAGCGCGGGCGATCTCGGCCTCGGCCAGCGCCTGCTTCAGGGCGTTCTTGGCGCGGATGCGAGCGATCTCGACCTCAGCCTTGCGGCCGACGACGTTGGCACGAACGACGGCCTCGTCATAGTTGGCCTTGGCCACCGCGGTCTGGCTCTCGATCGAGCGGTCGAGCTTGTTCAGCTCGGCCGCGAGCGTCTGCTCGGCCGCCTCGATCTGCGCGTCGATCTGCGCCGCCAGAGCCGCCTCGGCCTGGGCGATGCTGTCGGCCTCGGCCGTCAGGCGATTGAACTCGGCATCACCGCGACGCTGCACCGCGTCACGCTGGGCCGTCAGCGCCTGGGCCTCGGTCTTACCGTTCTTCTCGAACATGTCCGCTTCGGCGCGGAATTGGTTGGCTTGGGCGATGGCCACGTCCTGGGTCGCCTTGGCTGTCGAGCGAAGATCGGCGGCCTGGGCGAGGGCCTCCTTACGGAAGGCGCTGGCTTCGACCAGGGCGCGCTCATACTGGCTCTTCGCAACGGCGAGCTTGGCGTTGGCGCTCGAGTTCAGTTCAGCAAGCTTGGCCTGCGACTGGCTCTCGATGGCGTTGGCGATGGCCTGCTGCTCGGCCGCGATGGCCAACTGCTGGCTGTGCACGGCATCCACCTTGCTCTTGGTCTCGGCGTAGGAAGCCTCGATCGCGAGCTGCTGGGCGTCGGCCGTGGAGCGGTCCTTCATCACTTCGGCCAGCGACTTGCGGAACTGCGCGATGCGCTCGGGCTCGATGCGGGGCTCGACGGCCTCGACGGTCGGGCCTTCCGGCACTTCGTGCAGGTCTTCAGGAAGTTGCTGCGCGGGGCCGGTCTTGTTGTCGACGTCCACGCGATCCTGCTGCTGCTTCTGAGCCAGTTCATCGAGGATCTCGGCACGCAGACGCGTCGCTTCAGCTTCCGCTTCGGCGGCGATCGTTTCCATCTGCTCTTCCGCCAGTTCCTGCTGGTGGGCGGCCGTCTCCCGAAGCGCATTGGCGCGGGCTTCGGCCTCGGCTTTCACAAACTCGGCCCGTGCGACCTGCTCGGCGCGATCGGCCTTGATGCGCAGCTTGCTGATCTCGGCCGTGGCGTCCTGGAACCAGCTCTCAAGCGCTTCGATGTTCTGCTGGTAATCCGCGTTGGCCTTCTGGGCGACCTCTTCGGCGTCGCCACGCAGACGTTCGATCTGGGCGCCGGCCCGTTCGAAGGTGGTCTGGGCCTCGGCGATGCCGCGCTCGTGCTCGATCTGAGCCTGCTCCCACGTGCTCGTCGCGGCCTTCACCTTGACATCGTACTCTTCCTGCGAAGCCTGCGATTCGAGCGCCTCGGCCCGGGCGATCAACTCGGCGTTCTGGGCGCGGGCATCCTGCTCGAGCGAATCAGCCTTCACGCGCAGGCGGCCGGCTTCGGCCTGGGTCTGCTCGAGAACGCTGTTGATCTTGACCTGCAGTTCGTTGACCTTGGCGCCGGTCTGGTCCTTGATGGAGCCGGCCTCGACGCGAAGGGCGGACACGGTGGCGTCCGCTCGCGAACGCGTCGCCTTGGACTGCTCGCGCATGTCTTCGATGGCCGCGAGCGATTCCTGCTCGGTCGTGTCGCGAACTGAACGCAGACGCTCGATGCGCGCCTTGGACGCGGCCAGTTCCTGGTTCGCGCGGCTGAGGACATCCTGCTGAAGCGTCTGGCGCTCCTTGGCAAGCGCATTGGCCAGCGCGTCGTCTTCCTCGCTCGCGGTTTGGATTTCCTTCTGACGTGAAGCGATCTCGGCATAGATCTTGTTCTGCTGAGCCGCGTACTGCTGGCGGATCTTCTCCGCCTCGGCTTCGGCGATCTGCTGCCGGCTGAAGGCTTCCTGCTGCAGGGCGCGGATGCGGGCCTCGCCCTGCTCCAGCGCGGCCTGCTGCTTGACCTCGGTCGCACGAGCGCCGGCCAGTCGTTGATGGATGTCCGCCAGTCCCACGCGAGCTTCGCTTACGTACTGGTCGGGCACATTCTCAACACTGGCCGTGTCGAAGATGTAATCCGAGGTCTGTTCGATCTTCGGGCCATACTCGCCCAACGACAGGCCGGCATCATTGTAGTTGTAGTCCGGCCGCCCATCGAAGGCGTTGCAGCCGACGAGCAGCAACGTCACGATCGCAGCCGACAGGCTCAAGGCCAGCAGCCGCTTGCTCTTCCTTCCCACCATTTCCATTCCGCTCACCATTGCAATGCTCCCAAAAGTTTGTTGTGGATCCATCCAATCAACACGAGTGCCAGTGGACGCGGTTCTCGCCTAACCGCACATACACGAGGTCGGGGTTCTGGGGCGGCCGCTTTAGGTGAAAATGGAAAAGCAACAACACTTGGGAGGGGCGGAAACGGACCTTTCAACGCGCGGCACGCAACCGTTGCAGAATGCGTGCGCGGAGGGCCACAAGCCCTCTCCGACCACCACGCATTGAGTGTGGACGGTCTTCACGACGGACCGAGTACTTCGCTTGCGGCGCCAGGCGTGTGAATCACCGGCGCCAACTCGTGGTGATGGTCTGAGCATAGATCGGATCGTTTGTGCCGTCTGTAACGAATGTAGCATCTGGGTGGTCCGTTGCTGCGAATGGAATACGGGTCGATTCGCCGGTACCATCGCGCAGGAATAGCCCCGATCGGAGGTGAAACATGGCCGCGAATGGCACAGATGATGCGACGCAACTGGACTGGCATGACGCCGCGTCGATCGGCGTTGAGGGCAAAGGCTGGTCGGACACCCCTGGGCCATACCATCGACTCCCGAGCCGCGCTGAGGGGTGGGTGACGGAGAAGGTCTGGACCCACGGTGCATGCGCGGCGGGGCTCACTTTCGAGTTCGAAACTGACTCTCCGCAGATCTGGGCCCGGTGGCGTCTCGGTCGCAAGACATTGGACGCAGGCACGCACGAGACCGACCTCTGCCGCGATGGCCTGGATCTCTACGCGCGCGATGACACCGGCGCTTGGCGGTGGGCGGGGAAAGCGGATCCCGGGCCCGATCAGCAATGCGAATCGTGCTTCTCGGAGCCATTCATCCCGGAGAGACGGCGGTACCGCATCTACCTGCCGCTGTTCAATGTCGTGGAGTCTCTCGAAATCGGCGTGTGCGCGGGGTCCCTGTTCGAGGGTGTGGCGCCTCGTCCGGACCAGCCGATCGCCTACTACGGCACATCGATCGTGCACGGCCGATCCGCAAGCCGCCCGGGCATGGTGCACGCGGCGATCCTCGGTCGTCGGCTCGACGTGCCCATGCTCAACCTCGGTTTCTGTGGTTCGGCACACATGGAGATCGAGCTTGCCCGCTTGATGGCCGAACTCGATCCGTGCATCTACATGATCGATAGCCTGCCGAATATGGGCCCGGAGGGCATTGCGGAACGAGCCGAGCCCTTTATCCTGGCCTTGCGCGAAAAGCATCCGGAAACGCCGATCGTCCTGATCGAGGATCGGACCATGGCGGGCGCGGCGTTTCGTCCCGGCCAGATCGAATACCACCAGGCGTTGCGGTTCGAGCTTCGCAAGGTGTACGGCCGACTGATCGAAGGCGGCGATGATCATCTCTACTACGTTCCGCATGACACGCTTCTGGGTGATGACGGTGATGCGACGACCGACCGATCGCATCCGTCCGATCTGGGTTACTGGCGCTACGCCGAGGCGCTGGAACCGGTCCTGCGGCGCGTGCTTGCCGGGGAGAAACCGGGACTCGCCGGCCCGCTGGCGATGCACATTTGAAGCCTGAACGGGACGGTCGGAGCAGTTTGGTGGTGCGTACCGTCGCATCAACTGGATGCAAGTACACGGCGAGATTGCAGCGCCGATGGCGTGGTTTGCCGATGAGTAAAGTCAGATGAAAGGACCGGATTACATCATCGACATAAAGGGTCTGCGGGGGCAGTCGGCGGCGTCGGGCCGCAATGGCAGGCCCGAGCGACCGTGGCTGGCCATCCACTGGCGGTGTTGTGGATGCTATTCGCGCATCTACCGGAACCGCAAAGCCACGGCCTACGTCGGGCACTGTCCGAAGTGCGCCCGGCCGGTGCGGGTGAAGATAGGGGATGGCGGGACGTCGAACCGGTTCTTTGAAGCATCTTGATCAGGCGTCCGTCCGGGCCGTCGCCGCCCCTGGTGCGGGCGGTTCAGGTTGGCTACTGAAAGAGGTGACGCCGTACCGCGCAGCCAGGCGACGAATGCCCTGAGGCTGCCCGATGACCGTCACGCGGTCGCTTTGCTGAAGCACCGTGTTGCCGCGCGGCACGACCATGCGTCCTTCCCGATGAATCATCGCCACCAAGCTGTCCTCGGGCAGTTCGATCTGGCTCAGTGCCCGGCCGATCATGTGTCCGGTTGCTGACGCGATGTCAACGGTCAACGCGAGAAACCGTTCCTCGCGAAGCAGGACTTCCTTGAGCTGCTGTTCGGTCTCGGCCGCGAGCCAGTCGATCATGAACGTCTCGTCATCCACGTGCCGCGCCAGTTGCGCGAGGATGCGCAGGTGCTGCGCGGCGTCATCTTCCGGGCTGATCAGGAAAAAGACGGCCGCAAACGGCTGCTCGTATGCCGGGTCGACCATCTCCACTTCAGGATGCATCCGCACGCCCGCCGGCACACGGGCCAGCGCAAGCAAAGGCTGTTCGATTTCCGGCAGGCGGATGTGCGGCAACGCCACACCTTTCGATACGGGCGTCGCACCCACGCGCGTCCCCTGAAGGAATCCCTCGGTGATGCGGTCGGCGGTCACCGGCAGATCGGCCGCCAAACGCTTGCCCGCTGCTTCGGCCAGTTCCTCGAAGCTGATCGACTCTTCCACGTCGATCACGGCGGCCAGGGCGACGACATTGTCGTATGGATCATCCTGGCGCAGCCCCTTCTCCTTGAGGATGCTGCGCAATTCGCGGTCGAGCCCCTCGAACCGACGCTGGCCAAGTCGGGCGAACAGGTGGTAGATGGCGCCGTCTCGGATGACCCGCAGCCGCGCGTAGTGACGGTACCACAGCGCGCCGACGAGAATGAGCAGCGTGGTGAACAGGATGGGCAGCCATCCCATCATGACGATGACGATCCCGGGCATCACGATGCCCAGTATTTGCGTCCATGGATAGAGGGGGCTGCGGAATCCCGGATCGTAGCTGTCGATGCGGCTCTCGCGCATGACAATCACGGCGAGGCAGTTGAGTGCGAAAAGCAGCAGCAGAAACGCGCTGGCCAGTTCCGCGATTTCGGTCGGATCGAAGATAAGTACGAAGACCGCGATCGCGATAACGGTGGCGATCACCGCATTGCGCGGCGATCTGCGGCTGTTCAGTTGTCGCAACCAGGTCGGCAGCAGATGGTCGCGCGCCATGGCCAGCGGATAGCGCGACGCCGACAGAATGCCGGCGTTGGACACGGAGAGAAACGCGAGGATGGCCGCGACAGTCATGACGATTTTGCCCGCGTTGCCGGCAAAAGCGTTCGCGGCGTGTGCGACGGCGGTCTTGTCGCCGTAAAGCCCGCCCTCGTCCGCGGGGGTATGGGGAAGCACGCCGATGAGCACGTAGGTCCCCACCGCGTAGATGACGATCGCGGTGCCCAGGGCCAGGAAGATCCCGAGCGTCAGATTCCGTTCAGGATTACGCACCTCCTCGGCGACCGAGGCGACCTTCGTCAGGCCCATGTAACTGATGCACACGAGGCCCGCGGCCGTCATGATCGAGTGCCAGCCCTTGTCGAACACATCCCGCAACGGGTGCGGCTTGGCGTGCGCAACGCCCGCGAAGCCGAACCAGATCAGTAGCGCGAGCAGTCCGATAACCAGCACCGTCTGCAGCAGCGTCGCCTTGCGTGCGCCGAGGATATTCAACCCGCCGAACAGCAGCGCCATCAAGACGGCCACGAGCTTCATCGGATTCCATGCCCACGGCCAGTAGAGGTCCAGGTAAGCCCCGATGCCCACCAGCGCGAAGGCCGTCTTCAGCAGCAGTGAACACCAGGTGCCCAGGCCGCCGATGGTGCCCATCAGCGGACCGAGCGCCCGGTCGACGAAGTAATACTCGCCGCCGGCGCGCGGCATGGCGGTGGCCAGTTCGATCTTGCTCAGAATGCCCGGCAGCAACGGAACAACGGCGATCAGGTAAGCGAGGATCACGCCCGAGCCCGCGATTTCCGCGGCCAGGCCGGGCAGAAGGAAGAATCCGGAGCTTAAGGTCGCACCGGTGGCGATCGTGAAGACCCCGAAGAGTGACAGTTCCTTCTTGAGCTGTCTGGATGGCGAGAGAATCGGCATAGAGGCGTGCACTCGCGGTCGGGTGTCAGCGATGACCGGCCGTGGCGGCGCTGACATAGTGTGATTCGCTGATGTGTCGATTGCAAACCGAAACGTTCGTGCCGACGCAGACGGCAGGTTGGGGGTGGCGCGCCTTGACGCTAAGTAACTATCTCAAAAGCTCCAATCGGTGCTGACGGCGGAACCAGAGCAGC
>CAZHJL010000089.1:0-20381 GCA_964532795.1 uncultured Phycisphaeraceae bacterium | reverse complement strand
CCCAACGAAACCACAAGACAACAGAATCCCGGACAGTAGTGGCGAGACGCCCGCCATCGGCTCGGAGAGCCGAGCCATGCTGCGAAACGAGCCGCGACCGTGAGGGAGCGGTCCGGCACGTCAACGAAAACGCAAGACCGCTTGCTCACACGCGGCTCATTGTGTGCGCGTCATGCTCGGTCCTACGGACCGATGGCGGGCGAGACGCCCACCCCACCAGAGACGCCCACCCCACCAGAGACGCCCACCCCACCGGAGGCGGCCACACCATCAGGACTCAGAAGCAGGGAAGATCGGGGTGGCCGGCGGCGGTTGTCGCCAGGCACTCGACTTCCACCAGCCAGCCCGGCCGGCAGACCGGGGCGGCGACCAGCGCCATGGGCGCATCGCCGATGCGCTCGCGCATGCATCGGGCGACGAGCGGTGCATCGCTCGGGTCGCGCAGGTAGACGATCCAACTGTTCGCATCGCCCATCGCGGCGCCGGCCTCGCCCAGCAGGGCGTCGATGTTCTCCAGCGTGCGGTCGAGTTGGCGGGCGACGTCGCCTTCATGCACGATGCGCCCATCGGCGTCGATGCTGGCGGTGCCGGAGACGATGGTGTGGCTGCGGTCGCGGTAGTCGATGCGCGTCGCCCGCTCGAAGGTCACGCCGTACAGGCTGGTGGGGCTGAGGTGATCGGCGGCCTTGATGTAGGCGACCTGCTCGGGGCGCAGGCCCGCGATGGCGTACGCTTCCATCATCACGCTTCGATCGGCGCGGGCGCATTGGCCGCCAATGCCCGAACTGGCGATGAAATGCGTCTCGGCCGTCAGGCCGTGCGTGGCGAACAACGCGCGGCGGGCGTCGACCAAGCCCTGGTAGTTCACATCGATGTCGCGCACGAAGAACCAGGTGCGCGCCACGTGTGTGTCAAGGGCCATATCGTGTTCGCGCAGATAGCGGCAGTAGTCGGTCAGCAGCGCATGGGTTTGCGCGTGTGAACTGCCGGGAGACGGCGCGGTCAGGCCGGTCGACCAGTGGTGGGTCAAAGCGCCGCGGTGGATCGCGAGGGTGTGCCCATCGTCGCGTTTCCGGAGCGGTTGAATCGGATCCACGAGGTGATACGCCCAAAGCGCCACCTTCGCCGGCGCGACCGGCGGCTGGCCGACGATCGAAACGGCGCAGGCCCGGCCGCCTTCGCCGCGCCGGGCGAGCGGCGATGCGGCCAGGGCGTCGGCCTGGTTCATCGGATCGGAACAGAACAGCCGGCGGAGCACGGCCGAAGATGCGTCCGTCGCCTGCGCGCAAAGCGCAGTCTCGTACGCCTGCGCGAGCCACGACAGTTGCGTCGCGACATCGGCGTAGCGCGTGGGGACGATCACAAAGTGCAGTTCGTGCGCGCTGTCGGCGGGGGCGAAGCGCGAGAGGTGTGCTTCGACCGGCAGATCGCCGCAATCGACCTTGTGCGACGCGACCGCCGCGGCGCGGGATGGAGCAGTCGTGTGGGTTGCACTCATGGGCACTACTTCACGATCTGAATGGGAATGGCCGGCAGGTAGCCGATGCTGCGACGCCGACTGCGCTCCTTGCCGTCCTTCTGTTTCCAGGTGAACAGCACGGAGACTTCGGCGATCAGGTTGTCACAGACGCCGACAGTCGCGGTCGCGTCGGCCCGCACGTCGAAGGTCAGCTTGCCATCGCCGAGGGTGACCGCACTGATCGACACGCCTGCGGGTGGGTCGGACAGGCGCAGTTGCACGTCCTTGAGCTTGCGGAACTGCCGGGGCACATCGATATGCACGGCCGCGCTTCCGCCGGCGGGAAGCTGTACGACACTGTCATCCGCACGTTTGAGCACCGAGGACAGGCGTCCGCCGCCACCGACCGTCGCCAGCCACTGCTCGGCGGGCACCAGGTGACGCCAGAGGAATGCCTGCATGACATCGTCGGCCGGCGTGGCCTGACGCGTGACCGGACGCCCGGCCACCTTGGCGCTGCCCGTCAGGGACAGTTCGATCGGTGCGTCGAATCGCCTGGGGGGCGCGGTGATCGTCAGCCGCACGCGGTCCCGGCCGGCGGGGATGACCGCGCCGTTCACCGCGAACCCCTTCGCGCCTTGGCCGAGCTTGAGCGTGATCGGTCCGTCGAACCCGTCGCGCCGGATGGCGTGGACGGTGATCGGCGCGCACGTGCCGGCAGTGAGGCTGATGCTCGACGGTTCGACCATCAGTTCGAAGTCCGGGCGCGGCGGGCCGCAGTAGAGCCGGTAGCTGCCGGCCGGACTGCCGTGGCCGGTGACGTCCGAGACGTGCAGGTAGTACGTGCCGTCGGCCGGCAGCGTGGTGCTCAGGCAGGCATCGGCGAAGTGCGTCAGCACGCCCATGCCGCGATGCAGGTGTCCCTGCTTGTCCACGTTGTCGTCATTGATGGCGATGGTGTCGCCGGAGGCGTCGGTCAGCCGCAGCAGTGCGTCGAGCGGCGAGCGAAGCTGACGCGCCGCGACGCGGGCGACAATCGGCTGCCCCGCGCGGCCGATGATGCGGTAGATGTCCACATCACCGTCATTCGCGACCAGTCCATTCACGATGACGCCCGCCTTCAACACGTGCGAGGTGGCGAAGCGGTCATTGGGCTCGCGTTCGCGTTCCTCGTTCAGCTCACCCACGCGGTAGTAAACGGTGTTGGAATGGCGAACGGGGTGATCAAGCTGAAGCGAGCATAGTCCCTCGCGCTGAGCAGGCAGGGCGAGGGTGCGTGTCGGCAGGTTCCAGCCGGTGATGCGAGCATCGACCGGATGACCGATCCGCGCCCCGGCGGGGAACAGGCTCTTGATGAAGGGGAACTGCCCGATGCTGAGGCGGTAGACGAAATCCTCCCGGCCGCGGTGGATGGAATCGCGAATCTCCAGTTCGTACACGCCGTCGGCGGGCGGCTCGAAGAGCATGACCGGATCGGGATCGAAGTGATGGTCATCGGCGAAGGCCAGTTCGTTGCCGCGCTCGTCGTAGATGGTGACCACCGCCTGGAACCAACCGGGCACGGCGTCGGCGAGGAACGGCACGAGATGCCGCGCCTGAACTTCGATGACCAGTTGCCGGCCCTTCTCGGCGCGGAAGCGCAGCCGGTCGACATCGCCGGGGAGGATCTGTCCGTTGATGACGACCGGCAGTGCGTACGGTTCGGGGCGCGGCAGCATCCGAAGCGACTGCGGATCATTGAACTCGATCTCGCGGACTTCAGGCAACTGCCCCACCTGGAAGACCATCGGGTTGGTCATCCCGCCGCGCCCGATCAGGCGCAGTTCACGATCGCCGGGCGCGGCGTTCTCGTCGATCGTCACTTCGATCTCCACCGTCTCGGCGATCTGGGCGTTCTGCTGCTGTTTGCGCCGGTCGGTCAGCCGGGCGTAGACGTACGCCAGTTCGCGCAGCGACATGCTCTCCCAGTTGTTGAGCAGGGGATGCTCGGGGAGCGTCACCGGCTCGGCCTTGGGATCGCGCGGCTTGGGTTTGCGCGCCAGCCAGCGCGGGACCTGGCCCTTGACGTGCCCGGCTTTGACCAGTTCCTGCCATCGCGCGGTGGCGCACCGGCTCATGCGGCGTTGCAGTTCCTGTCGCTGGTCGCCGTTGATGTTGCGCAGCGCCCCGTAGGTCTTGACCACCTTGGCGGTGACGCCGTCGCCGCTGATGTGCACGCTGCTCACACCCCGGAGGAACTGGCCGCCGACGAGCACGCGGGCGGTCTGGCCGCGCCGGGCGCCGGCGGGGTAGAGGTAGCCGATGTGCGGATCGCGCTTCGCGGTTTGCCCGGCGGCGGCGCAGGCGGCAATCAGCAGCGCGGCGATGGCGATGGGCGTCACGTTTTTCACGCGGACATGATCTCCTTGAGGCGGCCGGCGGATTGCACGCCGGGTTCTTTCGTGGGTAGCAGGGCGAGGTCAAGGTTGCGCGGATTGGGCAGGGGGCCGTCGGGGTCGATGCCCATCAGTTCGTAGATGCTGCCGATGAGATCGGGCGGATAGACGGGTCGGTCGGCGACGGTGTCGCCGTGTTTGTCCGATGCGCCGACGACCTGTCCGCCCTTGAATCCGCCGCCGGCGACCACGCAGGTGAAGCATCGTCCGAAGTGGCCGCGCCCGCCGTTCCAGGGCGGTTCCCACTGTACGCGGGGCGTGCGGCCGAACTCGCCGCCCCACCAGACGATGGTGCTGTCGAGCAGGCCGCGCTCGGACAGGTCGGCCAGCAGTGTGGCCATGCCGGCGTCCAGTTGCGGCAGCCGACGCGTCATGGCCTGGAAGTGCTGCTTGTGGGTATCCCATCCGCCGTAGTTGATGGTGATGTGGGGCACGCCCGCCTCGACCAGCCGCCGCGCCATCAGGCAGGACTGGCCGAACGTGTTGCGTCCGTATCGTTCGCGCAGCTCGTCTTTCTCCTGGGCGAGGTCGAAGAGTTGCCGCGCTTCGCCGAACATCGTCTCGTAGGCGGCTTCTTCGGCTTCGTCGAGTTTCTGGAATTCATCGCTGTCGGGCATGGCCTTGCCGAGCGTGTCGAGATCATGCAGTAGTTTTCGCCGTTGTTTCTGCCGCTCGTCGCTGACGCCCTGGCTGACGATGCCCTCGACGACGAACCGCGCGGCGTTGGGATCACCGCCGGTGCAGAACGGCTTGTAGCGCTGGCCCAAGAGCCCGGCTTCTGAGAAGCGTCCCTGCGAACGGGTGAGGACGATGTAGGGCGGCACGAGCCCCTGGTAGCCGGCGTCATAGCCTTTGAACTTCGAGACGACTGCGCCGACGCTGGGGTAGACGAGGCGGCCGGGCATGCGCCCGGTCTGCATGAGGTAGGCCGCGGTTTCGTGGCCGTTGATGCCGTGGGTCATGCTGCGGATGATGGCGTACTTGTCCGCCTGCCGGGCCAGCAGCGGCAGCGTGGCGTTGATCCGAATGCCTTCGACGTTGGTATCGATCACCTTGTCGAGCGGTCCGCAGTAGTCGTAGCCGGCATCGGGCTTGGGGTCGAAGGTGTCCAGGTGCGACGGGCCGCCCCACATCCAGATCTGGATGAGCGATCTGGCACGCGGCTTGATCGCCTTGGGCGCGGCTGCCTTGGTTGCGGCCAGCAGGCTCGGGCCGCCGAGCATTAGCGCGCCGGCGCCGGCCAGGGCGGACTTGATGGCGTCACGACGCGTGGGTCGGAATGAAGGGGTATCGATCGTCATCGCGGTATCTCTCACGATCAGTGACGGTAGAGGAACTCTTTGCTGTTGATCAGGGCCCATGCCAGGTCATGGGCGCCGTCGCGGTAGGCCGCGCCTCTGCCTGAGAGGTAAGCCCGCGCGACGTCGCGTTCGGCCGGCGTGGGCCGGCGCGACAGGATGGCCATGTAGAGCCCGTTGATGACGAGGGCGCGCTTGCCGCGCGAGTTGCCGATGAGCTGGTTGAGCCTCGGGCTGCCTGCGATCTTCTTCTGGATGTGCGTGGAGTTGAGCAGGTGGAGGCGCTGGGCGTTGGTCGGCTGGTTGTTGCGTTCGGATTCGAGCCCGCTATCGCGTGAAGGACGGCCGAACATCTCGAGAAACGCGCTGGTGATGCTGCCGTCGGCCAGGGCGATGGTGCGCTGGTAGTCGGGGACAAAGGTGAAGGGCTCGGGGATCGGGCTCTGGTACCGCTCGGGACCGCCGAACAGATCGACCAGCGCGTCGATGAGCACCTCGGCCTCCAGCCGCCGCACGGGATAGAAGGCGAAGAGGGCCTCGGCCTGCTCGTGCTTGCTGCGGGGGATGGCCGACTGCTGGTAGGTGCGGGAGTTGAGGATCAGCCGGAACAGGTGTTTGAGGTCGTACTTCGCGTCCTTGAGTTCGGCTTCGAGGCAGGCCAGCAGTTCGGGGTTGACACACGGATTGTCGTCGCGGATGTCATCCGGTTCGTGGATGATGCCGCGCCCCAGCAGCCAGCACCAGGCGCGGTTAACGATGTTGCGAGTGAAGTAGGGGTTGTTCGGTTCGATGAGCCAGTCGGCGAAGACCCGGCGGGGATCCTGCCCGGTCTTGATGACGACGGCGTTGCCGTCGGGAAAGACGGCGCGCAGCGGCGTGTCGGCGGCCGGATCGAGGTAAACGATCTCCTCTTTCCATTCGGCCGTGCCCTTGAAGGCGACGCGCGAGAAGAAGGCTTCGAGGTTCTCGCGGCGCTGTTCGGGCCAGTGATCGATGCGCGTGCCCATGAAGGTGAGAGCCGCGGCGTGGGCCATGGCTGACGTGTCGTGCCCTTGCACCGCGCGGTAGAAGTTGACCGGCGGCACGCGGAAGTTGCTGCCGCTGGAAGTCAGCAGTTCGCGGGCGAACTGGTCGTAGGGTTTGTTCGTCGCGATCGACTGGCGGATCCAGCGGTGGTAGGCCTGCACGCCGTTGGGCCAGAGGTTGATCGGGTGCTCGGACTTGACGCGCAGGATGTCGCACCACTTCATCGTCCAGTAGTCGACGAAGGCGTCGTGCGCGAGGAGCCGGTCGATCAGCTTGGCGCGTTTCTGCGGGTCTTCATCGCGGGCGAAAGAGGCGGCCTGGTCGGGCGTGGGCAGCCGGCCGATGACATCGAGATAGACGCGTCGAACGAACACTTCATCCGAACACAGGCCGGCGGGGGTGATGTCGTGTTGTTTGAGCCGCGCGAGGACGTGGCGGTCGATCGGGTTGACGATCTTGAACGCGAGCGACTTTTCGTAGGGCGGGACGGGCTTGGGCGTGCCATCGGCGCGGGCGGCAAGCGGCGCCAGCACGACGGCAAGTGCGACGAGGGGCAGGAGTCGGCGGTCAGTCATCCGGACCTCGCTTTGTGAACACGTGATGCGCCGGGCGCCGGCCGCGGTGGGCGGCCTTCCGGGCATTCCAGCCAAACGGAAGACGGCCATATCCTATTACGGCGAGCCCGGCGTGGGTATCCCCGTGAACGTCCGATGGAGACACGGATTTGGCGGCCGCCGGCCGGCATGATCGCCGCGGGTCCGTTTGGGGGGCCTGCGCCGCCTGCCGCGGCCCATCCCGGGCGGCTAGACCAGGTCCAGCCGCAGCGTGTAGGCTTCGCCGTCGAACTCCGAGTGGACGGGGATGTTGGAGTTGTAGAAGACGTGGAGCATGGACTTGTTGCGTGAGAGCACCTTGGCGTCGAACTGCCTGATGCCGCGCTGGACGGCGATCTGCCGCAGGTAATCGAGCAGGAATGACCCCATGCCGCGCGCCTGCCAGTCGTCGTGGACGATGAACGCGACCTCGGCGGAGTTGGTGCGCGGGTCCTTGAAGTACTGGCCGATGGCGACAATCTCCTCTTCGCCGGCGGGCCCGGGCACGATGGCGACGATGGCCAGGTTGTTCTCGTAGTCGATGTTGGTCAGTTGCTGGACATCGCGATGGGGGAAGGTCATCGTCGAGGTGAAGAAGCGCGTGCGGACGGAATCGGCGCTGAGCGAGTAGAGCATTTCGCTCAGTTCGTCTTCATCGGTCGGCTTGACCGGCCGGAAGAAGATCTCGGAGCCGTCGCGCAGCGTGGCGTAGCGCTCGAGTTCCTCGGGGTAGCGCAACTCGTCCCACGACAGCTCGATCTGGTCCTCGGCCAGCAGCTTGACCTGCTTCGCCTCCTGGATGAGTTGCTTGCGGAACTTGGGGTGTGCGATGTTGATCAGTTCAAGCGCCCGTTCGCGCACGGACTTGCCGTGCAGGTAGGCGATGCCGTATTCGGTGACGACGTAATGCACATCCCCGCGGCTGGTGACCACGCCGGCGCCCTTGGTCAGGGCGGGGACGATACGCGAGACGGTGTCGTCGCGCGCGGTGGAGGGCAGGGCGATGATAGCCTTGCCGCCGCGGGCGCGGGCGGCGCCGCGGATGAAGTCCACCTGCCCGCCGAAGCCGCTGTAGAAGTTGTGACCCAGCGAGTCGGAGCAGACCTGGCCGGTCAGGTCGATTTCCAAACCCACGTTGATCGCCACCATCTTCTCATGCTGCGCGATGACGAACGGATCGTTGACATACTCCGACGGATGGAACTCGAAGATCGGGTTGTTGTCGATGAAGTCGTACAGCTTGCGCGAGCCCATGCAGAACGAAGCGGTGACCTTGCCGCGATTGATGCTCTTGCGCGAGCAGTTGACGGCGCCGCACTCGATCAGCTCGATGATCCAGTCGGAAAACATCTCGGTATGGACGCCCAGGTCGCGCTTGTCGTGAAGGAACTCGGCCACGGCCTGGGGGACGTCGCCGATGCCGAACTCGAGGGTCGAGCCGTCCTCCACGAGGCGGGCCACGTTCTCGCCGATGCGGCGCAGGCGTTCATCGAGCTTGGGCGGCGGGACTTCGATCAACGGTTCGTCATGGGGCACGAGCGCGTCGATCTGGTTGACGTGGATGAAGCTGTCGCCGAAGGTGCGCGGCATCTGGGGGTTGACCTGCGCGATGACGTAGTGGGCGTTGGTGGCGGCGGCGCGGCAGATGTCGACGGAGACGCCGAGGCTGCACAGGCCGCGCGCATCCGGGGGCGAAACCGATATCAGCGCCGCATCGATGGGGATGCGTCCCTCGCTGAACTCGGCGGGGATCTCGTGCAGGAAGATCGGGATGTACTCGCCGATACCGGCGCCGATCGCCTCGCGCACATTCGGGGCGACGAAGAAGGTGCTCATGCGGAACCTGTCGCGGTACGGCTCCTCGATGTGCGGCGCGTCGCCCATGGTCAGCAGGTGGACGATGCGCACATCCGAAACGTGCTCCGTCTCCTTGACCAGTGTGTTGAGGAGGCATTGCGGCTGGCCGCAGCCGGTGCCGATGAAGACGGTGTTGCCCGGTCGCACGAACTTCATCGCTTCGGCGACGCTGGTGATGCGGTCCTTGTAGCGTTGCTGCCAGTCGAACGACTCGGGCATGGAATCCTGTCCTTTTCCGCCGCGCGCATCGCGGCTACTTGCCCTTCCGCGGCGTTTCCACGCTGATGCGTGCATCGACGGCGATGGGCGTCACGCCCGGCGGGCCGACGACGAAGGGATTGATGTCCATTTCCTGGATTTCGGGGAATTCGGTGACAAGTTGCGAAAGGCGCTGCAACGCCTCGGCGATGGCGTCGATATCCACGCCCTCCTGGCCGCGCACACCCTTGAGCATGCGGTACGTGCGGGTGTTGACGAGCATCTGCCGCGCCTCGTCGGCGGTCAGCGGTGCGAGGTAGAACGACACGTCCTTGAGCACCTCGACGAAGATGCCGCCCATGCCGAACATCATCAGCGGGCCGAAGCGCGGGTCCCGGTTCATGCCGAGGATCACTTCGGTGTGCTTCTGCACCATCTCCTGGACGAGGACGCCGAGGATCTGGGCGTCCGGCTTGCGCATGGGGATGCGGTACATCATCAGGTCGAAGGCGTCGCGCACCTCTTCGGCGTTCTTCAGTCCGAGCTTGACGCCGTCGACATCGGTCTTGTGGATGATGTCGGGGGACCAGATCTTGAGCACGACGGGATAGCCCAGTTGATCGGCGATGTTGCCCGCCTGGTCCGCGGTGGTGGCGATCGACCCCTTGGGGGTGACGAAGCCGTACGCCTCGAGGATTTCCTTGGACTCCATCTCGCCGATCTCGCGCATGCCGCGCCGCAGTTGCCGGTCGACGATGCGTTGCACGCGATGGCGGTTGACGGGAAAGAGCTTGACCACCCGTTTGGGCCGGCTGCGCCAGCGGGCGTATTCGGCCATCACGTGCGCGGCTGAGACGGCGAACTCGGGCGAGTCGTAGGCCGGTACGCTGCCGTTGCGCAGGATTTCATTGGCTTGTCGCACATCGTTGCCGCCGAGGAACGAGGCGAAGATCGGCATCCCATCGGTCTGCTGCGAGATGCGGACCACGGCGCGGGCGGTGTCCTCGCATTGGGTCATGGCCTGCGGCGTGAGCAGGACGAGCATGCCGTCCACACCCTCGTCATCCATGACGATGCGCATGGCCTGCTCGTAGCGGTCGGCCAGGGCATCGCCGAGCACGTCCACGGGATTGAGGACGTTGGCCGCCTCGGGCAGCACCTCGCGCAGGTGGTTGATGGTGCGGTGGTCCAGTTCGGCGAAGGCCATGCCGTGGCGCTCAATGGCGTCGGCCGCCATGATGCCCGGGCCGCCGGCATTGGTGACCACGGCGATCCGGTTGCCGGCAGGCAGCGGCTGCATGGTGAAGGCCTGTGCGTAGTCGAACTGCGCCCGCACCGATGGGCAGCGAATGATGCCCGCACGATCGAAGGCGCTCTCGTAGACCTCATCACTGCCGGCCAGCGACCCGGTGTGCGACGATGCGGCCCGCGCCCCGGCGCCGGTGCCGCCGGACTTCATCAGCAGGATGGGCTTGTGCTGCGAGACGCGCTCCGCCTCGCGGACGAAGGCGTTGCCGTCGTTGATGCTCTCGAGGTACCCGGCGATGACACGGGTATCCTGGTCCTGGCCGAGCACGCGGAGAATGTCCAGCTCGTCCACGTCCACCTTGTTGCCGATGGAGAAGGTGGCCGAGAAGCCGATCTGTTCGGTGCGGGCCATGTCGAGGATGGCGCAGAGCAGCGCGCCGGATTGCGAGAGATAGCCGATAGCGCCCGGCGCCGGCAGCTCGCCGCCGAAGCTGGCGTTGAGCTTGTTGCGCGGCACCATGATGCCCAGGCAGTTGGGCCCCACCACGCGAATCTGGCGGCTTCGGGCGATGCGCTCGATCTCCCTCTCGAGCTTCGCGCCGGCTTCGCCGATCTCCTTGAAGCCGGCGGTGATGATGATCACGCTCTTGACGCCGATCTGGGCGCACTGGTTCATCACCTTCGGCACGATCGACGCCGGCACCACGATGATGGCCAGGTCCGGCACGGCGCCGATGGCGCGCAGGTCGGGATAGGCCTTCAGCCCGAGTACTTCGTCGGCCTGGGGGTTCACCGGGTAGATGTCGCCCTCAAAGCCGCCGTCGATGATGTTGGAGAGGATTTCGTTGCCGACCTTCCCCTCTTCGCGCGAGGCGCCCACCACCGCGATGGAAGCGGGATGGATCATCTTCTCAATGCTCATGGTGCGGCGTTCCTTCCACGACGGGAGTCATCAGAATTCACTGCAGACGGACGATTCGTCCGAAAGCGGATCGTATCATACCACGCGGTCACTACATGGATAGCGGGCGAGCGGCGCCCGCGGGAAGCGCCGGGATGATCGGCCGATGGCGTTGTGTTACCATTGCGTAAACGTTTGCGTTCGGTGTTTCAGGTCACGTTTCTTCACATCAGGTAGCGCGGCATGGAAGTTGGCTGGACATACCACGAGGACTTTGTGCGGCATGTGACGCAGCCGGATCATCCGGAAGGGGTGCACCGCCTGCACACGATCCTCGGTGCCCTGCGCGATTCGAAGCTTGATCAGCGGCTGACGCCGCTCGACTTCGCGCCAGCGACCATCGAACAGGTGCACGTGGTTCATGACCCGGTGTACGTGGAACTGGTGAAGGTCGCGTGCGAGCAGGGGGCGCCGTGGATCGGCGCGCAGGACACGCACATCTGCGATCACAGCTACCGGTCGGCGCTGACCGCCGCCGGGGCGGTGATCGGCGCGTGCGATGCGGTGATGGCGAAGACGGTCGGCCGCGCGTTCTGCCCCGTACGGCCGCCCGGGCACCACGCCGAGCACGACCTGGCCAAAGGGTTCTGCCTGTTCAACAACATCGCCATCGCGGCCGAGCACCTGCTGGCGGCGCACGAACTGAAGCGCGTGGCTATCGTCGACTTCGACGTCCACCACGGCAACGGCTCGCAGCACACGTTCGAGCATCGGGATGACGTGCTGGTGGTGTCCATCCACGAGCACCCGCATTTCCTGTTCCCCCACACCGGCTTCGAGCACGAGACGGGCAACCGCAAGGGCTCGGGCTACACCATCAACCTGCCGATGCTTCCCGGCGACGGGGATGGGGCCTACCGCAAGGCGTTCAGTGAAACGATCATGCCGAAGCTGGAAGCTTTCGATCCGCAGTTCGTGCTCGTCAGCGCGGGCTTCGACGCGGTGGCGGAGGATCCGCTGGCCGACATCTGCCTGTCGGTGGACTCGTACGCGTGGATGACCGGCGAACTGACCGCCCTGGCCGACCGTCTGTGCGAGGGCAGACTGGTGAGCGTACTGGAAGGGGGCTACGACCCGGACTCGCTGCGGCGGTCGACGATCATCCATGTGGAGGGGTTGATGGGCAAGCGGTGAGCGTTCGCCGCGCAAGGCGGCGGCTCGCCTATCTGCGCGGCGGCCAAAGCAGGGCCAGGTGCTCGGCCGACGGCTTGCGCGTGACCATGCTGACGAGTACGAGGGTGAATACCGACAGCGGCAGGGCGATGACGACCGGGTCAACCACGGGCCAGTTGGGGTAATCGGCCAACAGGCTGGGCTTGCCGCCGGTCAACTCCTGGACGATGCCGATCGCGCCCGCCTCCTTCGCCTTGACGAGTGTGAGCCAGCCGGCCGAGACCGTGAAGCCGATGACCATGGAGGCGATGCAGCCGGCCCGCGTGACCCACTTGCAGAACAGTCCACCGACAAATGCCGGAAGGAAGGTCGAGGCACACAGGCCGAAGAAGATGGCCGTGGCCCGTGCGATGAAGTACCCGCCTCGCGCGTAGTAGGCGAAGAGGACGGCGATGGTGATGCCGATGAGGATGCCGATCCGTGTGACGGCCATCGCACGTCCGTCTTTGCCCGTCAGCGGCAGCCAGACGTCGCGCGCGATGCTTGCGCCCAGGGCATGGAACTGGCTCGACGCGGTGCTCATCGCGGCGGCGAGCAGCGTCAAAAGGAAGACGACGCCGAACCACGCCGGCAGGGATTGCGTGATGTACAACGGCACGATGCTGTCGGCGTTGAGGGCCCAGCCGTCCTTCGTGTGAACCACCGCGCGGACGAAGCTGGTCGCACGGGGCCGCACCTCGACACGCCCATTGGCCAAGGTCGTCACGTCGGCCTTGGGTAGAATCGCCTCGGCCTTGCCCAATCCCTGCCTGATCACGTGCACATCGGCCAACTGGTCGCCGTCCACGTCGATATGCAGCAACTGGCAATCGACCCGCTTCAGTACCCCGCGTTCCTTTTTCAGAATGATCCTGGTTGGTTCGTGCGGTCCGACGAGGTGCCCGGTGATCTGCTCGTGCCGGGCAAAGTAGACATTGCTCAGCGCCCCGACCACGTACACGACGCCGACCATCATGAGGATGAACACACCGCCGACAAGCACCGCGCGGTTCAGTTGCCGGCGGCTCCTGACCGTCATGAAGCGCACGACAAGCTGGGGTTGGGCGAGCACGCCGATGCCGACGCCCAGCGTGATGGTCGAGATGACGATCCACCACAGGTCATGCTTCGTATCGCCCCATCCAAACGCGGGCATGGCCGTCCATCCCTCGTGACCGATGGCCCTGAATCCGACAAAGGCTTCGTCGGCCATGTCTCCCAGTCGCTCGTGGGCGACGGCAACCCCGCCCAGTTCGCTGTAGGTCCAGACCAGCAGAACGGCCATGCCGACGAACATGATGGCGCCCTGTAGCGCGTCGGTATACATCACCCCCTTGAGCCCGCCGACGACGACGTAGGAGGCGACGATCGCGCTGAAGATGAGCAGCGCCGCCGGGTAGGGCACGCCGAACCGGGCCGCGATGAACTCGCATCCGCCGATCAGCACGGCTGCGGCGTAGAGCGGAATGAACAGGAAGATCACCAGGCCGGCGAAGACCTGCACCGCCTTGCTCTGGTAGCGCCTTCCCAACAGTTCAGGGAAGGTATGCGCATCAAGCCGGTGCCCCATGCGGCGCGTGACCGGGCCGAGGACCACAAATGCCAGGAACACCCCGATGAAGATGTTGGCGAAGACCAACCACAGCAGGCTCATGCCGAACATGGCGGCGACCCCGCCGAATCCGACGATGGCGCTGGTCGAGATGAAGGTAGCCCCGTAGCTGACGGCCATGATGAAGGGATGAACCTGCCGTCCGGCGATCAGGTAATCCGCCGCGCCGCGCGTGCGCCGATAGCCGAGCCACCCCAGGTAGCCGATCACGGCCAGATAGAGGACGACCAGCAACGTATCCAATACGCCGACAGACTGGGCAACGAACATGACAAGCCTCACGGCCCCGCCACAACAGTGCGAGCGCCGTTCTGTCGAACGCTCGCCCGGGATGGCCTCCCAAACGCGGCGGTTAGTATCGGGCTATCGGGGGCTGATGTAAAGCGCGAAAGGCACCGGCGGGCGGCGCGGCGCACCGCCCCAGGTCGTCACCTGATTCCTGCTCTCGCGGCGGTCAGATCATCCCGTAGGACTTGAGCCGGTAGCGGCCCTGGGTGTGCTCGAGTTCGCCGTTGGCGGCCAGTTCGTCGGCGGCGGCGTGGGCGAGGGCGACGGGGACCTTCAGCCGCGAGGCGAAGTCCTCGGGGGTGAACTCGGTGGCCTTCTGCCACCGGACAATCACACGGATGGCCTGCTTGGCGTCGTTCATCTCCTTGGCCGAGAAGGTGCCGCGCAGGTGGTAGCCCGCCTCGCGGAGCTTGGACAGTTCCTCGGCGGTGGCGTCGGAGACTTCGTAGTCCGCCTGTTCAGCCTGCTCGGGGCTGATCGGCCGGCCGTCGATCACGAGGACGGTCTTACGCTCGCCGCCGTTTTCTGAAACAACACCTTGCCCTTCCCAGGCGCCCGGCTTGTGTGAATGAACCTTGAGCAACATGACGAGTGACTCCTTGCCGTAGATGAAATGCCGCCGGCGGGAGCGTCGGCCAGCCTGTGTGTAAAGATAACCCAATCGACTGCATTTTCCAGCCCGGGGGGTGAAGAAATGAGCGGGTCGGTCCGGGACCGCCGGCGTGGGGCGAAGTGCGGCCTAGCACGTCGCGCCGGGCTGTGGTCGGGCGTGGGGTTCGCGGGGGCCGCGCACCGGTCGCCGGGCGGATTTGCAACCGGACCAGCGGGTGCTAAAATCGGGCCTCGTTTGGAGGCGGCGGCTGTTCATTTCAGGTAGCTGCCGCCGCTGGTGATTGTGTAGTGCTGACGCCTGCATGTTTTGGGGCGACGGTCCAAACAGGAACGTTCATGCTTGCCGGTTCGGTACATGGCAGGATGAAGCATCGTCGGCGGAACAAGCCTGACGAGCGAAACTTGGGATGGCTGTGACGTGCCAGAGGTCGGCACGTTTTTTGATGGTGCGCAGCACCGACATACGGGGCCTGATGTGTGACGCGTGGTGGGTCTGGCCGCGCCGTGTTTGGGGTCAATTCACCCGCCGGGCCGAAATCTGTCCGACGTTTCGCGACGCGCACAAGTCGTGACGGCGCGATGCGAGTGACGTTCGACCAGCATCATCGCAACCGGTCGTACTGCGGCTGCGTGAGGGTTCTGCCTCATTCGTTCTGGCAGAGCCATCGCAGGGAAAGATGTCGCCGCCCTTCTTCCAACTGGCGACAGTGAAAGGGTCCATGATGGGTAAAGATGTCGTCGATGCGCCGGCCGGCGGAAACCGCTACCTCGTCCTGGTGGGGGCGATCATCGTGCAGTTGATCCTGGGCACGGTGTATGGCTACAGCATCTTCTGGCCGCCGCTGCAGGCCGAGGTCTATCCCCCGGTCATCGCGGAGACAAATGTGGTGACGTGGGACGAGATGTCCGACCGGGTCATCACCTCGGCGGAGGCCGAAGCGATGGTCGAAGCGGACGAGAGCACCGAGGGGTACATCATTGTCCCGGACGAGGAATCTGCTCAAAAGCGGAAGCAGGCCATCGGTCAACGCAAACCGGTGTCGGGCTTCCTGGTCTACGATTCCCGCGGCGACGTCAAGGCGGCGCTGGCCAAGGCTCGGGGCGGCGAACTGGTCGAGGGCCATCGCATCGTCGCCGATGCCGCGGCGGTGGATGCCCGCAAGGCGAAAGAGGCCGGCTATCTCAAGTACGCATTCTCGATCTGCATTCTGTCGTTCGCGATCGCGATGGTGATCGCCGGTCGCGTGCAGGATGTGAAGGGCCCGCGCTTTCCGGCCGTGATCGGCGCCATCTTGATGGGGCTGGGCTTTCTGGTCGCGGGCTTCATGCGTTCGCCGGTGGTGTTGTTCATCGCCCACGCCGCGCTCTCGGGGGCGGTGGCGCTGGTGCTGTTGATGCTCTACCACGCGCTGTTCGGCAAGGTTGACACGGAGAAGATGCCGGCGCTGAAGTACCTGCCGTTCGGCATCGTGACCATGGTCATCGTCGCGGCGGTGGCGGTGGGGCAACGCTTCGTCGGCGCTGATGCGCAGGTGGACCGCGTCCTGCTGCTGTGGGGCACGATCGGCTTCCTGGCGGGCGTCGGCATTGGCTTTGCCTATGTATGTCCCATCGCGGCATTGGTGAAGTGGTTCCCGGACAAGAAGGGACTGGTGGCGGGTATTGCCGTCGCGGGATTCGGTTTCGGGGCGTACGTCTTCAGCCAGAGTTGGATTCCATTCAGCGCAGAAAACTACATCAAAGCCAATGGCGTGGTGAATCTCTTCCTGATTCACGGCGTCGTGTGTCTGGTGGGGGTGATCATCGGCGCGATGCTGCTGCGCAACCCGCCGGGCGTGGTGTCGACGAAGGCCGCCGCCGTTGCCGACTCGCACTGGCAGGATACGCTGAAGCGCCCCTCGTTCTACGTGCTCTGGCTGATGTTCTTCAGCGGCGCCATGGCGGGCCTCATGGTGATCGGCATTTTGAAGGGTTTCGCAGGCGAACAGTTGGTTGACGCGGCGAAGGCGACGGACGCCAAGGGCTGGATCGCCTCGGCCCTCGCGGCGGCGCGCGGCTCTCTGGAAGGGGGGTTTGACGAATGGCGTGCGGGCTTCGACACCGACGCTCAAGCCGCGCGGCAGTGGATCTTCAACAAGGGCGTCAGTGCGGTGGGGTGGCTGGCGATCTTCAATGCGCTGGGTCGCATTGTCTGGGGTTTCGTCTCGGACTGGATCGGCCGCACCCTTGCGTTCGTCGCGATGTTCAGTTTCCAGGCGGTGATGCTGTTCGTGCTGGGCATGCTGAATACGGAGCTGACGCTGGCGGTCGGGGCGTCGATCATCGGGTTCAACTTTGGCGGCAATTTCGCGTTGTTCCCCTCTGCCACGGCCGACCTTTTCGGCGCGAAGAACCTCGGCGCCAACTACGGCTGGGTTTTCACCAGCTATGGCGTGGCGGGCGTGGTGGGCATTGCCGCGGGCAACATGGCCAAGGAACAGACCGGCAGCTATTTCGCTGCCTTCGCATTGGCAGCGGCGTTGTGTCTGGTTTCCGCGGTCCTGGCCGTGGGACTGAAAGTGATGGATAAGAAGCCAAGAGAGGCGGTTGCCGTTGCGCCGGCTGCGGCCGGGGGCGAGTGACCGTTTGCAGGAGCATTGTGCCGTTCGTGAAACAAGAAAGCGGCCGCAACGGGCGGATCGTGCCGACGCTGGTTGTCGGGCCCGGGGCGGCCAACACGCAGGACATGAGCGCGAAGCAGGATCGGCTGGAACGGTCCGGCCGCGCAGGTCCGCAACCTCCAAGGAGTCCGATTCATGAGTACCGCATCGAATTCGTCACCCGCCACTGAGGGCAAAACCCTTCCGCCACCGCCGGATTTCGCCGCGAAGGCCCACGTCTCCTCGTTCGACCAGTACCAGAAGATGTATGACCGGTCGATCGAGGACCCCGAGGGTTTCTGGTCCGAGATCGCCGACACCTTCGTGTGGCAGAAGAAGTGGGATAGCGTGCGCGACTACAGCTTCGGCGACGAAGTGTTCATCAAGTGGTTCGAGGGCGGGGTGACAAACATCACCGTTAACTGCCTCGATCGGCACCTCGAAACGCGCGGCGACCAGACGGCCATCATCTGGGAAGGCAATACGCCCGGCGAAGACGGCACGCTGTCCTACAGGCAGTTGTACACCGAGGTGTGCAAGGCTGCCAACGCGCTGAAGAAGATCGGCGTGCAGAAGGGCGATCGCGTCTGCATCTACCTGCAGATGATCCCCGAGGCGGCCATCGCCTGCCTGGCCTGCGCCCGGATCGGCGCGATTCACTCGGTGGTGTTCGGCGCCTTCTCGGCCGACTCGCTGCGCGATCGCATCAACGACTCCGAGTGTAAGGTCATCATCACGCAGGACACGGCCCTGCGCGGCCCGAAGAACGATATCCCGATGAAGGCCAACGCCGACAAGGCCGCGGCCGCGTGCCCGAGCGTCGAGAAGATCGTCGTCGTCAAGCGCACCGGCAACAGTGTGCCCATGCAGGACGGGCGAGACCACTATTGGCACGACCTGACCGCCGACGTGCCGGCCGAGTGCGAGCCCGAATGGGTCGAGGCCGAACATCCGCTGTTCATCCTTTACACCTCCGGCTCCACCGGCAAGCCCAAGGGCGTGCTGCACACGACCGCCGGATACATGATCTATACCGCCACGACCTTCAAGTACATCTTCGATTACCACGACGGCGACATCTGGTGGTGCACGGCCGACATCGGCTGGATCACCGGCCACTCGTACATCGTCTACGGCCCGCTGGCCAACGGCGCGACGAGCATCATGTTCGAAGGCGTGCCGACCTATCCGGACGCCGGGCGCTTCTGGGACGTGGTGGACAAGTACAAGGTCACCCAGTTCTACACTGCGCCCACGGCCATCCGCGCCCTGATGCGCGAAGGCGAAGACCCGGTCAACAAGCGCGACCTTTCCAGCCTCAAGCTGCTGGGTTCGGTCGGCGAGCCGATCAACCCCGAGGTGTGGCTGTGGTACCACCGTGTGATCGGGAAGGGCAACTGCCCGATCGTGGACACGTGGTGGCAGACGGAGACCGGCGGCATCCTGATCACCCCGCTGGCCGGGGCGCACACGCTCAAGCCCGGCAGCGCCTCGCGTCCGTTCTTCGGCGTCGAGCCGGTCATCGTGCGTGATGACGGCACGCTGTGCGACCAGGGCGAGTCGGGCAAGCTGTGCATCGCCGCGCCGTGGCCCGGCATCATGCGCACGACGTGGGGCGACCACGAGCGGTTCGTCAACACGTACTTCCGCACGTACGACAACATGTACTTCACCGGCGACGGCTGCCGGCAGGATGAGGGCGATGACTACTGGCTGCTGGGCCGCGTGGACGACGTGATCAACGTGTCCGGCCACCGCATGGGGACGGCCGAGGTCGAATCGGCGCTGGTCTCGCACGCGTCGGTCGCCGAGGCCGCGGTGGTGGGCTTCCCGCACGACATCAAGGGCCAGGGCATCTACGCGTACGTCACGCTGAAGGCGGGCGTGGAGTCCAGCGACGACCTGAAGAAGGAACTGGTCAAGCACGTCCGCACGGAGATCGGCCCGATCGCCTCGCCGGACGTGATCCAGTGGGCACCGGGCCTGCCCAAGACGCGCTCGGGCAAGATCATGCGCCGCATCCTCCGCAAGATCGCCGAGAACGAGCCGGACAAGGTCGGCGACACGTCGACCCTCGCCGACCCAAGCGTGGTGAGCGACCTGGTGGCAAACCGGGCGCAGTGACAGGACATCACACAACCGCTGACAACCACAGAGCCCCCGGCCACGGCTGGGGGCTCTTTGTTCAATCACAGCCGTGTTTGACGAAACGCGTACCGGCATCGATGATCGCCGGCAACCGCGACCGGTGGGCGCTTCTCAGTCACCGCGCGAGGGCGTAGGACCATGGCCGACCTCACAACGCGAAATACACGAGGGATTACAGAGTACCTGAAAGGTCTTGCCATCCTTGCGGTCTTCGTCAATCACTTCATGAACGGCTTTGTGACCGATTCTGTCGTGGGATACGCCAACGGCTTCATCGCGGTGTTTTTTCTGCTCAGTGGCTATGGCATCTACCTCTCACTGGAACGCATGTCGAGCAACAAGGACAGGAATCTGCTCGTGCGGTTCGCAACCAGACGCCTTGTCCGCATCTACCCGCTGTTCTGGGTCTGGTGCATCCTGCATGGCTTCACGAATGGCTGGCTTGGCTTCTTCGCGCTCGACTTCTACGAGCCGCGATCGCCCTGGTTCATTCCCGCGATCGTGCAGTGCTACATTGCGGCGCCATTTGTTTTCCTCGTTATCACCCGCATCGGCGTGGTATGGTCGTCGGTGGTGTTCATGGCCTTGTTCATCGTATTGAACGGGGTGCTTCTTCCGATGGGTGTTGACCCGGTCGAGGCCATCGGGTTCCGTGGGCTGCTGTCCCTGCACATCCTGCTGTTCGCACTAGGAGGTGTCATCGCGGCCGCGCGGCTTCCTCGGCACGTACCGTTGTATGTCGTCATACTCATGACCGTGGTATACCTTCTCCTGATCCATGAGACATCCGAGCGGCCCTCACTAAGTAACTATCTCAAAAGCTCCAATCGGTGCTGACGGCGGAACCAGAGCAGC
>CAZHJL010000088.1:0-20775 GCA_964532795.1 uncultured Phycisphaeraceae bacterium | reverse complement strand
GGCTGCTCTGGTTCCGCCGTCAGCACCGATTGGAGCTTTTGAGATAGTTACTTAGGGAAGAAAGACCGCCCTGGTGCGCAGAAGATGGCCTGTTTTCGCAGGCCTTCGCGCGCAAGTCCTTTGTGTGACAGGCGCGGAAAAACTTTGCCGAACCCGCGAAACGCCGAATTTTTGGTGCCGCCATGTGCGCACAGGACGGCAGGTTGACCGAACCGATCGAAGGCGGCATCCGCGCGGGACCTTCCCCGCATGACGTGCGTTAGAATGACCATGCTTCCACGGCGGAGAACCGATTGATGCGCATGCAGGTGATTCCAGGGCTGATCGGGCTGATGCTGCTCGTTGTTGGCGTCGCGCCCGCCGCGCCGGCCGATGACAAGCCGCAAGCAGCGCCGGCGGGAGGCGAACCCAGAGCCCTGCCGCGGCATGCGATCGCGCGGCTGGGGCAGTCGCGGGCGATGCTCAGCGCCATGCCGCGCTGCGTGGCGATCTCTCCCGACGGGAAGACGCTGGCCGTGGGTCTGGTGGATGGCACGGTGTCGCTCTGGGATCCGGCGGTCGGACGGCCGCTGGCCCAACTGCCTGGTCCGAAAGGCTTGGTGCTGGCCGTGGCTTTCTCGCCGGACAGCAGGACGCTGGCAACGGGGCACTCCAACGGCGAAGTGTGGCAGTGGGATGTCGCCACGCGCAAGCGGCGGAGCATGGTGAAGCTCAAGCTCCGCCAGGTGTGGATGCTGGCCTATTCACCGGACGGCGGCATGCTGGCCGCGGGAGGGATGGGCCAGAAGGAGAACCTGGTCATCATCGACCCGAGGCGCAACAGCATCACGCGTTCGCTGGTGGGCAGCCAGAGCCCGATCCGCGGGCGGCCCGGGACGGTCATGGGGCTTTGCTTCAGCCCGGACAGCAAGGTGATCGCCGCGCACGGGATTGAGCAATACGTCCGTTTCATCGATCCGGCCACGGGCAAGCAGCCCCGCGAGCCGCTGAAGCCGTCGTCGCGCGCCTACAGCGTGCAATACACGCCGGACGGCAAGTCGCTGATCGTCGGCCTGCAGTCGGGCAGCATCGAGATCCACGACCTTTCGAGCGACAAGCACCGAACGCTGACCGGCCACGGGAACTACGTGCATTCGCTGGCGGTCACGGCGGACGGCCGCACGCTGGCGTCGCGCAGTTACGACAACACGACAATCGTGTGGGATCTTGAGAAGGGCCGGCAGACGGCGCAGTTCCACCACTATCCGCGCGGCGGGATGAACAACAACACATTGGCGCTGTCGCGCGACGGCACGCGCCTGGCGGTGACGCGGCGGGGCCTCACGATCGACCTGTGGCAACTACCCGAGGGCCGACGGGTTCTGCAGAAGCCGGGACACTGGGGACCGGTGACCGAGGTGGTCCTGTCCGGCGACGGGCGGCGCCTGGCCAGTTCGGGCACGGACGGCGAAGTGAAACTGTGGGATGTGGCGGCAGGCGATGAGTTGCTCACATTCGACGCCCCGCACCACATGGGCGCGACCCTGGCGTTGACCGACGAGTGGATCGTCGCCGCGGCAACGGACCGGGCCAACGGGCAGGTGGTGGCCTGGGATCTGCAGGGCGAGCCCATTCCCACGAAGGCAGTCGGCCAGTTGGTCCGCGGGCTGGCGTTGTCGCCGGACGGCAAGGTGATCGCGACGGGCACATCGGACCGGGCGGTGCGGCTGTCAGATGTTCGGCGCGGCGAGGAGATCGTCGCGCCGAGAACGCTGCCGACGTTCAGTATGGCGCTTGCGTTCAGCGCGGACGGCCGGGTGCTCGCCGCAGCCAATCACCTTCGGGTCTATGTGCTGCGGGCGCGTGACCTGGCGCCGATCGGGCATATCGCGGATTCACAACTCAAACATCTGGGCATCTCGCTGGCGCTGTCGCCGGTCGGCAGGCTGGTCGGCTTCGCCGGCGCCGACCGGGTCGGGCGCGTCTTCGAGTCCATGACCGGGCAATCGATCGCCTCGTTCGAAAGCGACGAGGGCAGGTCGATGCCGCGATGCATCCGTTTTCATCCGACGCGTCGCGACCTGGTCGCACTGTCCGGGCGCAACGGCACGGTTGATGTGTGGAGCATGGTCACCGGCAAGCGCGTGTTGACGCTCAGCGGCCACGAGAGCGAGGTGTCGTCACTGAGTTTCTCGGCCGACGGTTCGCTGCTGGCAAGCGGCAGCGGGGACAGCACGATTCTGATCTGGCGGCTGCCGCCGCTTCCGGTCCTCGAGGCGATGACGCACGACGAGCCGCGCCTGGAGGCGCTGTGGCGCGACCTGGGTTCGACCGACGGGCGGCGGGGATTCCTGGCCATCCACGAACTGGCCCGCGACGCGGACGGCGCGGTGGCGTTGATCGGCGCGCGATTGCCGGTGGCCGCGGGGGATGACGATCGGATCACCCGCCTGATCGAGCAGCTCGACGCAGACTCGTTCGCCGCGCGCGAGGACGCGGCCGAGCGGCTGCGGGGCATGGGTCGCCTGGCGATGGACGCCCTGCGCAACGCGATCGAGACGAGCGACTCGGCCGAGGTCCGCTACCGCGCCCGGGCGTTGCTGGAAGCGATGGCCAGCCCGCGCATCACCGATGAGCGGATGGTGCGGACGGTCCGAGCCATCGAAGTGCTGGAAACGATCGGCACGGACGCGGCCGTGGAACTGCTGAAGCGGTACGCGGGCGGCGCCCCGACGGCCCTGGTGACGGAGCGGGCCTCGGCGGCCCTGCGACGGCTCAGTCCGGCCCCCGACAAACGATGAAGGTGGCCGGTGGAAATCGGTTTGCGGCTTGCCCGTGGCTTTCCCCGCGATTACCTTTACAATGTCAGTGGACTATCGGACGAGCTGTGCCGATGGTTCAGGAAGGGCTCGGCCCGGCCGCGTCGGTCGGAAGGCTATCGTTACTCATCGGAGACTGGATCATCGCAAGACATCGCTCAAAGCCCGTCAGGCGCGACACCGGCAAACGGCTTCGCATCAATGACTTCATCCGCGTTCCCCAGGTTCGCCTCATCGACGAAAACGACTCACAGGTCGGGGTGATCAACACCGACGAAGCGAAGCGCATGGCGCGTGACGCGGGACTGGACCTGGTGGAAGTCGCGCCGCAGTCGCAACCGCCCGTATGCCGCATCATGGACTACGGCAAGTGGAAGTACCAGCAGCGCAAGAAGGAGCAGAAGGCGCGCAGCCATGCCAAGGCCAGCGAGCTGAAGGAAGTGCGTCTGCGGCCGAAGATCGATGACCATGACCTGAGCATCAAGGTCAACAAGGCGCGCCAGTTCCTCGAGGGCAACGACAAGGTGCAGTTCACGATGCTCTTCCGCGGCCGCGAGATGGCGCACCGTGACATCGGGCTGAAGATCATGCAGGACGTGGCGGAGACGCTGAAGGACACCAGCAAGGTGGAAACCATGCCGCGCCAGATGGGTCGGCGCATGACGATGGTGCTTTCACCGGATGCCAGGCCGGCGCAGCAGAAGAAGAAGGAATCGGGCGAGCAGGCGCCCAAGGCGGAGCAGCCCGCAGCGCCGAAAGCCGAGCAGCCAGCGGCGCCCGGCGCGGCCGCGGATGCCAAGCAACCGACCCCCGCCCCGCCCGCGCAGCAATGAACGCGGACAGGTGACGCAGAATACGGAACCGGTCGACGCATCGTCGGCCGGTTTATGCTTGGCGGTGAGCGCGACGGCGGGCGGCGCGAACATTGCTGACTGCAATAGGCGTCGGCGGCGATACGCTTATTTCTGCATTGGCAGGCCGCCTTCGTCGGCGGGCGGTTTCGACCCTCGCCCGTCGATCGAGCAGACGCGCATCACCTTGCCGCGTCGGGAACAGCCGCAGCGCGGCGGGTGGGAGCGTCCGGTTGCTCGGGCGGCTGCGTCGGTTTGGATGACGTGAGTCTTGTGAAACTGAAAGGTGTCTCGATGGCCAAACGCATGACACGTTTTCGCGCGATCGCCGGCCTGGGGGCGTTCGCGCTGGTGATCGCCGCCGCTTCGAGGGCGTTCGCCGGCGACACGGCGCTGCCGATGCCGGTGCTGGCGCAGTTGGAGATCGGCGAACAGTTCCAGGCGTTCTATCGCGAGTTCGTGAAAGGCGGCATCATCATGTGGGTGCTGCTGGGGCTGTCGGTGATCGCGCTGACCTTTCTGCTGGAACGGCTGATCCGGCTGCGTCGCGGGCGCATCGTGCCGCGCGGGTTCGCGGCGAGGGTCGACCTCCTGTGGAAGCAGCGGCGGTACGAGGAGATTCACCAGTTCTGTGCGATGAGTCACAGTTCGCTGTCGCGCATCACGGATTTCGTCACGCGGCATCGGCACAGCAGCCCGGGCGCCGTCTCGATGGCCGTGGCGGAGATGGGGATGCGCGAGTTGCGGCCGGAGTTCCGCCGCGCGTTTCCACTGGCGCTGATCGCCATGCTCGCGCCGTTGCTGGGCCTGCTGGGCACCGTGCAGGGGATGATCGGCGCATTCGACAACTTCAAGCACCTGACGGGCGTGAAGGACCCGGGCATCTTCGCCGACGACATCGCCAAGGCGCTGTATACCACGGCCTTCGGCCTGTCGCTGGCGGTGCCGTGCCTGGCCTTCTATCACATCTTTCGCAACATGACGAACAAGTACGGCGACATCCTGGAGACGGAGGTCAGCGACCTGGTCAACGAGTGGCTGGTGCTCGGTGACGACCTGGACGAAGGAGACGGCGATGGCCAGGCGTGACCACGATGACGAAGGCGTCGACATCCCGATGACGCCGATGATCGACTGCGTCTTCCTGCTGTTGATCTTCTTCCTTGTCACGTGGCAGGTGAATCCCCACCGTGAGCTGGAGCTGAAGCTGCCGCACGCGTCGGCGGCGAAGACGGTGAAGGACGACCGGCCGTCGCTGGTGGTAGCCATCGACAACAGCGGGCAATGGTACATCGACAGCGCGCAGCTCAACAAGACCAAGTTCAACCAGCGTATCAGCGACGCGGTGAACGAGGCGCTGGAGGAAGGCGGGGAGCTGCCGCGCGTGCGGATCGACTGCGAGCGAAATGTACCGTTTTCGAAGCTCGTGGAAGTGATCAACGTGCTTCAGATCTACAATCTGAATGACATCGGCTTCAAGTCCGACGAGCGCGTGGGCGATGGCCGGTAGGCCGACGGTCGGCCGGAGACGGACGGATGGACGGCTGGATGAACATGGTGCTGGCTTTCGGCGTCGCGCTGCTGTGCAGCATTGCGCCGTTCGTGGTGGCGGTGGTGCGCCGGCAGATCGCGCTGGGCGTGGTGGTGGCGGCCACGATCCTCCTCGGGGCGTTCGCGGGCTGGTGGATGGCCCTGATCGCGGGCGTGGTGTGCCTGGGTGTGGTGATCATCACGCCGTCGCTCGAGCGCGAGCGGATCGAGGATGACATCGACGTGCAGAGCGAGCGCCGCCGGCCGAGCCGCCTGCCGGGGTGGATCCGCCATCGCGCCTTCCGCTGGCCGGTGCTCGCGCTGATGATCGTCGCGGTGCTGATCGGGGTGTGGGTCGAGTCCACGCAGTTACGGCTGCTGATCTTCGGCAAGCGCACGGGCCTGCCCAGCGAGATGACGCAGCGCGAGATGGACGACGTGGTGAAGAAGCTCCACGAGATCTACAAGGCGCGGATGCTCGCGGTGAATCTGCAGATGGAGGCGGTCGTGCTCGAGATGGACGGGCTGGCCGCGGAGAAGTACGCGCAGATCGTGCAGCACGACATCTACGCGACCGCCGGCGAGAAGCGCATCGACATCGTGCCGCGCAACATCAGCGACCCGAAGGACCCGCGCTTCGTTGCGGCCTACAACCGCTTATTCGGCACGGAACAGAACAACCGCCTGGTCGACCATTTCAAGCGTGACCCGGACAACCCGCTGCGCAAGCTGCCGGATCTGCCGCCGGACGCGGCCAAGGTGGTGCGCCTGGTTCAGAATCCGCCGACCGCCAATGAGCCGACGCTCAAGCCGTGGCCGGTGATCGGCAAGTTCGACCTCGTGCGCGCCCAGGAGGTGCGGCTGCACCAGGCGCTGGAGCGCGTGCGGACGTGCCAGTTGGTGGATGTCAGCCGCACGTACCTGACGAACGCGATCAAGGTGACGGAGACGGGCCTGCCGCGCCGGCCGCCGCTGGATGAATCGAAGCTGCCGCAGCGCATCGTGATCGACGAGATGGGCTGGCAGAACGCCTACATCGCCTACAAGGCGTTGAAGGACGAGCTGCAGGAGGCCGAGTACCGCGCGCGGAAGATTCTCGAGGAATCGCAGTACCTGCGCGACGTGGCCAAGGGCATCGTGAGGGGCGACGATATGAGCCCGATGGCCTTTCAGGGCGCGGCGATCAGTCATGTCGGCAGCGGCGAGGATATCTGGTCCGACGGCAATCCGTACACGGGTCCGATGCTGCTGCCGCACGAAATCCATGACAGCCCCACCAGCGACTACGACCCCGGGGACCGACCCATCCCCGGCGGCAAGATCATGCAGGGGCATCGGCAGGCGCCGTGGATGTTCCTGAATACGTGGTACGTCATCGGGCCGTTCGCCTACGACGCGGGCAAGGGCCGGCCGGGCAGTTTGAATCGCATCTACGGGCCGGAGGCGGGCGTCGATCTCGACCAGACCTACTCCGACATGAGCAAGACCGGCCGCACGCTGCGTTGGCGGTTCCGGCAGACCGAGTTCATGCGCATCGAGCCCTACCCGGACCAGGTCACGAAGAACGCGATCTGGTATTTCTTCACGCAGGTCCAATCGGAGCGCGACCAGTGGCTTTGGGTGGCCTTCGGCTCGGACGACTATTCCATCTGCTGGGTCAACGACCTGGAGAAGCCGGTCTACAACGCCGACACGATCCCCCACCACTGGGAGCCTTTCGTCACCAAGGACATGCGGCCGGTCCACTTCAAGAAGGGCGTGAACAACATCCTCTTCAAGCTGGAAAACGCCGGCGGCACGACGGGGTTCTCGATGATCATCAACACCGATCCGTCGCTGCCGGGGCTGGATAACCCCTGGGCGAATCAGCAAAGCAGCAGAGCAGCAGACCAGTAAAGCAGCAGACCAGTAAAGCAGCAGACCAGAGGCGGCGACGATGTTGCTTCTGCTTCGTGCCTTCGTGCCTTCGTGCCTGATGCTACTCGTATTCGACCACCAGGCTGCACATGCCCAGCAGGTAGCCGGCGTGGCCGCGCTTGGCGCTGAAGATGAGCGTGTTGAGGGCTTTCAGATCGGCGACATCGACGGGGATGCGCACGACACGGGCGGCGTTTTCCGGCGTCGGGGCGCGGGGCAGCGTGATGGCCGTATCATTGAAGTGCACCGTGCCTTCGCCCTCGGCCAGGCGCTCGGTGACAATCTTGATCCACGCCCGCTTCGCGCCGCTCCGTGAAGCCTCGTCCACCTTCACAAGCTGCTTGGCCGGCTGAGCCGGGGTGACCTGCTCGAGGATGGCCGGGCCGTGGAACTGCCTGCGCATCACCGGCTTCTCAGGCTTCATCACGGCGGGCAGCTTGATCAACGAGATCGTCCACGTGCGCACCTCGAACGGCTGGAGCGTCGCGCTGATCCGCAGGGCCTCCGGCTCGACCGCAACCTTGCGCTCCCGCAGCGACGGCTTGCCCTCGGGCGTGTCGATGTAGCGTTCCACGGCGCCGGTGAACTGCGTGATCTGCATGGGCCTGACCACCAGGTTCACCTCGCGCGGCGTCTTGTGATCGTTGAGCAGCACCACCACCAGTTCGTCTTCCTGCGACATGTTGTCCGGGCGTGGGTTCTGCGGGTCCGTGCCGTCCACGCACGCGACGGCGTAGATGCCGGGGTCGGGGTTGACCACGTGCATCATGCGGCCGCGCACGTTGCGCAGCAGGTCCATGGCCACGCCCTCGCCTTCGTCCGACCAGAACCCGCCGCCCACGCCGAAGTGGGCGAAGTTGTGCGCCTTGTCCGGCACGTAGTCGAGCGCGTGCACGATCTTGCGGGTCACCCACGTGAACTTGGCCAGGTCGACGGAGGTCGTCGCGCTGTCGCCGTGCACCTGCGGGTCGCTGCTGGAGGCGCACTCGGTGTTGTAGAACGTCAGCGATTTGCCGTACTTCGTCTTCGCGTAGGCGTGGACCACTTCGTAGCTGGCGGGCAGATTGGTGGGCTGGCCGCCGTAGTCGTGGTCGTTGATCGCGTCGATGTACTGGACGCCCGCGTCGATGGTGGGCTTGTAGAGCTGGTGGAAGCCGGCCCAGTGGTCCTCGCTCGGGCGGTTACCCCAGCCGGCGATGGTGAGCGCCTTGTCGCCGGCCTCTTCCTTGATCGCCTTGAAGTAGACGAGCATCGGATCGATGTAGGGCTTGAGCATGCCCTGGCCCGACCAGTAGGTGAACTGCGTCGGGTCGTAGGGATACCACGGGGTGAAGGCGGTGTAGGTCTTGCCGTCGCCGGCCGTGTATTTCTCGCCGTCCTGGACCGAATCCGGCGGATTGAGCTTGGCGCACTCGGCCGGCCACTTGCCCGGGTACCAGTTGTGGTACGGCATGGCGTAGGGCAGCGTCCAGCGGCCCTTGTCATCCTTGCCGCGCCGCCACTCCTGCATGCTCCCGCACCAGTTCCAGACCGGGGCGCCGAAGTTCTGCGTCCAGCGCATGTGCGGCATGACCGTGCCGTCGATCTTGAGGTGCACCGGGCCTTCCTCGTGCGCCTTGCTGACGTCGTAGAGCTTCGGATCGAAGTTCTTGCGGTTGATGTTCGCCCAGTTCAGGTACGGTTCGTTCCAGAACTCGACATACGCGGTGCGGCCGTCAGCTTTCACCGCCTTGCCGAAGAAAGCCCCGGTCCGCCGGTAGTTGTCTTCCCAATCCTTGTCGGTCAGCCGGCGGCTGTAGGCCGTGCGATCGCCGACGCTGTTGATCATGATGTGGGTGATCTCGTCGCCGTAGATCGGCGCATCCTGGTAGCCGCCGTGGTTGATGCGGCGATCGGAAGCCAGGCGGTAGCGCTTGACGCGCGGAATGCTGGGCGTGGTGACCTTGTGCCGCGTGCGGCCGATCTGCACCCGCCCCTTCTTGACCTCGTACGCCTTGCCATCGACTTCGACTTTGCCGTCCTTCACCGGGTGGCGTTTGCCGTCCAACTCGAGGTACGGCGATTCGCCGGTTGGAATGGACTTCAGGTTGAAACTGCCGAACACGCCGGCCGGGATCATCCGCTGCCCGTTCACGTCCAGTGCCTTGCCCGTCACCTCGATGGTGACCGGTTGCGGCTCCGGCCGCGGGATGGCCACGGCGCTGATCGACTCGACGGTGAAGTCGACCTCGTTTACGCCCAGCGGGTTGACCACGCCCACGGCGATGGCGTTGATGTTGTTCAAGTCCAGCAGGCCGTTCTCGTCGCGAAAGCTTCCGCCCGGCGGGTTGTGGTAATCGGGCGTCTCGAAGTCAGTGAAGTAGGCGACGCCTTCGTTCTCGGCCAGCACGAGGTTGGCCGCCCAGGGGTGCGAGTACCAGGTGCCGTCGGCTTCGCGCACGGCGACGGTCACGCCGACCTCGTCGCGAGGCAGCCTGGTGGCGACCTGCAGCCGCAAGGCGTTGGCCCGCGACAGGTCCATGCCGACGCCCAGCGACACGACTTTCCACTTGGCGTGCGTCCAGTTGCGTCGCTTGGTGCCCATCTCGAAGTGGCAGTCGAGGGGCTTGTCCAGCAGCTTGCGGACGACCTTCTCGGCCGCGGTCGCATCGACGGCGCCGGCCAGGATCAGCATTACGATCAACAGTAGAGTCCGCTGCATACCCGCTCCTTTCGATCCCCGGCAGTCTGCCACTCACCACGACGCGGCCCCCAGTTTATGCCCGCCCCGGCGTCCCCGCCACAACCCGCGTGCCGCCGCGCCTGAGCCGGGGCGGGTCGTCGACCGCGTCCGTGCAACGACCGGGCGCGGAGACCGATTGCGAAGCCGGCGGCCCGCCCGCCGGTGGCGATTTACTACAATCCCTTGCCGCGTTCGGTCGATTCAGGAAGGGACGCGCCCGCCGCGCATTGGCATGCGCCGGCCCCGAACGCGCCGGCGTCCAAGGAAGCAATCACCCATGGCAGAGAACGAAACGCTCGAACGCACGCATTTCATTCAGGACGCGATCGCCGAGGACCTGGCGTCCGGGCGGTACAGCAAGCCGATCGTCACGCGATTTCCGCCCGAACCCAACGCGTACCTGCACATCGGCCACGCCAAGGCCATCTGCATCGACTTCGGCATGGCCCAGCAGTACGGCGGCCGGTGCCACCTGCGTTTCGATGACACGAATCCCGTGAAGGAGGAGCAGGCGTACATCGACGCGATCAAGGAGGACGTGCGCTGGCTCGGCTTCGACTGGGGCGAGCACGAGTATCACGCTTCCGACTATTTCCAGCAGCTCTACGACTGGGCGGTG
The DNA here is from genome assembly GCA_964532795.1 of uncultured Phycisphaeraceae bacterium. Classification (GTDB taxonomy): domain Bacteria; phylum Planctomycetota; class Phycisphaerae; order Phycisphaerales; family Phycisphaeraceae; genus CAZHJL01. The sequence continues at coordinate 10,338 of CAZHJL010000088.1, read as the reverse complement.
GTGCTGATCCGCAACGGCCTGGCCTACGTCGATGACCAGTCGGCCGACCAGATCCGCGCGACGCGCGGGACACTGACCGAACCCGGCAATCCCTCGCCCTGCCGCGATCGATCGCCGACGGAGAATCTCGATCTCTTCGGTCGCATGAAGGACGGCGAGTTCCCCGACGGCACGAAGGTGCTGCGGGCGAAGATCGACATGGCCTCGCCCAATCTCAACCTGCGCGACCCGGTGATGTACCGCATTCTGCACCAGCCGCATCCGCACGTGGGTGACAGATGGTGCATCTACCCAATGTATGACTGGGCGCACGGCGAGAGCGACTGGATCGAGGGCATCACGCACTCGCTGTGCTCGCTGGAGTTCGAGAATCACCGGCCGCTGTACGAGTGGTTCGTCAATCGGCTGGCGGAGTTGGATGCTTATCCGCCGGGCGTGACGTACACGCCGCGCCAGATCGAGTTCGCCCGCGGCAACATCACGTACATGGTCACCAGCAAGCGGCGGCTGCTCGAGCTGATCCAGCGCGGCATCGTCGCCGACTGGGACGACCCGCGCATGCCCACCCTTCGCGGCCTGCGCCGGCGCGGCATGCCGCCGGAAGCGATCCGCGATTTCTGGACACGCGTGGGCGTGGCCAAGCGCGAGAACAACATCGAGTTCTCGCTGCTCGAACACTGCGCCCGCGAGCACCTCAACCGCACCGCCCCGCGCTACATGGCGGTGATCCGGCCGCTCAAGGTGGTCATCACCAACTACCCCGAGGGGCAGGTTGAGGAGATGGAGGCGGTGAACAACCCCGAGGACCCGGAAGCCGGGTCGCGGAAGGTACCCTTCTCGCGCGAGTTGTACATCGAGCGGGACGATTTCATGGAAGACCCGCCGCGCAAGTTCTTCCGACTCGCACCCGGGCGCGAGGTGCGGCTGCGCTATGCGTACTTCATCAAGTGCGAGAAGGCGATCAAGGACGGGAACGGCGAGATCGTCGAACTGCACTGCACCTACGACCCGGACACGCGCGGCGGGGACGCCCCGGACGGTCGCAAGGTGAAGGCGACGATGCACTGGGTATCGGCCGCGCGGGCCATCGATGCCGAGGTGCGGCTGTACGATCACCTGTTCACTGCGGAGAATCCGCTCAAGGTCAAGGACGGCGAGGACTGGCTGGCGAACACCAATCCCGATTCGCTTGAGGTCGTGACCGGCTGCAAGCTGGAGCCGGCGCTGGCCGACCTGCCGCAGGGCCGGGCCTGCCAGTTCGAGCGGTTGGGCTATTTCTGCCTGGACCCGGACAGCACCGACGAGCAGCGCGTGTTCAACCGCACGGTGACGTTGCGCGACACGTGGGCGAAGGTGCAGAAGAAGGGGTAGCCGGACCTGCCGGCGCGAGGCGATGTCCCCCGCAGCGCCAAATGCCCGTATGATGTGCCGGATATCAACGTCCCGCACGCGGGGCATCATGCGCAGTCGCCGGGAGATGTCATGTTCGACTTTCTGAAACGCAAATCGGAAACGTGGGGATCGGTCTACTTCCGCGGCAGTCTCGCACCGCGGCTGGAGGAGTTCGGCGATCTCGAGAAGCACGGCGTCGAGGTGCAACCCGGGCCCGACCGCGATGATGTGCACTGGATGGCGCGCTTGACGCATCCGGATTGGGGGGAGGCCGAACTCATCTCGATGCGCGACAGGTTTCCCCTGCCGCCGCGTGAACTGCTCGCATACGATGCGCGGCTGAGCGAGGAGGAGGCCGAACTGATCGGCAACGCCGGCTGCGCCTTGCAGGTGCGGCACTTCGGCAAGAAGGAGTTCATCCTTCGCGATCGCAAGCACGCCCTTCGGTTCATGCACGCGATCATGGGCGACGACGGCCTGGCCGTGGGCGACCACACGGCCCAGAGCTTCTGGTCAGGCGATGCGCTGAATGACGAGATGTCGCACGACGCCGATCTCGATGTCGAGGGGCTGTTCACCGTCCACGCCGTATCGGCCGATGATCAGCCGGCCGGGGACGACGAGCGCGCGCCGATCACCTGGCTGCACACGCACGGCCTGGGCGAACTGGGCGCATTCGACTTCGATATTCTCAGGCCGCACTCGGACGTGGTGGACCAGCATGATCCGCTCTGCCGCGCCCTGGCGTTCGCCATCATCGAGGGGCGGCTGAAGCAGAATGCGACGGCCTACAAGCTGGCGGTGCCGACCGGCACGGTGCGGGCGATCCCCGCCGATCAGTTCATGCGCCTGGCGAAACCGGCGGAGACCGCGTTGCGCGACGACCCGGAGGGGGATCACCGCAGCAACCGCGTGGTGCTTTGCGAGCCCTCCCGCGGAATGTTCGCGCGGTGGTCGAGGCGCGTGAAGCCATCGAGGTGGCTGCGCCGCCCGATCGAGGGCGAGATGATGTTTCTGTTCTCGAACGAGGCATCGGCGCTGATGGCCGAACGAGCCCGGAATACCTATTCGATGTTCCGCGCGGCGGCGGCCGAACTGGCCGAATTCGAGTTCCCCACGCTGGTCAAGCTCGGGCTGGTCGTGGACGGCGGCGGACCGGACGACAAGGAGCATATGTGGTTCGCGATGCAGGAGGCGCACGATGACCACATCCGCGGCGAATTGGTCAACGAACCGTTCGACGTCGCGCGGCTCAAGCAGGGCGACGTCGATGACTTCCCGATCGACCTGATCTCCGACTGGACGATCCTGACCCCCGCCGGGCACATCACCCCCCGCACCACCCGGCCGCTGCGCACCATCTGCGCGAACTGGGACAAGCTGAAAGAGGCGATGGAGGAGTACAGGAAGGAGCAGTTCGGGGAAGTGTAGCCCGTGAAGGCCTCGCTCATCTGCGGACTTCTGTTGCGTGCTTTCGCGCGCCGGCAATTCTGGATAAACTGGTCCGACTCCCTCCGCCCCGTTTGTGGGCTTCGGACGCGACGTGCTCCCCGGACATTCCCCGCGAGAATCGAGATGGCTTCACACGAACGTTTTCACTTGAAGGACCTGGAGCAACTGGCCGCCAAGGCCGCGGAGCTGGGGGTCGAACTGCCCGTTGATGCGGATGTCTCCATCCTCGGCGACTCGGTGGCGATCGGGGATCGCAGCATGCCCAACCGTTTCGTCGTGCAGCCGATGGAGGGGTTCGATTCGGATGACGCCGGCACGCCAGGGTCACTTTCACTGCGACGCTACGAGCGCTACGCCCGCGGCGGGTCGGGGCTGATCTGGTTTGAAGCCACGGCCGTGATGAACGAGGCCCGCAGCAACCCGCGGCAGTTGTGGCTGCACGAGGGCAACGTCGCGGGGTACCGCACGCTCGTCGAGCACACGAAGCGCGCGGCACGCGAGGCCAACGGCCACGAGCCGCTGATGGTGATTCAACTGACCCACTCCGGCCGGTACAGCAAGCCCACGGGCGTGCCCGCGCCGATCATCGCGCATCGCTCGCCGGTCCTCGATCCCAAGCACAACCTGCCGGACGACTACCCCGTCGTGACGGATGAGTACCTCGACCGGCTGCAGGACACCTACGTCGCCGCGGCGAAGCTGGCGGCCAAGGCGGGGTTTGACGGCATCGACATCAAGGCCTGCCACCGCTATCTCGTGTCCGAACTGCTGGCCTCGCACACGCGCGAAGGCCGGTACGGCGGCAGCTTCGAGAACCGCACGCGGCTGCTGCGCGAGACGCTGGCCCGCGTGAAAGAGCAAGTGCCGGAGGTCTTCATCTGCACGCGCATGAACGCGTACGACGCGATCGACTACCCTTACGGCTTCGGCGTCAGCCGGGATGACCACCGCGTGCCCGACCTTGCCGAGCCGATCGAACTGGTGCGACTGCTGGGTGAACTGGGCGTGCCGATCCTGAACATCTCGATCGGCAATCCCTACTTCAACCCCCACTACGGCCGGCCGTACGACTGGCCGATCAAGGGCGTGGATGTGCCGGAGGACCACCCGCTGCAAGGCGTGGCGCGTTTCATCGGCATCACGGGGCAGATCCAGCAGTCGCGGCCGGACCTGCCGGTGATCGCCTCGGGCTACACGTGGTTGCGTCACCTGATGCCGCACGTCGCGTCGGGCGTGATCCGCAAGGGCTGGGCGACGCTGATCGGCCAGGGGCGCGGGGCGTTCGCGTATCCCGATTCGGTCAACGACATCCTCCAGACCGGCAAGATGGATCCGAACAAGTCCTGCGTCACGTGCTCGGCCTGCACGCAGATCATGCGCGACGGCGGCATGACCGGTTGCGTGGTGCGCGACAGCGACATCTACGGCGAGCAGTACCGCGAGTCGCGCCGCCTGGCGCCCGATCGCCTGCGGCTCGAGGCCGACCGTTGCCGCGACTGCGAGACGCCCACGTGCGTCAACGGTTGCCCGGCCGGGATCAACATCCCCGGCTTCGTGCGGGCGTACGCGATGGGCGATCTGAAGCGATCGTACGAGATCCTACGGCACTCGAACGTGCTGCCGGAGATGTGTGCCTCGGTGTGCCCGGTCAGCGAACAGTGCCAGGGCCACTGCATCGAGGAAACGTTCGAGAAGAACCCGATCCCGATCGGCGACATCCAGCGGGTGGTCAGCGAGCAGGCGCGCTACAACGGCTGGGTCGGGGCGAGTGTGCCGACGACGGGCACCGGCTGCCGCGCTGCCGTCATCGGCGGCGGCCCGGCGGGACTGGCCTGCGCGATCAAGCTGCTCGAGGCGGGGCATCACGTGACGATCATCGATGCCCGCCCGCAACTGGGCGGCACGCCCGACGGCATGATTCCCGCCGCGCGCTACCCGACGGCGCAGGCCGAGATCCAAGCCATCCTCGCCCCGGCCCGGCAGGCCGGTCGCGTGGAATTGCGGCTGGGTCAGGCGCTCGGCCGCGAAGTCGAACTGGCCGAGATTCGGCGCGAGTTCGATGCCGTGTTCATCGGCATCGGGCTGGGGCGGTCGCTGTCGCTGGGCGAGGCGGACGGCGTCGTGGACGCGACCGACTTCCTGCAGGCGGCCAAGGTCGAGAGCCCGGCCGCGCTGCCGACGAAGGTGTGCGTGCTGGGCGCGGGCAACACGGCCATGGACGCGGCGGTGACCGCCAAACGCCTCGGGGCGGACGATGTGTTCGTCCTGTACCGCCGTTCCTTCAGCGAGATGCCCGCCTGGAGCGAGGAGCGCGACAATGCCCTGATGGCCGGGGTGAACTTCCTGATCCTGACGCAACCGGTCGGCTATGAGACCGACGCGGCCGGGAAACTGTGCGGGGTGAGAGTCGCCCGCACGCAGCTCGGCGAGCCCGACGAATCCGGCCGGCGCCGGCCGGTTGTGATGCCCGACAGTGAAAGCGTCGTCGAATGCGGCCTGGCCATCGAGGCGATGGGCCAGCAGATCAGCGCGTCGCTGCGCGAGGCGCTGTCGGACCTGCGCTTCAGCGACAAGGGCCTGGTCGAGGTGTTGGACGGGTCCGGGCGGACGAGCGTGGACGGCGTCTATGCCGGCGGCGACATCGTCAACGGCGGCACCACGGCCGTGCAGGCCATCGCCGAAGGCATGCGGGCCGCGGAGGCAATTGACCGGATGCTGGCGACGGCTGTGAAGTGAAAACGTCGCCACAGACGGCTTGTCGTCCAGTGTCTGAAGCAACCACCAGTCGCACTGGCGGGCAAGCCGCCAGTGGCACGCGCATCGCTCGTTGCATGCATCAAGTGCGCAGAGAAAAGCCCCGCGCTGTGCGGGGCTTGCTTCGTGCAATGGCTATCGTGACGGTCACACTTCGTCTTCGTACGAACCGTCGATGAAGCCGCGCAGCTTGCGGCTGCGGACCGGATGCTGCAGCTTGCGAAGGGCCTTGGCTTCGACCTGCCGCACGCGCTCGCGCGTGACTTTGAAGATACGGCCGACTTCTTCGAGCGTGTAGGTGTAGCCGTCGCCGATGCCGTAGCGGAGCTTGATGATCTCGCGCTCGCGGTAGGTTAGCGTCTTGAGCACCTGCTCGATGCGGTGGCGCAACATCTCGCCGGTGGCCGACTCGGTCGGGTTTTCGGCGCGCTCGTCCTCGATAAAATCGCCGAAGTACGAGTCTTCGCTTTCACCGACCGGCCGGTCGAGGCTGATCGGGTGGCGGCTGATCTTCATCACGCGGCGCACTTCGCCCACCGGCATCTTCGCCTTCTCGGCGATCTCCTCGATGGTGGGCTCGCGCCCGAACTGCTGGAGCAGCAGTTTCGAGATATTGCGCAGCTTGCTCATCGTCTCGATCATGTGCACCGGGATGCGGATCGTCCGGGCATGGTCGGCGATGGCGCGGGTGATGGCCTGGCGAATCCACCACGTGGCGTAGGTCGAGAACTTGTAGCCGCGCTTGTACTCGTACTTGTCCACCGCGCGCATCAGGCCGGTGTTGCCTTCCTGGATGATGTCCAGGAACGACAGGCCGCGGTTGCGGTACTTCTTGGCGATCGAGACGACCAGTCGCAGGTTGCCGCCGGACAGGTCGCGCTTGGCCTGCTCGTACTCCTCGAAAACGGTCGATACTTCCTTCACGTGTTCCTGGAGCTCTTCCGGCTCCATGAGTACGAGCGAGCGCAGGCCGACCAACTCCTCGCGCATGACCATCAGGTCCTCCGGGTCATAGCGCTCGGGGTGCTTCTTGGCGTTGGTCAGGTCGCGCTGCAGGACGAGCATCTTCGTGCAGATCGAGCGCAGCTTGGCCAACATCGGTTGGATCTTGCTCGTCCGCAGCGACAGCTCCTCGATGAGCGTGGCCATCTTGCGTCGGCGCATCGCGACGGCGCGACGCGTATCGTTGATGAATGTCTTCGTCTTGCGGCCGGGTTCTTCAAGCTTCACCCAATCTTCCCGATTGAAGTCGAGCAGCTTGCGCACCGTCTCCAGGTTGCTGGGGATGCGGGCGGCGATCTTGCCCTTGGCGTCATCCTCGGCCGTGCTGATCTTCATCGTGCGATCGAACGGCAGATCGCCGGCGTGCACCAGTTCAAGCGTGTCCACCGCCTGCTGGATGCAGTAGTCGTTTTCGAGCAACCGACGGCGGAAGATCATGCGCGTGGTCTCGATCTTCTTCGCAAGGCGGATCTCCTCGTCGCGCGTCAGCAGGCTGATCTCGCCCATCTGGGTCAGGTACATGCGCACCGGGTCGTCGATGCGGCGATTGCCCGCTTCCTGCAGGGCCTGGGCAATGTCGGACTTGAGCTCCTCGACGGTCATGATCTCGCCCTCGTCATTGAGGACGGGGTCCGGACGGAAGGGCTCGGTATGTTTGGGCGTGGCGGCGGGCACGCGGCCCTGGCGACCATTGGGATCGCGCGCCGACTCGGCCAGTTCGATCCCCATCTCGTCGAGCTGCACGAGCAGCTCGTCGATGCGTTCGGGGTCGACCAGTTCGTCGGGCAGCGACGTGTTCAACTCCTCGTAGGTGATGAACCCGCGGTCTTTGCCGCTTTCGACCAGTTCGGCAATGGCTGGATGCAGTTCCTGTACGATCACGTGGCGTCTCTCCAAATTCGTGTCGTTCGATGCCCGGGCTTCGTTCGCCCGATCACATCGCGACGATTCAGCGCAAAATCCGTGTTTCTTCGCCGTCGTTGCGGCTCAAAGCCCCGCCTTTTCTTGAGGCCGGGGTGGCCGTTTGCTTTCGTTCCTCGCCGGGCCCGCCATGGCCCAATCGCCGTCCGTGACCCTTCTCCCCTACCGGCGCACAACGGGCATTCTGCCCGGGTGCGGTCTGTTCTTCAGGTGCGCCGCGATTTCGTGCAGCGCCTGGTCATTCGGCGCGCCGTTGCGCGTCTGTTCGTACGCCTGCCGCGCGTGGTGCTCGCGGATGACCTGCGCCGCATCGAGTACCAGTCGCGTCAATGCCTCGGTATCCGCACCGCAGCAGGCGTCCACTTCCCGTTCGCCGGCCGTGGCCAGTTCGGCCAGGTCGGGCTTGCCGCGCTCGGCCAGGTCGCCCAGCAGGCCGGCCGGCGTCAGTTCGCGACCGGCGGCCAGGGCGTCGTAGATCACCTCGTACAGCCGCGCGGCCGTGGGGGTGACCAGTTCCGCCGGCGTCACCGCCTCGTCGAGCGTGACCCCGTCGGCCAGCGCCTGGTGAAACAGCGCCGGGCGGGTCAGCAGCCCGCCGATCAGGTGTCGCTCGGCCGCCTTGATCGCCCGCAGCCGCGGGGGCGCGATGCCGCCGGCTTCCGCTTGCAGGGGGTGCTCGGCACCATCGGCCTCGGCAGTCTCCACCGATCGGCGCGGCCTATGGCGGCGCAGCATCAGTTCGATCGTTCGCTCAGGTACCCCCAGCAGGTCGGCCAGTTGCCGCAACAGCATGGCGCGGCGAATGGGATTGACCTGCCCGAGCCCCACCTGCGCCAGCCGCTGGATGTAGGCCTCGGCCTCGCTCTGGCGACCGCTGATCGAGTCTTCGGCGTTCAGCTTGCCGCGGAACCGGGCGAACTGGTAACTCAGCGCGTCGGTCGCGCGGTCCACCGCCGTGCGCCACTGCTCGAGTCCGTCGGGCTTGCTCAGCAGGTCGGCCGGGTCCTGGCCGTCGGGCAGCACGGCGATGGCGACATCGAGCGATTCGGTGAGGAAGATCTCCAGCGCCCGGTCGGCGGCCTTCTGGCCGGCTTCATCGGCGTCGAAGATCAGCACCACCTTCTTGGCATAGCGCCGCAGTTGCCGGGCGTGTTGCGGCGTCAGGGCGGTGCCCAGCGTCGCGACCACGTTGCACACGCCCGCCTGGTGGCAGGCGATCACGTCGGTATAGCCCTCGACGATCACCGCGGCACCGCTGTCGATGATCGCCTTCTTGGCCAGGTGCAGGCCGTAGAGCGTCGCCGACTTGTTGAAGAGTGCGTGTTCCGGACTGTTGAGGTACTTCGGTTCGTCCTGTTCATCGAGCTTGCGGCCGCCGAAGGCGATCGGCCGTCCGAGCGCATCGCAGATCGGGAAGATCAGGCGATGGCGGAAGCGATCGAACAGGTTGCCGGTCTTCTCGCTCCGTGCGACCAACCCGGCGGCGGCCATGCCTTTGGGGTCCCAGCGGCGCTGCCGCATGGCGGTGGCCAGGTTGTCCCAGCCCTGCGGCGCGTAGCCGATCTGGAAGGCCAGCAGCATTTCGCGGCTGATGCCACGCTGTTCGATGTAGTCGCGGGCGACGCGCCCGGTCTCGGCCTCATCCAGTGCCTTCTGAAAGAAGGCGAGGGCGCGCTGATGGGCGTCGGTCAGGCGCTGGCGATCGCTGGGGCCCTCGGCGGGATCGCGCTCGACAGCCTCGAGGGCGATACCCGCCCGGTCGGCCAGGTACTTCAGCGATTCCGGGAATGTCATCTTGTGGTAGTTCATCACAAAACTGAACACATCCCCGCCCGCGCCGCAGGAGAAGCACTTGTAAATCTGCTTCTCGGGCACCACGTGCATGGACGGCCGGTGGTCGTCGTGGAACGGACACAGGCACAGAAACTCCTTGCCCTTGCGGGTCAAGGCCAGTTGCTCACCCACCAGGTCCACGATGTCCGTGGCCTGCTGGACCTGCGATTTCTGGTCTTCACGCGTCCTTGGCACGAGGCAACCTTCGTCGTGCGGCGTGCACGGCTGCGTCACTCAATTTCGACAACATCTGACGTTGAATCGCGTGGGGAAAGTCGGCGGCAGCTAGCGTGCCCGATTTGATTGGCGTTGGGGCCCCGCGTAGTTGACCTTCCTCATTCTTGCGCGGCGATCCGTCCCGCGACTTTACTGCTCCATCCCTAACCATTACACCGCAATGACCCAATGTCAACGGATGAAGCGTGTTACGTACTGCAAATATGCCGTCCGCCCGCCGCGAGAGGCGCCTGCGGCGGCGCCGACGCACGGGCATCCGGCAGGAGTTTCCCAGTTTTACAGGTTCGAGGTGCCCTCGCCGGCTTCCTGCTCGGGCCGGTAGGCGTAGCGACGCTTGAGGGGCTTGACGACCATGCCCTGGCGCAGGGCCTTGGTGGACACGGTGATGCGCTTGACCGAGCCGTCAACCACGGCCGTGACGGTCTGCAGGTTCGGCCGGAACTTGCGCTTGGTCTTGCCGGTGACCTTGGTGCCCACGCCGCCGAGGTACTTCGCCTTGCCGCGATGGGTGTAGGTGTTGCCGGTGGATGTACGGCGACCGGTCAATTCGCAAACTCGGGGCATCGTGGCACCTCAGTTCGTGGCGGTAGTCAGATACGCCCCCTGGGCAGTCCACTGATGGCCATGTGGGGGCGAGCCCAGTAGTTTATCGTCTGAAAGCGGCTTGGCAAGTCGCGTTCGGATGGTTCCGGGCGTGGGTCTGGCCACAAACTGGGGCGCGCTGTGAGTGATTGCCGAATCAGGGGT
>CAZHJL010000087.1:0-21126 GCA_964532795.1 uncultured Phycisphaeraceae bacterium | reverse complement strand
CAGAACCGATCCCAACGAAACCACAAGACAACAGAATCCCGGACAGTAGTGGCGGCTCGCCCGCCAGTGTCCCGTGGGGTGGGCGGCTCGCCCGCCAGTGTCCCTGGATGCCACATCCGAGTCCCGTCATTGCCGGTGCTTCCAAGTTCTGGCCATTCCCTCAAGAGCACTGGCGGACAAGCCGCCAGTGGCACCGGACAGTGGGGCCGCGCAGGTCAACACAGAACGAGGCCCAAGGATTACCATCCCTGGGCCTCTGCGACACACCAACCAACGGACGCACCACCATCCCCAACGGAAACGGCAGTTCTGGGTGCCACGGGTGGCACCCACCACCCGGCGCCCGGGCCTTCGCTAGTCGGTCAGCCGCACGATGCCGCTGACCACGGCGTTGATGAAGCCGCCGATGACGGGGATGCGGCTGGGGCCGACCTGTCCGACCTCGTCGTTGGCGGCCTCGATGCGGGCGAACTCGCCCTTGAAGCGCTCGACGACGTGCGGGGCCTGGGCTTCCCAGCCTTCGACGGCCATCTGGACCTTCTCCAGTTCCTTCGCGTCCAGCCAGTATCCGCCGCAATCGGGGCAGCGGTCCAGGATGATGCCGCTGTCGTTGCTGTAGTTCATGGGCATCATGGCGCCGGAGCACGCGGGGCATTCCACTTCGCGCTCGAGTTCGGGCATGGGCACGCCCTCGATCGGCCCGGCCTCGGCGATGGCCTGGCAGGCCTCGGGGCTGAACTGCTCATCGCGGCGGCGCACGATCTGCAGCAGTTCATCCGCGTCGAGAAAGTGCCCGCCGCACGTGTCGCAGACTTCCACCTGCACGCCTTCGTACCGCGCGGCGCGCATCCGTGTGCGGCAGTTCGGGCACGTGCGCGGCTGAGACTGTCCGTGGTCGTTCGGTCGAATCATCGTCCATCCCCTTCTGGTTCTGACAGAGCACGCGGATCGCACACGCCCACGCGCGGCGGCTACTGGGGATGTATCGACCACGGACAGGACCCCCACCGCCATGGCAGCGCGGCAGGCCCAAGCGATCACCGACCATGCGCCGTCACAGACATGACAGGCTGCGTAATCGATTCAGTTCGCCCCTGCGGGCCGATGGCGCGCGGGACGCCCGCCCCACTTCAGACAAGGGAAGGCTACACCTTCGCCAGCAACTCCTCGGTCGGCATGGGCGGCAGGTTCACGCCCTTGCACCAGATCTCCCGCGCGGCCTGCATGTAGTGGACGTAGTTGATCAGCGGCACGTTCGGCGGCACGCGGTGATCGCAGAAGCCGATGAAGCCGCCCTCCTCGACCAGCGGGAGCAGGCGCTCAACTTCCGCGCGAATGTCCTCGCGCGACCTGGCCAGGACGTGCTTGTCGAAGCCGCCCATCATGAGCAGGTCCCTGCCGAAGCGCCTGCGCAGATCGACGGGGTCGGCCCAGTTGCCGATCTCGATGGGGAACATGCAGTTGATGCCGGCGTCCAGCCAGTGCGGGATCAGATCGTCGATCTTCCCGTCGCAGTCGACCCAGATGATGTCCACGCCGTGCTTGCGGGCGAGGTCCGAGATGCGGCGGTAGTGCGGAACAAGGTACCTCTTGAAATGCTCGGGCCCAAGCAGCGGGCCGGCGTTGTAACACATGTCTTCCCACATGCTGATGGCGTCGAACCGGCCGCCGGTGGCGAAGGCCTTCTCGAGAACGGCCACGCTCAGGTCGCCCATCGTCGTCACCATCTCCTCGAACCAGGCCGGGTCGTCATAGACGACCAGCGAGATACTCTCCAGCCCCATCCAGTCGCGCAGCCTTCCGAAGAGCGAGCCGCCGCCGAGGATGACCGGATGATCGCGATCGGCATCGCGCCACCTCTCGGCGCGCCGCTCCCAGTCCTTCGCGTAACGATCGGGGTTCGACGGGTCGAGCTTCGGCAGGTAATGCTTCTTCCAGCTTTCGCGGTCGACCAGCGTGTGCCCCACGTGCATGGGGATGGAGACGCTGGACTTCTGCTTCATCACCTGCACGCCGTCGGACTGCTGGATGACCTGGATGTCCCCGCGATCTTCGATGACCCTTTCTTCGAAGCGCGGGCACAACTCGCAGTTCGCCCCGCCGTGCCAGCCGTCCGGCTCACCGCCGCCGAGACTGGCATCCAGGCCGAAGTACTCGCGGATGTTCCGCCGATTCCACGTGCGCGGCAGGCCCTGCTCGTACCAGGCCGGAAAGGTCTCCTGCCAGAACGAAAAGTCGTACAGCGGCGTGCGATCGACCGGCTGGTAGTGCATCTGGTTGAGGAAGCGTTGTCGGTGGTTCATCGGGGGGCCTCATCAGGGGAGCAGGCTGTCATGATACCGATCGGGCGAAAAGAAAGGCCGATCGCTCGGCCTGGTGGTTCATGTTGTGGCGGGGGAGGATCAGGCGGGACTATCCCTCGCCTCGAAGGACGTGCCGTAGCTCTGGACCTTCACGTGTTCGCCGCACATGCCACCATCCCTGGCCACTTCGTAGGGGATCTCATTGCCGTCAAAGTCGAGCACGGGGAAGTAGTACTCGGCGATGCGCTTCGAACCGCGCGGCATGTAGTGGCAGATGAACGACCGCCGCCACGCATCGGTCGATCGGTTCGCGCCCGAGCCATGGATCACGCTGCCGTTGAAGAAGAGCCCATCGCCCGGCTTCATCACGGCCGGCGTGGCCTTCATGCCCCTGGGGGCGTTGACCAGGTGAGCGGTGAAGCTCTCGTTCAGGTCGGCCTCCTCGGGGCAAAGGATGTCCATCCTGTGCGTACCGGGCACCAGGTACATGCCGCCGTTGCCGGGATGAGCGTGGTCGATCGCCACCCATGCGGCGTAACACGTGTCCGGCTGCACCGCGAGGTACAGGTTGTCCTGGTGCAGCGCCTGGCCACGCGCGCCGGGAGGCTTGAAGTAGTACATGCTCTGCACGGCGACGGGCTCTTCACCGATCAGTGCCGCCAACGTCGTGCGAATGCGCGGATGGAGCATCATCCGCCTGCTCAATTCATCGAAGCGATGCGGGTGCAACACGCGCGGGTAGCGCAGCAGCGGGTCGACGCCCGGATCGCCAAGCTCACCGTCTTCCTCGCGATTCCAGTGCCCCTCGATGACCGGTCCTTCGGCCAGCTTCTCAAAGCGCGCCTTGACGGCGTCGACCTCTTCCGGGCTGAACAGGCCCTCGACAATGACATACCCATCGCGTCGCCACTGCTCGAGCAACGGGTCCGAAGGTGCGATCGGCGGGCTGGCAGTCGTGCTCATCGGGCGGTCTCCAAGGGCCCACGGTGGAACTGGGCAAGGGTAGTCGCCCGGCCGCGACGGACAATGGACGCGACCGTCCAAGTGATGGACAATATGATCATCACGCCGCCGACGAGAACAGCGCCTCATGACACCAGACACTCTCCATCTACATAGCTGCGGCTATCTGTCGGGCGATCCGCATCACGACGTCCACCGCTCCCGACCCATAGACAATCTGGTGATCTGGGTGATCAGCGGCGCCGGGCGCGGCCAGACCGAGGGCGATGACCATCACGCGACAACGGGCGACTTGCTGACCTTCCGCAAGGGCAAGCGGCACGGCTACGGCGCGGATGCCGACCAGCCGTGGGCGATCATGTGGGCCCACTTTGACGGCCGCGCGGCAAGCGCGTTCATCACCGCGCTCAGGCAGGGCGGCCCGCCGGCCGTGCGGCTGGGGGTTGACCCGCACGTACGCTCGCGCTTCGACGAATTGCTCATCGCCCACCGCTCGCCCCACCCCGCGGCCGGGGTGCATGCGAACACGTGCCTCTACTCGCTGCTCGGGCTGATGGTTCGGCAGGTGCAGTCACCCCACGCCGCGACGACGGACGAAGACCGCCTCGACACGTTTCGCATTCAGCGCTATATCCACGAACACCTGGCCGCGCCGCTGACGCTCGAGCAACTGGCCGCGGCGGCCAAGCTCTCGCCAACGCATTTCCTGCGGCTGTTCCGCGAGCGCTTCCGCATGCCACCGATGCGATATGTGATCCAGCAGCGCATCGCGCAGGCGGCAACGCTGCTCGAGGAGACGAACCAGCCGGTCAATCGCATCAGCCGCGCGGTGGGATATGAGGATCCGTACTACTTCTCGCGGCTGTTCAAGAAGGCGACGGGGGTGTCCCCGCAGGGGTATCGCGATCGCCAGGCGCGGCCGTAGCTCAGTAATTCCCGTGCTTGTGCACGAGATCGATCACGAACTCGTAGGTCGACCACTCGACGCTTACCGGCACCGAGTGATCCGAGTGGTAGATGTAGGCCTTGGTCTTCTTGCCGGCTTCGATCTTGCTGACCACTTCGTGCTCGACCTTTTCGAGGTCATTGGTCGCCATGACCATGATGTCGATGTTGCCGAAGAAGCACATCCTGTCGCCGTACTTCGGGCAGAGCTTGCGCACGTCCATGTTGGCCTTGGCTTCGAGCGGCTGGAGCGAATCGAAGCCGGCCTCGAGGTACAGGTCCATCACGCCGTTGACATCGCCATCGGTGTGGTAGATGAACTTCATGCCATTGTCGTGGGCGAAGTCGGCCAGCCGCTTGTGGTCCGGCCAGATGAGTTCCCTGTACATCGCCGGCGAGCACATGGTGGCGTGGTTGTAGGCCATGTCGCCGTACATCCAGATGCCGTCCGGCTGCACGCCCGCATCGATGATCGCCTGGTAGTCGCGGATGAGCAGGTCGGTGTGCACCTGCGAAACGTCGCGCACCCACTCGGGCTCCGCGGCCATGGCGATCATGGTCACTTCGTCGCCCATCATCTTTCGCGTCATCTCGAACGATTCAGCGCCCGCCAGGAAGGACCACTTACCGTTTTCCCTTGCCTTGGCGAAGTTCCTCTTCACTTCCTCCACATCAATGTGCAAGCCCGTGGCGAGCATGGCCGGCTTGAAGGTGTCAAACCAGACCTTGCTGTCGGTGCATTCCCATCCGACGTGATCGGGCGTGCCGGCGCGTTTCTTCCAGTGCCGCGCGGTCTGGCCCCACTTGTCCGTGATGACCTGTGTGTCATCATCCTCTTCAATCACTTCGTGACGACCGGGGAACGGCGCGGGCCAGGACCAGCACAGATAGCCAAAGTCGCTGCCAAGTTTCGCGTGCACATCTTCCCTGTCCTTGATGTGCCCCTCGCTGATCCACTTCTCGATCGTCTG
Source organism: uncultured Phycisphaeraceae bacterium (assembly GCA_964532795.1). Lineage (GTDB taxonomy): Bacteria > Planctomycetota > Phycisphaerae > Phycisphaerales > Phycisphaeraceae > CAZHJL01. Next base: position 15,944 of record CAZHJL010000087.1, on the reverse strand, counting down.
CGCCCAGAAGGAATCGGTGCGCGGGATGCGGTCGTGGTCCTGATGGTTCATCGCGCGGTTGACGCGCTCCTGACCGGTAAGCGTGGCGGTGCTCAAGGCGACCTCCTCAGGTGCTGCGGGTCTGATGTCGGATGCGGCATGGTCGCCGAGGCGGGACGGTCAGTCAATCATGGCCCCGAGCAGCGCCGCGCGCACCGTCTGCTGCCTCCCGCCGCGCGTGATGGCGATCAACCCCGCCGGCTCCCGCCCATCGGGGCGCGGCTGGGCGTCGAACCCCGACGAAGAATAATCCACGTACGCCAGCCCGTCGCGCGTCCGCGCGTAACCCTTCAGGCGATAGACATCACCGCGGTGCGCCCGCAGGGCGCTGCGGAGCGTGTCGATGTCAAGCACCCCCTCCTGCGCAAACTCGAACCGCGCGTAGTTGGGATCGGCGCACTTGGCGAATTCGCCGGCCATCTCGCGGCCGACGCCGCACGCGAAGAGGTCGAGGTCGGTCTCGCATCGCACGGTGCGGATCAGACTCGCGTCCGGATTGACATCGCGGGTCGCCGCCTCCGCCTTCTTGATGTAGCTCGGCTCATTGACGTCGGTCTTGTTGATCAGCACCGTTCCCGCCGCGGCCAGTTGCTGGCGGGTATTGGGCAACGTCAGCAGCAGCTTGCGGATGTTGCCCGGATCGACCACGGTGATGATCGACGACAGCGTGAAGTGGGCATTGAGCTTGGTGTCATCGAGCATCTGCACGAAGACGCCGGGATCGGCCATGCCGGTGGCTTCGATGACCAGCCCGTCGATCCGCCGGCCCTGCGCGGCCGCGGTGGCCAGGCCCTCCATCGCCGCCTGGAAATCGCTCACCTTGCAGTGGCAGAAGATGCTGCCGCCGGAGATCGAGACGAGTTCTTCCGGCAGGCACTCGATCAGCGATGAGTCCACATCGATCGGAGAGAACTCGTTGACAAGATAGACGAGCTGCCGCTCGCCGCCGCGATTGGACGCGACGATGCGCTTGAGCAGCGTCGTCTTGCCGCTTCCGAGGAAACCGGTCACGAGGCAGATGGGGATCATGGCTCCGCCTTCTCCCGGGCGCGCCGCATGATGGCGTCGGCCAGTTCGCGCGTGGTGGGGATCACCGAACTGAAGACCGGCTTGCCGTCGATGCAGATCGTGGGGATCGCGGTGACGCCGAGCTTCATCATCATGCCAACGCCGTCGCGGGTGCTGATCTTGCGTTCGTAGACCTTCACCGCGCCGTTGGTCAGCTTCGCCGCGCGTCGCGCGGCGTCCACCATGTACTGACACGGCGCGCAGGCCGCGGAATCGAGGGTCACCACGTCCATGATGACCATCGGCTGGTCGTAGTCGGGCAACTCGACCTCCTCGAAGTGCGCCGCCGACTGGGCGGTGATGGTCGTGCGCGCCACCTGGCGCTGGTACGGGTTGTGCACCATCTCGGCCACCGCCTGCAGGTTTTCGGCCGGGACGGCGTACGGCAGGTCGCATCCGGGCGCGAGGATGAACCCGTCGCGTCCGCCGATATCGAGGCAGCGAATGGCGTCGAGCTTCGCGTCATCGGCGTTGCCCATGAGCAGCACGGTGGTGAGCTTGAGGTTGCCGCCGAAGCTCTTGTGCTTGCCCCGCATCAGGCCGCGCAGGGTCTCGAGGCAGATGTTCTCATCGATGGACACGTTATCGCAGGCGGTATCGGCCATGACTTCGAGGTTGCGCGAGGCGTCGCCGCAGACAAACAGCGATGACAGGCCGCGCTGGGCGCGGATGTGGTCGAAGACGCTGTTGATCGCGGGCGAGACGAACTGCGTGAAGTGCTCGGGCGAGATCTGGCTGGTCATGGGGTCGACCACGGCGATGATGTCGGCCCCCGCTTCGAGGTACGCCGCGGCGGCCTGTTTCGCCACGTCGGCGGTGTAGTCCATCAGCCGCAGCAGGTCATCCTCGTGATCGAACATGTCGAGAAACAGCTCGTTGCCCCGCAGGTGCATGGCAAGGGTGAACGGTCCGCAGATCAGGCCGTAGATGCCGATCTGCTCGCCGAGCTTCGCCTTGATCTGGCGCGTGGCCTCGAGCACCACCGGCATGCGCCCGGCCTCGATGCTGAATGGCGGGAGCTTGTCCAGGTGGATGCCTTCGGCCAGCGGATGCGAGGCGACCGACGGCGGCGTCTGCGCCGCCCATTTCAGCTCGCAACCGAGGATCTCCGCCTCGATCTGCAGATCGAACGCCACGGGCAATCCGTCCGGCCGATACAACTCGCTGGCGCGCATCAGCCCGGCGACAAGCTGCTCGGGCGATCGCAGGTATTCATCCGCACCGATGCCCAGCAGCGATGCCCCGTGCACGCCCACGAACGGCACCCACGCCGGGCGGCTCGTGGCCTCGCCGCGCAACGCCGCCAACAAGATATCGCGGCCTTTTTCGCTCATGGCCGGTCCTCCCATGCCGCGGCGGGAACCCGCAACGCTGCGTGAGAACGATTGTCCGGATCGTTCTTATGCCGGCACCAGCTCGCGCACGGCATCCACGGCCGACGCGGCGTCGGGGGCGAAGCCGTCCGCGCCGATCTGGTCGGCGAATTCCTTGGTAATCGGCGCGCCGCCGACAAGCACCTTCACGCCGTCAAGCTGGGCGCCGCGGATCGCCTCGACCGTGTTTTTCATCGCTTCCATCGTCGTCGTCAGCAGGGCCGACAGGCCGACGACCTTGGCCTCATGCTCCTTGGCCGCGGCGACGAACTGTTCGGGCGCGACGTTCGTGCCCAGATCCACCACGCCGAAGTTCGCGCCGCGCCACATCATCGCCACGAGGTTCTTGCCGATGTCGTGCAGGTCGCCCTGCACCGTGCCGATCACGGCGTTGAACTTCGGCTTGATGCCCGCCTCGACCAGCGCCGGCTCGAGCTTGGCCATCGCTTCCTTCATCGCACGCGCGGCGATCAGCACCTCGGGCACGAAGATCTCGTTCGCCTTGAACCGCCGGCCGACATCGTCCATGCCGGTGACGAGGGCATCGAGAATAGTCTGTGCCTCGACGCCTTCGCCGAGCGCCTGTTCTGTCAGCGCGGTGGCGTCGTTGCGGTTGCCTTTCTTGATCGCTTCGGTGAGATTGCTGAGCATTTCCATGGGGGGCCTCGTGGTTTGACTACAATACGCGGCTTGCTACAAGAGCCGACAACGCCCCATAGCTATACCCCAACCCTCGCGAGACAGCAATCGCCACTCACCAGGACCCGCTTCGTGCACGCCGACCCGAACCGACCCGATTCCACCACCCCGCAGGACGACGCGCCGCGGATCGGCGTCATCGCCTGTGCCGTGCTGGAAGATGAAATCCGGCATTTTGCCGCCACCCAGGCGAACGTGCGGCAAATCGAACTGCTGGAGCAAGGACTGCACAATGACCCGCCCCGGCTTCGCGCCCAGTTACAGGTTGCGGTGGACCGCATCGAGGAGGATGCCCGGATCGACGCGATCATCCTCGGCTACGGCCTGTGCAGCCGGGGCACCGAAGGCGTCCGCACCACGCGCTGCCGCATGGTCATCCCCCGGGCACACGACTGCATCACGCTGCTGCTGGGCAGCAAGGAGCGGTACGCCAGCTACGTCGCGAAGCATCCGGGCACCTACTGGTACTCGCCCGGCTGGAACCGCTGCCACATCCCGCCCGGGAGGCAGCGCTACGAAAAGCGCCGGGCCGAGTACGTCGAGAAGTATGGCGAAGACAACGCCGACTACCTGATGGAGATGGAACAGCACTGGTTCACCAGCTATGACCGGGCGACCTACGTGGAACTGGGCGTCGGTGTCACCGACCAGGACCTGCAGTACTCGCGGGACTGCGCCGACTGGCTGAACTGGTCGTTCGAACACCTGCGCGGCGACCCGGCGCTTGTCCGCGACATGCTGGCCGGCCGGTGGGATGATGATCGCTTCCTGGTCATCGAGCCGGGTATGAGTTTCGCCGTGACCGCCGATGATCGCATCATCGCGCCGGCGCGCATGACCGATACGGATGCCACCTCCGATGCCTGATCCCCTTTCGTTGCAGATCGTCAGCGAATCCGACGCGCGGCAGATCGACGTGCCGCCTCGACGCGCGGCCGGCCCGCTGACCGAAATCCTGCGCACCGAAAGCCTGCCGCTCAACACGCGCTGCGGCGAGCGGGGCCTGTGCCAGGGATGCATGATCGAACTGGTGCAGGGGCGGCTGGCCAACACCGAAACGGGCCAGACGATCGCGGTGGAAGCCGGACGGCCGCCACGGATGCTGCGCGCCTGCCGGCATCGGCTGGTCGAAGGCGGCGGCGCGACCACCATCGCCATCCCCGCCCGGTCGCTGCTGGCCCACCAGCCCCAGGCGATCACCAGCTTCCAGGTCAACGTGCCCTTCGCCCACGATCCGATGCCGGGCGCGGCGACGGGCGCCGAGCCGCGCGTGGGCGTGGCCATCGATATCGGCACCACGACCGTCGCCATCGCCCTGATCGACCTGTCCACCGGCGAAAGCCTCGCGCAAGGCGCGCGGTTCAACGAGCAGATCCACCTCGGCGACAACGTGCTCACGCGCATCAACGTGTGCACCGTCGAGCCGAAGAAGACCGCCCTGCTGCAGGAACACGTGGTCAACAAGACCATCGCCCCGCTGCTGGACGAACTGCTCGACGTGGCCGGGGTGTCGCGCGATCAGCTCAGCCTCGCCACCTGCGCCGGCAACACGGTGATGCTGCACCTGCTGGCGGGCGTCAACCCCAGGCCGTTGGGCGTCGCGCCGTTCGAGCCGGTCTTCAAGGAGCATCGCGTGGTGACCGCCCGCGAGATCGAACTGTTCTGGCCGATGCAAGCCGAGGCCGGACCGGGCGGACCGGCGCGGGGCGACCTGCCCTTCCACCTGCTGCCCAGCGCGGCCGGGTATGTCGGCGCGGACCTGTGCGCCGGGGCTTTCGCCAGCGGGCTGGCCTACGACGACGGGCCGGTGATGCTGGTCGATGTCGGCACCAACGGCGAGATCCTGCTCAAGCACGGCCAGACGCTGCTCGGCTGTGCCACGGCCGCGGGGCCGGCCTTCGAGGGCGGCATGCTCGATTCCGGACTGCGAGCCGGGGACGGCGCGATCAGTCACGTTCGACTCAGCGCCAACCCGTTCGGGTGCGAGACGGAGTTGATCGGCCCGCCGCGCACGAAGCCGATCGGCCTGTGCGGCACGGCGTACATCGACTTCCTCGCCCAGGCCCGACGCGTGCAACTGCTGACCCCGACCGGGCGCTTCGATCCCGACGCGGCGGATGCGGCCGCGCACATCGACGGCGCGGCCCACACCCGCCGATTCGTCGCGGCGCGATCGGGACAGGGCGACGGGGCGGGCATCATCGGCATCAGCGAAACGGATATCGCGAACCTGCTGCAGGCCAAGGCCGCCATCGCCGCGGGCATCATCTGCCTGCTGGAACGCCAGGGCCTGCGGCCGGGCGACATCAAGACGCTGTATCTCGCGGGTGGATTCGGCCTGCACCTGGACCTCGATTCGGCCATCGGTTGCGGGCTGCTGCCCGGGTTCCGGCGCGAGCAGATCCAGCTCATCGGCAACAGCTCGCTGGCCGGGGCCTACCTCTCACTGGTGGATCAAACGGTGCTCGACGAACTGCAGCGGATCGCCGAGCGGATGGAAGTGATCGAGCTGAATCTCGACCCCAGCTTCGAGGGGACCTTCATTGACCAGTTGATGCTGCCGTAGCGTGAGGCCGGCCGCGCTGGGCCGCGGCTACTGAAGCGGCCGTCGCCGGCCCTCCCCCACCGGTTCGAGCAACTCGAAATCGATCAGGGCGTAGACCAGCTTCCCGTCGCGGCGGACGAATTCGCCGTTGGGTCGCCTGCGGATGATGAAGTGCGGCGGCTTGTTGTCGAGCACGCGGTAGCCCTTCACCTCCAGCTCATCCTGCACGCGGCGGGTGAAGGTGATGAACTCCTCGTGCTCGATCTCGCCTTGATCGAAGCAGGCCTCGATGCTTTCGCCCTTGACCCAGGCGAAGAGCAGGATGTAATCGCGATCGCGGTGCAGCTTGGGCCGCGTCTGGAGGCCGTGGGCGTCCTGGTCGCGGGCGAGGCGGCGCTGGTGGTCGATGAAGCGGCTGTCGAAGCGTCCGAGTTGCCACATGTTGTACCGCCGGCCCGGGCAGTAGATCGCCAGCGGACGCTTGGTGAACATCCGCCCCCCCGGTTGGCCGACCGGTCCGTCCGGCGCCTGCCCGGTCAGGTTGCGGCGAAGGTCCATCAATCGCCCGAACTCCTCGAACGGCCCGTTGAACCGTGCGCCGCGGATTTCGTGCAGGATGTCCTCGCCCGCGCCGTCCGCAGCGATGGCCAGCGGCACGCTCTGGGCCATGCGCGAGAACTTGACCACGAGCTTGATGGCGATGCCGCTTTCCGGGCTGGAGGCCACGCAGAACACACTGCCCGTCCCCCCCGGCAGCTTGTCGCCGCGACGCGAGTATTGGCGATCGTCGTACCACTGGTCCGGTTCAAGCTGGTCGCGCCACGGCCAGCCGTAGCGGGTCAGATAGAGTTCGCCGCCGTCGGGCTGGGGCAGGTAGATGTAGTCGACGCCGTAGACGTGGGCGCGCAACACGTCCGGCACCTGATCAAAGGGCAAACGCACAAGCTGATCGACCCGCCCGCGCGGCTCGTGCGCCGCCGAGGTGAAAGCTGAAGATGGCTGCGTCGATCGATTCATCGCTTGCGTTCGTTCCGTGGGCCGCCGAAGACGCGCCGTTGCGCGAGCGTCATTGCATGCATCGACCTCTTCGTGCTGCGGTCTGTTGAGCGCACCGCGCCGGCGGCGGCGAAAAACAAAAAAAAGGCCTTGCCTATCCCGAAAAGCGGTTGAACCGCGGTTCGGCGCGATTATACTTCCGAAAGAGCACGGTGATCCGGAAAAGACGGACACGGCTACGTGGGTGCTCTGCCGCGAGGCATTGCCGGCTGACTGCTGATTCGCGCGAGGCGCGGCAAGACCATGAAAGGCGCCGCCCCCAAACCGGCATCAGCCGGCGAACCGCCCGGACCGCGCAAGGCCGCCTTGTGTGCGTTGCCTCAGACGACCTTACGCGGTCAGGTTATTTTCGGACCCCCGGAGTAGCTGGGGCAAACGCCCCAACCAGCACAAAAAGTTGCAGCCAGGAGAACAGCAGGCCGATTGCCAGTTTAAGTGGCTGCGCATTCGCGAACCGATGACCAACGGCGAAACGAGACATACCCCCGTTCGCCACTGCTTGATTGAGGAACAACTCGATGGTTTCCTTCTCCGACGATTGGGACAAGCGACTCTGGTATCACCCCGCCGAGTGCGGCGGATGCGTGCAACAGCTCGTCGCACGTCCGCAGGTTTCCGGCTCTGATCGCGCGGGGCTCTACTACGACGCCCTGTCCGGCAAGATGCGCGTGACCCCCGACAACGGCGACCCCGGCGAGGAACTGACGGTCAAACAGGCCGCCGATCGCCTGGGCATCAGCGCCAACCAGATGGACGCCTGGATCCGCCAGAACAACCGCGTCTTCCGCCACCGCTACGAAGGCACGGACTGAGTCCACCAGGCGAGCCGCCGGCTCACACCTTTCTCAAGACGCCAAGGGCGCCCCGGGGATGCTGTCGCTGTGCGCGCGGTACGCACAGCACTTGTGGAATCACTCCTTCCCATCACCTTCCTCGCGCGGCTGGGGCTCCTTCCGAAGCTTCAACAGTTCGCGAAGCGCGGCGGGCCGTTGATTCCGCCGGCTGGCATTCGCGATGAGCGTGTCGAGTTGCGCCAGCAAATGCTCGACCTTGGCGTGGGTATCGGCGGTTGCGGTGACCACAAGCAGGCCCGGGCCGATCATGCGAGCGTCGGACGGACCGCCCAGCGACAACCAATCCTCACTGCGGCCGCAAGTTTCCTTGATGAGGTGGACGAGCTGCTCCTCGGGGTACACGACCCAGCTGCAGAAGTACCCTTCGCTATCACTCGCTTGCGACCGACCGGTGCTTCGCCCGTCGGCCGGAGAGTCGGGCCCGCCGACATCACTGTTGATTTCACGGTCGAGGTCGAAGGCCCCACGGCCGCTGGCGGCCCGTTGCGACGATGCCCCTTCTTCGTCGTGTATCGCCAGCAGCATGCTTCGCCATCCGGCGAATACTCCCGCCTGCGCTGCGCGTCCCCGCCTCAACTCTTCCCGGTACTCACGCCACGTCTCAGTCGTTGCCGGATGGTGGTTCTCCGCATCGGCGATGCGCTCGGTAACCGCATTGATCGCTTCGAGCCACGCAGCATCCAGCCGCGTCTGCCATTGCCTGAGTCGAGCATGGACCGTTCCGGGCGGATCGGTCAGATCGATACGGCCCCGCGTTTCGATGAAACACTCGCGAGCGAGTGTGAGCTGCATGTCTTCGTCGCGCAGATCGCATATGCGCTTGCGCCGGTCACGCAGCTTCTCGATCTCGTCGCGCACCGTCGCGGACAGGACCTGCTGATCGGTGTTGCCCTCACACAGCTTGAGGTGTTCCTCCCAGGCGGCGATGCGCGCGTCGAGATGCGCAATCATCGCTTCGGGTGTGCACGGCCGGCGAAGGGCGACCGCCAGAGGCATCGATGGCCCGACCCTCGCGCCCGAAACACCCGCGTACATGTCTCCCGCGAAGATATAGCGCTGAATCCGATCCACGTCGTAGACGCGCGCGACCACGTTGCCGCGCAGTTCCTCGTCGGTCGTGATACACACATAGCCCGGTCGCACATCGTGTCCGATGCCCTCGAGCGCATCGGCCGACACCTGCTTCAGCACGAGTTCCAGCCCACGGTCGGCGGCAATACCGCGAAGGTCCATCGTGATCACCGTACCCGCATTGATCCCGGCAGTGTTCAGTTCCGGCCAATTCACGTACAGCGAGACTCCCGCAGCCTTGGCGAATGTGTCGAGCACATCCCTGAGACGTGCGCCGTCATATTTGAAATCCATGCGCTTTTCGAGCTTCTTCAGCACCGCCGCCCGAGCCGCCGCGTCGGCCTTTTCGCGCTCGGTCATCGGTGGCAACTGGTCAAGCCGCACCACCGGCACCCGCGCGGCGTCCGGCCGGTCGGCCGCGGTTGGCGGCGGGCTGTCCGACGATCCCGGCGACGCATCGCCGCCCGCGCCCGCCGCGAAAAGGACTGCCGCACAAAGTGAAAGCGCGGCCACCGACTGGAAGCAAAATCGCCCGGTACTGGTCATGGTGTGTCTCCTTGATGATGGCTGGAGCATGGCAGGCAGGCCCCGGTTCGGGGATGGTCACCATCGTACTCCGCGGACGCCCGCATCCGAAGTACTATTGGCGGCTGGGAGGTGAGAAATGCCAAGCGCCGGCGGCCCGGGCGGTGAGGCGGCAGGGCGCGGAGCCGGGGGTGAATCTCGGATGCGGATGTGCCAGCACTGCCAACCGAGCGCCAGGCCGGCAGACCGCGATCAACCATTCTTCGACACGCATTGCCCGCACGTCGGTCGATTCACAACGTGGTATCGCAACGAGCCGCGCCCGTGAGGAAGCGGTCTTCTTCTGTCTTGGCGGTGATGCGCCGGACCGCTCCCTCACGGTCGCGGCTCGTTGCGTACGATTGCCGTTGCCGGGCGCCTTGTTCACGCCGCGAGAAGCCCGGCCAGCACCTGGCGCAGTCCCACCCGGTATCATGCCGACCATGCAACATCCACGAGCATCATCGATGACTGAGCGTGAGCGCTGGGTGGCGACGCTTACCTTTCAGCAGCCGGATCGCATTCCATTCAGCCCCGGCCACGGTCGCGAGTCCACGCGGGCGCGTTGGCGGCGGGAAGGGTTGCCGGAGGGCGTGGATCCGCAGGCGCAGGTGGTGCGCGAGTTGGGGTTGCCGGCGGATGTGTACGCGCGGCAGCCGCGCGTGGAGATCGGCGCGGATTTCCGCATGATCCCGCAGTTCGAGGAGAAGCTGATCGAGCGACGGGAAAGCAGCCAGGTGGTGCAGGACTGGAAGGGCAACATCTGCGAGATCGGGCTCGAGTATGACGTGACCTACCTTCGCACGGCCAGGGATTTCGTCACGCGAAGCTGGATCAAGTGCCCGGTCGAAACGCGCGAGGACTGGGAAGCGATGAAGCGGCGGTATGCGCTGGATGCGACCGGGCGGTTTCCGGATGACCTGGCGGACCGGGCCGCGCGGCTGCGGAAACGCGATTACCCGTCGGCGCTGGTCTTCTCCGGCCCCTTCTGGCAGTTGCGCGAGTGGCTGGGGTTCGAGCAGCTTTGCATGCTGCTGCTGGATGACCCGGACTTCGCGCTCGAGATGATCGACTTCTGGACGCGGTTCGTGGACGGCGTGCTGGAGCGCGTGTTCGAGCAGTTCGTGCCGGACGCGATCATGATCAACGAGGACATGGCGTACAAGGAAAAGCCGATGATCGGCCCGGACCAGAGCCGGCGGTTCCTGGCCGGGGCGTGGCGCTGCTGGGCGGATCGCGCGAAGGCGGCCGGCGTGCCGGTGGTGATGATCGATTCGGACGGCCACGTGGGCCAGCTCATCCCGGTATGGATCGAATCCGGCTGCAACGCGAACACGCCGCAGGAAGTCGCGGCCGGCAACGACCTGCCGGCGTACCGGCAGCAGTACGGCGAGACGATGGCCTGCACCGGCGGCGTGGACAAGCGCGCCATGGCCGCGGGCGGGAAGGCGATCGAGGCGGAGCTGGACCGCCTGCAACCGGTGATCGACGCGGGCGGGTACATCCCGTCGTGCGATCACGGGATCCCGTCGGATGTGAGTTGGCCGGATTTTCTGCATTACTGCCGATCGCTGGCCGAGCGGACGGGGTGGTTGTGAAGGGGGAATACGGGCACGAGACATGAACCGAGGCGAGGCGCTTCATTCGCGGGCCGCGCCAAACGAGTGAGTATTTCGGAGTTCTAGCGGATTTCTCACTCGAAAGGCGACGCCTTTTACGGATAATAGTGACTTGTGAAAGCTTGCCGGGGCTCATGTGGCGGGCAATGCGCCTGCGGGGCCGCCGGGAGCGATGGGGGAAGTGCGGGAGAGTAACTGGAGGCTCTCCCATGCATGTGTTGATGAAGACCAGGCCGCGCCGGGTTGGCGCGGCGGTGGCGATGATGGTCCTGTTGATCGGGGCGGCGCCGAGCTTCGCCTCGCTTGTGATCACCGGCTACAAGACCCGGAACGAGGCGACGGTCAGCCCGTCAGCGAAGGCCTACTACTCGGATCACCATGACGGGGCAGCGGTGTACGACCCGATCGGCGACAAGTACACCGCGCAGATGCTCGATGACGGCAGCCTGCACGGCACGCATGCCTTCGCCGAGGCGGGCGCGGCGATGGTCGGATTCGACCCCGACGGCTCCGAGGAAGCACGCAGCACCATGGGCACCACGGTGCGGGCGCAGTTCCTCGACCCGGCAGGCGGCGGGCCGACCCCTTCGCCGTTCTACGGCGCCGAGATAAGGATCACCTCCAACGGCGAAGCCGACGCCGTGGTGGGCACGCGGTCGGTCAGCGACGGTGAGGGCACCGTGTCCGGGCAGCTCGAGGTGGCCGATGACGACCTGCCGCCGTTCTCCACGGTCGACATCTACTTCCGCATCACGGCCGACAACGGGGGCTGGTCGCTGCTGATGCCGAACGCGACATACCAGCAGACCGGCGCCGGCGTGTGGGACGGGACGGCGCAGATGCTGGTGGACGTGCCGCGCGGCTTCAAATTCACCTACCACGATTCCATCCTGTGCGGGCCCGGCGAAGTGGTGAACGTGGAGAACATCGCGAAGATCGAGTTCTCGAACGCGCCGATTCCCGAGCCGGGATCGCTGCTCGCACTGGCAGTGTGCGCTTGGGCGATGGTGCGTCGGACGCGCTGACCGTGCGGAGACCTGGCGAGCGGAAGGATCGCGCGGCGGTCGAGGCTGCGGCCGCCGCGCGGTTTGTCGCGCCGATCTCAATAGGGCCGCCTGTCGTGCGTTGCTCCCCATGATGCCAAACTTTCTTTTGTCTGCCAGGGAGCAAACGATGTATCGCAAGCAAGTGATGTCCCCGTCGCCGCGGCTTACACGGTTGGTTCTTCCGCTGATGGTCCTGTCGTGGCTGGCCGCGGGCATGGCCTCGGCTGACGCGGCGCCCGAGCCGGCCAACGCCAACTGGCATCTGTTGCTGGAGCGCGTCTGGGGGGTGGACGCGAAGAGCAAGGAGAACAAGAACCTCGATCTCTTCATCAATCTCGTTGACGGCCGGATGACGGCCGGCGTGGGCGCGGCGCGGTTCTTCAACCGGTCCGGGCACATCATCCAGCGGGCGAATGTGCGGCTGACAGGCAACACGTTCCAGATCGATCTCGAAGCTTCACTGTATCCCGATCGCTGGCAACCGAAAGACGGCGCCACGACGCCGGTGACGGCGACGCTTTCAGGTAAGCTGTCGCGCAAGGGGGAAGCGACCACCCTCTCCGGGCAGTACACCGCAACGGTGGGCAAGGACAAGGTCCGGGGCAGACTCAGTGGAGCCATCATGCCTCGAAGCAAGGCCACGAACGTGCGGCTGCCCGGCCGGCTGTTTCCAGTGAAGGTCGACGGGCGCGACTTTCCCGAGATGGAGATGCAGATCGCCATCAAGGACGAGCAGCCCACGTGGGGTCGGTTCGGGATGAGCTGGCACCGCTGGCCGCACCGGTGGTATGAGTTTGATGCGTCGGGCCTGGATTGGGATGCGCAGACGCAGAAGATCACCGGGACCATCCGGGTGCCGGGCCGGGCGGTGGATGTGGCTTGCGAGCCGAACCTTGTCTGCGACATGACGTTCGACGGCGCGTACGTGGCGAACCTGTTTGCCGGCACGGTGACGGTCAAGCCGGCCAAGGGCCAGCCGACGGAAAGCTTCCCGACACGCGTGTTCAACGGCGGCGACTTCGCATGGGAAAACGCGGCCGGACGTGAACTGACGGCCGAAGACTACTGCTGGATGTACGAGGTGGACCAGGAGCCGTGGTTTGCGAAGGTGAAAGGCCACACGCCGCCGAAACCGGGCGAGCACCCGCGGCTGCTGTTTCGCAAGTCGGACGTCAAGCGCATCCGCGCGCGGGCGGCGACGGACGAAGGCAGGAAGATCGTCGCCCGGCTGCGCAAGCTGTTGGGGCACAACGGCGAGAAGCTGCCGACGCAGTTCAACAGGGTGCCGGCGGGCAACATCAACAGGAGCGACAGCAAGCAGCCGTTGGGCGTGACGTTCACCAGCTTCCACGCGCCCGGCTTCGCGATGCTCTATCAACTGACGGGCGAGCAGAAGTACGCCGACCTGGCCCGCGGGGCCGTCGAGCTGATGTTCGCCGTCAAGATGGACCGCGACAACCGGTACGGCTGGAAGCAACCGGGTACGCATCTGCGCGTGGGCACGCTGCTGGGGTCGGTGGCGCTGGCGTATGACCTGGCGTACGAAGGCTGGGACGATGCGTTCCGGCGCAAGGTGGCCCTGGCACTGCAAAACTACGACCACGAGGTGGCCAGCGGCGGGCAGGCGACACCGGACATCCTGCTCGGACGCACGGGTTATCCGCCATCGTCGAACCACTACGGCTCGCACTTCGGCGGCACGACCACGGCCATGCTGGCGATCCTCGGCGATCCCGGCACGGACACGAAGCTGATCGAGAAGCGCATCGCCGAAGGGCGGTGGATGATCCCGCAGTTCTTCCACTACGGCATGGGCGAAGGCGGCTTCTACCAGGAGGGCCCGCACCCGAGTCGACTGTCGACCAACGGCGGGCTGCTCGAGTGCCTGCAGGCGCTGAAGAACGTGAAAGGCGTGGACTACATCACGCCGCGCCCGAATGGGCAGTTCGCGACGCTGCGCTGGGTGATGTGGCTGTGGCGCGACGGCGCGGGCCGGCCGGTCTTCATGAATCGCGGAACGTACGGAAACGACCAGATGTACGGCCGCGCGCCGATGCTCAGCCACAGCGGCGACTTCGCCTTCGGCTTCGGCGCCATCGATGAGAAGTACAAGCCGGCAGTGCTGTGGACATACAACAACTTCGTACACACCTGGGAGGAAGGCGAAGCGCGGCCGTGGTGGGTCGACGAGGGCGAAAACAGCTACACCGCGTTCGTCTACCCGCACCAGGCGGTGCACGCGCTGGTGGATTGGCCGTTGGACATCAAGCCGCAGAACCCGGCGAAAGTGCTGCCGCTGCACGTGGCGGACAAGATCAACGACTACTTCGTCTCGCGCAACCGCTGGCGCGACGGCGATGACATCGTGGTGACGTTCTCGACCGGCGGCGGCCCGTGGGGCTACCACCGGGGCAAGAGCCGCGGGACGATCATCTACAACGCGTACGGCACGCGCGTGAGCCTGCCGCCGCGCATGGGCCACTGCAAGCCGTACGGTCATCGCGTGGCGGAGGACGGCTCGTTCGCGCTGGATCTGCGGACGTACTTTTTCGAGCCCCGCACGGCGTCGTTCGTGGTGGACCTGACGGGGAGGAGCGGCGCGGGGCTGGTGATCGTCTACGCGACGCGGGACAACGAACCGGACCGGCTGAAAGCGGCGAAACAGAACGAGCCGCGCGGCAAGGCGGCGGTGCAGAACCAACTCGTTCAGTGCGGCGACACGTACTACTACGTCTCGACCGCCGACAAGGAAACCAAGCCGCAGATCAGGGCGGACGGCAATGCGATCATCGTCGGCAAGTCGCGCTACGTGTACGACGGAGAGACGATCGTGTGCGATGTGTTCGGCGGGGAGTAGCACGGTGAGCGCCGGGGACACCATCGCGCAGCGGCTTTGGCTCGACGATCGCCCAGAGATCATCGACCCACGGCGCCACACTTTGGCCGCCCTCGGCAACGTGTGGAGAAGCAAGGCGAGATTACGGAACGGGGATGTGTCAGCATGGCGGGCGAGATGCCCGACTGTGCGCGGCCCTTGCTCTCGGCCGGCGGATGCTGATACTGGGGTGTGATGCGTCGCGATGATGAGCCGCAGTCTGATGATCGATTCGATGACGACGAGCTCCCGCCGCGCGTGCCGACGGGGACGGGCCGGCGGCTGCTGCTGGCGCTCGTGGTTGACGTGCTGGTGCTGTTGGCGTTGATCTGGCCCTTCGACTTCGCCGCCCCGGCCGCGGGAAGCGTCGGTGCGCTGCCGCCGACGAGCGTGTGGCAGCTTCTGCTGGGATTCGCGCTGTTCGTGCCGATGGGATTCTTCGAAGCGCGGCTGGCGGTGCGCTTCGTCCGCTCGCGCAACGTGGCGCTCTTCGCCGTGGTGGCCGATGCGATCGTGCTGGCGCTGATCGGCGAGACGGTGCAGCTCTGGCTGCCGGCGCGGGACAGTTCGCTGATCGATATCGTGACGGCGGTGATGGGCGCGATCGTAGGTTTTCAATTCGTGGCCTCGCCGCGCGGGGATGAAAGCGCGGCCGGGGATGAAGAGGAGCCCGATTGATGCGCGATGTCGACGCGCTATTCGCCGCGCTGGCCCGGTCTTCGTTTCGCCGGCGGTTTCGCCTGGGCGCGAAGGAGGCGGCGCAACTGTGCGAGCGCGGCATGGCGGTGATGCTCGAACATGCGTGCGAGATGATCGAAAAGCGTCTGGCCCCCGCCCGGCCTCGCAATGACGGGCGGCAGACGCCGATGCGCGGCCACCCGGTGTTCATCGCCCAGCACGCCACGGCCACTTGCTGCCGCACGTGCCTGGCGAAGTGGCACGGCATCCCGCCCGGGCGGGCAATGCGTGATGATGAGGTGGCCCACGTGGTGCGGGTGATCGGGCGGTGGCTTGCGCGGCAGGCCGAAGCCGGCGGCCTGACGCTCGATGGCGATGCGCGACAGCGCGATGATCGCACGAAACGAGCCGCGCCCGTGAGGACTTTATGCGCCATCCACTTACAAGTACTTGCGCC
>CAZHJL010000086.1:0-21350 GCA_964532795.1 uncultured Phycisphaeraceae bacterium | reverse complement strand
GCGGCATCCCGCCCAAGAGCAAGGGCGACTACGCCTTCATCAGCCACATGATCGAAACCGCCCTCGAAGGCGACGGCCGCGTCGGCGTCATCGTGCCGCACGGCGTGCTGTTCCGTGGCGGGGCCGAGGGCAAGATTCGCCAGAAACTCATCGAAGACAACCTGCTCGAAGCGGTCATCGGCCTGCCCACCAACCTCTTCTTCGGCACCGGCATCCCCGCCGCCATCGTCGTGTTCAACCGTGCCCGCAAACTGTGGGACAAGGCGAAAACGAAGCGCGACCAGTACATCCTTTTCATCGACGCCAGCCGTGAATTCGAATCCGGCACCAACCAGAACCGGCTCCGCGATCAGGACATCGCCAAGATCGTCGACACCTACGACGCCTTCGAACAGGTGGACAAGTACGCCTACCCCGCAACGCTGGCCGCGATCGAGGAGAACGAGTTCAACCTCAACATCCCGCGCTACGTGGACACCTTCGAGCCCGAGCCCGAAGTGAACATCCCCGCTGTACGGAAGGAAATCGCCACGCTCGAAGATGAGCTTGCCGCCGTGGACAAGGAACTGAACGGATACCTCAAGGAGTTGGGTCTTTAACGGGAACTTGCTATGGCAAAGACACGACACATCAAGGAATCCGTCAGGTGCATGCTATGGGGCCGCGCAGCCGGCCGCTGCGAGAAATGCAATCTCGTGTTGTCGTGGGACCCGCAGACGAAGGCCGACGCGAATTTGGCAGAAGCCGCCCACATCATCGGCTTCAGTGAAGATGGGCCCCGCCCGGAGCGCGATATACCTGAATCTGCGATCAATGACATCGACAACCTGATGCTGCTCTGCCGTCTATGCCACTCGCCCATCGTTGACGCGAACGAAGAGGAGTACACCGTTCAACGTCTGCGAGAGATGAAGCGCCAGCATGAAGAACGTGTCGAACGAGTAACCGCCATCGGCCAGGAGCGTGGCAGTCACATCCTTCTCTACGGGGCCAATGTCGGCGACCACAACCCGCACGTGTCATATCACGTAACTGCACCGGCATTGATCGCAGATGATCGCTATCCCGCGACCAGAACGCCCATCACGTTGGGTACGGTGAACAGCGGCTTCCGCGATCGATCAGGAGACTTCTGGACCATCGAAGCCCGCCAACTCGCGACGATGGTGGATCAACATGTCAAGCCGCGCCTACGTCCCGGCGATGTTGAGCACCTATCACTCTTCGCGTTGGCCCCGCAGCCGCTTCTGGTCATGCTGGGATATCTGCTGTGCGACATCAACTATTGCGCACGCGTGTACCAGTTGCATCGCGAGCCACCCGGCTGGGCATGGCAGGAGCATCCCGACGGTTTCGACTACATCGTGGAACGCCCTGGATCGTTCGAAGGCGAACCCGCCTTGGTGCTGGCGCTCAGCGCGCCGGTAGCGGACGAGCGCGTCACTGCGAAGATTGCCGACGCCAGTATCTGGCGTATCACCATTCCGAACCCCGACAATGACTACCTCAAATCCGCCCGTCATCTGCAGCAGTTCCGCGACCTGATCCGCCCGCTGTTGGACGAGATCAAAGGCTACTACCCGGCAGGCACCACGCTGAATGTGTTCCCCGCCGCGCCGGTGTCGGTGTGCGTGGAACTAGGCCGGGCCATCCAACCCAAATCCCACATGCCGCTGCGGCTGTGGGATCAAAACAAAGACCTGGGGGGCTTCGTTCACGCCCTCGACATCAACCTGCCTCAAGGAGACCAGCCGTGAGCGAAATCGAAAACCGCAAGCAACTCAACCATCTTCTCCGTGATCTCGCCGACACGCTCGACGTGCCGCCGTCGAAATACGCCGAGGCGAAAGACCATTATAAGGCGGTGGGCGATTGGCTCAACGACGACGAGTCTGAGCTCGCCCACTTCTCGCCCGAAATCTACGCGCAGGGTTCGTTCGCCCTCGGGACCGCCGTCCGCCCGCTTGGTGATGACGAGTATGACGTTGACGCGGTTTGCCTGCTCGATCTGACCGATAGCCAGGTGACCCAGTGCGAATTGAAGGAAATGGTCGGCCGTCGGCTGAAGCACCCGAGCAGTCGCTATAAGGACAAGATTGATCCCAGTGACGGCGGCCGCCGCTGCTGGACGATCCAGTACGCCGACGATTCACAGTTCCACCTCGATGTGCTTCCCGCTTTACCTGATCGGCCCGAGTGGCTCCAGGCGGTCGGCGTCGATGACGACATTGCCGCCCACGCGATCCGCATCACCGACAGGAAGACCCCTGACTACCTCACCGGCTGGCCCGCTGAGGGTAACGGCTCGCATGATCCGACCCGTAGCAACCCCAAGGGGTACGCCACCTGGTTTAAGGACCGCATGCGCGTGCGACTCGACGAAGCGAAGGCTTCACTGGCCATGGAAAAACGCGCCTCGGTCGAAGACATCGAGGACTACGAGGTGCGCACGCCGCTGCAACGCGTGATCCAGATTCTCAAGCGCCACCGCGATGTGCGGTACAACGGCGACGACGATCGGCCCATCTCGATCATTATCACCACGCTCGCCGCCAAGGCCTACGACAACGAGGCCAACCTGTATGACGCCATCCTCAAGATCGTGCCCGGCATGCGCCAGCACATCGAGCAACGTAATGGCGTTTACTGGGTGCCCAACCCCGTCAACCCGCTGGAGAACTTCGCGGACAAGTGGGAGGAATCGCCCCGCAAGGCCGACATCTTCTTCAAATGGCTCGACGCCGTGGAGGCCGAGTACAAAGGCCTCATCACTGACGAGAGCTTCGAAAAGGTCGGCACCTACCTTGCCGAATCCTACGGCAAGCAGACGGGACGCGAAGCCATGACCAAGTATGCCAGTCGCGGCGCGGCCACCGCTGCCCCGATCGTCATCGTGCCACCGAAAACAACAGACGCACCCACCCCCAGTGTTTCTCTGCCCAAGTCACCCAGCAAGCCGTGGCAGCCGTAACCCTGCATGAATGAAGGAGACGTCCAACTCGTGATCGCCCAGATGGAAGAACTCCACGCCAAGCACGACGCCCTTGAACTCGTTCAAGAGCCGGGCGGTCAGCTGCGCGTGTGGGGCCCCGTCGGCTTCACCATCGAACACGACGGCCACACCATCACCGACACCTACCGGATCGACCTCCACCTGCCAGACGATTACCCCGATTCACCACCCTCGGTCTATGAAACTGAAGGCAAGGTGCCCAAGGACTTCGGGCACTTCATGGAGGCGGGCAACTTCTGCCTTGGGCCAAGGGTCGATGTGCGACGAAGGTTCGCAGCCAACCCGACGCTACTCGGCTTCATCGACGACCTTGTCATCCCCTACCTGTTCAGCAACAGCTACAAACTACAGCATGGCACGCTCCCTTACGGCGAATACGACCATGGCAGTCTTGGGTTGGTCCAGTATTACAAGTCACATTTCGGCGAAGACCTGATCCCCACGCTTCGGTTACTGAAGTGTCTCGCCGATCAGTTTGCGCCACCCATCGGCCCATGTCCGTGTGGTAACGGTCGTAAACTCAAGGATTGCCACGGCCCGAAGTTGGACGAGTTGCGCCCTCATCTTTCGCACGAGTGGTTTGAGCATGAACTGCGGAACATCATCAATGCATGCAAGGCTGTCGACATCGACCTGCCCAACCGCGACGTGATGCCCCAGCGTATGTGGAAACAGAAGCAAAGCCGCCTCCGCAAGGAGGCGAAAGCCCGGAAGCGGAAGGGGAAGAACGGACGCCAATGACCCAGACTCAACAACTCCATCTTGGCGACCTGTTTCGCTCCCGTCGGCAGAAGGGCCGCGCCGGGTTGCCGGTGGTGTCGGTGACGATGAACGACGGGCTGGTCCACCGCGATACGCTCGAACGCAAGACCAACGGCACGCTCGCGCCCGACCAGCACCTGCTCATCTGTAAGGGCGACATCGCCTACAACATGATGCGTATGTGGCAGGGCGCGTCCGGCCTGGCCGACAAAGACGGCATTGTCAGCCCCGCCTATGTCGTCGTCGCGCCCCAAGACGGCATCGACCCGCTGTTCGCGTCGTACTGGTTCAAGTCCGATCGCATGATCTACCTGTTCTGGGCCTACTCCTACGGCATCACCGGCGACCGCCTGCGGCTGTACTATAAAGACTTCGCCAAGATTCCCGTAACCGTCCCGCCCAAGCCCGAGCAGGAACGCATCGGGCGCATCCTGTCCACGGTGGATCGGGCGATGGAGCGGACGGGACGGATCATCGAGGCCAAGCGGAAACTCAAGAAAGGCCTCGCCCAGCAACTGCTCACCGGCCAACGACGCCTCCCGGGGTTCGGCGAACCGGCCATCGAGGGCAAGAACGGTAAGGAATCGAAGTGTGGCTGGATTCCTTCGGACTGGGAATGCGTCCACCTCCGAGATATCGCGTGCCTGAATCCCGACACCTTGCCGGAATCGACGCCAGCCGACTATTCGTACTGGTACATCGACCTCAGCATGGTCAAGCAAGGGGTTGTGGAATTTCCCGACGAGCAGATTCGGTTCGAGGATGCTCCAAGCCGCGCTCGACGAGTTGTAGCCAAGGGGGACATCACCATGGCGACCGTTCGCCCTAATCTGCGCGGGTATGCATTCTGGCCCAACGCGGTAACCGACGTGGTGTGTTCAACGGGATTCGCGGTGATCCGCGTTACAGACGCGTCTGCGCTATTCGTTTACCAGTGGCTCTACTCCACAGAGGTCGCCCGCTACTTCTATGGCTGCATCGCGGGCACCGGTTATCCCGCCCTCAATCCTGGGGATGTCGAGAGCATCGCCGTGCCTTGTCCGCCTCGTGACGAACAGGACCGAATCGCCGCCGTGCTGGGCGCGGCGGATCGGGAGATTGCCCTGCTGGAGAAGAAGCTCGCCGCCCTGTCCGAACTCAAACGCGGCCTGATGCAGAGACTCTTGTCCAGCCCCATGGAGACACACCATGGATGACATCCTCTTTCACAAGCACGCTGATTTGTCAGATGTGCTGCGGGCTCAGACCGAAAAGATGCGGTCGGCCATCACCGATACGTCGCCCGAGCGGATGAACGGCGCAACGGATGACCAGTTGGTCGAGCACTGTGTTGCCGAATATCGCATTGAGCCGCTCGTGATCCACGCGGATCGCGCCGAGGCTGAGCACAAGGAAACGAAGGTCGATGTGTCACACGACACCTTTCGGCGGTTCATCCCTGACGGCAGTGGTCCCGTCATGGTGAAAGGCGATCAAGTCACCATACACGTACCGTTTACTGGGGACCTGGAGTTGTTCAAGGTCACCCCAAGTACTCGCACTTTCAATCCGCCTCGAGGCCGCGTGTCCCGTGGTGGCGATCTGACCGGAACCGTTTCGATGACGCTGGCGTTGCCGTCCGACACCAATGATGAAGGGCGATTCAATGCATGGATCAAAGAGCAGTTAGACGGCCTAGACAAGTACGCAGGTTGGATTCGCGCCGACGTCCAAGCGTTCAACCAGCAGTTGCCGCAGCAGGCCCGTAATGCAGTGCAAGCGCGTCGGCAGCAGCTTGAGAAACAAGGCAAGCTCCTACAAAAGCTAGCCATTCCCCTTCGCCCGCGGAGTGATTCACCTTCGCCAACTCCGATTCAGATGCCGAAGAAGGTCGTCAAACCGCTGCCTCCCGCCCGGCCGGTCGAGCAGGAATACGGTATCAGCGAAGCTGACTACGAATACATCCTCAAGATTATTCGGCAGGAGTCGCGTTCGTTTGAATCTACGCCCGCGACGTTCGCCAAGCTCAATGAGGAAGACTTGCGAGACGTCGTACTTGCTCACCTGAACGGCCACTTCGAGGGTGGCGCAGCCGGAGAGCGATTCCGCAAGCATGGCAAGACGGATATCTGCATTGAGCACGAGAATCGCGCGGCATTTGTCGCCGAGTGCAAGCTGTGGAAGGGGCAGAAGGCATTGAGCGAGGCGATTGATCAACTGCTCGGTTATCTGACATGGCGAGATACACGCACGGCATTGATCATCTGGAACATCAACAACAAGGATTTTGCGAAACTTCAAGCGGATATGCCTGAACAGCTTCAGGGTCATGCGAAATACATCCGTACTGTGAATGCGGGCCACGCAGGCGAATGGCGAGCAGTGTTTCGCTCCGAGGGGGACGTCAGTCGCGAGGTGGTCGTGCATGTGTTCCTGGTTGATCTGAATGCGTGCGGGCGGGCTGGCAAAGCGTGAGGTTCAGATAATGGACATTCCCTCCTTCAAAGAGGACCACATCTCGCAGGTGCCGGCGTTGGAATTACTCCAGAAGCTGGGGTACGAGTACATCAGCCCGGCCGAGACGGTTGAGCACCGGGGGCGCGGGGGGCGGCTGTCGCAGGTGATTCTCGAAAGCGTGCTGGCTGAGCAGTTGCGGAATATCAACACGATCCGCTTCAAGGGGCGCGAATACCCGTTCAGCGAGGGCAACATTCTCGCGGCGGTGCAGGCCATCAAGGATGTGGCCGACGAGGGGCTGGTCCAGACGAATGAGAAGATTTGCGACCTGCTGACGCTGGGCCGAGCGATGCAGCAGTCCATTGACGGGGACACCAAAAGTTTTCAGTTGGACTACATCGACTGGAAGCAGCCGGAGAACAATGTTTACCACGTGACCGAGGAATTCGCGGTCGAGCGCAGCGGCAGCCACGAGACGCGCCGGCCGGACGTGGTGCTGTTCGTCAACGGCATCCCGCTGGTGGTGATCGAGTGCAAGCGGCCGGACCTGAAAGACCCGATGGGTCAGGCGGTCAGCCAGCACATCCGCAACCAGCAGCGGGACCAGATTCCGCGCCTGTTCCATCATGCCCAGTTGTTGCTGGCGCTGTCGAAGAACGAGGCGAAGTACGCCACGGTGGGCACACCGGCCAAGTTCTGGGCGGTGTGGAAAGAGCGCGAGGATGTGGATGAGGCGATTGCCGACGTGATCGCCCAGCCGCTCGACGATGAGCAGAAGACGCGGCTGTTCGGTGAACGGTTCGCATATGTGCGGGAGTATTTCGAGGCCCTGGCCGACGGCGGCAGGGAGGTGACCGAGCAGGACCGGGCGTTGTATGCATTGTGCCGACCCGAGCGGCTGCTCGAACTGACGTATCGGTTCATGCTCTACGACGGGGGCGAGAAGAAGATCGCCCGGTATCAGCAGTATTTCTGCGTGAACAAGATCATGGAGCGCATCCGCCGCACGCAGCGAGACGGTACGCGGCGAGGCGGCGTGGTATGGCACACGCAAGGCAGTGGTAAGAGTTTGACCATGGTGATGCTGGCCGAGGCGATCGCGCTGGAGGGTGGCATCGATAATTTCAAGATCGTGCTGGTGACCGACCGGGTGGACCTTGACGACCAGATATACAGGACGTTCCACCACTGCGGGACGGTGCCGGTGCAGGCGAAGACGGGCAAACACCTGGCGGAACTGCTGCAGGACAACAAGGCGCGAATTATCACATCGGTGATCGATAAGTTTGAGTTGGCGGTGGGCAAGGCCGACGTGCGGGATGAGAACCCGGACATCTTCGTGCTGGTCGATGAAAGCCATCGTGGCCAGTACGGCGAGCTGCATGCGAAGATGAAGAAGGCGTTGCCGAACGCCTGCTTCATCGGATTCACCGGGACTCCGGTGATGAAGAAGGATCGAAACACGATCGAGCGGTTCGGCGGGCTGATTGACACGTACACGATCGAACAGGCGGTCAAGGACAAGGCGGTGGTGCCGTTGCTTTACGAAGGCCGGCACGTGGATCAGCGGGTGGACACCGAGTCGATCGACGGATGGTTCGACCGGATCACGGAGAACTTGACGAAGGAGCAGAAAGCCGACCTGAAGAAGAAGTTCACGACCACGGATCAGTTGAATAAGGCGCAGCAGAAGGTCATGCGGATCGCGTGGGACGTGAGCGAGCACTACCGCGACAACTGGCAGGGCACGCCGTACAAGGCGCAGCTGGTGGCCCAGGACAAGGCGACGGCGCTGCTCTACAAGCGGTTCCTCGATGATTTCGGGATGGTCAGCAGTGAGGTGCTCATCTCCGGCCCGGATGAACGCGAAGGTGAAGACGATGTTCACGAGGAATCGCAGGACGATGTGAAGGCGTTCTGGAAGAAGATGATGGCCAAGTACGGCAGCGACAAGGAATACAACCGCCAGGTCATCAGTGCGTTCAAGCACGCCGAGCAGCCCGAAATCATCATTGTGGTCGATAAGCTGCTGACCGGTTTTGATGCCCCGCGCAACACTGTCTTGTACCTGACGCGAAAGCTGAAAGGCCACACGCTGCTCCAGGCCATCGCGCGGGTAAATCGGCTCTACGACGGTAAAGACTTCGGCTACATCATCGATTACCGCGGTGTGCTTCAGAATCTCGACGAAGCGCTGGACATCTACGGTCAGCTGTCGGAGTTCGACAAGGAGGGGCTGGACGATCTATGCACGGCACTGACGGACGTGAATGTTGAGGCGCAGAAGCTGCCGCAGCGGCATTCCGACCTGTGGGAACTGTTCAAGGAGGTGCGCAACCGGCGCGACGAGGAAGCATACGAGCTTCTTCTGGCCGACGAGGAATTACGCGAGAAGTTCTACGAACGGCTGAGCTTGTTTTCGCGCACGCTGGCGATCGCGTTATCATCGGCCGAGTTCCTCGAAGAAACACCCGAGGACCGCCTGAACAAGTACAAGGCCGACCTGCGATTCTTCATGAAGCTGCGTACATCGGTGCGGAAGCGGTACGCGGAAGTGGTGGACTTCAAGGAGTACGAAGCGCGTATCCAGAAGCTGGTGGATCAGCACGTGGGCACGGGGGTGGTGGAGACGATCACCGATCTGGTGAACATCTTTGATGCCGATGCGTTCGCCAAGGAGGTAGAAAAGCTCGGCAGCACCGCGTCCAAGGCGGACACCATCGCGTATCGCACGAAACGCACGATACACGACCGCATGCAGGAAGACCCCGCGTTCTACAGGCGATTCTCTGAGATGCTGGAGGATGCGATTCGGGCGTTCCGCGAGCAGCGACTGTCGGATGCGGAGTATCTGCGTAAGGTCACCGAGATTGCTGAAAAGGTAAAGAACCGCACCGGTGACGACATTCCTGATGCGCTGGCGCACCGCGAGGTGGCGAAGGCGTTCTTTGGTGTCCTGCAGGATGTCTTCGCCGAATACAGCGACGATGGTTTCGACGCTCGGACTGCTAGTACCGACGCAAGCGTCGCGATCGACGACATTATCCAGCAAAACCGAATCGTGAACTGGACCAACAACACGGATGTCCAGAATCGCATGATGGGCGCGATCGAGGACTATCTGTTCGAACTCAAGGACCAGCACGGTGTTGATCTGACGTTTGAGGACATTGACCGCATCTTAGAGATGATTCTCGACATTGCCCGGACACGATATGCCTGAAAGACCCCCAGAAACTGTGGTGGTGGATTGTGCCGATGGCCCTGTGCCTGTCGCTGTCCAGTTTCGAGACCGGAAGCGGCTATCGATCTCGGTCCATCCGGATGGCGTGGTGACGGCGCTCGCGCCAGCCCACCGCAGCATCGACGATGTCGCGGCACATCTGCGACGACGGCAGTCTTGGATCACAAAGCAGCGGCGTCATTTCGAGAAGTATCAGCCCTTGCCCGATGAGAAGCGGTATGTGGCTGGTGAGACGCACCTTTACCTTGGCCGGCAGTACCGGCTACGCCTCTATGAAGCAGAAACGACGTCGGTGAAGCTGGTCGGACGGTTCTTCCACGTCACCGTGCCTAAGAAGACGGATGCGCGATCAATAGCGAGTGCGATGGACCGGTGGTATCGCTTGCACGCCGAACCGATTTTCCATGATCGGCTGGAGCATTGCCTTGATGCGGCATCGTCGTTGCGTGCTACCCCGATCCAACTCCGCATTCGGCCAATGAAGCGCCGCTGGGGCAGTTGCTCAAGCGCCGGTACGATCACCCTGAACACTGACTTGGTGAAGGCCCCTTTGCACGGCATTGAGTATGTCATCATGCATGAGCTCTGCCATTTGTGGGTGCATGATCACAGCCCGGCCTTTTACCGTCTCCTCGGGCGATGCATGCCCGACTGGCGGCAACGCAAGGAGCGACTCGAATCAATCGTGTTGAGGTAGCGTGGGCGGATACATCTGCGAGAATCACGACATGAGAACAGATATCTACATGCTTCGCATCACGCTCCGTGACAGCAAGCCGCCGATCTGGCGGCGGGTGGCGGTGCCGTCGCACATCACGCTCGGACAGTTGCATGAGGTGATTCAGATCGCCATGGGGTGGACGAACAGCCACCTGCATCAGTTCGTGCTGCGTGACAAGTCGCTCAAGCCCGGCCGGGATGAGATTCGCCGGGCGATTGAGGCGGACAACTGGAGTGATGAACTCATGGGTCGCATGCGCGGCGAACGGGTGTTCACCATGCTGACCACGCCGTTCGGCGACCCGACCGAGATGGAGGGTGAAGACGAAGACGCCGTCACGCTGGCTGAGGTGTGCCCGAAGGTCAAGAGCAAGCTGACCTATGAGTACGACTTCGGCGACGGATGGGAACACACCATCGAGGTGCAGAAGATTGAAGCCCCCAAACCAGGCGTCGAATATCCGGCGTGTCTGGCGGGCAAGCTGGCCTGCCCGCCTGAAGATTGCGGCGGCATCTATGGGTACTACCACATGCTCGACGTGGTGGCTGACCCCGATCACGAAGAACACGAGGACCTGGTCGAGTGGCTGGGTGACGACTTCGATCACGAAGCGTTCGACATCGACGAGGTCAATGACGTGCTGACCGAGTGGCGAAAAGGATGACTGTGGCAGATGCGCCGGTCGCCTGCCGCCCTCAGCGGATGACCGCACTGTAGAAGGGGTGACTCTGAGTTGAGTACGGCAATTCCATTCCTAACGTCGTACGACCCGCCTGGCACCAGCGAGGGCACCCTCGACCCGTTGGGCCTGTATCAGATCGCCGATCAATTGGCGGTGCGTCTGGTGCCCGCAGTTCGCGAACGTATGCAGCGGGTGAGGTTCCTGACCGCTGTGGCGGTGGGTTCGCTGGTTACCGAAGGCTTGGAGCCAGATCCGGAGCAGCCGGAAACGCCGCCATTCCTCGTATGGGAGTGGCTGGTTGTCGAGGCCATGATCCGAAGCATGGGGGATGATGGTGTGCTCTGGGGCGTGCCCGGCACGCTGGTGACGCGACGCGCATTGAATCGGCATGGTTATCTCGACCACCGAAGCTATCTTAAGACGCCGCGCATTTTCGGGTTCCACGGCGTCTACAAGCGGCTGGCCACGCATATCGGTTTGGTCGATACGCATCTCGCGGCGCTGCCTGAGGGCGAACAACTCGTTGATGCCTGGGCGAAAGACGCTGGCTACGGCGGAATCGATGGCATCCGTCCCATGCTCGATTCGTGGCGATCGGCGGTTGACCGCAGTCTTTCCCAGCAACCGGCGCGAACCCGGCCCCGATGGTCACAGGAAGATTGGGATGAACTGGCGTGCATGTTGGCACCGCACCGTCCCAAGCGACGCGAAAAGCGACTGCTCCGCGAGTTGCTGCACGGCGGCGACGATCGTGCCCTTGGCGCGCTGCCGGCGATCTGGCGATTGCAGGATGATTTCGGCCAGGACGATTACGTCGAAGAGACACTACATGAACGGCTCGGGACCGAGAAACCGAAGTATGGGGCGCTGCTGGACGCGATCCGCGTCTATGAGGGCTTCGCTCGGGCGCTGACGGATGCTTTCGACATCATGCGGGCTGAGGCTGGTGAAGCAGATGCACGCGGTCTGGAACCTGCGTCGTTGGCGGCTGAACGAGATGTGCGTCTGGCGCTGGCAAACCTAGATGACCGATTCGAATCGGCACGGCAGCGGCTGGGCGACATCGATCTTCAGCTCGCGAATCTGTTTGAAGATCGATTTGCCGCGTTCGCTCAGCCCATGGAGGTCGGTGACCGTCTGCTGCAGATCTGCGACCACCATGAATCGATCCAGAAAGACAAGAGCGCCGATGGCAAGCGCCCGTGGTTCGACCGCCTGAGCCCCACGCGGATTTATGTGCGGCATCGGTATCGCGTTGCGCGGCCCGATATCACGCCGGACCAATATGTTCATGATTTCCGGGGCATGCCGGTCCGGAACTTCTACTTCGACCTGAAATGAGCAAGCGCAGGAAGCGACAATCCGAAGGCACGATGCTTGACCTGTGGCGGCCGCCAGCCGGTGCGGGGATACCGATCGGATGCCTGGCCACGACCTACACGTTCGACGCCGGTCTGTTCGATGAGCAGTGCCTGGCGCGCTTTCTCGAAGTCGAATCGGAGCCAAACCGCGAAGACTTAGCGTTCTTACTGGAGCGGGAGACGCGTCTCGGTGGCGTGTATGCCGGAATTCTGGTCGATCAGACACAGGCCGGGGTTGAACATTCGCTGCGCTGGGATGTGTTGCCGGTCCGCATTCACGGCGGCAAGCAGCATGCGAAAATCAGCTTGCTCGCATGGAGCGATCAAGTTCGCATCATCGTGGCGTCGGCGAATCTGACCGAGCCCGGTTACCGCACCAACCTCGAGGTTGCGCATGTTCTGGAGATGACGCCGGATCGCATCAATGCCGACGGGATGGCTGCCGCTTGCCAGTTCCTGCGACGGCTACTGGCGTTTGTACCGGGCGCATCGCCGGAGTTGTCGGTGATTAGCCGGGCCACGGAGTTTCTGGACGATGTGGAGCGGCGCGTTTCAACTTGGCGCACGGCCCGCAAGACGCGGGGATCATGGCAGCACCTTGCATTCACGCTGCCGAGCCGCTCGGATGACCCGGCAGCCGGCGGACCAGGCTTCGATGCTCAGAGCAGCCTATCGGATGCCATCTACCGATGTCGACAACGCGGCGGATCACCGACCAGCGCCTGGATTGCATCGCCATTCTTTGATGAAAATGCCGAGTGGAACGGGGCGACGCAGGAGTTGTGCAAAGCCATGGCCCGGGGGATCACGCGACGTCTGACGTTCTGTGTGCCATCGGACGGCCCACCCGAACCCGGTGCATGGCGATTGGCGGCACCACGCAGCCTGATGACCACCCCGAGTTCATACTCCGGCGAGGCCGACTTCGAAGTCCTACCACAGTCCGATGCGGACAAGAACCGACGGCCTTGGCATGCCAAGATGCTCGCCCTTCGCTCTGATGCCTATACCGCGCTGATGGCGGGTTCGTCGAATTTCACGCGGGCCGGCTTGGGCATTGGTCGTCATCGCAACGCCGAAGCGAACCTGCTTACCATCGTTGAGCGTCGCAAGCATGCCCGGGAACCGGGTGATCTGGAGGCAATCTGGCCGGAGATGGCTGTAGTGGATGACCCGGAGACAGCCGAGTGGAAAGGCCCGGACCCCGAGCTTGACGAGGAGCAACGCGCCGAAGCGGTGCATGTGCCGGCGGGATTCCTGACCGCGACCTACCACGCCGGGGATAAGCGGCAGATCGTGCTCCGCCTGGCTCCAGATGCGCTGCCCGCTACTTGGTCGGTGCATGCGGCAGATCGAACCCAGACGCTGCTGGTCGATCAACAGACCTGGGCCGACCAAGACAAACCGTCATCAGTGACCATCTCATGGTCCGACGCCCAGCCGCCAGCCAAGCTGCTGGTTAGATGGGACGCCGCCGAGGCCTTCTGGCCCATCAATGTTAAGGACGCACGATTGCTCCCGCCTCCGGCGGAACTGGCATCGATGTCCGCGGACGACATGCTGTTCATCCTCGCAGCGTCCGATCCGAGTGCAGCATTCAGGGCGTGGGCGAAGCAGCAGCGGCAGGACGAGGGTTTCGACGACGAGCTGGACACGGCCACGCCAGCCGACCTCGACCCGTTGAAACGCTACGACCTGCGCGTCACATTCTTGCGGCGCGTGCGCAGCCGCGCTCGGGTACTGGCGCGGTTGCGCGAGAATCTGGAGCGGCCCGTCTGGGGCGAACAGGCACTTCAGTGGCGACTGCAGGGCTTCATTGGGATCGAGCCCCTGGCTCGGCGTCTGCTGAGCGAGGTCGCCAACGCCAATGGCCGGGCTGATGAATCGCTGCTGACACTCGCAGACTTCCTCATCGTCTTGCATGAGGTAAACTATCAGCCATCGGACGGGTCGCTATCGCGCAAGCAGTACGACGCCATCTTTCGGCCATTCCTGCGAGAATTGGTGGGCGATATCGATCAACAACTGCGGACGTACCGTGGCAGCATCTCTGGCGATCTGACCACATTCTGGGAACGCGTGGTGAGCCAATGCCGAAGCTAGAAACCTTCGACATCCCGGACGAGATGGTGCTTGGAGTCGCACCTAACCAGCGTGTGCCTCAGGGCGATCAACGGCGACAGCGCGAAGAGGTGGAGCACATCCTGCAACGCCTTCAGCGACAGCCCGGGGTGATCCTGGCTGACGAAGTGGGCATGGGCAAGACGTTCGTGGCGCTGGCTGTGGCATACGTGATCGCCTGCCAGAGCCGGCGTGGGCCAGTGATCCTGATGGTGCCGGCCAATCTTGTGGACAAATGGATTCAGGACCTCAAGACGTTCTGCGAGCTGTACCTTAAGGACAGCCATCCCGTCGATCGCAACGAGGCGTCAACAGCCGAGCTTCGAGCCGAGAACGCTGTCCGATATGGCGCAGCAAGACACAGCATCGAGCTGATGCGATATCTGGATGATCTGGCACGGGATCGCTGCCACCTGATCTTTCTGGCCCAGGGCGCAATGGCGCGTCGCCAATCTGACAAGTGGATACGCCTCGCCCTGATTCGGGAGGCATTGCTTCGGCACGCCCGCGGCAAAGCTGATCGGCTGATCAAGATCAAGAAGCAGATTCATCGCTTTACCGCCGAACTGATCTGGGCCATCGGTGAAGAGCGGGCGAGTGATTGGGGCGATGATCTGTGGCATGAATTGCTGCGCCGCGCCCCCGCCGATTGGATGGACATCTACAACGAGTCTGTGCATAACAGTCGCAAGCGGCTGTCCGATGATCCAGTCCCCGAATCCGTGATCAAGGCACTGCCAAAGATCGACCTGAAAGAGCTCGCAGATTCACTGGCTACGATGCCCATTCGCGCACGCGGGGGATCAGATCGGGTGAGCAATCGCATCGCCGCAGCGCGTGAGGTGTTGAGGGAAGTGGAGGCCGACCTCTGGAAGCGAATCCTCGCCCAGACCCGATGGCGATCGCCCCTGCTGATCATGGATGAGGCCCATCACCTGAAGAATCCGTCCACCAGCCTGGCCCGGCAACTGCAGTCGACGGAGGCGGATGGCGACCTGAAAACCGGCGACGGCGCGATGGCCCGGTCTTTCGAGCGCATGCTGTTCCTGACTGCCACGCCGTTCCAGTTGGGGCACCAGGAGTTGGTGCGCGTGCTCGAACGGTTCGGAGACGTACGGTGGAACGATGACGCATACGGCGCTCGCGACATGTTCACGCAACGGATGGGCGAACTCGAGCGAAGTCTTACGGACAGCCAGCGTACCGTGATCGCACTGCAGCGCAGTTGGGTTCGGTTGCGCCCCGAAGAGGGGCCGTCCAACGGCAATCCGGATGCTTGGTGGCAGCGTCTGATCGACACATCGGCTGTTGATCTGACGCCCCGGCTGCGCGCGTTGGTGGAGACGTTTGCCCAAGCGCAGCAGAAGCGGGTTGACGCCGAATCGCAACTGCGGCCATGGGTCATTCGTCACAACAAGGGCGAGCGATGGGCCGGCACCGACGTGATGCGTCGGCACCGGGTCGACGGCAAAGCGATTCACGAAGATGAATCGAGCATCGACGAAGGACTGGATGTGCCGCCGACCCAGTTGCTGCCGTTCTTCCTCGCCGCCCGCAGTGCCGCCTCGCCGGGCAAGGATCTGCTTGGCGATGCCCTTTGCTCATCCTATGAGGCATTCCGGTACACCCGTCAGAACCGACAGGCGGACCGCGATGAACTGGATGATGAACCGCGTGCTACAGATCTGACCCATTCCAGGTGGTACTTAGCCGAATTCGATCGCGCATTGGAACGGTGCAGCGGCAATATTCATCCCAAGGTGGCCGCTACGGTCTTGCGCGCGGTTGACCTGTGGGAGGCAGGCGAGAAGGTGCTCGTCTTCGCTTTCTATCGGCAGACCTGCGCCGCTTTGCGGCTGCACATCAGTGACGAGATCGACCGAAGAATCAAGACACACATGAAGCGCCAATTCGCCGGAGCCGGGAGCCCGATCAAGGACGAAGAGGTCGATGGCATCATCGAGTCCATTCAGAAGCGCTATTTCGATGATCGTAAGACCAAAGGCCGGCAAGCACTGGATCGAGGATTGGCGGCGATCATCGATCGACGGCGTGCTGATCTTGATCGCGCCGGCGTGAGTGACGAAGAGCGGTCGCAGTTGATCGACGTGATGCGACGGTTCCTTCGCGTTCCCACCACGCTGGTTCGCAGCTTCCCCACTCACAAGCACAGGGACCTCGCTCCGCATCTGGCCGTACGAAGCATGCTCGACTCTCAGGATGTGTCGGGGCTTTCGTGGCGGGACAAGTTCGATGCGTTCATCGAGTTCCTCGTAAAGCGGTGCTCATCACCCGAGCGTGCTGATTACCTTCAAGCCGCCGGCCGAATCCAACCCGGCGGCGTACGCGCTGAAGCCGAAGATCAGGGCGACGATGGCGAGTATGCCAAGACTGGCCGGATCACGCTCGCGAATGTCCGCGTTGCCACGGGTAAGACGCGAAGAGATACCCGCTCGCGCCTGATGCGGGCATTCAACACACCGTTCTTCCCGGACATTCTCGTCTGCAGCCAGGTCATGGGCGAGGGCGTCGACCTTCAGCGGTTCTGCCGTCATGTGATTCATCACGATCTTGCCTGGAACCCCAGCAGCATTGAGCAACGGACCGGCCGCATTGATCGGCTTGGGTGCAAAGCCGAGGGCAGGCACCCCATCGTGGTGTATCTGCCTTACCTCGCTGGTGCCGCCGATGAACGCCAGTACCGGGTTATGCGGGACCGCGAGCAATGGTTCCGGATCGTGATGGGTCAGGACGAAGTCGCTCGGTTGATCCCGGAAGATGCTGAACAAGGCTTGCCGTCGTTGCCCACGGCTTTCTCGACCGACATGGTGTTCAATCTGGCTGTCTGCGGGGATGATCGATGAACGTGCATCAACTACGCCGTCGATGGAAGCCGATCAAGGAGCGGCTCGCTGCCGAGCGGGCCGACCACCCGACATCCATTCGTTTCCACCGGGCATGCAGTTGGCTTCAACGTGTGGAACGGATGGATGAAGACGATCTGGACATGAAGCTGGCCTGCCAATGGATCGCATTCAACGCCCTTTACGGCCAGTGGGACGAGCGACGGGCCGAACCGCGGTCTGATCGCGAAAGCTGGCGTGCCTTCTTCGAGCGGATCATCGAACTCGATCGGGACGAACTGCTGCCGACAGTGTTGCGCGACCACAAGAAACTCGTCCTCGCGATACTTGACGACGCGTACCTTGGCGGGTTCTTCTGGAAGGACCCCTCAACCGAGCGGGCGCTACGCACCACGCGTGATCGCCGGGACGCAGCCACCTGGTACTTGGAGGAACGGTGGGGGCTGATCCTCGACAATGCGATCGAGCATGTCTACATGCTGCGGTGCCAGTTGATCCATGGGGCGGCTACGCATGGCAGCAAGCTCAACCGTGGGTCGCTGCGTCGCTGCGCGATCATGATGGGGCACGTTCTGCCCGCAGTTCTGACAGTGTGGACCGATCACGGGGCTGACGTTGATTGGGGGCCAATGTGCTACCCGCCCTTGCAGTGATCGGCGTCGGCGTAGCGTTGCGGTCGGTGGACTTCTGTTGTGGGGACCAACGCATGGAGCACAATCTGGAGCCAGCCGACGAGAAGATCATTGCGTGCTTTGCAGAGAGGCGCGTAAATACGCTGCCAATCTCCACGATAGCGGTGGCCACCGGCTTCACTGTAGATCAGGTGCTGGACCGGGGGCGCGGTATCCTGAAGCAGTGGATTGACACGATGTTCGTCGACGAATGGTCGCTGACTTGCGATGTGGCAGATTTGCCTGTCGTGGCAGATCCCGCTGATGCGACCCCATCGGCCACAAAGCGGCGAGTTGCCTCAGGGCCTGGCGTCCCGACTCACGCAAAGCCGGTTACCGAGCTTCCGCCGTTGAGCCTATACCCGTGGCAGACCCGTGCGATTCAAGCTTGGGAGCGATCTGGGCGGCGGGGGATTGTGGAGGCGGTCACAGGTACGGGCAAGACTCGTGTGGGGCTCGCAGCAGCACGCTGGGCGGTACAGTCCTCGTCACCTACCTATCCGCTGATCGTTGTGCCCAAGATTCAGATCATGGATCAGTGGTGCCGACAACTGGAAGCCATGCTCCCCGGACGAAAAATCATGCGCATCGGCGGTGGACAGACGGGAGATTTCTCATCACCACTGACTGCAGCATGCGTTGCTGTCGTCAATTCTCTGGTACTCAAACGGGCGCGCAAGCTCGATTCGCTGCTGCAACATTGTCGCACGGGGTCGGGCAAGAGCATGCTGATTGCCGACGAGTGCCATCGGTATGCCGATGGAGAAGTATTCGGTCGCCTTCTTCAGTTCCCGTTCGACTACGCCCTGGGGCTCTCCGCTACCGCCGGCGACTACGAGATCGAGGGCCTCGGCCGAGTCGTCTATGAGTATGGCTTCAAAGATGCGCACGTTGACGGGCTTGTTCCGAACTTCGCACTGTTGAATGCCACCGTTGAACTCACCCCGCGGGAATGGGAGGACTACCTCAAGCTTGATGACCGGGCGCGTGACGCCTTCAAGCGTGTTATGAAGGTGTACCCGGAGTTGGAGTACCTGGACGGCGAACAGATGTTCCAACGCATGAAGTCGCTCATGGGCCCGATGGGCAGTGGCAATGCGCCTGCCATCGAACGGCTCTATAAGCTGTGGTTCAAGCGGGCAGCGATTTCATACACGGCCCGTGACAAGATGCTTCTCGGTGCACGACTGCTACGGCATCTCGTTGAGCATCAGCGTAAGAAGGTGCTTGTGTTCTTTGAGCGAATTGACTCGGCCGAGGA
Organism: uncultured Phycisphaeraceae bacterium; assembly: GCA_964532795.1. Classification (GTDB taxonomy): domain Bacteria; phylum Planctomycetota; class Phycisphaerae; order Phycisphaerales; family Phycisphaeraceae; genus CAZHJL01. The sequence continues at coordinate 2,214 of CAZHJL010000086.1, read as the reverse complement.
TGTCGGCGAACGCATTGATGTCGCCGCCGCGCGGGCGTTGAAGGACGCCGTCGCCGGAGACGATCCGATTCGCGTCTGGCAGTACCACAGCCAGATGCCGATGAAGCGGCGAGAGCAGGCCTTAGCCGAGTTCCGAGACGCAGGCCCCTCAGCGTTGCTGGCGTGCCGAAGCTTGGATGAGGGGCTGGATGTGCCTGATGTCGATGCCGCCATTCTCGTGGCATCGACGCAGTCTCCACGCCAACGCATTCAGCGGATCGGACGGACATTGCGCCGAGGTGATGGCGGCAAGCACCCCGTGATCGTCACGCTCATGGTTAAGGGGACGTCCGATTCCAGCGTGGCCGGCGCTGACAGTAAGTCGTTTGGCGGCGTGGCGACGATCCACGAGGTACAGGGCAAAGACTGTTTGGCCACATTGAGAGCAATCTGTGGTGAGTGACTACGGCAGCCGACAGCACCGCCACGGTAGCGCCGAATGCTGCAGCCCTCGCGAGTTTTTCACGAAAGAAAGTCTGTCTAAACCGGTGGCCGTTCCCGCCGCCGCTGCACGAAGCCGATGCCAAGGAGGAACCGGGACGGCAACTGGCCACAGGTTGGGCCATGGTGGCCCGGGGGCCAATGGGTGGCGGGAGTGGCGTTGGTGGTGCGATCTATACCGGCGGCCAACAGGGACGAACACGGGCAGCATCTCGACGATGGCGATTCCAGCCGCGTTCGGCCTTGACATGCCCGCAAGCCATGGCGTATAAACCTTCAAATAATTTGAAGGATCGTACATGGCGTACCGAGACACCAAACAGGCGCTCAGAGACCTGACCGAACTGGCCACGACCCAGGGCGGGTATTTCACGGCCAAGCAGGCCGAGAAGGCCGGCTACGACTATCCCCACCTGACGTACCACATCGAGCGCGGTAATTTTGAACGGGTCGACCACGGCCTGTACCGCATTCCAACGATTCCGCGAGATGAACACGATGAGTTCATCCGTCTGTCGCTCTGGAGCCGGGGCCGCGATGATGTGCCCCAGGCGGTGGTGTCACATGAGTCGGCGCTGGCGCTGCACGAGCTGAGCGACATGCTGCCGGGCAAGGTTCACCTTACCGTCCCGCGCACTTTCCGAAAGCAGCCGCCGCGAAACTGCCAACTGCACAAGGGAGAGCTTGGGCCGAAAGATGTCCTGGCCCGAAGTGGGTTCCGGGTCACTACGCCGCTGCGCACGCTGATCGATGTCGCTGCGGAGAACACGGTGCCCACCGAGCAACTTGAGCTTGCCGTCCAAGACGCGGTGGACAGGGGCATGGTCACGCGCCGCAAGCTCAAGGACGCCGCTGCCCAATCTGGCTCCAATAGCCGGCTCAACGCCGCCGCGCAGAAAGCGCTCGGATGAGCAAGCGGTACGACAGCCCTGATGCCTTTCGTCAAGCATTGCAGGCTCGGCTGCGAGCTGTTGCTGCGGAGCGTGACCTTTCGGTTCAGGACGTTCAGATCAAGTTCCTGATCGAACGGCTGCTGGCGCGCCTGTTCCATCTCGATGATCCGCCTTGGGTTCTCAAGGGAGGGTTCGCAATGGAACTACGGTATCGTCCACACGCGCGCACGACCAAAGACGTGGACCTCACGATCCGAACGACCGATGACCGCGAATTGGCCGTGCGTCTGGCCGCGATACGGGAGCAGTTGCAGGAGGCGGCGGAACTGGACCTGGATGACCACCTGGAGTTCCGCATCGCATCGGCGAAGAAACAACTGCCCGGTGCCCCGCAGGGCGGCGCGAGTTTCCCGGTGGACGCACTGCTGGTAGGCAAGACTTTCGGGCGGTTCCATATCGACGTGGGATTCGGCGACCCGGTTCAGGGAGAGCCGGATATTCTGACAGGCGACGACATGCTGGCGTTTGCCGGGATCGGTCCCGCTCGGGCGCTGGCAGTTCCGAAGGCTCAGCAGTTCGCCGAGAAACTCCACGCCTACACCTACGTCTGGGATGATCGGGAGAACACCCGCGTCAAGGATCTGGTGGACATGGTGATGTTGATCCAGCGTGGCGATCTGAATGTTGCGCAGGTGCGCAGCGCTGTCGATGAAACCTTCGCGCGGCGCAACACGCACGATCTGCCAGAACAGCTGAAGCAACCACCTGCCGCGTGGGCCAGCGAGTTTGGTCTGCCCCCCGGAACTTGCTCCAGTCTGAATGAGAGTCTCTACTGCCCGTA
>CAZHJL010000085.1:0-21463 GCA_964532795.1 uncultured Phycisphaeraceae bacterium | reverse complement strand
CATACTGGAACCACGCCGCCTGAAACGGTGCCCCAGTCTGTGGTCGCACCCCGCCCGGACGGGGATGGTCGAGTCTGTTGCGGCTGCATCGGGCGGGGTATACCATGGCTGTCGCGAGAGACGCACCCCTTTTTTCTTCCCTTGCGGCCGAGGATAATCCATGCGTTTCAGAGTCAAAGGCACGTACAAGAAGAACGGCTACGACGTCATCGCGTTGTTCGAGGCGGAGACGGAAGACGAAGCATCGAAGCAAGCTGACGAGAAGGGGATCAGCGTGGAGTCGGTCGAGACCGACGCGCCGCGCGTGGCCGGCGCGAAGACGGGACCGGGCATGCAGGCGGTGAGTGAGCCCAGGCCGCAGCCGCAACCCGTAGAGGGGCACGAGGAGGCCGGAGTCGCGGAAGAGCCAGCCCCATCGGCCGGCGCGGCGGAGGAGGAAGTGGGGGCGCTGCCGACGCCTCAACCCCAGGACGAGCCCGCTGCGGACAAGACCGCGGCGGATGAGGGGGTCGGCGAATCGATGGAGGCGACCGAGGCGAGTGATGTCGATTCGCAGATCATCTTCGAGGATGATGACGAGCCGAACAGTGATTCGGTGGATGTACTGGCCGACGATCTGAGCGCATCGGACGGTCTTGTGGCCGCGCTCGACGGCTTTGGCACGGATGAGGACGATGCGGGGGAATCATTTGAGCAGCCGGCGTCGACCGAGACGCCTGCGTCCGTGGCCGCCGAACCAGCGGCGCCCGCGGCGGGCGGGGCCAAGGAGAAGAAGGGCGGCGGCAAGACGATGCTCCTGGTGATCATCGCCGTTGTTGCGCTCGTCGTCTTGGCGGGGGGCGCGGTGGGGGCATATTTCATGTTCTTTGCCGGTGATGGCGTTCCGCCGGTGAAACGCACGAGTCAGCCGGCGGGCGGTGCAGCCGACGATTCGGGGAATCAGGATCCGACAGCGAACGGCGCGGCCGGCGACGGTACAGGCGATGAAACGGGTGGCGACGCGGTCAACGGCGATGCCACCGACACCGGTGACGAAGATGGCTCGCCCGATGGCGACGGCGATCCAATCGGCGAGCCCGATTTCGGCGAGTAGACCGGGCGCATAGCGGTGGGCACAGCGCACGACGGCGCGGGATCACTTGCCTGCGCCGTCTTCGTGTTTTCCGAAGATCATGCGGCCGGCGGAAGTCTGCAACGTGCTCGTGACGGTGAGTTGCACGTCCTCGTTGATGTGATCGCGACCGCCTTCAACGACGACCATGGTGCCGTCATCGAGGTAACCGACGCCCTGGGTCTGGCTTTCGCCGGCCTTGACGATCTTGACGGTCAGTTGCTCGCCCGGTAGGACAACGGGGCGCAGGGCCTTGGCCAGCTCGTTGAGGTTGATGATGGTCACGCCGCGCACTTCGGCGGTCTTGGCCAGGTTGTAGTCGTTGGTCATCACGCGGGCCTTGATGTCCTGGGCGAGCGTGATGAGCTTCTGGTCGACGCCCTCGCCTTCGACTTCCGTATCGTCGATGGTGATTTCCGTGTTGCGGTCGGCTTGCAGTTTCTGGAGGATTTCGAGTCCCCGGCGGCCGCGGGCGCGTCGGAGCTTGTCCGATGAATCGGCGATCGTCTGCAACTCGTCCAGCACGAAGCGCGGCACGACGAGTGTGCCCTGGAGGGCCTTGGTCGAGAGGATATCGACGATGCGGCCGTCGATGATCACGCTCGTGTCCAGCAGCGTGGCCCGCGTGCCGCGGATCTGCTTGGAGAGGTCGACATAGGGAATGACAAAGCGGAAGTCATCGCGCGTCTGCAGGACGAGCGTGATGCCGAGATAGGCGAAGATCAGGCCGATGAAGACCTTCAGGCCGTCGAAGAGGCGCAGGTAGGCTTCATACTGCTTGATCGCGGCCTTCTGCAGGTCGTTGAGCGCTTCGTATTGCTCGACAGTCTGCGGCAAGGGGAAGTTGGGCTTCGGGGCGGTGATGGTGGCCATGAGGTCGACGACGTATCCCAGCGCGAAGGCCACGGCGAGGCCCGCGAGCAGCCCGACGAAGACGCCGGAGATCGCGTAGAGCTTCTTGTTCGGGGTGGCGATGTCGATGGCCATGATGGCGGCCATCAGGCCCACGGTACCGAGCAGCGTGAGGACGACCTGCGTCATCGAGGCCTGCAGGCCTTCCTGGGTGATCAGGATGAAGTACATCGCGATGCCGACGGTGAGGACGAGGAATCCGCCGCGCAGGATGTAGTAGACGAGGTCGGGCGAGCCCTTTGCCTGCAACCATTCGGGCGTCTTGGACATGAGTCAGGTCCCCAGTTTCGTTCCGGTTAAGAGGATACGGGATCGCGGGCGGTTCGGCCATGCGCGGGGGCGGCTCCTTAAGCCTTGTATCGGCGGGATTTGAGGGTGATCCGCCGGATATTCCTCGCGGAGTTGGTTCGTGGGGCGTAAGATTGTTATGATCGCCGACCCGCGGCGTGGAAAGATGGCCGGGCCCGATGCACGGGTGGGCTCATGAACCGGGTCAGGCCTTGACCGGAGCAGCCCTAAGTGACGTCTGCCCGGTGCCGTCGGTGACCTGGCCACCTTTCCACGCGGCGTTTCGAGTACCCGGGCAGAAACGCAAACCGGCTTGCAACCATGGCTTACACCGTTCTGGCACGCAAATACCGCTCGGCCAGCTTCGACACCGTTGTCGGGCAGGAACCGGTCGCCAAGACGCTCAAGAACGCCATCAACTCCGGCCGCGTCCACCACGCCTACCTTTTCACCGGCACGCGCGGCGTGGGCAAGACCTCCATGGCCCGCATCCTCGCGCGGGCGCTCAATGCCCCCGACACCATCGAGAACGGGCCGACCCCGCCCGATCACGACCAGTACCCGCCGCTCGACGTGCAGCAGCGCATCGCGGATGCCGTTATGCGCGGGGACGACCTGAATGTCATCGAGATTGACGGGGCGAGCAACAATCGCGTGGAAGAAGCGCGGCAGTTGATCGCGGGGGCCGGGCTCGCGCCGACGGATAACGCCCGGTACAAGATCTACATCATCGACGAAGTGCACATGCTCTCGACGGCCGCGTTCAACGCGCTGCTCAAGACGCTGGAGGAGCCGCCGTCGCATGTGAAGTTCATCCTGTGCACCACCGAGGCGCACAAGGTGCCGGCGACGATCCAGTCGCGGTGCCAGCGGTTCGATTTCCGCAACATCGCCGTGCCGCGCATCGCCGAGCATTTGAAGGCGGTGCTCGAACGCGAGCGGATCGAGGCCGAGGAGCAGGTGGTCTGGCAGATCGCGCGGCTGGCCAACGGTTCGATGCGTGACGGACTGTCGCTGCTGGACCGGCTGATCGCCACGGGTGAATCGCCGTTGACGACGAGCATACTGGAGCAGATGCTGGGCCTGCCGCCGCAGGAGCAGGTGATCGCGCTGATCGACGCGATCGGGCAGGGCGACCTGGCGCGGTCGTTGCAGGAGACGGACAACCTGCTGGGCACGGGCATCGCGCAGGAGCAGTTGATCGATGTGCTGATCGACCGTTTGCGGCAGTTACTGCTGATTGCGACGTGCGGGCCGGAAAGCCAGTTGGTCGAACTGTCCGATGAAGCGAAGCAAGTCGCGGCGGAGCAGGCGAAACAGTTTGATTCCGCGGCGCTGGTGTACATGATCGCGCTTTGCGACAGTCTGTCGCGCACAAGTCGCACGAGTTCGACGCCGCGAGCCCTGTTGGATGCGACGGTGATCCGTCTGGCGCTGGCCGAGAAGATGGCGGACGTATCGGCACTGCTGGGCGACGATTCAAAAAAAAAAGTGACGGGCGGGGTGGGCGGTAACTCGCCGCGACCGGGGAGTGACAGACCGTCGGCGCCAGTCTCGGCGGGGCCGGCGGCGGTCGCGCCGCAACCGAAGCGTGAGTCCGCGCCGAAGCCGCGCGAACTGTCGTGCCCGCAACCGGCCAGCCAGGCAACGGTAGAACCGGGCGCGGTCTGGTCGCGATTGATGGAGGAGGCGTCCGGCCGCAGCGCCCTGGGCTGGCTGCAGAATGTGCAGCTTGCCGCGATCGACGGCGGGACGGTCAGGCTCGCGCCGCGTGCCGGGCACCGGGAGATGCTGCAGTTCGCGACACCGGCTCGCCGGGCGCCGATCGCGGAACTGCTCGGGAAGATCATGGACCGCCCGGTGGTTGTTGAAATGGTGCCACTGGCGGACGATGAGGAATCACCGGAAGCCGCCCCCGCCGGGTCGCGGCGTGACAGGATGTCCGCGCAAGCGCGCGGCGAAGCATTGGGCCTGCCGCTCGTGCGTCAGGTGATGGACCAGTTCGACGTGACGATTCTCGATGTGCGCGATGACGTGGCGGACGCGCGTGCCGGGACCGAACTGAGTGAGGAAACGCAAGAGCCCGAGGAGCAATGACGCTGTGGGCCCGTTGGGCCGATGGCGGGCGGGACGCCCGCCCCACAAAGGCAAAGCAACAGGAAGTGCTACATGTTTGACGGTTTGAAGAACATCAAGAGCCTCATGGGCATGCTCGGGCAGGCTGATGAGATCAAGGCGAAGGTCGACCAGTTCAAGGCGGAACTGGCGAGGAAGACGGTCGAAGCCGAGAGCGGCGCGGGCGCGGTGCGCGTCGTGGTAAACGGGCGGTTCGACCTGGTCAGCATCGACCTGGACCCGGCGATGATCGCATCGCTGGCTGGTGCGGGGACGGCGGCCGACAAGGCGATGGTTGAGGAGTTGATCACCTCGGCCGTCAACGCCGGCATGGCCAAGGCCCGGGATCTGGCGGAACAGGAAATGATGCAAATGACCAGCGGGATGAACCTGCCCGGCATGGACAAGCTGTTCGGAGGCGGCGAATGATGGGACGCGCGTGGCCAAGCAGGTCAGGCGAAGCCGGCCGCCTTGCCGCCGGGCGCCACTGGTACGTGCTGCTGCTGGTCTTGTCGCTGCTACTGGCCGCGTGCGGCGGACCGATCACGGAGCCGCCGATGGTGGCATACCTGTCGCTGGGGACGAATCCGGTGGCGGTGGATGGCAGCAACCATTTTGAGGATGACACGGTGCTGGTCGCGCGCGGAGAGGACATCGGGGGGCGCGTGTTGATCTCGATCAACGGCAATCCCCTGCTTCACCACAGTACCGGCGGGCTGCTGACGCGGCTGAATCAGTACCTGCGCGCCGGCGAAAACACGATCTCGATCCGCGGTACATTTGACAAGGCGCTCTACCTGAAGATTGGCGAGACGCTGAACGACAACATGCAGCAAGTCGTCCTTCGCGAGAAGATCGAGCCGCAGCCGGGCGGCGACGAGCAGACGCATGAGTTCAAGTTCCAGTTCTCGAGACAACAGGATCTGTCGATCTACAAGCCGGGCAACGAGATTCCGGAAGACCGGGAGGCGGTGAAGGAGCAGATCACCGAGTATGCCCGGCGAATCAACAAGGCGATCGATGCGAAGGACGGCAAGGCGCTGGTGAAACTGACGCAACTGGGCGGACTGATGTGGATCGAACAGGCGTATAACGCCGCGCCGTCGCACGTGGGCGGTGCGCGTGACTACCTGACCGAGTACCTGTCCGAGAACGCCGACGCGATGGGGAAGATTGATCCCGACGCGCTGCGTTACGAGTTCGGCCCGCGGATCGTCATGGTTTACGTCGGCTTCGAGCCGCGCCCGCCGCATCATGCGTATGCGATGGTCGTCGACGAGGGGAACGAGACGGTGCGTCCGGCGCTGTACATGGCCTTTGTGGATGGCGAGTGGCTGGTGTGGGAGTTCGGTCACCACGTCGAATCTCAGTAGCGTGCTCGCGATGGGAAAGGGAAACGCCGGGGGGATAGCGACGCCGTCGTCGTCGCGGCCGGGCGAGCCACGTCAGCATCAGCAGGCCGAGGCTGTACAGGGCGACGATCAGGAACAAGCCGTGCAGGGCGTACTCATGCGGCTGCAGGTCGAGCGAGCGGTGGAAGGCGAACCAGTCGCCGTGACGGAAGAGCCAGGCTTCGAATGACTTGTCGCCGAGAAAGCGGGCGAAAGGGGCATTGGGGAAGTCTTCGCGAAAAATGCGCGGCAGGTCGGGCGCCATGCCCCACAGGCCGCCGATGGTCATGGTGATGGGCGCCCAGCGCCAACCGCGCTGCAGGATGCTGCAGACGGCGATGGAACCGACGGCCGCACATCCCATTCCCGCGGCGAAATGCATGCTGGCCCACGCCATGGATCTTCCCCTCAAGCCACCTTCGCCAGCTCGCCGTCACCGGTGACGTCGGGCTTCGGGTCCGTCAGATCGACTACCGTCTTGCCGGCCAGCACGTTGCTGGTCAGGCCTTCGATCTCCTTCGCGATGACCACCACTTCGCAGGCATCAAGCGCCTCGTTGAGTTGGCGACGGAGCAGCAGTTTCAGGTGCGGCAGGCGCTGCTGGATGTAAGCCGCGTTCGCGCCGATCAGCTCGTCCGGCAGCAGATCGGGGTCGAAGATGGCCAGGGGCACGCCTTTGCCGAGAAGCTGCTCGGCCAGCTCGACCATGGGGCTCTCGCGCAGATCGTCGGTGTGGCGCTTGAAGGTAAGCCCCGCCAGCAACGTGGGCTTGCGGCCGAGCGCGAGTATGCGGTCGCGCTGTCGCAACAGGTGTGCGTTGTTGCTCGGGAGTACCGACTGGATCATCGGCAGTTCGACGCCCTGCTGGCGCGACAGTTGTGCCAGGGCACGGGTGTCCTTGGGCAGGCAGGACCCGCCGAATGCGAAGCCCGGTTTCAGGTAAGCGGGCGAGATGTTCAGCCGCGTGTCGTGGCAGAATGCCTGCATGACGGCCGCGGGATCGGCCCCCAGCGTCTGGGCCATCGATCCGATCTCGTTGGCGAAGTTGATCTTCACGGCGTGGAAGATGTTGCAGGCGTACTTGAGCAGTTCGCTCTCAGCGGTGCCGACGGCGACGCGCGGCGCGTCGATGCCGGTATAGATGCGGTCGATCACCGCGGCCACGGGGTCGCGGGCGGCGCCGTCGGCGCCATAGGCGATCATGGCCGGCTCGAACCAGTCCCGCAGCGCGCTGCCTTCGCGGAGAAACTCCGGGTGATGGCAGACGGCGGTGTTGGGGTTCGTGCGATGCAGCGCGGGGGCGATGCGGGACCGCGTGGTGCCGGGCGGCACGGTGCTTCGCACCATCACGACGCGGGCGCGGCCATCCGATGTCGCTTTGGCCAGTTCGTCGGCGACACGCAGGATGGATGAGAGGTCGGTTGAGCCGTTGACGCCGCTCGGCGTCCCCACCGCGACCATCACGACCTCGGCGTCGGCGACGGCCGCGCTGATGTCGTCTGTCGCCGTGAAGCGACCATGGTCGGTCATCTCCTTGATCAGTTCAGGCAACCCGGGCTCGCGGATGGGACTTTCACCGCGCTGGAGCATGCTGAGCTTGGCGGGGTTGATCTCCACGCCGGTGACGGTGCAGCCCCGCTGCGCAAGTGCCGCGGCCGTGACGGCGCCGACGTAGCCCATGCCCAGAATCGCCACGCGGGGCACTTCATGCGACGGTTCGATTCCGACCGGGACAGCGTCGGTCATCATGCGGCCTCCCTGGTGTATGCATGCGGATCATCACGATGGCGTCGCTCGATGAACAGGCGTTGGAGCAGGTACTCTCGCTCCTCGGCGGGCGGGTCGTCGGCGATCGGGGCCTCAACGCGCCAGTGCTCGTCGATCTGTTTGCAGTCATCCATCTTCTCGAGCCATTCGAGCAGTCGCCACGCGGCGGTGGCCCAACTGTGGTTCTTCTCGACCCACTGCCGGGCGCGTCGGCCGAGCCGGTCGGCCGTGGTGACGTCGGCCCAGAGCTTCTGCACCGTCCAGGCCCATGAACGGGCGCTGCGGCAGATCATGACCGGCGTGCCCTCGACCGGCAGGTTCAGTCCCTGCACGGCGCGGGGCGAGGCGATGATGGGCCGGCCCATGGCCGCGGCTTCGAGCAGCTTGTTCTTGATGCCGCCCCCGCTGCGCATGGGAAGCAGAGTGACGGCCGCACGCTTGGCTTCGCTCTGGATGTCGGGCACCTCGCCGACGACCTCGATGCCGCGCAGTTTCCCCAGTTCGCGCACCCGCTCAACGGGGTTCTTACCGACGATGCGCCAGACAGCACCGGGGCTGTAGCGCTGGAGGAGCGGCCACACGCGCTGGGCGAACCAGAGGCACGCCTCGATGTTCGGTTCGAAATCCATTCGCCCCCAGAAGACGGCGGTGCGATTGTGCGGCGGGTGATGGGGCGGCTGGAACCGCTGAAGGTCGACGCCGTTGCGGATGGTCACCGACCGACCCGGGGTGGCGATGCGCCCGAGCCATCGGGTCTCGATCGGGCTGACGCCGATCGAACCATGCAAGCTGCGGGCGAAGCAGCGCTCGAGCAGGCCGTGAGCCAAGAACATGCGCAGTCGGCCAGGTACCTGCGGCAAGGGGTCCCGCCACATGCACGACAGGTGGAACCGCAGCAGTTCGTCCGCGGCGTACCAGATGCAGCGTGTGCGCTCGAGTTTGCGCAAACTTCGCAGGAGGATCGGACCATGCTGTCCCATGCCGATGACCACGCGAGGGCGGCAGTCGATCGCCAACTGGGCAGCGCCGGCCAACTTGTCCAGCGGCGGCGCCAGGTACCGTGCGACGCGGCGGCGGATCGGCCCGAGCGGTCCGCGCCATGAAGCGGTCATCACGTTCCGCGCTTCCTCGTGCGCTTCCGGCCACGGCAGGATCAACTCGCGCAGCGGGCCGGGCGCGTCATCGGGGGTCGGCTCGATGCAGCCGATGCCGACGCGCACGCCGAGATCGCGCAGTGCTTGTGCCATATGATAGCCGCGGATGCGATAGCCCTGATCGAGCGGCCAGAGCGACCGTTCGCTGAGCATCAAGACATCGAGTTGGCGGCGGTTGTCTGTCATGTTCGATGGCTATGCAGCGCGGCGGCCGGCCGGTCGCAATACATCGCCGAGGCGGGCGATCCACGGGCGACGGCTTGCGACGATGCTTTCAAGGGTTGATGCGAATGAATCGACGGTGGCTTGCCAGGAGAAGTCGTTCAGGCGGCGCAGCCCGCGAATGATCAAGTCGTGCCGCAGTTGCGGCTGGGCGATCAGGCGGTCAACGCCGTGCGCGATGCTGTCGGTATCATGCGGATCAACGAACAGCGCCGCCTCCGAGGCGATCTCCGGCAGGCTGGCGGCGCTACTGGTCAGCACCGGCGTGCGGGTGGCCCAGGCTTCGAGCAGCGGCACACCGAAACCCTCGGCCAGGCTCGGGAAAAGCAGCATGTCCGCAGCACTGAGCAGTGTCGGCAATTCGGCCTCCGACACGTAGCCGTGCAGGGATACGCTCCGTTCGATGCCCAGCGAGACGGCCAGGTCGCGCATCTGCTGGCGGAAGGGCTCGGGGAGGCCGACGACGACAAGTTGCCAGCCATGTTCGCCGCGCGTCGCTCGCTTGGCCCAGGCTCGAAGGACCCGGGCGGTGTTCTTGCGCTCGGCGGTGGCGCCGAAGTGCAGGGCGAATGGCGAGCGCACATCGTATCGCTCGAGCATGTTGGTCCAGGCATCGGGCCCGACGTACCGCATCGACTCGGTCGGTCCCCAGGGGATGACGCGCATCCGCGAAGCCGACACGTTGAAGCGTTCGGCAAGCTGCGATCGGGTGAAGGACGAGGGGCACATGATGATGCCGGCCTGCCGGCAAGCGTGCCTGACGCCGCGCTCGAACTGCGCCACATCCGCCGGGTCGCGGTGCTCGGCCATGTCGAGGGGGATGAGATCATGGATGGTGGCGATGGTGTCGGTCGGCAGCCATGACGGGCAGGTGTTGGCCGGGCAATGCAGCACATCCGCGCCGTCGCGCCACGCGGCCAGGGGCAGCCTGAATCGCTCCCAGGCGCCGAGGCGGTCGCCGGGCATCTCGATGAAGCGCGGCCGGACGTTGGGGTGATCAAGGGCAGGCGCGGTGGGTTGGCGCTGGCGGTGATAGGCGATGACCTGCCAGTCGGGCCGGACGCGCAGCAGATGGCGGTACAACGTGCCCAGCGTCTTGCCGATGCCGCGCAGTTGATCCGCGAAGAGCGTCCGTGCATCCAGCGCGATGCGCATGGTGGTTTCCCGTCCGTGTTCCCCGCGCGAGTCCCTGCGCGGAGAATCTCTCCTTTACATCCATGTCTGTCATCGGCTTACGGCGCATGCCGATTGACCGGGGAACCGGCACAAACCGGAAAAACAGCCCGGCACGCCGGCGCGGCGGGAGATGGCGCGAGGCCGGCCGATAAGCGAGGTCGCTCTGAAGGCGGGGCGCGGTAGAACGGTTTACGTGGAAGCGGCATCGCGTCAAGCCGCGGGCCGGAGCTCGTCGGCGCGCAACGGGTGTTCGACGCCGTGGAAGAGAACGTGGCGCAGGGCATCGTCGCCGAGCCACCACGGGTGCTTGATCATCTGGTTCAGCAGGTAGCGCCGAGCCTTCGGGCCGCACGCCTCAGCCTGGGCCAGGGCGTAGATGCGTTCCCGCTCGTCGCAGTTCTTCCAGAGGTCGGATCGCTGCTCCGGATCGAGATGTTCGGCGTACTGCCGCGCTGCTTCAATGTATTCGCGACCTCGGATCATGGTCACTGCGGGTGTCATGTTGGCATCGTGCTCGCGCTTGGCCCCGAGTGGCTCATCCAGCAGCATGGGCTTCTGTCCGGCGACGATCAGGCGGCACCAGTATTCGTAGTCGAAGGCGTACTGGTAGCGCTCATCGAGGTAACCGTACCAGTCGAGGAAGTCACGCCGCATGAAGGTGCTGGCCGAGGGAAGCACGCCGTCGTCGTGCATGAGGTAGGCCGCCAGCGACTGCGGCGGGCGCGGCTCCTCGGTGGCCAGGGGCTGGTCCTCCGCGTCGATCCGCACGCACGGCCCCACCACCCACTTGGCCTTGTGCTGCATGAACGCTTCGGCGATCTGATGCAGCGTCCCGGGGAGGTAGAGGTCGTCGCTGGCGAGGAAGGCCACGATGTCGCCGGTCGCCTGCCGCAGGCCCTTGTTGATGCCCTCGGCCGGACCGTCGTCGGGCTGGCTGGTCCATGCGGTCAGATCACCGTCATAGAGGCGCAGGATGTCAACGCTTTCGTCGATTGAGCCGCCGTCGACGACGAAGTACTCGAGGTTCTCGTAGCCTTGGTCGAGCACACTGCAGATGGCGCGCTCGAGGAAGCGGTCCTGGTTGAGGTTCGGGGTCACAACCGTAATGCGTGGAAGAACCATGGCTGCTCCAGGTCAGACTGAGGCGAATGGACTTATCTGCCACGGGAGATATCGACGTGAAGGACACCGGGAGGCCGCAGAAATGAACGGCGCATCGGGATGCGTCCTGAAAGTTACACCCCATGCGGCGAGCGACCTGGAGTGGTGGGTGTCCGATAGCGGCGTTACGATGTGCTCGCACCGAAGGTGGCATGGCCAGCGCCGCGAGATGAAGGGAGCGATGGTTGAGTCTTGATCGATCGATGTTATCGGTGGTCGTTCCGATCTACAACGAGCAGGAGAATCTGACTGCGCTGCGGCAGCGACTCGCGGACGTGTTCGATACGTCCGACTTCGCCGCGTGTGAAGCCATTCTGGTCAGCGATGGCAGCGTGGATGAGAGCGAGGCGATGATCAGGAAGATGGCCGGCGAGGACGCGCGATTCCGCGGCGTGTTCCTGACGCGGAACTTCGGACACCAGGCGGCGGTGACGGTCGGCCTGGAGCACGCGCGCGGCTCGGTCATCGCAGTGATCGACGGCGATCTTCAGGATCCGCCGGAAGCGATCGGGGAGTTGATCGCGGCGTTGGAAGCGGGGGCCGACGTCGCTTACGGCGTGCGGCGGGCCCGCAAGGAAAGCGCCTTGAAACGCGCGGCGTATTGGATGTACTACCGCGTGCTGCGCGCCGCCTCCTCGACCGAAATTCCCCTCGATGCCGGGGATTTCTGCGCCATGCGGCGACCGGTGCTCGAGGCCATGCGGCAGTTGCCCGAGCGACGCCGGTTCGTACGCGGGCTGCGCGCGTGGGTCGGGTTCACACAGGTCGGCGTCGAGTATGAACGCGACGCCCGCCATGCCGGGGCGCCCAAGTACAGTCTGATGCGCTTGGCGCGGCTCGCGTACGACGGGATCTTCTCGTTCTCCAGCGTGCCGGTGAAGCTGATGCAGCTACTGGGGTTCACGGCCGCGGGGCTGGCGATCCTGGTGTCGCTGGTGTACCTGACCTGGTCCTTTTTCAAGCCGATGCCCGCGGGATTCCCGACGCTGATGCTATCCATCTGGTTCCTGGGCGGGGTGCAACTGATGTGCCTCGGCCTGATCGGCGAGTACGCCTACCGGACGTTCGACGAAGCGCGTCGGCGGCCGAGCGCCCTGGTGCGCGAGGTGACGGGCGGGTTGGACGGGCGCGCTGACAGCGCCGGTGAACGCAGTGCGGTTCAGGCGGCCGAGGACGCGCAGCACGAATCCGGCGCACACATCTAGCGCGGCACATATCCACCGATTTTCGCTCATCATCTGCGTATGGGCTCTGAGAGCGGTTATCGGCCCGCAGCGCCGCGCGGGATTTGTTACCTTTCCGGCCTGTGAACGACGGTCGAGGTGGACCTGCTCAATTCCGTGTGCTTGATTAACGCATGACGCGGTTGTGTCGATCGTGTGGACTAGCAGGCGAATGCTGTTCGCCGCCTTCCCGCTTCCGCTGATGATCTGCTGCCGATGACGAGAATCAACACCAATGTGGCCTCGCTGCTCGGGCGACGGATTCGCAAGCAGAACGAATCCCAGATGACCCAGTCGATGCAGCGCCTGTCCACCGGGCTGCGGATCAATCGCGCTTCGGACAAGCCTGCGGACCTGATCGCCAGCCAGGCGCTGCGGTCCGAGAAGGCGTCGCTCACCGCGGCGATCGGCAACAACGAGCGCGCGGACCAGATGCTCAACGTCGCCGAGTCCAGTCTCCTCGAGATCAGCCACATGCTGGTGAAACTGCAGGGGCTCGTGTCGGCCGGCGCGAACGAGGCGGCGTTGAGCGAGGAGGAGAAGCGGGCGAACCAGCTTGAAGTGGACTCACTGCTGGGCTCGATCGATCGCATCGCGGCCAACAGCACGTTCGAGGGAATGAAGCTGCTCAACGGCAACTTCGAGTTTCGCGTTGATCAGCAGGATCCGCGGATCGAGGATTACCAGGTGCACGCCGCGCGGTACCCGATGGGCGGCAGACAGGCCATCGACATCGTCGTGTCGCAGTCGGCGCAGCACGCGGCGCTCTTCCTTTCGACCGGCGGCGGGATCGACCTGACCAGCCGCAATGACCTGTTCGAGTTCGCGGTGGGAAGCGAAGCCGGCTCCCGCGTCTTTTCGTTCGCCTCAGGGACAGCCAACGGGGCGATCGCCGACGCCGTGAACACGTTTGCGGCGGTGACCGGTGTGTCGGCCAGTGTGCAGGGCACGGGCATCATGTTCAAGGCGCGCGAGTTCGGCAGCGAGTCGTTCGTGAAGTTCGAACTGCTGGCGCGGGGCGGCCAGGCTGGGGCCGTGCATCTCGTGTCGGCCGTGGACGAGAACGTGGTCAGCACGATTGCCGGCAACATCACCGGCCTGGCGACGATGACCAGCTATGTCCTCGATCGCGGCCAGGACGCGGTGGCGCACGTGAACGGCATCCGGGCGACGGCTGACGGTCGGGAAATCAACGTGCGCGACGACATGCTATCGCTGTCGCTGATCCTGACCGAGGCGGCCGCCCAGCAGCCGGCGGGATTCCGGGCGTTCGACATCGTGGGCGGCGGGGCGCGCTTCGCGCTCGGCCCGCAGGTGACGTTGATCAACCGATCGGGAATCGGCTTGAGCCGCATCGCCACGCACGTGTTGGGCAATACGATCGTGGGGTACCTCGACGATCTGGGTTCGGGGCAGGCGGCCAACGTGATCGACGGCGACTTCCGGCGCGGGCAGAAGATCGTCAATGCGGCGATCGACCGGGTCAGCAAGCTCCGCGGACGCATGGGGGCCTATCAAAAGAACATCCTCGGCTCGACCATCCGTGCGCTCGGGGTGGCCTTGGAGAACACCAGCAGCGCCGAGAGTGCGGTCCGCGACACCGACTTCGCGGAGGAGACGGCCACGTTCTCGCGCGCCGAGGTGCTGGTCAACGCCTCCACGAACGTGCTGGCCATCGCGAACAACCAGCCGAACGCCGCACTTGCCTTGCTCAATTGACCTCATTGTTGCCCTGGACTTCCGATGGAGATCGCCGGACGCGACGCATGGAAGCATTCGGGCCGCGCTGCCGGGCAATGGCCTTGGCCTCCCTTCGTTGGGCCCAGTGAGCGATTCAAGGAGATCCACGATGCGAAGCGTCATCCTGACGGGCTTGTTGACATGTGCGATCGCGGCGATGGGTTGGGCCGCGGATTCCGGAGGCTACCGCGGTCCGCAGCGCAACGGGACCCATCCCGCCACGGGGCTGCTCAAGGCCTGGCCGGAGGCGGGACCGCAACTCAAGTGGACCTGGCCCAGCAATCCCGAGACGGTGTGGCAGGAAGAGACCGGTGTCGGGATGGGCTACTCGTGCCCGAATGTGGTCGGCGACACCGTGTACGTCACCGGGATCCGCTACGACAAGGGTGAGAAGAATCTCTACGCGCTGGCTTTGTCGCTCGAGGGCAAGCCGATCTGGGAGCAACAATTGACGCGCGGCCTCGGGTGCGGTCGCTTCGAGGGACCGCGCGGCACGCCGGAGGTGCGCGATGGGCGGCTGTACGTCTTCAGCGGCCACAGCGTCATCTCGTGTCTCGATGCAAGGAACGGCCGCATCCTCTGGCAGGTGGACCTTCGCAAGGTCTACCAGGACAAGGTGCCCGGCTGGGGCTTCAACCTGTCACCGTTGCTCCTTGACGACAAGCTAATCATCCCGATCCGGCGCGGCAAGCATACGATGGTGGCGATCAGCGCCGAGACCGGCGAGCACCTGTGGGGCAACCAGGAATCGGAATGGGCGTACACGGACAGTTCGCCGGTGGTCGTGCGCATGAACGGACGGAACGTCGTGCTGTGCAGTTTGCACAGCGCGATCCTCGCGGTCGATCCGGATGATGGGAAGATCGTGTGGAAACAGGAGGGCAAGGGGCAGTTCGGCACATCACTGACGCCTTCCGTGCACGGCGACACGGTGTTCGTCCACACGCGCAAGCAGTTGCGCAAATGGAAAGCGAAGGAGGACGACTTCGGTTTCGACGAGAAATGGGCCGTCAAAGGCATCGATGCATTGGGACAGATCGTGGTGACGGGCGATCGGCTGTTCGCCGTGCGCGGTCGTCACCTCGTCTGTTTGTCGACCGAGACAGGGGAGGAGATTCACCGCCAGCCGTTCGAGTGGGTCATCCGCTCGCTGATCGGCGCCGACGGAATGGTGTACGTGATCGAGTCCAACAACAAAGCCCCGGGCAACGGGAAGGGGCTGTACCGGGAACAGGGCCGCATCTCGCTCGTGAAACCGACCCGGGACGGTTTTGACGTGACGGGCACCGTCCTGCCGCCGCGCGGAACGAAGGAGGTGTACGTGGCGCCGACGATCGCGGCGGGTATGCTGCTGCATCGCCACGGACACCTGCTGGCAGCCTACGATATCCGGGACCCGAAGGCCGCGGTCGGCGCAGGACGATGAGGGATCGGGCAGGGCGCATGGAACCACGAATGTATTCCAATCTCGCCCCGGGACAGATCGGCATCCAGAAGCTGGCGCTGCGCGATCTCGTGGACCTGGCCTCGCGCCATGGATTCGGCGGCGTCGACCTGCCGATGGACCAGATCACGACGAACGCCCAGGCTGATGCCGCCGAGGAACTGGTCACCTCCCGCGACCTGCGATGGGGACTGTTCTGGCTGCCGGGCAATTTCCTTGGCGACGAACCGGCGTTCGACGAGGGGATGGTGAAGCTGGGTGAGATGCTGCCGCGCGTGAAGCGCGCCGGCGGCCGGCGCACCTATGACCACATCTGGCCCGGCCACGATGAGCGGGACTACAAGACGAACTTCGCGTTCCACGTTGAGCGTCTCAAGCCGTTGCGCGATGTGTTGCAGGCTCATGGCGTGACGATGGGGCTGGAATTCATCGGCCCGCGGACGAAACGCGAGGGACTGAAGCATGCGTTCGTCCACCGGCTGGACCAGGTGCTGGAACTGATCGAGGCGGTAGGCGACGGGGTCGGCGTCGTGCTGGATTTCTTCCACTGGTACTGCTCCGGTGCGACGCTTGATGATCTGGATCAACTTGAGGGCGTCCCGATCGTGAACGTGCATGCTAACGACGCGCGAGAGGATCGCAGCCGCGATCAGCAGTTGGACCACGAGCGGGCGATGCCGATGGCCACGGGTATCATCGATGGCGAGGGCATCATGGCCAAGCTGATCGGTCTGGGTTACGACGGACCGATCATCGTCGAGCCGTTTCAGCCTGCGCGGGAGGAACTGGCCGCGCTGGGCCCCGAGGTCGCGGCATCCGCGGCCGTGAGCAGCCTGGACCGGCTGATCCAGGCCGGCCGCGAACGACTGGGGCACGGCGTTCGTTGAGGCGACCGTTCTCGAATCCCTTCCTGAGGGGGACGCACCGACTCGCCAGCGTGCGGTTTTTCCCTACAATCACCGACCTTGATCTGTCAGACTCGATCCGTCGGTCCCCCAGCCGGCGGCAATACTGATTCGGAGTGAACCTGATGGCCGCAGATTCCAATCGACCCAAGCCCGCCGTGGTGATCGTCCGCGACGGCTGGGGCCGCAATCCCAATCCGGAGCACGACGCGTTCAACGCGGTGAAACTGGCGAAGACGCCGCGCTGTGATGAACTGCTCAAGACCTATCCCTGGACGCTGATCCACACGAGCGGCGAAGACGTCGGCCTGCCCGAAGGCACGATGGGCAACAGCGAGGTGGGGCACCAGAACATCGGCGCGGGGCGGATCGTCGACCAGGAATCGGTGCGCGTGACCAAGTCGATCCGATCGGGCGAGTTCTTCGAGAACGACACGCTCGTCAAGGCCGTTAACAGGGCGAAGGAGAACGGCAAGTACGTTCACCTGATCGGCATCGCATCGGACGCGGGCGTGCACGGCCTGATGACGCACCTCTACGCATGTCTCGAACTGTGCAGCAAGCACGGCCAGGACCGCGTGGCGCTGCACCTGCTGACCGACGGCCGGGACACGGGACCGTTCACCGGGCTTGGCTACGTGAAGCAGATCGAGGCGAAGTGCAATGAGATCGGCGTGGGCAAGGTCGCCAGCATCTGCGGCCGGTACTACGCGATGGATCGAGATAATCGCTGGGAGCGCGTCGAAAAGGCCTACGCCTGCCTCACCGGTATCCGTGCCCGCGAGCTTGAGCTGGGTTTTGCGAGCAGCGCGGCGGAGGCGATCCAGCGGTACTACGACAATCCGACGAACGATTCGCAGAAGGGCGATGAATTCATCTTCCCGACGATGGTCGGTCCCTCGCTTGACGAGGCGCTCGGCCGGCGAATCAGCGACGGCGATGCGGTGATCTTCTACAACTACCGTGGCGACCGGCCGCGCGAGATCACGCGTGCCTTCGTACTGCCGGACGACGAGTGGGCGAATGTCCCCGCCTCGCCGGACACCGGCAACCGGGGGTTCAACCGGACGAAGAAGCTCGACGTGACCTATGTCACGCTCACGGCGTACGAGCAGGCGCTCAACGAGTACGTGGAGGTGGCCTACCCCAAGCCGCCGAAGATGACCGACATCGCGGGCCAGTACATCAGCAGCGCGGGGCTGACCCAGTTCCGTTGCGCGGAGACCGAGAAGTTTCCGCACGTGACGTTCTTTTTCAACGACTACCGCGACGAGCCGTTCGAGGGCGAGAGCCGCCAGATGGCCCAGTCGCCGAAAGTGGCGACGTACGACCTGCAACCGGAAATGAGCGCGTACGAGATCTGCGACATCGTGTGCAACCGCATCAACGGCGACGAATGCGATGACATCTTCATCGTCAACTTCGCTAACGGCGACATGGTGGGGCACACCGGCTCGCTCGAGGCAGCGACCAGGGCGATCGAGACGGTGGACGCGTGCGTCGGCCGGATCGTGGACGCGGTGACCGCCCGCGGCGGCGTGCTGATCGTCACCGCCGATCATGGCAATGCCGAACAGATGTGGTCGCCGGAGAACAACAGCACTCACACGGCGCACACCCTCTATGACGTCGAATGCATCCTCGTGGGTGAGGAACTCAACGCCCTCGCGTCAGGCTCGACCGATGCTTCCAGCGACAAGCTCGATCGCGACGGGCGGCTGGCCGATATCCTGCCCACGCTGCTCGAGATGATCGGCATGGACCAGCCAAAGGCGATGACGGGCAAGAGCCTGCTGAGAGCCTGACCGCGCCCCGGGCCACCCTTTGCATCGACGAGACATGGGCGCGCCGCGTTGTCATGCACATGTTGACCGTCATCCTCACGTTGCTGTGGGCGGCCTGGGTGCTGCAGGCGTTGGTGACGGTGATCCAGGTACGGTGGTTCGCCGGCAAGCTCAACCTGGAGCACAGCGAAGCGGCCTGGGCCTTCCGACCGCCGGTGAGTGTCGTGGTGCCGATGAAGGGCATCGACGACGACATCAGCGCGGCGGTGGCCAACATCTGCTCGCAGGACTACCCGAACTACCGCGTGCGATTCGTGGTCGAGAGCGAGCAAGACCCGGCGTACGACGCCCTGCGTGAGGCCCTGGCCACGTGCGGCCATCCCGACACGAAGCTGCTCATCGCCGGCATCGCGCCGCCGACGCAGGGGCAGAAGGTGCATAATCAACTCCACGCGCTGGAGGAACTGGAAACTGACATCCGAGAGGACGAGGTCTGGGTCTTCGCCGACAGCGACGCGATCCCCGGCTCGCGCTGGCTGGCGGATATGGTCAGCTCTCTGTCCCGCACCGATGTGTTCGCCGGATCGAGCGGCTACCGGTGGCTGATCCCCGCCAACCCTAGTGTCGGCCACGGCCCGCGCTTCTGGTCGCACGTGGCCAGCGTCATCAACAGCTCCGTGGCGTGTCTGCAGGGACGTCCGCACACCACGCAGGCGTGGGGGGGGTCGATGGCAATCCAGGCGCGGCTTGCGATCAAGGGCAACCTGCGGGCGCGCTGGACCGGCGCACTGACCGATGACTACCCGGTCAAGCACCTGGCCCGCGCGCTGGGAATGAAGATCAAGTTCGTTCCGCGGTGCCTTCAGCCGACGCCGGTCGACCTCACGTTCGGCCAGTTCTGGAACTTCGGCCACCGGCAGTACCTGATCACGCGCGTCTACCATCCGATGCTCTTTGCGCTGGCCGCCGGTGCGACGTGGCTCTACACCGCGGCGTTCGTCACATCGTGGCTGTGGTGCGGGCGCTTCGCCTGGCACGAGCCCGGCGGTGATCGCTGGTGGCTGCCTATTCCCGCGATGGCGGCGGTGTTCCTCCTCAACCAGTACCGCGCGACGCTGCGCGCACGGTGTATCAGGCAGGCTTTCGGCGAGCGTGTTTACGACGCGGTGCGTACGACGCGGCTGATCGATCGATGGCTGACGCCGTGGTGGATGGGCATGCACGCGCTGATCGTGCTTCGAGCGATGTTTGGCCGTACGATGGTCTGGCGCGGCATCCGCTATCGCCTGAATGCGCCGAATGATGTGCGACGGGTTTCTTCGGTGAACAACGGCACGCGTGCGGATAGTTCGGTTTGACAGCCGGCGCGCGGCCGCCTTAGCATCGCCGACCACGGAATACCTGATGAGTGAATCGATCGAACAAGCGCGCAGGCTCATGGCGGAAGGCGACTACGCCACCGCCGTCGAGTTGCTGTTCGATTGCCTGCAGGCCGATCCGGGCAACATGGAGGCGCGGCTGTTGCTTCGCGGCTGCCTGCGACAACAGCAGGAGACCCGGGCGCCGGATATCGTCTCGCGGCCGGTGCGCCGCGGGCCGCGCATGCTCAGCTACATCGCCGCGTTTACGCTTGTCTGGCTGTCGCTGCTCGTGTCCGTGTTGTTGTTCGGGGGGCTTGACCACTACCTGGTGACGAGCCTCTTCGGCGCCGGTTCCTTGATCTTCCCGCTGGCCGCGGCGCTGGCGACGGAGGAGCAACACCCCGCGCGTCCGTCGCTCGATCGTCTGGCGGTTTTGATCGCGTTCGGCTGGCTGGGCATCTCGATGCTATGGATGTTCGCCCAGGTCGAGTGGGTGAGCGTGGCGTTCGCGTTCGGCGTGATGCTCATCGGATCGGTCGTGGTGCCGTTGCTGGTGCTGTTGACCAGCCGCGTGCGACCGGGCGAGGCGTCGCCCCCGCCGCCGCCCAAGGGAAACCGGCACGTTGAGCGAGAGTAGCGCCCCACAATACGCATCGCGCGGCGGCATCAAGCTGCAAGCCGCGCTGGATGCGTTCGGCCTGAATCCTGAGGGGTGGTGCTGCGCCGACCTGGGATGCAACGTCGGCGGGTTCACCGACTGCCTGCTCCAACGCGGTGCGGCTCACGTGTATGCCGTCGACACGGGCTACGGGGCGCTGGCCTGGAAACTGCGCAACGACGAGCGCGTGACCGTGCTTGAGCGAACGAATGCACTGCACTTCGACCCGCGAGAATCGATCGACGCATTCATCGGGTGCGATTTGATCGTGATCGACCTGGGCTGGACGCGCCAGCGACATGCGATTCCGGCAGCACTGCGTTGGCTCAAGTCGCCGGAAGAGGGGCGCATCGTAACGCTGATCAAGCCGCACTACGAGGCGGGCGGCCGCGAGCGTTCTCGCCATGTGCTCACCGAGGCGCAGGCGGCGCAGCAGGTCAGCCAAGTCCTCGCAGGCATGTCGTCATACGGCGTCCAGGCCGTCCGGGTCATCCAGTCCCCGATCCGCGGCGGCAGATCCGGCAAGGGCAACGTCGAGTACCTGGCCCTGCTCGCACCGGTCGCGGATGGGCCGCCCATCGACTAGAATGGCAACACCCGCACGGGGCGTAGCTCAGCTTGGCTAGAGCGCTGTCTTTGGGTGGCAGAGGTCGTCGGTTCAAATCCGGCCGCCCCGACTTTTTTGAAGAAAAGGCCGTTCGACGAGAAAGTCGAACGGCTTTCTCTTTTCTAGGACAAGAGTTACGTCGCTCACCTTACGGTTTGAACTGACCACCTCCAGCAGCTCCCGTTTCTGGGCCGAGTTCGAACCGCGCCATCTTTCGACCAGATTCTGGCTGAACTCGAACGTCACCAGCGCCGCCTCGCCGCAGGCGGGATCGAACTTGTCGGCCTCATCGAGCTGGCGTTCGACCTCTTCGAGCTGCGTCTTCAGGTCGAGCGATTTGATTTGGAACGTCTGCTCTTCGATGGAGCCGGCCAGGTAGGCGTTGAGCAGGCGGTCCTGCATGTTGACCAGCTCGGTGCGGCGCTTGGCGAGTATCCGCTTCTG
>CAZHJL010000084.1:0-21593 GCA_964532795.1 uncultured Phycisphaeraceae bacterium | reverse complement strand
TGCTCTGGTTCCGCCGTCAGCACCGATTGGAGCTTTTGAGATAGTTACTAAGTGCCTCCGTGCCTTCGTGCCTTTCTTCTTCCCCCTCCGTCCCTTCTCCCTCCGCTTCGTGCCTAAGTGCCTCCGTGCCTTCGTGCCTTCCTCCTCCCCCCTCCGTCGCTCCGTCGCTTCGTCGCTACGTCGCTTCCACTCAACGCCCCCTCCAACACGTCATCCACCGTCTCGACGAACACGAAACCCAGCTTCTTCTTCACCTCGCTGTCCGCCTCCTCAAGATCCGACTCGTTGCGCTTCGGCAGAATCACCGTCCTGATCCCCGCCCGCGCCGCGGCCAGGGTCTTCTCCTTCACCCCGCCGATCGGCAGCACGCGGCCGCGAAGCGTGATCTCGCCGGTCATCCCCACCCGCGCCTTCGCCCGCCGCCCCAGCAGCAGCGACACGATCGCCGTGTACATCGCGATGCCCGCCGACGGCCCGTCCTTCGGCACCGCCCCCGCCGGCACGTGGATGTGCAGATCCAGCTTCGCCAGCTTCGACACGTCGTAATCGAACCGCTCGGCCCGCGACTTGAACAGCGACAGCGCGGCCTCGGCCGACTCCTTCATCACGTCGCCGATCTGCCCCGTCAGCCGCACCGCGCCCTTGCCCTCGTAGCTGGTCGCCTCGATGAAGAGAATCTCGCCGCCCACGGGCGTGTACGCCAGGCCGACGACCACGCCCGGTGTCTGCGTCCGCGTGTCCAGCTCGCGGTAGTACTTCTCCGGCCCCAGCAGCGAGCGCACCAGCTCCGGATTGATGGTCCAAGACTTCTTCGACCGCTTCGACAGCCGCGCCACTTCCGACGCCACGCCGCGACAGACCGCGCCGATCTGACGCTCCAACTCGCGCACCCCCGCTTCGCGCGTGTAGTCGTTGATCACCTTGCGCAGCGACTTCACGTTCCATTTGCAGCGCGACTTGGTCAGCCCGTTCTCCTTGAGCTGGCGCGGCACGAGGTACCGCCGCGCGATCTGCAGCTTGTCGTTGTCCGTGTAGCCGGGAATCTCGATCACTTCCATCCGATCGGTCAGCGCCGCCGGCACGTTGCCCATGTAGTTGGCCGTGGCGATGAAGATCACCTGCGACAGGTCGAACGGCACATCGAGATAGCGGTCGGCGAACGTGTTGTTCTGCCGCGGGTCGAGCACCTCCAGCAGCGCGCTGGCCGGGTCGCCGTGGAAGTCCTGCCCCAGCTTGTCGATCTCATCGAGCATCATCACCGGGTTGTTCGTCCCCGCACGACGCATCTCCTGGATGATGCGGCCGGGCATCGCGCCGATGTACGTGCGCCGATGACCGCGGATCTCCGCTTCATCGCGAATGCCGCCGAGGCTCATCCGCACGAAGCTGCGGCCCAGGGCATCGGCGATCGACTGGCCGAGACTCGTCTTGCCCACGCCCGGCGGCCCCACCAGGCACAGGATCGGCCCGCGCCCCGTCGGGTTCAGCTTGCGCACCGCCAGGTATTCGATCAGACGCCGTTTGACCTTCTCCAGATCGTGGTGATCCCGATCGAGAATCTTCCGCGCGCGATCGAGGTCCAGATTGTCCTCGCTCGACTTGTTCCACGGCAGGTCGCAGATCAGCTCCACGTACGTCAGAATCACCGAGAACTCGGGGCTGGCCGGGTGGATCATCTCCAGCCGGCTGATCTCGCGCTCCGCCTCCTTCAACACCGCTTCCGGGGGCGCGGCCTCCTCCAGCTTGCGGCGCAGCTCCTCGATCTGCTGCGTGTTCGGATCGCCGTCCTCGCCAAGCTCTTTCTGGATCGCCTTCTGCTGCTCACGCAGGAACATCTTGCGCTGCGTCTGGCCGATCGAATCCTGCACATCGGCCTGGATCTTGTTCTGCAGTTTCACGATCTCGAGCTGCGCCGTCAGGTGATGCAGCACCAGCCGGCCACGCTTGGCCACGTCCGTCTCTTCCAGCAGGTCCTGCTTCTGGGCCACGCCGAGGTTCAGGTTCGCCGCGAGGAAATCCACCAGCGACGAGGGATCCTCAATATTCATCAGCACCGTCAGCGCCTGCTCCGGCGCGTTGGGTGACAGTTCGATCAGGTACCGCGCCTGCTCGTGCAACTGGTTCACCAGCGCCTCGAACCGTTTGCCCTCGCCCGGCAACTCGGACAGCTCGTGCACACGACACCGGTAGAACGGCTTGTGCTGTTCGTACGCGCCGATCGCGATTCGCGTCAAACCGTGCACGATGATCGAGACCGTGTCGTCAGGCTGGCGAATCATCCGCAGCACCGTCACCGCGACACCCACTTCGTACAGGTCATCCGGCGTCGGATCCTCGATCTCCTCGTCCCGCTGCGCCACCAGCGCGATCACCTTCGACTGCGGCAGCGACTCATCCAGCAACGCGCGGCTGCTCGCACGGCCCACCCCCAATGGCATCACCGTCCCCGGAAATACCACCGAACCGCGGATCGGCAGCACCGGCAACACTTCCGGCAAGCCGTCATCCGTCGCCTCGGCCGGCACATCCGCCAGTTCGACATCCATGATCTGTTCGAGCTGCTCGAGTTTCTCTTCTTCGGTCATGCGTTGGGGATCCGTCTGTTGCATCGATCCAGACACGAGCAAGCTCGACGCTGAACGCTCAGTCCTTGACCGCTTCGTGCCTAAGTGCCCTCTTGCCTCTCTTTGCCGAACGGCAGCTTCACCCAGAGAATGCCGTCGCGATACTCGCTTTCGACTCGCGACAGGTTCACCGCCTCGGGAATCGAGAGCACGCGCGCGAACGAACCGTGATCGATCTCCATGCGAAGAATGCGCATGCCCTCCGGTCGCTCGCGATGCGGCTGCGGCGCGTGACGGTAGCCGCGGATCACCAGCCGCCCCGGCTCCACGCGCACCTCGATCGTCCGCTTGTCCACCCCCGCCAGATCAAGGCACAACTCGACTCGATCCGGCAACTGGTAAACATTCATCGGCGGTGTCCACGATTCGCGCGAGTGCTGCTGGTCCCCCCGCCACTGCCAGTGACCGCCCGGCTCCCCCGGATCCCCCGGCCCGCCGCCCAATGGATCCTGTCTGCCTGCCTGCGTCATCTCAAAGTCTCCTGATCACCATCACCCGGCCGCGCCCTACCCCATCTTACGCAGATGGCGCAAGAAGGCACGAAGGCACCAGGTTACGCAGGCACGAGGCGGAAGAAAGGAGCGCGATGGCAACCTGGTGACGCATGGAGCATGGCCCACGCCGCCCACGTAACCCGCTTTCCCTCGCCTGTCCCATTCATCGCCTCGCCAGGGCCTTCTCTGCTTCGTGCCTGCGTGCCTCCGTGCCTGCGTGCCTTGCCGTCCTCTTTGCCTTCCACCCCCGAATCCCCTAATATTGCTCGATTCAGGAGCGCTTTGCGCGCCACAGACGCGCGATGCGCAACAACTCCCTTCCGGCCGGCAACCGATACACGCCCCCGGCCGGTACCTCCGGCAGCCCCGAAAGGCTCCACGATGACCGTGACGGATCGTTCAGCAATTCACCGAGTGGCCGACGCGCCGATGCCCGACGTCCAGTCGTCCGAGGATTTCCGACGCATTGCCATCGACAAGGTCGGCGTTAAGGACATCACTTACCCGATCTCTCTCTACTGCCCCGGCACCGGCGGCGAACAGCACACCGTCGCCCAGATCAACATGTACGTCAGCCTGCCCCACCACCAGAAGGGCACGCACATGAGCCGCTTCCTCGAGGTGCTCAACGAGTACCACGAGGCCGTCCGCGCCGATCGCATCATGACCATCTGCCGCGCGATCAAGGAACGACTCGAAGCCGAGCAGGCCCACCTCGAACTGAGCTTCCCCTACTTCATCGACAAGAAGGCCCCCGTCACCGGCGCGGCCGGGAAACTCAACATCGACGTCACCTTCGAGTGCACCGCCAACGCCCATGACGACTTCATCATGGCCATCCGCGTGCCGGCCACCAGCCTCTGCCCCTGCTCCAAGGAGATCAGCGACTATGGGGCCCACAACCAGCGCTGCGAGATGACCGTCCGCGTCCGCGTAGCCAAGGGCCAGCGCATGTGGATCGAGGAACTGTTCGAGATCGTCGAGATGGCCGCCAGCACCCAGGTCTTCGCCGTGCTCAAGCGCCCCGACGAGAAATGGGTCACCGAACGCGCTTTCGAGAACCCCAAGTTCGTCGAAGACATCGTCCGCGACCTGGCCATGGCCCTGGAAAACGAAGAACGCATCGTCTGGTACCAGGTGATGAGCGAGAACTTCGAGTCCATCCACAACCACAACGCCTATGCCTTCATCGAACGCGACAAGCGCCAGGACGCGTAGCATCGCCCGGCCGGGCTCCATCGCGGCTACCGGCTCGGGCCCGTCATCTTCGCCGGATCCAGCAGGCTCGTCAGCTCCGCCTCGTCGATCAACTGCTCCTCGAGCACCAGTTCACGGACCGTGCGCCCCTCGCTCAACGCCCGCTTGACCAGTGCGGCCGTCTTGTCGTAGCCGATGCTCGGAATCAACGCCGTGGCCACCATCAGCGACCGATCAAGCAGCTCCGCGCACCGCTGCTCGTCCGGCGCGAGCCCCTGCAGCACCTTCTCGCGGAACAATGTCATCACCTGCGTCAGCAGCCGAATGCTCTCGTGCATGCCGTCGGCCATCACCGGCATGGCCACGTTCAGTTCGAGGATCGATCCCACACCGCCCAGGTTGGCCGTCGACACCGCCACATCATTGCCCATCACGCGGCAGGCCGCCTGCATCACCGACTCGCACAGCACCGGGTTGACCTTCCCTGCCATGATCGACGAACCGGGCTGAATCGCCGGCAGCTTCAGCTCACCCAATCCGCAGCGCGGCCCTGACCCCATCAGCCTCACATCCGACGCAAGCTTCGACAGGCTCAACGCCAACCCGCGCAGACTCGCATGGGCCGCGACGTAATGATCTCGCGCCCCGTGCACCGCCGCGTGATTCGCCGCCTCCGCGAAAGACCGGTTCAGCGCCTGTGTCAGCTCACCCGCCACCCGCGCGCCGAAAGCCGGATGCGTGTTGATCCCCGTCCCCACCGCCGTGCCCCCGATCGGCAGCGACACGGCCAGGCGCTCGGCCGCCCTGCCGATCTCACGACCCGCCTCGTCAAGCTGCGACGCATACCCCGCGAACACCTGCCCGAAACGAACCGGCGTCGCATCCATCAGATGCGTGCGGCCGACCTTGATCACATCCCCCCAGCGTTCGGCAAGATCGCCCAACGCACCGCGCAATCGCTCCAGCGCCGGCAGCAGTTCACCCTCCAGCGTCAGCACCGCCGCGACGTGCATCGCGGTCGGAAACACATCGTTGCTCGATTGCCCGCGATTGACATGATCATTCGGATGCACCGCCTGACCGCAGGCCTCGCTCGCCAGCCGCGCGATCACTTCGTTCGCGTTGGTGTTGGTGCTCGTGCCCGAGCCCGTCTGGTAGACGTCGACCGGGAAGTGATCATCCAGTTCCCCGCGCGCCACGCGCCCGGCGGCGGCGACGATGGCATCCGCGATCGCCGGCTCCAGCCGGTCAAGTCCCCGGTTGGCCGCGGCGCATGCCGCCTTGACCGACCCCAGACCATGGATCACCGGCCCCGGCACGCCGCGCCCGGCGATGGGGAAGTTCTCGACCGCGCGCTGCGTGCTCGCCCCCCACAGCGCATCAGCCGGCACCCGCACCTCGCCCATGCTGTCCTTCTCAATACGCTTCTCACCGGAAGATGACCTGTCCATATTGCTCATCGCGGCTCCGATCCTGATTGCACTGGGCTCACGTAACTGTACCCCACCCCCACACCGCTTCTCCACGCGGCGCTATCAGCCAGGCGGCCAGGTGACGATCACCATCCGGCTAATGCCCGAACGTGTAGCTCTGCGCCCACCCCGCCGCTTCACCCTCTTCAAGCGCATGCACCACGTGCGGCTCGAGGCTGATCGTGTTCGCGTTGCACCACACCGGCATGTACGCCGTCGTGAAATCGCCGACGACCGTGACGTGATGACACAGCGGATGCGCAACCGTCCACCGCAACTGCGGCCCGTACACCGCGTGCAGCCATTCGAAGCAGCCATTATTGTTGTCGCACGCGGCCGTCGTCTTCCAGCCGCGCCCGTCGCGCGTGTAGCCCGCATGCTCGCCCGCCATCGTCACATCCGGCGTCACGGAGAACCGCGTCCCGCCCGGCGTCACCGGGAAGAACGGATGCGGATACCAGTGCACATCCAGCGTCGCGCGGCCGCGGCTGCGCACCTGCGTCGCACTGATCAACGTGTGCCCATCGACCGTCCACCGACGCTCCAGTTCGTAGGCCCGCTCGCCGTGCGCATCGCGCGTGCGGTACACCACGCCGCTCGCTTCCTCCAAAATCTCCCACACGCACGGCCGCACCACTTCCAGCTTCCGCCCCTCCACCACGCGCACCTGCCCCACGCCCAGCACAAGCCCCTCGCCGTTCTCGTCAATGTTCAGCAGTTCCCCGCTCTGCTTATCCCAACTGCGAAACACCTCCGGCAACCCCTGCCCATTGAACGGCCGCGGCGACGGCTCGGGATACTCCGGCCCCGACAACAGCTCACGCCCCATACCATCCCGCAACTGCCACAGATACCCGCCCCAACAGTAGCGATCGCCCAGCAGATGCCGGTCTGCCACGGGATCGACAAACACCAACTCGAACGCGCCACGCTGAATCGTCTGCATCGGCAATCACTCCGGCGGCCCAACCCGCGCCATCACCTTAAGGCATCCGCCGCCCGCGGCCCAAGCCGGACCCAACAGATGCGACCGGCACAGGGCACCGGCGAATCGGCAAACTTCGCCTTGAATCCCCCACCTGATTGACAGACCATATCACCATCCGCCCGCCCCTCACCAGGAGAGCACCTCCCATGCAACTCAAAGACGTCGACCCCGCCACCGAGGACGCCTTTCTCCGCTGCCTCCACCTCGAAACGCCGGCCGACCCCGACGTCATGGCCATCCGCCGACGCTGGTACGACCGCTACAAAGACCGCGGCCTGCACGCGAAAGTCCTCGTCGATGACGACAACAACGTTGTCGCCCTCGCTCAGTGGGTGCCCATCGAGATTTCGCCCTTCCTCGGTGAAGGGCTGGCCGCGATCCTCTGCATGTGGGTCCATGGCTATGACCACCACATCGGCAACCAGCAGAAGCGCGGCTACGGCAGGCAGACCCTCGCCGGCGTCGAGCAGGAAATCACCGCGGCCGGCTTCAAGGGCATCGTCGCTTGGGGCATGGACTTCCCCTACTGGAACCCCGTCTCGTGGTACCTCTCGCAAGGCTACGAAAAGGTCGACCAGCGCGGCCCGGAAGTGCTCGTCTGGAAGAAACGCGCCGAAGACGCCACGCCGCCCAGGTTCGTCCAGAAGTCCACCGACATCCCCACCGACCCGGACAAGCCCACCATCACCGTCTACCTCAACGCCTGGTGCGGCGGCGGCTGCACCTACACCCACCAGGCCCGCTGCGCCGCCCAACAGCTCGGCGACAAGGTCGCCTACCACGAATTCAACACCGACACGAAAGAAGACCTCCTCAAACACGGCCACGACTACGGCCTCTACGTCAACGGCAAACCCTACCGCGAGTGGGAACCGCCCTGGTCCACCGAGACACTGGTCGAGGATGTGCAGAAGCTGATGTAGGTTGCAGTCGAGTCCACGAGAAGCGCCACCGCTCGCAACCGGATCCCCCATCATGCAACTCCTCCACACCAACTCCCTCGCCGACACCGTCGATGCCGTCAACGAAGCCCTCTTCTTCGACACGCACCGCTGCAAGAACGCGCGGCGGCAGGCCGCGCAGTGGATCGTCTCGCGCATCGGCCTGCCCGGCGCCTATGCCGGCATGCCCACCATCACCGAGGCCGACTGCGAGGGCAGCCTCGTGCTGTTCACCGGCGAGAAGATCAACACCGACGCCGGCCGGCGGCACATCCTTGGCGAAGAAGCCTGCCGCGCCATTCGCATGCTCGTCGTCAACGACCCGCGCCACGACCGGCCGGAGATCACCGCCGCCGTCGAGCGCGCCGAGGCGCAGATGGTGGGCGAGCGCCTCGACGCCGACAGCAGCCGAAAAGCCCCGCGCGGCACGTTCTGCTGCGCCAAGTGCAGCGTCGCCCTCTGGCGCAACCTCACCGCCGGCGGCATGAACCGCCAGCGCCAACGCCTCGCCGACGGCCTGCGCGCCCTCAAAGCCGCCCGCACCGGCGATGGCAAATGGCGCGCATACCCCTACTGGTACACCCTCTCCGCCCTGATCGACATCCCCGGCCGCGCGGCCGACACCGAGCTGCGCTACGCCAGCCCGGGCTGCCAACACGCCCTGCGCCGCCGTGCTTCGGATGAGAAGTACGCCACCCGCCGCCGCGCCATCGCCCAGCGCGTGCTGGAACGAGCCGCGTGACGCGCATGCCTGACCGGTCGACGTAAACTGACCATTGCCGGTCGTGAAATGAGTCTTGATGCCTGTTCCCGCGCCCGATACAGTCGGAAGCTGCGGGATTGTTCGACTGAATGCATCGGGGCCAACGCCGATTTGGAGGCAACTCATGAGATGCGCGTTCGCGATGGCGGTCGCATTGCTGGCGATCGTCGCTTGCGGAAGCACGGTCGCCGCCGAGGCGCCGGTTGCGCCTGATGAACCGCAACCCAAGGTACAGCGGCCGACGTGGACGAAGTGGCCGTTCGATGCCGCCGAGGCGCGCCTCCGCCAGGTGCGGACTGCCCGCGCCATGGAGATCGAGCGCACGATCGCGCTGGACTGCGGCGAGCAGGTGCGGATGCCGCTCGTGCTCATCCCCTCCGGGCAATTCGTGATGGGGTCGCCCAAGGATGAGCAAGGGCGCGGCGACGGTGAAGACCCACAACGGCGTGTGACCATCAGCAGCCCCTTCTACATCGGTGTCTGCGAGGTCACGCAGGCCCAGTTCACCGCCATTCTCGACGCCGAGCCGTGGAAGGGGAGAGTCTGGACGCGCGAGGCGCCCAACCATCCAGCCAGCAACATCACTTGGAACGACGCCGCGCGTTTCTGCGCGGCATTGACCGAGAAGGCCGGACGAACCGTTCGCCTGCCCACCGAGGCCGAGTGGGAATACGCGTGCCGCGCGGGCAGCGCGGCGAGGTTCTGCTACGGAGATGATCCGGATGAATCGAAGCTGAACGACTACAGTTGGAACGGCGCCAACGTGAAGGGCAAGGGCCAGTACTACAGCCGCCCCGTCGGGCGGAAGAGGCCGAATGCCTTCGGCCTGCACGACATGCACGGCAACGTCTTCGAATGGTGCGGCGACTGGTACCAGGACAGCTACGAAGACCTGTCGGGCACGGACCCAACCGGGCCGGAGAAGGGCAAGTCGCGGGTGCTCCGGGGCGGGTGCTGGAACTACAAGTCGAAGCTCATGCGCTCGGCCGCGCGTTTCAGGGATGATCCGGGCAACGCGATTGTCACCTATGGTTTCCGCGTGGTGGTGCCGATCGAAGTCCAGGCGAGCACAGACGAGGCCGCGCAGAGCCGCGAACTGACGGAAGAACAGCGGCAGCAGCTTGCCGACCTGGCCAGGCGACTGTCACACGAGCGATTCGCCGAACGCGAAGAGGCGATGGCCGAACTCAGAAAGGTCCTGGAGGACGGCAACCACGACGCGATCGCCGCCGAACTGAAAAAGCTGGCGCAGGCGTCATCATCCGCGGAGATCGCTGAACGTATCGATCGCCTCATCCGCGAAACAGCCCCCGTGTCAGGCGCGCAGCAGATCACGACCGGCCGCTTCGGCGCGATCACGATCAGTATTGCTCGCGACGGCACGGCGCTTGTGGCTCAACGGTCCATGGACGACGGCACCAAGCGCACCCTCTGGGAGGTGAACGCCCAGGGCCCACCCATTCGCGGATTGCGGCTGCTGGAAGAGGGAAAGGTCGTGACCATGCCCGACGAGAGAATCTACGACACCGAGACGGGCAAGTGCCTGGGAAAGGTGGATGAGGCCGAATAACGACGCCCGCTGCCGAAGGTCTGACACCCGTCACAAGTCGAACTCGCTCACCACGAACCACCGCGGCCTCCCGCCACGCCCCCGCACCGGGCGCCCCAACCCCGCAGAACCCCTCGCCGCACGCCGCCACCGGTGCACCCCGCCCAACACCCTGAAATCCGCCCAATCTCCCCCAACCCGCGAAGATTTTTTACCTCTCGGCCGCGCCTGGACTTGCGCGGCTGGGCCCTCCCGAAACAGGCCATCTTGTGCGCACCAGGGCGACCTTTCAACCCTATGTAGAGGGGCGCTTTCGCCGCCTGCGGACCAGCTACCTCCCGGGCCGGGCCCTGCCGATGACAAAAAACTGCCAGAACCACCACGCACCAACAGGCCTGATTGCGCAAACCTGCGGAATCGTGCAGGCTCCCCGCAGAACCAGACCCAAACCGACTGAAACGGGCCGAAAAACAGTGCACTTTTGATAGTTTTATCGAGATATTATTTGTGATTCAGCGCATCTCCATGCCGGCAACCGCGATTGCAGCCCGTCAGGCAGGGCCGGCCTCCCACGGAGCTAAGCCTATGCGCCAGAACAACCCGGAACATTCAAAGCCGTCACGATTACGCCACTGGTCGCCGGCCGGGCGGACGGATCGCCGGGTCTCAGCCCGGCCAGGTCCAGCAGATGTCCGCCGGACGGGATCGGGCCAGGATCAGTTCCACGTTCCTCCGATCGCTCCGCTCCCAATGACGCGCGGCTTCGTCCTCGGTTCTCCCGCCCGATACGTGCCGCGCGATCATCCACCGCTTCGCCTGCGCCATCGGGACATCCACCCACCATGCCGCGTCCAGCACATCCGCCAGTCCCGCCCACGGCGAATCCCGCAGCAGCAGGTAGTTGCCCTCGGCCACGATCAGCCGCGTGCCTGGGCCGGGCGGATCGCCGGGGACCGGATCGTGCACGCTGCGGTCGTAGACGGGCACTGGCTCGACCGCCCCGGCCCGCAGGCGCTGGAGCAGGCCGATGTAGCCGGCCGCGTCAAACGTGCGCGGCGAGCCTTTCTCGGCCCGCAGGCCCAGCCGCGCCAGCTCGGCATTTCGCAGATGGAACCCGTCCATCGCCGCGATCATCGCCACGCCCGGCCGGGCTTCGTTCGCCGCTTCCACGACCATGCGGGCCAGTGTGCTCTTGCCGCTGGCGCCGATGCCGGCGATGCCCAGCACGAAGCGTTCACCGTCGCCCGCCGAGGCAAACGCCACCAGCCGCGCAGCTTGCGCGGCGACGGTGTCGGCGGCAATCAACAGGCGGCCATGATTGTGCGGATCGGTCATCCCACCAGCATACAGCAGACCCCGGGCATGCCCGGGGCGATATACCTGACCCCGCCGATCACCGGACGCCCGCCACGACGCACGGACGTCACCGTCGCAGCCGGCCCACCCCCGGCAGGCCGGGGGCTATCTCTCGGCCTCTCGGTCAACGCGCCGACCCGCCTCGTCCTGTCTTCTCTGCTTCGTGCCTTCGTGCCTTCGTGCCTTTCGTATCCCCTCCGTCGCTTCCCACTATCATTCGCTCATGCTCACCCAATCACCCGACAACGTCATCGAACTGCTCCAGCAGATGGTTCGCATCGATTCGGTCAACGGCGCGATCACCGGCCGGCCGGATGCGGAAACGGAACTGGCCGTGCACCTGGAATCCCTGGCCGACCGTTGGGGACTCGACACCCGGCGGCTGCCGATCAAGGGCGCGTGCCACAACCTGCTCATCTGCTGCGAGATCGACCCGGCCAGGCCGTGGCTGCTCTTCGACAGCCACATGGACACCGTCTCCCCGCGCGGGATGACCATCGACCCGTTCGGCGCCGAGATCCGCGGCCAGCGCCTCTACGGCCGCGGGGCGTGCGACACCAAAGGCACCGGCGCGGCCATGCTCTGGGCCCTGCGCAACTACGCCCAGTTCCAGCCGGACCGCAAGCCCAACAACATCGCCCTGCTCTTCACCGTCGACGAAGAAATCAGCATGAAAGGCATTCGCACCTTCATCGACGAGCAACTGGCGCAACTGCCATTCTCGCCGCGCGGCGTGATCGTCGGCGAGCCGACCGGCCTGCGCCCGCTGGTCGCGCACAACGGCGTGATGGGCGTGAAGTTGATCACCACCGGTGTCGCCGGGCACTCGGCCGCGCCCGGCCTCGGACGCAACGCGATTGCCATGATGCTGCCCATCGCTGACATGCTGCAGAACCGGTACATCCCGTCGCTGGATGAACTCAAGCACCCGCTGACCGGCGGGGCGACCTGCGCCATCACCACCATCCAGGGCGGCACGCAGGTCAACATCATCCCCGACCGCTGCGAACTGGCCATCAACCGCCGCCTCGCCCCGCAGGAAAACCCGGCCGTCGCGCGCGGGCAGCTCGATGAGATGATCCAGGCCGTGCTGGATGAA
Organism: uncultured Phycisphaeraceae bacterium; assembly: GCA_964532795.1. Taxonomy (GTDB): domain Bacteria; phylum Planctomycetota; class Phycisphaerae; order Phycisphaerales; family Phycisphaeraceae; genus CAZHJL01. The sequence continues at coordinate 9,110 of CAZHJL010000084.1, read as the reverse complement.
CACCCCGAGATTGTTCTGACCACCGAAGGCTACCAGGCCGTGCCGGCGCTCGATGACACGACGAACCAGTCACTGCAACCGGTGGTCGCCGCGGCCCTGAAGACATGCGAACTGCCCACTGCGCCGTTCGGCGCGCCTTTCGCCACCCACGCCGGCCCGCTCAGCAAAGCCGGCCTCGCCGCCATCGTCATCGGCCCCGGCGACCCGACCCCCGCGCACACGAAGGATGAATACGTGGAGATCGACCAGATCGAGCAAGGCGCGAACTTCTATGCAACGCTGATGGGAACAGCAATCGCAGCAGACCAGTAAACGCGGTAACCGCACCGGAGAAGACAGATTGATCAAGCGCGACCGTTTCTCTAACTGCTGCTTTGCTGATCTGCTGCTTTGCTGCCCTGCCGTCTTTTCCGCCACGCCACCGGCGACATTCCGCGTCGCCGCCGGAACTGCCGATTGAAGTGAGACAGATTGTGAAATCCGCAACGCACCGCGACATCCAGCACGCGATCATCCGTCGTCCGCAGCATGGCGCACGCCTGGCGGATGCGCCATTCGTTGAGGTGATCGATGAAACTCGTACCGGTCATGCGCCGGAAGAACCGCGTGAACGACGGGACGGACATGTGGACGCTTCGCGCCGCCTGCCGCAGCGAGATGGTCTCGCGTCCGCGGGTCTGGATCAGTTCGAGGACGGCCGCCAGCGCGGCGTGCTCGCGCTCGACGCCGCGCACGTTGTAATCGCGCGAGACCAGTTCCTCGGCCGGCGCCTGGGCCAGGATGCCCAGTACCTCGAGCGCCACCAGCAACTGGCCGGACGGCGGTCGGGCCTCGAGCCCGAACAGCCGGTCCTCGACCTGCCGCGCCACCGCCGCGGGCCAGGCCAAGCCGCGCGATGCCCGGTGCACGAGTTGCGCCACGTCCGCGAACTCGCGCTTGGCCAGCAGCTCCAGCCCCAGCGATTCGCGCGTAAACAGGACCACAACGAATTCCATGTCCGCCTCGTCCGCGGTTTCGGGCGACGCGAGCCAACCGTGCGGCAGCGCGGGCCCGACCAGGATCAGATCGCGTCCCTCGACGGTGCTGAAACGATCTCCTACGATCCGCTCACCCCGCCCGCCGCGCAGGAGCAGCAGTTCGCACAGATCGTGGTAGTGGTAAGGCACCTTCGGGCGGCCGCGGTGTCGCTCAATTCGCAAGGAATGCCCGTCGAGCAGGGCTGAACCGGCGAAGGCCCGCGCCGCGCCGGGGGAGGAATTCGGACCGATGAACGACATGATCAGATCGTACCAGACTTGCCACCCGAATGTCGAGGCCCGCCCCGCCCGATTTGCCGATCATCGCTGCCCGGCAGTCCGTGCGTGTCGCCGGGCCGCCACATCAGGACAGGAGTCATCGAGATGTTGAGAGTCGCCGCCGTCAGTCTGTTTCTCGCCGTTGCCTCCGCCGCCGCCTCGCACGCGGGGCAGGATGGGCAGGCGTTCATCGGTTTCCGCAACGACAACACCGGCGTCTACCCCGCCGATTGCGCGCCGGTCACGACCTGGAACGAGTGGGACTTCAAGGAAGTCGGCGAGGGCCGCAAGAAGGACCTGGTGCCCGTGAAGGAGAACCGGCGCAACATTGTCTGGAAGACGCCGGTGGACATGTACTGCAACGGCGGGATGACGCTGGTCGACGGCAAACTGTTCATGCTGGCCGACCCGGGCGGGATTGGCTTCGCCGGCAAGGTCGAGCCCGACTTCCTGGGCGTAAAGATGATCTGCATCGACGCCGCGACGGGCCGCATCCTCTGGACGAAGGACCTGCACCACATTGATTTGATCCCCGAGGACCAGCGCGAAAAGCTTCGCACGGCATTGAAGGAGGATCGCGAGTTTTACTACAACGTGCTCGGCGCGCACCTGCGCTGGTACGACGCCTGCTGGCAGCGCAAGAAGACCACGCCGCCGGACAATCACGCCGAGCTGTACCGCAAGGCGGCCGCGGAGTACCGCAAGTACCTCCCGCAGGTGCCGGCCACGCTCGAGGAGCAGCGCGCCAGCAAGGAATGGAAAGCCAGCGGCTACGTGCAGGTGATGTTCTGGAAGCTGAAGAAGAAGTACTTCCCCGAAGCCGAGAAGCGGGCGAAGTTCCTACGTGAATACGGCTACGCGCACAACGACTTCTTCGGCCAGGGCTCCTTCATCGAGGAAGCGATGCAGACGCCGGCCAGCGACGGTCAGCGGATCTATGTCAACACCTACTACGGCGACGCCTTCTGCCTCGATCTCGATGGCAACATCGTATGGAAGAAGTGGTACGGCTATTCGCTCGATCGGCTCGGCGGCATCACTTCGCCCATCCTCGTCGGCGACCTGATGATCACCGCCGGTAAGATGATCGACGGCAAAGGCGCGTGCTGGATGGCCATCGACAAGTCGAACGGCGCCGTCGTCTGGCAGACGCCGCGCGAGGGCGGCAAGAGCTACACCTGCGCTTCGCCGACGCATCACCGCCTGCCGATTGAGGGCGCCGACGGCGAGTACCTCGACGTGCTGTACTGCCCGACCGGGCAGGTGCTGCGCGCAAGCGACGGCAAGGTGCTGGCGACGGAGGTCGGCTGCCATGGCAACGCGCGGCCGTGGGCCGTCGAGGGCGACGTGCTCGTGATCGCAAACGGCAGCAGCGACGGCGGCGGCAGCAAACCGCAAACGTGGCCCAAGGGCACCGTCGCTTTTCGACTGAAGGCGAAGAGCGCCGATGAAGTCGTGCCGGAGAAGCTCTGGCTGGTCGAAGGCCGCAATTCGACTTCGCGCCTCGTGGCGCGCGACGGCGTTGTCTACGGGTTCACCCGGGACACCGTCGAATCGCGCGATCTGCTCACGGGCAAGATGATTTCAAACGCCCGCACCGATCGGTTCACGCCCCATCACCTGTCAGTCATCGCCGGCGATCACCTGTTCGGCATGGACAACGATGGCCGCTGCATCGTCGTGGCGCTTGGCGACGAGCTCGAGGTCGAGGGCGTGAATCGATTGGGCGCGCGCGTGTATGGCAAGTACGACTTCTTCAACCAGGGATCGCAGCCGTTCTTCAGCGGCAACCGCATCTTCATTCGCAGCTACACCGATGTGTACTGCATTGGTGATCCCGACAAGGAGATCAAGCTTTCCGCCGCCCACGCCGGCGGGGGCCGAACCAATCAGTGACGGCCACGACACGGCGTTGACGACCGCCAGTGTTCCAGTCTGAAAGCGGCCCCGCCCGGCCGGGCGCCGTCTACATGAAACCCGCATCGCGCAGTTTTTCGCGCGTGACCCCATCCCCCTTTGCGCCTGCCTGCTGCTCCAGCCAATGCACCACCGTCCGGGCAATCATGTCTGTTTCGAGATTCACTTCATCGCCGGCCCTCAGCGCGGCGAGGGTTGTCATGCGCAGCGTCGTCGGGATGATGGCCACCTCGAACCCGAAATCGCCCTCGGACGCCCGGCCGTGGGTCGCCGCGATCGTCAGGCTCACGCCCTCGATGCAAACCGACCCCTTGGGCACCATCATGACCGCCAGTTCGCGCGGCGGCCTGATCTCGATCCGCCACTCGTCCGCCCCGGATGCCACGCCCGTCACCTTGCCGACACCGTCCACGTGCCCCTGCACGAAGTGTCCGCCCATCGGAGTCGAAGCGGTCAACGCCGGCTCGAGATTCACCTTGCTCCCGGTGTGCAATCGCCCGAGCGTCGATGTCTCCAGTGTTTCGCGGATCACATCAAACACCAGCCGCCTGCCCGGCTCACTTGCTTCGGCGACGTACGTCAGGCACACGCCGCTGACACAGACACTGTCCCCGTCGCCGGGCGCGTAGTCCCATCCCTGCGGATCGATCCCCAGCCGCATGCCGAAGCTGTTGCGCTCCATCGCGCTGATCGTGCCGACGGCCTGGATGATACCGGTGAACATGCACGCAAGTGTACGCCAAAGCGGGCAAGGTGGCGATGCGGACCGCCGCTCAAGGCAATGGCGGCAGACGACCGCGCGTTACGCTACGCAGCAGCGAAGGCGATTCGGGAGCCACCCATGCCAGCGATGACCAGCCGCGAACGTGTTTGCCGTTGTGTCGAGTTCACGCGTCCGGATCGTCCCCCGCGCGATCTGTGGCTTCAGCCGGCCAGCTCAGCCTACTACGGCCAGGACCGGATCGATGCGCTCAGACGGCGTTGGCCAGGCGATATCGAGCAGTGTTTCGTCGGCCGGCCCGCGCCCATGCGCGTGCGGGGCGACGCGCACGCCGTCGGGCAGTTTCGCGACGACTGGGGATGCGTGTTCGAAAATCTCAAGGCCGGCTTCATCGGTGAGGTCAGGGATCCGATTCTTGAGGACCTGTCGCGACTCGACCTGGTGCAACCACCCGAGGAACTGCTGCAGGTGGATGCGGCTGTCGTCAATGACTTCTGCCGGCGGACTGACATGTTCGTGCTGGCCAGCGGCTGGTCCCGGCCGTTCGAGCGTATGCAGTTTCTGCGCGGCAGTGAGAACCTGTTCTACGACATCGCCGAAGAAACAAGTGACTTTTACGCCCTGCGGGACAAGGTACACGACTTCTTCCTGCGGCAGTTCGAGATCTGGTCGCGCACCGAGATCGATGCCCTGGTCATCATGGACGATTGGGGCGCACAACACAGTCTGCTCATTTCGCCCGACCAGTGGCGTCGCCTCTTCAAGCCGCTCTATGCCGACTACGGCCGGATCGCCCGTGAATCGGGCAAGAAGCTGTTCATGCATTCGGACGGCTACATCGCCGACATCTACGAGGACCTGATCGAGGTCGGCGTCGATGCGATCAACTCGCAGATCTGGTGCATGGACATCGAGGCGCTGGGCAGACAGGTCGCCGGCCGCATTGCGTTCTGGGGTCAGATCGACGCCCAGTTCACGCTGCCGAATGGCACGCGTGAGGATGTGCGCCGCATCGTCGCCGACATCCTCGAACATCTGGCCACGCCCGACGGCGGCAGCATCGCCCAGTTCGCTTTCTATCCGCCGACGCCCTATGAGAACGCTGAGGCGGCCTACGAAGCCTGGGACGAGTTGACCTGCGCGCCAAGCCGTTAGCGATCATTCCTGCTGCTGCGGCTCGCCGTTCTTCGCCCCCGGGCCAAAGGTGATCGCGTTCTTCCCCTGTCGTTTGGATTGCAGGAGCATGTCATCAGCCAGTTGGTACAACTCCTCCGCACTGCGCCCGTCCCACGGGAAACTGGCCAGTCCGCCAGAGATGGTCAGCGTGCCCGGCGCCTCGTCCAGCAGCTTAGGGAACCGATGCGCGGCAACCGCCTCGCGGAAGCGCCCGGCCGCCTTTATCACGTCGTGCGGATGCTCGCTGTTCGGCTGGCGGGGCGAATCGTGGTCCCAGAAGATCACTGCGAATTCGTCGCCGCCGACGCGGGCCACCACGTCGTGCTTGCGCATGGCCGTGCGCATCAGCCGCGCGGTCTCGCGCAGAATCTCGTCGCCGGCCGGATGGCCGTACTTGTCGTTGTAGCGCTTGAAGTCATCGATATCGAAGAGCATCAGCGTCATCCGGAATCGCTTCTCTTTGGCCTGATCGAGCAATCGGCGCAGCGTCCTGTCGAAGTAGCGCCGGTTGTGCAGTCCGGTCAGATCATCATGCAGCGCATACCGCGCGAGCGTGGTCATACCCCGATGCAGCGCCAGCCAGTGCCCGAGCCAGCTTGCCCAGGGCAGCAGGCTTTCGGCCGTGGCCGGCGCGGGCGCATGCAGTTTGCCGAACACGTGCTCGCCGTAGCGGATCGCAACCGCTTGGTGTGCGTCCGGCACGTCAGTATCATCGAGTATCACGCCGACCTGCGGTATGTCGCTCTGCGCCGCAACAAGTTGCGCTGCCAGCTCGGGAAGCCCCTCCGGGTCGTGCAGCAGGCGCGCGATCAGATCGACGTCGCCGAGCGCTGCGCCATCCACTTCGCTCTCGCCGTCAGCCGGTATCGAATCCAGTCCCTCCTCACCGGTTTCGCGAGCCAGCGCGGCGATGGGGTCGAGCGCCGGTTCGATGGCGATCACCTGGTCGTCGGCGCCGTTTACGTCATCAGCCTTCACCTGCTCGCGCGGCGGCAGTGCCGCCGGCAACGCTCTGCGCACGATCGATTCGAGGTCCGTCTCGCCGTCGTCCGGCACGATCACATCATCGAAGCCGCAAGCCATCGCCTCGGCCCCCTCATCGGTCTGTCCCGCTTGCGCCAGGGCGACGAGCACCGCATCGGGCGCCAGTTCACGCAACGCACCGGCCGTGACCGAGGCCTCACCATTGCCGACCGGGACCGGACCGATCAACAGGCCCGGCGGTCGCGATTGGGCCATTTCGCCCAGCGCGTGCAGATATCCCGACACGCGCCTGATCCGCGCGTGGCAATGCATCCCCACCAACGCGCGCTCGATGCCCTTCAGGCGCTCGTCGTCGCCGATCAGCAGCAATCCGCCACCGTTCCGCACGGCGCCGTTGCCACCGGCCGACTGCGGCGCGGCTGCGTCTTTCTCGTCCGTGGGCAATTCCTACTTCTCCCAGTCCACCGGCGTCAGAAGCATCTCCAACTCGTCCCGGGTAATCAGCGGGCCACCCGTGTCGGGCGCCTCATCCAATGCCTGCCCGGGCTCCTCATCCATCAGCCGCAGTTTCATCGCCGCCCGCTCGGCGGGGGTCGGCTCCCGACTGTCCCCGGCAACATCCGTCGCGGCGGACGGCTCCTTCGGCGTCAGGGCACCCTCAAGCCGTTCGAGCTTTGTCGACCCGTTCGACGCATGTCGGTAGCCCCAACGGGCCACCTGTGGATAGTACGTGTCCAAGGCATCGACCAGTTCACCAAGCCGCGGCAGCTGTCGCGGCTGGTCCACGACGATCACACGTGCCGGATGGCGCGCCAGCTCAAGCATCACCTGCATCGGGTGCCCGACCACGGTCGCAGCGACGCCGCGCTTACGCAACGCCGCGATCAGCTCGTGGGGCTCACGCGCCGGGTCACACAGCACGATACACTGCGCCCCACCGCGACTTTCGCGGGCCTTCGCCGAGGTGTTGGATGGCGAACTCATCGGCTCTATTCTATCGCCGCGAACCAGCTTCCCAAAGCGGAAGGAGACCGGTCAGCCGCGCCTCGGGCACACGCGTCCGGGCAGTTGAGCTATCATTGCCCGAACCGCCCGTGCCCCACGGCACGCGGCGGGACGGCGGGCCGTCGGACAGGCCCGGCATAGCGACCTGACAGGATCATCCATGCTCCATTTAGCCGCATCATCCGCCCTCCCTCCTGACGAGATCATGCGCCTGTTCCTCGCCATGGGCGTGTTGCTCGGCCTGGCCCGCGTGATGGGTGAGTGGAGCCGGCGACTGGGCCAACCCACGATCATCGGTGAACTGCTGGCCGGCGTGGTGCTGGGTAAGACCGTCCTGCTCCAGATCGCCCCGGGGGCGTTCAACTACCTTTTCCCCGATCCCGATGTCGCCGACCCGGCGAGCAGCGCCATCGTCATGCGCGGCGTCGTGCTGCTTTCAGCCTGTTTCCTGCTGCTGGTGGCCGGTCTGGAGGTCGACCTGAACAGCGTCTGGCGTCAAGGCAAGAGCACGCTTTGGGTGGCGACGATGAGCATGATCCCGCCCTTCCTCGTGGGCATGGTGCTCGCTTTTGCGATGCCCGGCGCGCTGGACATCGGCGAAGTATTCGCAGACCCCGCGCCGTTCAGTGCTGACATCACGGCCTTCGCCGTATTCATCGGCATCGCGCTGGCCATCACCGCGCTGCCTGTGATCGCGAAGATCCTGATGGATCTCGACCTTCTGAAAAGCGACCTGGGCATGTTGATCATGTCCGCCGCGATGCTTATCGACATCGTCGGGTGGGTGGGTTTCGCCGTCGTCAAAGCACTGATGCCTGCACTCGACGCCGGCGAGCCGGCGGCATCGCGCGGCAGCGGCGAGACCCTCGCGCTGCTCGGGTGGACGATTCTCTTCATTGTCGGCATGCTCACCATCGGCCGGCTCTGGTTCCGCAAACTCGTGCCCTACCTGCAGGCGCGATGGACCTGGCCGGGCGGGGTGATCGGACTGGTGCTGATCATTTCATTGTTCTGCGCGGCCGTGACCGAGTGGATCGGCATCCATTCGATCTTCGGAGCCTTCATCGCCGGCGTTGCGATCGGTGACAGCCGCCACCTGCGCGGGCGCACGCGCGAGACAATCCATCAGTTCATCACCAGCATCTTCGCCCCGATCTTCTTCGCCTCCATCGCGATTCGCATCAACTTCATCGACAGCTTCGATCCCCTGATCGTCGGACTGATCTTCGCCTTGGCGATGGTCGGCAAGGTTGTCGGCAGCTTCGTCGGCGCCCGGATCGCCGGGCTGGACCGCGGCGAATCGTGGGCGACGGGCTTCGGCATGGCGGCCCAGGGATCGATGGGCGTCATCCTCGGCGAGTTGGCCTACAACGCGGGGCTCATCGGCCCGAAAATGCTTGTGGCGTTGATCGTGACGGCTATCGTCACCAGCATCGTCAGCGGCCCGGCCATCCAGCGACTGCTGCGACCCAAACGCGCGACGCACTTGGGCGAGTATCTCAAGGAAAAGCAGTATATCCCGCAGCTGGACGCCATTGATGTCCGCGGAGCGCTGCTCAAGATGGCCACCGTCGCCAGCCGCGTGTGCGGCATTCCCGCCAACGATATCTTCGAGGCGGTCTGGGCCCGGGAACAGATCATCCACACCGGCCTCGGCGACGGGATGGCCGTACCGCATGCGCGGCTGAAGGAGCTGGACAAACCACTGGTGATCATGGCCCGCAGCGAACGAGGGATCGACTTCGACGCCGCCGACGGCAAACCGGCGAATCTCATCTGCCTCCTGCTGACGCCGCAGCGTGATGATCATGCCCAGACCGAACTGCTCTCCATGTTCGCGCGGGCGTTCCACGACGCGGCCAGTCGCCAGGCCGCCTTGGAGGCACGCACCTTCAATGAGTTCATCGCCGCCTTGCGCCTCCCCGGCGAAGATGCGGAGGAAGCCGAACCCGCCGGTGCTTAGTAACTATCTCAAAAGGCTCACTTGAGCCGATAACCATCCGTAGGATCCC
>CAZHJL010000083.1:0-22748 GCA_964532795.1 uncultured Phycisphaeraceae bacterium | reverse complement strand
GGGCCGCGAACAACGCGAACAACTGAATACTCACCAGTTCGTGGAACGCTTACCTGAGTGCGTTCATGCGCGGTCGGGCGCTTGACCAGCTCGCGTACGAAACGCTAAACGAACCGGTCGCGCGCGACCCGCGCAAGTGGAACGAGGTGTACCCGCAGGCACTGAAGGCAATCCGTGAAACGGAGCCGCAGCGACTGGTGTTGGTGGGGTCGAATGGATTCCAGTCGCCGCGCACGTTTGACACGCTGGAGGTACCGGACGATCCCCACCAGATGCTGAGCGTGCACTTCTACTTCCCGATGTTCGTCACGCATTACAAGGCGCGGTGGACGCCCACTCGCGTCTATGACGGACCGATCCAGTACCCCGGACGGCCCGTTCCCGAAGAGGGCTTGAAGCTGTTGAGCGCGCAACAGATCGCCGAACTCGATGCATGGCACGACTGGAACCGCCCTGCCGATCGCGACATGATGCGTGACATGCTGAGCAAGCCGCTCGCACTGCGCGAGGAGACGGGTTTGCCGTTGCACTGTGGGGAGTTCGGTGTGAATGACAACGCGCCACGCGACATCCAGGTCGCATGGTTGCGCGACATCATTTCGGTGTTCGATGAACTATCAGTCCCCTACTCCATCTGGGATTACAAGGGAAGTTTCGGCGTGCTCACGAAAGAAGGCGAAGACAAGGGACTGGTGCCAATCGTTGCGGGGAAGGCGTAAGACCGCCTGAGTACCAGATGGAACCACAGATTCACACGGATGCACACAGACGATAGGCGCGGAGTCATGATCTCATCGAGCAGATCGGTGTATATCTGTGTGCATCTGTGGCTCTAATTTTATCTCAGAACTCCGCGCTGCCCGGTGTGCGCGGGAAGGGGATGACATCACGGATGTTCTGCATGCCGGTGGCGTACTGGATCGTGCGCTCAAAACCAAGGCCGAAGCCCGCGTGTGGGACCGTGCCGTAGCGGCGCAGGTCGCGGTACCACCAATAGGCGTCCTTGTTCATGCCGCATTCCTCGATGCGCGCATCGAGCACATCCAGCCGCTCCTCACGCTGCGCGCCGCCGATGATTTCACCAATGCCCGGCGCGAGCACATCCATGGCCGCGACGGTCTTGCCGTCATCGTTCATGCGCATGTAGAAGGCCTTGATATCCTTGGGGTAGTTCATGACGATCACCGGGCGCTTGACCAGGTCTTCAGTGAGGAAACGCTCGTGTTCGCTTTGCAGGTCGATGCCCCACCTGACGGGGAACTCGAAGTTCTGCCCCCCTGCCTGCGCCTTCTCCAGCGCGGCGATGGCGTCAGCGTAATCCATGCGCTCGAATGGTGAATCGATCACGGCTTGGAGCCGCGCGATGCAGCCTTTGTCGATGCGATCGTTGAAGAACGCCATGTCGTCGGTGCGCTGATCAAGCAGCGCTTTGAGGATGGACTTGAGAAAGTCCTCTGCGAGCTGCGCATCGTCGTGCAGATCGGCGAAGGCGATCTCCGGTTCGACCATCCAGAACTCGGCAAGATGTCGCGACGTGTTGGAGTTCTCCGCGCGAAAGGTCGGGCCGAAGGTGTAGACCTTCGACAGCGCGAGGCAGTAGTTCTCGACGGCCAACTGGCCGGACACGGTGAGGAACGCCTCGCGGCCAAAGAAATCCTGCGAGAAGTCGATCGCGCCGTCGCCCCCCTGCTCCGCCTTGCGCGGCAAGCTGGCCAGGTCGAGCGTGGAGACGCGGAACATTTCGCCGGCGCCTTCGCAGTCACTGGCGGTGATGATCGGCGTGTGGATCCAGAAGAAGCCACGCTGATCAAAGAACTGATGCACGGCCTGGGCGAGCGTGTGCCTCACGCGCGCGACGGCGCCGAAGGTATTGGTTCTCGGCCTTAGGTGCGCGACTTGCCGCAGGTACTCGAACGTATGTCTTTTGGCAGACACGGGATACGAGTCCGGATCGTCCACGAGGCCGATGAGGTGAACGTCGTTCGCCTGGACTTCGACCGACTGTCCTTTCCCTTGAGATTCAACAAGTGTGCCAGTGACGCGGATGGCACAGCCGGTGGTGAGGTGCGCGATCTCGGACTGGTAGTTGGGCAGGTCGACCGGGGCGATGACTTGGATTGCATCGAAGGACGAGCCATCGTGTAGGTTGATGAAGGAAAGGCCCGCCTTGGAATCTCGCCGCGTCCGAACCCAGCCTTGGAGGGCGACGACGTCACCGACGGCGCAGCCAACGCCCTTCAGTGCATTCTTGATTGGGATGGCATCCATGGATAACCCCTGATGGTATAATGGTTAATGATGTAGGAGGTGCCAAGGTCAGTCCAGGGAGATCCCCATGCGTTCGAGCAGTGTGTCGAACTGCTCGATCGAGTAGAACTGGATGGTGAGCTTGCCGGTGCCCTTCCTACGGCCGGGCTTGACTTGGACGCGGGTCCCGAGTTGCCGCGTAATCTGCTGTTCGAGATCCTGAATGTGCGGCGATCGGTTGTCCTTCGGCGTTCCGGCGTCGTCAGGGCTCTGCTTTGCGAGTGCGCTATCGCGGACGGCACCCTCGAGTTTGCGGACCGACCAGTCTTGGGCAATGGCCTTGCGCGCCAGCGCCAGTTGCTGGTCAGCGGAGGGCACGGATGCAAGCGCTTTGCCTTGGCCGGCGGACAGGGCGCCAGTGCGGATCAACTCCCGCACTTCGGGGCTGAGCGTCAGGAGGCGGAGAGTGTTGGTGATGGATGAGCGGTCAGCGCCGACGCGTTGGGCGATGTCTTCGTGCGTCAGGCCGTGCGAGTCGAGGAGGTTGCGAAACGCTTCCGCCCTTTCGATCGGGTTCAGGTCCTCGCGTTGCAGGTTTTCGATCAATGCCCATTCGGCAGCCTGGCGATCGTCCATATCCCGGATGATGACGGGGATCTGGTCAAGCCCGGCAAGCGAGGCGGCGCGCCAGCGACGCTCGCCGGCGACGAGTTCGTGCTGGTTGTCTGCGTTTGGCGGACGGGCAATGATGGGCTGGATGATGCCGTCAACGCGGATGGAATCCGCAAGCCGCGCGAGAGCTGGCTGATCGAACGCCTGGCGCGGCTGGGAGCGGTTAGGGGTGAGGGCGTCGAGCGGCAGGTAGACGATGGAATCAATGGAGGAAGCGCCCGGTGCAGGCCGGGGTTCCGGCAGGGGACTGGCCGCTGGCGATTCATCGTTTGGTGTTTCGCGGGCGGTGGGCGGCTGCACCTGGACAGACTGACCCACCATGCTGCTCAGTCCGCGCCCGAGGCGAGGCGTACGTTTGGGTTTCGGCGAAGTTGCCATGTAAAGACCTCCATGTCAGGCGGAGAGGGTTTGTGCGGGACAGTTTACCCGTGCGCAGGTGATTCGCCAAGGGGCGGTTCCACGTGGAACGCGAGAATCGCTCGCTTCACTCGGACCGGGCGTTTCACGTGGAACGGTACTTTTGGGCCTAGGGTTATCGGACGAGCGCTGGTAGCTTGCCGTCACGGCAAAGCACGCGCGGCACAGACCGGAAGCGAACACGGTTCATCGCTGCCCGGGCGGGGCACTCGTCCGAGAACCCGACGAAGCCCGGGCGCCGGCCCGCAAAATGCTTCCGATAGCTCACCCCTCGATGACCTGGCACCCCCAGACAACGATCTAAACCATTCTTGTACAACTACTTACGAACCAGTGACGGGCCTCCGTCCGAATTCCCTGTCGCGGCTGTCCCGCCGTCAAGGCCGCGCGGAACCAGTGCCGATACTTCTAGCAAGAGAGGATGCACCACCATGCCCAACCGCACCGCCAGCCACCCGGATGATCTGGCCCGGGTCGAAGACGTGCTCGAGCAAATCGAGCACCTCGAATCGCAACTGCGCGATGTGCGGGACGGCCTGACACATTCGCACCGTCTCGCAACGCTGGGCACCATCGCATCCATCATCGCCCACGAGTACAACAACATCCTCACGCCCATCATCAGCTACGCCCAACTCGCCCTGGCCAACGAGGGCGACCATGAACTGATGGCCAAGGCCGTGCGCAAAGCGCTGAACGGTGCGGAGCGGGCCGCGAACATCTCGAGCTCACTGCTCGGCTTCGCCCGGGAAGCGGATGAACAGCACGCGGCGGTCGTACCCAAGGTGATCGAGGAAACCGTAGCCTGCATGGCGCGCGATCCGAAAAAGGACGGCGTCGAACTGGTCATCGAAGCGCAGGATGTCCGCGTGGCAATGAGTCCGCTGAACCTGCAGCAGGTACTGCTCAACCTCATGCTCAACGCTATGAAAGTGATGAAGACGGAGCGCGAGGGCCGGCTGACGGTGACAGCCGAAGCGCGAGGCACGCTGGTGGTCATTCATGTCGCGGACACCGGACCGGGCATCCCGCCGCAGATCATGCAGCGGCTGTTCGAGCCGTTCGTCACGCACAGTGCCGCCAGAGCGCGCGGAGAGCAGGGCGGGGAGGGGGAAGACGAGTCGCCCTCCGAGCCGCGCGGCACGGGGCTGGGCCTATCCATCTGCCGCGATCTGGTGCGCAACGCCGGCGGCGAAATCGAAGTTGAGAGCGAGTTGGGCAAGGGGGCGACTTTCCGGATCACGTTGCCAAAGGCCGAAGAAATCATCGACCCGGCCTGACGCGGACGGCACGCAGCCACGAAGCAGTTTTCGATATGGGGGTGGACGCCATGTGCGCGGTGCTTTGGCGCATTCGATCTATACTCTTCGCATGCATGCGGCGGCGGAACAACCTGGATCGACGGTTGCGCGTCAAGTGGCGGTGGACATCGTGCGGACACTGCGCGATGGCGGCTTCGTCGCGTACCTGGCCGGCGGTTGCGTTCGCGATCGGCTGTTGGGCCTGGCGCCGAAGGACTATGACGTCGCCACCGATGCGCTTCCGGACCGCGTTCGCCGCCTGTTTCGCGGCAGTCGCTACGTGGGCGAAGCGTTCGGCGTGGTGCTGGTGCGTCGACGGCGCGTGAACGTGGAAGTGGCCACGTTCCGCGAAGAGGGGGGCTACGAGGACGGCCGACGACCGACGCATGTTTCGTTCACGGATGCTCAGCACGATGCGCGGCGTCGCGACTTCACGATCAACGGATTGTTCGAAGATCCGCTTGTCAACGACGGATCGCCCCGCGTGATCGATTATGTCGGGGGCCGGGCCGATATCGACGCGCGGGTCGTGCGCGCCATCGGTGATGCCGATCAGCGCTTTGCGGATGACTACCTTCGCATGTTGCGCGCGGTGCGTTTCGCGGCCCGGTTCGGCTTTGCGATTGAGCCGGCGACACGGGGCGCCATCGAGCGGTATGCCGCGCGGCTGGGACAGATCAGTCGCGAGCGCATCGGGCAGGAGGTGCTTGTGATGATGCAGGGACCCTCGCCTGCGCGGGCGATCGATCAGTTGCAGGCGCTCGGCCTTGACGGACCGACACTGAATGAACCTTCAAGCGCGTGTGCTTTGCCGACGGTAGAAGCACTTGAGAAGGGCCATGGCGCGACGACGCCGATCGCCGCATGGTTGGTCGATCGCCACGTGGTGGCACAGGCCGCGCACGTTGAGGACGATCACTGGCCGGGTGTTGCCGGGGCGTTTGCGAAAGGGGAATTGCGTTCGATCGTTCGTCGCTGGCGTGATGCGCTTTCGCTGTCGAACGATCGCACCGAGGCGCTGCGCCAGTCCGTAGTCCTGGCCTTGCGCGCGGCCGAATGGCCCGTCATGTCCGTGGCGCAGCGCAAGCGACTGATGGCGCGTTCGCACTGGCCGGACGCGGCGAGGCTGGTGCGCGCGATGCGCCATCTGCCGGCCCATGCGCGGCTCACCGCTGAGGTTGATGCGGATGCGGCCGCGCTGATCGCCGACGGCGTCGCGCCGCCGCCGTGGATCAACGGCGATGATCTGATCGCCATGGGGTTGCAGCCGGGCCCGCAGTTCAAGCGCTTGCTCGATGCGGTCTACGATGCGCAGTTGGAGCATCGCGTCAACTCGCCGGAGCAGGCTCGGGACTACCTGCGTGAACGGCTGGACCAGGATGCATGATCGGGCAGTTGCGAATGCTGTTCATCTTACTGATGTTGGGGTGATTGCCTCAGTTACGATGTGGAATGAGCGCAAATCGGTCGACAATCCGACATAAGCAGAGTATGCTGCGCCCCATGTCAAAAACTCGGGTGACTGGACCGAGTTCACTCCGGGACACGTATCGACGCATTCGCGACCGCGTCGGCGAGGCTTTGGCGCGCTCCGGACGGGATGGGAAGCATGCGATTGTCGTGGCGGTGGCCTCGACGGCGACGCCGGATGCGCTGCGCACACTCGTGGAGCTGGGGCATCGCGACTACGGCGAGACGCGCGCCAACGCGCTGGTGCAGCGCGCGGTGGCGATGGAAGAGTTTCTGGGCCGTCGGCGATTCCTTTCACAGGTGGGCGCCAAACCCAGCGGCCCGAGACCGCTGACGAAGGATGACATTCGCTGGCACGTGGTGGGGCCCATGCCGCGGCAGAAGGTGCGGCAGATCATTCCGCTCGTGCGACTGATCCACACGGTGGGCAGCCTGCGTCTGGCGGAAGAGCTGCACGCCATGGGCGCGCGGATGGAGCCGCGCCAAGGCAACGAGCCGACGCGGCCCATTCCGATCCTGCTGCGGGTGAATATCACGGGCGATCCGAAAGCCCCGGGCATTGCGCCGCCGGCCGCGCGGCACTTGGCGGAGCAGGTGAACACGATGGTGCACCTGGAACTGCGCGGCTTGATGACCTGTCCGCCGCGCGGCGCAGCGGAAGACGAGGCGCGGCGCGTCTTTTCACGCTGTCACGAACTGTTCAGCGACATCTCATCGAGCGGCATGGCCGGCCCGCGATTCAACCTGCTTTCCATGGGCGACAGCGACAACTTCGACATCGCGCTGGAATCAGGCGCGAATGTGGTGCGGATCGGGCGCGGGTTGTTCGGCGAAAACGAAGATGCGCCGGATGCGCCGTGACGTTCGCCGTATGCATCATGCAAGATCAACCGTTCGCGAGTGGTCGCATCACTGAGTGAAAGGCGGAAGAGATCGATGCCACGCGATCGCGCGGTGAAGGCCGCGAATCTCGAGCCGACAGACCGCATTCCCAGCCAGGAATGGCTGGATCACCCGGCGTTCATCGAGAAGGTGACGGGCATCGATCCGTTCGAGCAGCCGGCGGAGGCGACACTGGCGGCCTGCAAGGCGCTGGACATCGACTGGCTGTTCTACCTGCCGATGCAGGCGGTGAAGTTCGAGGCGGGGGAGACGACGAAGCTGCTGGCCGACGGCCGGCAGGTGGTGCAGTGGGGGTTCACCGGCAGCCACTGGGAGGATGCGCCGCCGTTCGATGATGTGGATGACGTGCTGAAGTATCGGCCGCTTGAGGACACGTCTGGCCGCGTGTACGTGGTCAGCGAAGATTACCGGCGCAACCGCATCGAGGATGCGCGCAGAAGCCGCGCGATGGCGGGGGAGGATCTGTTCATCACTGGGCTTTACTACACGACGCTCTTCCAGTTCGGCATCATGGCTTTCGGCTGGGAGAATTTCCTGCTCGCGGCGATGACCGACCCGCGGGCGTTCGACGAGATCCTGGATCAGTTCACGCAGATCAGCGTGGACAACCTGACCGAGTGGGTGAAAGACGACTGCCCCTTGTGCGTGTGCCACGATGATCTGGCGATCACGGCCGGGCTGGTCTTCGATCCACAGTGGTACCGCAAGCACATCTTCCCGCGGTACGAACGCATCTTCGAGCCGGCCAAACGCGCGGGCAAGAGGATCGTGTTCGTCAGTGACGGCAACTACATGGACCTGCTGGACGACCTGTTCGCATTGGGCATTGACGGCGTGCTGATCGATTGCTTCATGGACCTGCCCGCTGTGCTGAAACGCCACGGCGAGCAGAGCATCGTCATCGGCAACATGGACACGCGCATCCTGACCGACGGCGCTTACGAGGATGTGAAGCGCGAGGTGAAGCGTTGTGCGGAGGTGGGCAAGGCCTACCCGGGGTATTTCTACAGGTGTGCGGGCGACCTGCCGCACAACATCCCGATCGCGAATCTGGAGGCGTATTTCGATCTCAAACGCGAGTACGGGGCGCGGTAGCTGACGCTCGCCTAAGCCCGCCCCATCGCCACCTGCCGTTCGTGCCAGTCTTCGGTCAAATCTTCGCGCTGCATGTATGCGTCGCCGAACACCACCGCATCATCCGTCTGCTGTAGCCACGTATCCAGCAGCGCCTGGCACTGGTCCTGCGCCTCGGCGGTGATGAGTTTGTCGGCCTGGTTGTCCTGCTGGTAGGGATCGATCTCGTTGTCGAACAGCAGCCATGGTTTGGGGCCGACCTCGGTCGCGCACTGGGCGTATGTATATCGGCGTGTGCGCACGCCGCGCCATTCGGGCATGCCCTGAAGCATTGCCTCGTCACAGCTATAGGGGTTTAGCAGGAACACGCTCTGCGGTCCGGGGCCGGCGGCGCCGGGATGGAGCAGATGCTGTGAAAGATCGAGTCCCTGCACGCCGTCAGGCATCCGCCAGCCCATCATCGCGCCGAGGGTCGGCAGCAGGTCGACGGTGCCGATGAGCAGGTCGCTGTCGCGGCCGCCGGCGAGTCGACCGGGCCAGTGCAACAGCAGGGGCACACCCACCGATTCCTCATGCGGCCACTGCTTGCGGATCACGCCGTGCGAATACAGCATGTCGCCGTGGTCGGAGGTGAAGACGAGGATGGTGTCTTCGGCGAGGTTCAGTTCATCGAGCGCATGCATCAGCCGCGCGAGCTGATCGTCGAGGGCGGTGATATGGCCGAGGTAGCCGGCGGTGTTCTCGCGGCAGTCGCCTTCCTTGAGCGCCCACTCACCGCTGGTGGGTGTTTCGACGACGTTGGGCCGCAACGGCAGCGTCGCCGGGTCGTACATGTCAAGGTACTGTTGCGGCATCTGTCGGTAGGGGTTGTGCGGCGGGCCCCAGGAGAGCATCAGGCAGAACGGCGGGTCATCGACGCACTGTTCGGAAAGAAACTCGATGGCCAGGTTGGTCTGCAACTCCGGCTCGAAGCCCTCCGGCTCGATCAGTTGATCGGTATCGCGATACCAGCGCGGCTTCATGTAGCTGTGCGTGCAGTTGTAGGCGGCCCAGAAGTCGAAGCCGAAACGCCGCTCGCCGGGCGGGGTGAACTTGCTGCGCGGCAGTCCGTCCAGATGCCACTTGCCGATGTAACCGGTGCGGTAGCCGTGCTCCTTCGCGATCGTGCCGAACGTGGGCATGCCCGTCGGCAGCGGCAGGTCGTTCGCGGCGACACGATTGACCTTCGGGTACGTGCCGGTCAGCAGGCACGCCCGGTTCGGCCCGCACACGGGCACCGTGGCGTAGTGGTGCGTGCAGCGCATGCCTTCGCGCGCCATGCGGTCCATGGCAGGCGTTTGCACGATCGGGTGCCCGGCGCAGCCCATGTCCATGGCGCGCATCTGGTCGGCGAAGACGAACAGCAGGTTGGGACGCTTGCGTTTCATAGTTCGATGATCTTAACGTTGTAGGGATCGAGCGTGATCTGCCCGCTTACCTTTTGCTCCGTCAACAGGTCCTTGCCGCGCAGGTCGGCCAGGTTGACATCAGTTGCTTCGTCGTTGTGGTTGAGCAGGAAGACAATCCGCCGCCTGTCGTTGGCGCGTTCGAGCACCTCAACGCCCGGCGTCGCCGGGATCAGGGGCTCGATGCTCTTGATGTTTGCGAGCTTATGGTAGAAAGCCTCGAGGAATGCGGGTTCGGGGTCGGTGCCGATGTAGTACGCCCGGCCACGCCCGACGCTGTTGCGCGTGACACACGGACGATCGGCGTACCAGTTGCCGCCGTACGTGGCGATGACCTCTGCGCTCGAGGTGTGAATCATGTCGAAGAAGCGTTCGCAGTGGAACGACTCGCCGAGGTCCGGGGCGTAGTCCGGACTGATCACCATTTCGTTGGTGGCCGCGCCTTCGGGGTGGCAATCGGTCTCTTCCACCCAGATGCCCAGCAGACTGCGCAGCGGCCCGGGATAGCCGCCTTCGTAGACGAGATCGGATTCGTTGACGATGCCCGAAAGGAACGTGGTGACGAGGGTGCCGCCTTGCTTGACGAAGTCGGTCAGCTTCGCGGCAAGGTCGATCCGCGCAGCCAGTTCCTCGGGCGTGCCCTCCAGCGGGAAGCGGCCGGACTTGACCATGTAGAGTTGCGGGGCGATGAGGATCTCGTATTGCGACCAGTCGGCCTCGGGCGGGATGACATCGACGGGGTAGTTCTGCGACCAGACGGCGCGGAAATGCTTTTCCATCTCGCGGAAGTAAGACCTATCCTTCGCGTAGCCGGCCGCTTCCTCAACGGCCCATCGATTCTCCTGGTCGCTGATCAATGCGATACGCGCCTTGACCACCTGCGTGCCGACGATGCGCGGGCCGACCTTCGCCATCTGGTCGCCGAGGGTGGCCACGTCCTGAAACACGCGCGGCTTGTCATGTCCCACGTGCGCCACCACGGCGCCGTGGAACTTCTCCGGTCCGCCGCGACTGCGCCGCCACTGGAAGTACATCGACGCATCACTGCCGTGTGCGATGGCCTGCCAGCTCCAAAGGCCGAACATGCCGGGCGGCTTGAGCGTGCCGTGGGCCATCCAGTTGGTTGAACTGGGGGTCTGCTCCATCAGAATCCACGGCTTGTTGGCTTTCACGCCGCGCATGAGCGCGTGGTCGAATGCCATATGCACGGGATCCGCGCCCACGCGTCCATAGCAGTCCCATGAGACGACATCCATCACCGCGGCGAACTTCGCGTAGTCCAGCCCTTTGAACTTGCCCATCATGTTGGTCGTGATCGGGATGTCGGGCGTGATGCCGCGCAGGATGTCGCACTCGAACTTGAAGAAGTCGAGCATCTGGTGCGACTGGAAGCGCATCCAGTCCAGTCGGTGGCAGTGGGGGATGCGGCCGGTATTGTCGAGGACGGGTCCGAGTTGCTCCCAATTCGTATAGCGCTGGCTCCAGAAGGCGGACCAATACTGGTGATTGAGCGTGTCGAGGTCGCCGTAGCGCCTGCGCAACCATGCGCGGAAATGGTGGGCGCACAGATCGCAGTGGCAACGCGGCACGTACTCGTTGGAAACGTGCCACAGAACGAGTGCATCATGCTGACCGTAGCGCTCGGCCAGCAGGCGGATGATGCGCGCGGCGTGTTCGCGGTAGATGCGCGAACTGGGGCAGAAGCGCTGGCGCTCGCCATGGGGCAATCGCCGGCCGGTATGGTCCACGGCCTGCACCTCGGGGTACATCTGCGACAGCCATCGCGGGTGCGCGGCCGTGGGGGTGGCCAGCGCGATGTAGACGCCTTGCTCGCCCAGTCGCTCGAAGGTGCGATCCAGCCAGTCGAGCGCAAAGACGCCCGGCTCGGGCTCGAGTTGCGACCAGGAGAAGATGCCGACGCTCATGACGTTGGCGTTGACCAACTCCATGAGGCGCAGGTCTTCGAACTGCGTCTCGTCGGGCCACTGGTCGGGGTTGTAGTCGCCGCCGTGCCAGAGGGTGGGCAATTTGGGGTTGATGCAGTCGTTGGGCTTCATACTCGGTCTTCTTCCGTGGGCGTGTGCTTGCTGGAGCCAAGAGGGTCGCTGGTGCGGCGGGTTTTGGCAAGTGGCTGGCGGGAGCGAGTAGAATCACGGCCGGCGGTACCCAATCAAGCTCACAAGTCGGGATGGAGCATCCATGAAAACGTACACGAAGGCGATCGCGGCGATGGTGATGCTGACCTCCGCACTGGCCGCACATGCCCGGCCACTGCCGGATGGCCTGGTCGAAGGCGACTCGCTCCTTCAGGCCGGCAAGTGGCAGAAAGCCAGGCTGAAGGATGGTGGCCTGCACGTCTCGCTCTCGTTGCCGGCTAAGCGTGCGGGCTTCTACAAGGCGGACTGGGCGCCGATGACACTGAGCGAGGCGCGGGACGTGCGCGGCTTCACCGGCGTGGTGATGACGGTCGAGACCGACCAGCCGCGCACCGATGCGTGGGTGGACCTGGCGCTGATGGAGGAGGACGGCTCGTGGTATTACATACGCGATGCCGTGCCGCTGTCGGCCAAGCGCAACGTCGCGGCGGTCGACTTCGGCAACGCGCGGCTGGCGGAGTTCGTCATCAACAGCGACGGCACACGCAACGGCATGGATGGCATGTTCGATGAGGACTTCCACCTGGACACGAAGTCCATCAAGCGCATTGCGGTGGGGGCGGTCAACGGGTTTGGTGCGGGAATGGTCTCGTTCAAGGTGACGGGAATGAAACTGGCGACTTGGCCGCGCCCCGGCGGGGCAGTTGAGGGACGCGAAACGGTAAGGGTGAGGGTGACCGGCCGGACGCTTAAGGTCAACGACACGAGCAAGATTCCCAGCGGCATGTTCGGCTATCACATCGCGGGCGGGGATGTGTCGCTGGTCAGGCACCTGCGGCCGGGCAGCATTCGGCCGATCAAGGCGATGGCGCCGGGCGGGGCGTATGTGAAAGGGCCGGACCCCGAGAACAACATCGACTTCTACGTGTGTTGCCAGTACGACCGGATGCCCAACCAGATGCTCTTCCCCATGAAGCGCGGCGACTGGAAGAGCATCTGCACGAGCGTGGGCAAGAAGATCGGGAAGATGGCCAGGCCCTATGGCAAGGCGGCGGTGATCGAGTGGTGGAACGAGCCGTACCTGGCCTTCGGCGCGTACCTGGAAAAGGATCCGGGTTCGTGGCTTCGCACGGACAACATTCGCGAAGGTGACGCGGCGGTGACGAAGTACGGCCGCAAGCTCAAGAGCTTCGTGTGGATGGACGCCAAGGGACAGAACGAGATCCCCCGACCGTGGCATACGGGTGAAGGCAAGCCGCTCAAGGCGTACGACGGGCTTTCGCGAGACGGCAAGCCGATGAAACTGGTGGCGCGTGACCCCTCCCGCTACGACTACTTCGCCGGCCGGCAGATCGCGCACTTCTATATCGACACGTTTAACGCGATGGCGAAGGAGGCCAGGAAGGGCGCGCCGGATGTGCAACTCATCGGGGGCTACGGCTTTCGCTGGCACGAAGATGAGTGGGGGGCGTGGGAACTGCTGATGAAGCCGCTCATCGATTCGAGCATCGAGCACCTCGACGGCGTCAATGAGCATCACTACCACTGCGATGTCACGCAGATGCCCGGTGCGTACGAGGTGCTGCAGGCGTACACGGATACGAAGTACGGCAAGCGCCTCAAGAGCTACAACACGGAGACGAACAACCTGTGGGACGCCCCGGCCATGGGCAGCCCGGTGTTCGACAAGGAGAAGGCTCTGGCCTATCGCTCGAAGCGGCGCATGGTCTTCCAGGTGCGCGACATCATCTACACCCTGCACATGACACCGGACAAGGTGGCGGCGCGGGCGATTCATGCGCTGTGGAGGGGCAGTGGCGGCGCGGCGCCGACGCCCGGGGCGAACGGGACGATGGATGGCCAGAACCGCGTCGGGCTCGACGCGGGTGAGTACCTCGCCATGTACCTGATGCGCGACCTGCGCGGATCGATGGTGGATGCCCAGAGCCCAAGTGATGACGTGTGGGTGGTGTCGAGCATCGACGAGGAGACGAACTCGCTGGTGACAGTGATCTACAACGACGGGCCCGACGGGGTCGTCGTTGAGCCTCAGTTCACGGCGCCGGCGAAGACGCGTCTGGTGGCTGGTGCGGTGGAGTTCATCGAGAGCGGCCGGGACGGTGCGGTTCGATTGGTGGAGGCGGGAAAGGTGTCGGTTCCCGATGATGAGAGGCAAGTGTCGCTGCGGTTCGGGATGCCGCCCAACAGCGCGCGGCGAGTATCGCTGAAATTGAAAGGAACGTGGCCGACCGAGCCGCAGGTGCGTCGTCGCCAGTTCTTCTGCGAGGGTATCCTCAACCAGATTGAGCCGGGCAAGGAAGTCACACTCCCGATCAAGCTGCCGACGAACGCATCCAAGGCGAAGAAGACCTGGCTGCGCGTCGTGCTCGAGCGTTGCGGCGACGGCGAAGGCTACATCAAGCTCGGCGGCAGGACGATCGCCATGCCCGCGGCGTATACGCCGGCGATGGTGCCGGCGATCCGTGAGATCGCGGTTGATCCGTCCGTGCTCGCGGGCACGAAGTCCATCACGTTCGGTGCGGCCGATGCTTCGGTCGGCAACGGCTACCTGCTGTGCGCCGCGAGTGTGTTTGTCGAGGAAGCGGAGGAGTAGTCCATGCGCAAGCAATCCGCGGTCTGTCTGGCCGCGATCATAGTGTGTCTTCTCTTGAGTGATCGCCTGCCGGCCGCGGCGCCGGTGATGGTTTCGGCCACACATATCGGCGCGGCCGGGGAAGACAAGCTCGAGGGCGTGGCCATCGCGATGGACGGGGCGATCTACATCGTGGGCAACAGCGCAGCGTTGCTCGTCGATGCGGCCGTGCGCGAAGAAGTACCGCCTACGCCGAAGCCGTATCGCGATGCCCGCGGCCGGCCCGTGCCGGCGGCGCAGTACGGCTGCGCGTTTGTCGCCAAGGTCAGCAGCGACGGCAGGCGGCTTGTCAGCATGTGGCAACTGGCAAAGGGCATCGCGAACTTCACGACGGTGCAAGTCAACGAGAACGGCGTGTACGTCGGCGGCTACGCGACGAAGGGCATGGACCCGCTGGTTGCGAAGCACGGTGGACTGATCACCGAAGCGTGGGACGGACAGACTCGTATACGGCCGCACGTGCAGCGGGATCATTACACCGACGACGACTACGACAAGACGAAGGACGTGCGCGGCTGTCCGGTCGTGCTGCGCTTCGATCACGAGCTTTCGCGTATCGAGGCCGGCACTTACCTTGAAGGATGGCAGAGCATCTGGCACTGCCCCCGGCCGCTGGGTGAAGATCGCTGGCAGCGCACGGAGCTGGGGTTCCTTGAGAATGGCGATGTGGTCGTGTGCCACGATGGCGGCTATCAGGCCGACCCCGGCGAAGGTGAAGCGGGCGACTATCACTTCTTCCAGCCGCCGGATCATCTGAGCCGTCTGTCGCCCGATCTCAAGACACGTCGATGGAAGCACGATGTCCACTCGCCGCCCATGGAACCGAAGAAGGTCAACAAGTACTACAAGGGCCTCAACTGGAAGCACAACTACCTCGGCCAGACGCGCACGCTGCGCATGCGCACAAACGGCAAAGACCGCATCGTCATGGGCGGCTGGTCGCCGAGCCAGACGAGCAATGAGCCGTGGTGGAGTCCGTTTCTCTTCTGCCTCGATGCGCGAGGCGAGATCCAGTGGCGGGCGTACAACCCGAGCCCGATGTCCGGCGGTGGCGATCGCATGAACGGCCTCGTGTCGGACGCGGCCATCCGCACCGTGCGCTTCGATGAGGAAGGCAACGTGCTCTTCGCTGGCATCGGCGACGGCGGCAACAGCGTCCTCCGGAAGGACCCGCGCGATTACAGGAAGGAAGCGGGCACGCTGCGCGGCACGGTGCACAGCTTCCCGGGCCGCGTGTTGTTCTGGGGGTTGGTCGGACGTGTCGATGCGAGAACGCAGGCGCTGCTGGGCGGCAATCACCTCGGCGGGATGACGAACACACGCCGCGGGCCTCGCTACTCGCCGGCATGGGCGACGGATATCGTCTCCGCGGGTGATGGCCGTGTGCTGGCGATCGGGCGGCACAACAGAGGTTTCGGCTTCACGGACAATGCGTGGCATCGCAGCGATGCAGGCGGTTTCGTGCGGCTGTACGACCCGGGTTTCCATTGCACATTCTCAACGAGTCTGCCGGACGCGGACGTGACGGAAGTGGCGGTGCGCGGCAAGCGCGCCGTGATCGTCGGCGTGGCGCGAAGCGAGAAATCGCCGCGCCACAAACCCTTCTTCAGCAACCGGGGCGGCGGGTACGACGGGTACCTGATCGTTCTCGACCTGCCGAGCGCCGAAGACGCCGAACGCGACTAATCTTCTTTCGCGCCTCCGGTCAGCCGGCGCAGCCAGTTCGGGCGCATCTGGAACAGGCGGTGCCAGAGGAGCCAGCCGGTGATGACGAGGATCAGGGTGTTGGCGGCAAAGACCCAGCCGTAGCCGTCATAGACGGTGCCCAGCGCCGGCAGCACGAGCATGGACAGGCCGATACCCGTCAGCAGGATGATCGTCTGCCAGCGCGAGCGCATTGCGTCAGGCCGGATCACGAAGATCACCGCGAGCGAGAAGATCGAGCAGTAACCGATCACGGACAGGGCGAAGAAGCTCGACACGGCCTCGACGCGCTCTTTCTGAGAACCGTCTCCCATGGACTCGAGGATCAGCGGCAGGACGAACCATGCGATCAGTGCGACGATCGCGGCGGAGACGGCCGCGAAGATGAGACTGCGAACGACGGGGTTATCGCCCGGCAGCGATTCATCACCTTCTGTCTCATGCGCGTCCGATGCTGCATCGGGCTTCGCTGTACCGCCGTGCGCCTTGTCGCGGTCATCTGCAGGCGCTTCATCCCCGGTCGGTGAGTCGGCTGCGGCGTGTATCTCCGCTCGATTCTCTTCGTAATCTTCATCATTCGGGTTGACGTTGACCGAATCCCGCTGTTCCGTCGCTTCATGATCGCGCTGTTCAGCCATGGCCGGTGCCCTCGCGGATTGGGTAGAGACCGCTTCGCCACCTGCATCGTAGGGACGCCTGCCGCGCGACGCAATGAGAACGCCGGCGCACGCCGAACGGTTCGGATGAATGCCGCAGGGCGGTTCGGCTAGAATGCCGGTGGCAGTTATGCCAGTCAATCGATCGCCGGAGCAAGATCGCCGCTCATGTTCAAGTTCCCAGGCACGTACAACCCACGTTCTCGTCGCTCGCACCTGCCGCGCAGGCACATGTCCACCGCGCGGCTGATTTCCCTGGTGATCTTCGCGCTGGTGTGGATCGGTCTTCTCGATTTCTTTTTCGGATTCGGGTGGATCTTCCCGCCCGGCCTGTTCGAGAGCGAGCTTGAGTCCGAGGCGACCCCGCATGCACCGCAGCGACAGGAACAGCAGGCCGAGGGGCTTACCAACCAAACGCCCGCGACGGTAGCGCGGCCGGACCGGCCCGAAGTGATCACCCGTGAACAGGCCATGGCCGAGATGCGCGAGACGATCGAGTCCGAGCTGGCGGCACACGGCGGATCGTGGGACGCGTGGGCACAGGAACTTGCGCCGTTCCGAGCGGATGTGCGGACGTTCCTGGCGAAGTCCGGCTGGGCGAAAGCCGGCAAGGCGGACATGCGGTTCATTGGAACCGCGTTGCAGGGGTTGCTTCAAGATCGCTACGACCACCAGGCTCAAGGCAAGCGCCCCGTCGACGCGATCATCGCGTTGAACGAGCAACTTCGCCGGCGCGGGATCGACCTGATCGTTATGCCGATTCCCGACAAGGCGGCGGTCTATCCGGGCCGGTATTCGGACAACGTCCCCGAGGACCGGCGAGTCGCGCTGGCCATGCGGCGGTTGATGGCCGAACTGAACGAAGCGGATGTCGAGGCAATCGATCTTTTCATGCTGTTCGACCGCTGGCGCCGGCGCGACGGGGACATGCACCTGCTGTACCAGAAGTACGACACGCACTGGTACAACCGCGGCGCTCAACTGGCGGCCGAGGAGATTGCGCGGCGACTGAAACGGTATGACTTCGTGCAGGACGCGCTCGCGGCAGGCAACCCCTTCGTCGGCGAAGCGGTATTCGCGCCGCCGGGCACGGACATGCTGAAGGACGGTTCCGAGTTCCAGCGCGAGATCGCCGGCGACCCCGGCTTCCGCGACAAGGTGCTGAGCGTCTCGTACCGCGACGGCCGGCCTTACGAGGACATCGCCGACTCGCCGGTGATCATGACCGCAGACAGCTTCGGACGCATCCGCATAGATGAGTCCGCGCACACATCGGCGCAGGTCGCGTTGCGCATCGGGATGCCGGTGACAATGCTGCATGCGATGGGTTCCGGGCCGCGCATTCCGGTGATGCTCTACCGCGAGCTGCGGAGGAACCCGGACTATCTCGACGGACGCAAAGTCTTCATCTGGACGGGCGTGATGCGTCAGTTCCACAAGGACGACTGGCCGGTGGTGGACTTGCCGCAACAGGATTGACTGCTCGTCTTGCGCGTGTCGCCGGGGAAGGGCCGAGAAGATGGCGGCCTCAACGGCTGTTCTGAGGGTGGGCAAGTCCGCGCCCCGCGCGGGCGATTGTGCAGTCGGCGCTTCCGCATTGCCACGTTTGATCGTTCCTCGAATCTCGTCGATGACGAACACGGGGTGAATCCGCCGGCCGCGCCTCTCAGGGGTCTGGATGGCGTGGGCGGGCAAGCAACGACTCCCAGGGGAGTCAGGACCGAGATGACTGCGCAGACGCAGCGCAGCATGTTGTCGTACCGCCTCGAGCCGCTCGAACCGCGGCTCCTGCTGTCGCACGCGCCGCCGGTGGTGATGGTGGATGTCGCGGCCGACCCGATGCTGAGCGTGCAAGCCGCGCTGGTTGCGGATGCGCGGGTGTTGACCTTCGACAGTTCGCGCGACAGTGCGGCGCAGGTGATCGAGCGCACGAGGGAGTTGGCGCGGCAATCGGGTTGGCAGATCGAGTCTCTGTCGATCATCTCGCACGGACGCATCGGCGTCTTCGGCTTCGGCGGCGGGTGGGTGGATGTCGAGGCAGTGAATGCCCAGGAAGCGATGTGGCAATCGCTGGGCGAAGCGCTTGCCGAACACGCGGAGATCAGGCTGTACGGCTGTAACGTGGTGGACGCGTCGCAAGGCGCGGCCGTGC
Organism: uncultured Phycisphaeraceae bacterium; assembly: GCA_964532795.1. Lineage (GTDB taxonomy): Bacteria > Planctomycetota > Phycisphaerae > Phycisphaerales > Phycisphaeraceae > CAZHJL01. The sequence continues at coordinate 3,958 of CAZHJL010000083.1, read as the reverse complement.
ATTCGCCGCTGCTGGAGCGACTGGTCGCCCTGACCGGAGCGAGGGTGCTCGCCTCGGATGACATGACCGGCCGGGGCGGCGACTGGACGCTGGAGATCAGCACCGGTCCCGGTTCCGCAACCGACGGGCCGGTGCGGCTTGATGTCGCGTCGCAACTCCCGCTGCAACTGCCGGTCACCGACCCGATCGACTTCAGCACCTACACCATCGATACCTACGGCGGCGCGCAGGACGCCACACCCGCCAACTGGCAGGTGCTGGGCGCGGGATCGACGCTGCGCATCTGGGGCAACACGTGGAAGAAGATCACGGCCGGGCCCTATACGATCGATGCGGACACGATCCTCGAGTTCGACTTCACCAGCAACATTGAAGGGGAAGTACAGGGGATCGGCTTTGACAATGATCTGAACATTTCGCCGCCCTCCACGTTCTGGCTCTACGGCAACCAGAACTGGGGCATCGTCGATTACCACGACTACGCGGGCTCCGCACCCGCCCCGAAGCACTATGCGATCCCTGTCGGTGCACACTTCACTGGCAGCTTCAGCTACATGGTCTTCGCCAACGACGACGATGCCAACTCCGTGGCTGAGAGCATCTTCTCGAACGTGAGGCTGTACCAGAATGTGCCTCCCACGGCCGCGGACGACGCGGCGACAGCACAGAAAGACGCGGCGGAGACCGTCGGTGTGATTGCGAACGACACCGATGCGAACGGCGATGCGTTCTCGGTGACGGCTATCGATGCGGCGAGCGCTAACGGCGGCGCAGTAGTGAACAACGGCGACGGCACGATCACGTACACGCCGCCGGCTGCGTTCACCGGGACCGATACCTTCGGCTACACGATCACTGACACCAACGGTACGACAGACACGGCCACGGTCACCATCACGGTCAACGCGCCACCGGAACTGGTCAGAAACCTGGGGGCATCGGTTGCCGATGAGCAATCGGTGGCCGTCACGGCCGCCATGTTGCGGGCGACCGACGCTGAATCGCCGGCCGGGCTGGTGCAGTACACGCTCTCCGCCGCGCCGACGCAGGGGCAGTTGCTTCTGGGCGGGCTGCCGCTGGCGGCAGGCGCTACGTTCTCGCAGAATGACATCAACGCCGGCCTGCTCAACTATGACCACGCGGGCGCGATCGGAACCGATGGTTTCACGTTCACCATCACGGACGGCGACGGCGGCGTGATCGCGGCGACGACGTTCAGCATCAGCATTGCAGCTTCGCCGGTGGCGCTGTTCAGCGCCGGCGCGCGAACCAACAGCGTGGGCGACAGTGATGATCCGGCAGTGGCGCGCCGGGCCGTCTGGCAATGGCGCCGCCCGGCGGTGAGTGAACCCGGGCCGCTCGTGCGGGTACGCGGGTCCCAGGAGGAGACTCCGGAATTGGTCATCGAGCGGACACGTTCGTGCCTGGCGGGATGTGAAACGATCGAGCAGCATGGGTTCGGGTTCGGTGCCCTGGAAGGTAAGGTTCAGGAACCACAGTCTTCACAGACAGAGGCCGAGCCGGCAACGCCGACGAAAGAGATGAGCCGGCAAGGCGCAATCGAGGGCGGAGCGTTGAGCGCTGATATGGCCGACGAAACGGCGATGGAGAAAGACGACAACGCGCGCTTGCATGACGGCGAGCGGCATGTCGAGCGCGCCGACGAACCTGAGACCCCGCCGCGCGAGGCGAATGTCCGCGAAGAAGAGGATCGCGGCGAGATCGACGAGCGGCTTGCGATTCCCGATGTCGAAGACGACGCGTCCGACCCCTGACGGGAGCGATGGAAGCCCGGCGCCAAAGCATGGCCTACAATGCCGCCCGGGAGGGCGCTGTGACCATGCCGTACACCCCCGCGATCACCGATGCCGTACCTCTGAGCGACCCCAACCGACTGGGCTTGCTCTACCGTCACGAAGCCGCGCGGCTGCCGTGGACCGGGCCGATCATCGATGCGCACACACACATCAACGACCTGCCTTCGGCCCGCGTCTACTTCGAGGCGGCCGACCATTTCGGCATCACCACCACCTGGTCGCAGACGCAGCTCGAACGCGTCGATGAAATCCGCGACGTGTTCGGCGATCGCATCGAGTTCGTGGCCGTCCCGAATTACTTTGAGCGGCACAGGCCGGGTACGTTCACGACCGACTTCCTGCGACGTATTGAAGGCTTCGCGAAGAAGGGCGTTTGGATGGTCAAGTTCTGGGCGGCCCCGCGGGGTCGGGATCTGGATCATGACGGGCTGCTCCTGGATACGCCGTTTCGGCGCGAAGCCATCAGGCTGGCGCTGGACTGCGGCATGAAGGTGATGACGCACGTGGCCGACCCGGATACGTGGTTCGCCACGAAGTACGCCGACCATCACCGGTACGGCAGCAAGATTTCGCAGTACGAGCCGCTGGAGCGGCTGCTCGAGGAATACAGCGAAGTGAAGTGGCTTGCGGCACACATGTGCGGCCACCCGGAAGACCTCGAGCATCTGCAGGTGCTGTTGGATCGTCATCCGAATCTCTACATGGATACCTCCGCGACGAAGTGGATGGTGCGCGAGTTGTCGAAGCGCCCGGCCGAACTGCGGGCATTCATTCAGCGCAACCCGGGGCGGGTGCTGTGGGGAACGGACATCGTCGCCGGCGAAGCGAACATGAGCTACGAGTTGTACGCCAGTCGCATGTGGGCGCTGCGCGTGCTGATGGAAACGGACTACGACGGCACGAGCCCGATCGTCGATCCGGATCTCTCCCTGGTCGATCCGTCGCAGCCACGGGAATCCACGGCCGCGCTGCGCGGGGCGGGTATCGACCCGGCGACACTGCAGATGCTCTACCACGATGCGGCCGACCGCTTCATGCGCTGATGCGCCGCGGCCGCACCATGTCACTGCAAGGCGAAGGCGACGCCCAGGATGGCGGCCATCACGACGACGACCGCGATCATCGTGGCGATCGCGATGGGATCGTTCTTCTGCTTCTTCTGGCGCTCGACCGACTTGGCTTTGCGACGCGCTTTGCGATTTGCTCCGGCCATATGACACCACCTTGAAAACGCCGGCGGAGGGGTGAGGGCGAGAACGGCCCACAAAATGTCGCCGCCACCTGGTTCCTGTCGGAGGGCGCACCGCTCCGCCAGTCAGTGATACTCATATTCCACCATTGCCGGGCCGGCGGATCAAGCATTTTCTGCTCCCGTAATTCACACGCTGCGGCTTGCCGGCGATACAAACGGCGTCGCTGGCCGGCCCGTCTGCATCCGTCCGGGTCTCCATGCCGGGATGCAAGTGCCGATGTTTCCTTCGCTTATTGTCGGACCGCTATTTCGCATGCTTGGCCGCTTCCAGCACCGGCTCGTAGTCCGGTTCCTGGGCGATCTCCGGCACGAGCTGGCTGTAGACCACCTTGCCCGACTTGTCGATGACGTACACGCTGCGGGCGATCAGACCCAGTTCCTTGATCAGCCGGCCGTACTTCACCGCGAACTCGTGCTCGCCCTTGTAGTCGGAGATGGTGATCACGTTCTCCACCCCCGCCGCGCCGCACCAGCGCTTCTGGGCGAAGGGAAGGTCCATGCTGATCGTCACCACCACCACGTCATCGCCGAGGCCTGCCGCCTCCTCGTTGAAACGTTTCGTCTGCATGTCGCAGATGCCGGTATCGAGCGATGGCACGGTCGAAAGAACCACCACCTTGCCCTTATAGTCGCTGAGGCTGACTTCCGAGAGATCCGTCCCCACGGCCGTGAAATCGGGGGCCTGGTCGCCCACGTTGATCTCCTCACCGAGGAGGGTCATCGGATTGCCTTTGAAGGTGATGGCGCCGGAACGTTCGCTGAGCGTGGTGGTCATGTCTGTGCCTTTCCTGTGCATGCGGCCGCATCGCCGCGAATTGCATTTACCGATTCTTGTCACTACTGTCCCAACATTACTCGAATAGTGTCAACTGGTTGCGCAAGGCGCTGA
>CAZHJL010000082.1:0-22814 GCA_964532795.1 uncultured Phycisphaeraceae bacterium | reverse complement strand
CCATTGCCAGATAAGGACTTACAAACGCTCTTCGCCAACTTGTTGAAGTCAGGGTTGGGCGTTGGTTCAGTGGATCAGGATCAACTCTTCTTCGGCACGCTCCGCCCTCCCTCCGGTCGGGTCAGAATGTGGCGCCCGGCGCGGGACGGGGGTGTGGGGCCGGCTAGAAATACGGCCGGCCGCGGTAGGCGGCGCGGATGGCCTGGACGATGTGGTCGGGGTCTTCTTCCTTGCACACGTAACCCATCGCGCCGGCCTGGCGGGCCTGCTCGGCGCGGTACTCCGGCCGGTGCTGGGACAGCACCACCGCGCGGCTGCCGACCCATCCGTCCCGCAGGTATCGCAGCAGGCGCGTTCCGTCATCATCGCCCAGGTTCAGGTCCACCACGATCACGTCCGGCCGCGTCGCATCGAAGCGCTCGGCGGCCGTCTCCACGTCCGCCGCCTCCCCGCAGACTTCCATGTCCGGTTCGCTCTCCAGCAGCACCGACAGCCCGCGCCGCACCACCGCGTGGTCATCCAGCAGAAACACGCGGATCGGACCATCTTCCCATTCGGTTGCCTGCTCGAAACTCATCTCTGTTCCAGGGGCTGCGAAGCTCCATCACTTCTGATCTCAATCGTCGGCACGGGGCGCACCGCTACGCCCTGCGACGAAACCGGGCTCTGCACCGGCAGACTCAGCCGGAACCGCGCACCCTCGCCGGGCCGGCTGTCGATTGCCAACTGCGCCCCGAGAAACGCTACGCGCTCCCGGACGGCCTGTAAACCGATGCCGTTTGAGGCATCGTGCTTTTCTTCGATCGCTTCCGGATCGAAGCCCTTGCCCTCGTCGCTGATGACCAGTTCGATCCGCTGTCCCGCCCGGCGCGCTTCGATGCGCGCCTCGGTCACCCCCGCGTGTTTCGCCGTGTTGCACAGCAGTTCGCGCACCACGCGGTAGAGGAAGCGGACCATCTCCTGCCCCGCCGCGCCGAGATCACCGTCAATCTCGAGGGCCACTTCCAGGCTCAGCGTCTGACGCGCGTGATCGCGCAGCCAGTGCAGCAGCTCGCCCGGCGTCGCCTGATGCAGGATCGCCGGGAAGAGCTCATGCGACAGGTCGCGGCTCTGCTGCTGCGCCTGCTCGACCACCTCGCGCGCCTCGGCCAGCGTCTGCTGCAGCGTGAGATTGTCGCCCGCCTGCTTCTGCGCCACGCGGAGCTGCAATCCCGCCCCGACGAGCAGTTGCTGCAGGTCATCGTGCAGCAGTTGGGCCAGGCGTTTGCGCTCGTTGTCCTCGGCCTCCGCCAACTGCACCGTCAACTGCTGAAGCTGTTCGCTGCGGCGCTGCAGCCGCTGGTTCATCCGTTCCAGCGCCCGCAGCAGGTCGCCGACATCGAGCTGTCTTTGGCGGGCCTCGACGGCCATCCGCACCATCGCCAGCAGCGCGTCGGAATCCAGCGGGCGTCGCAGTACGCGCACGCCGCCGCAGTTCACCAGGTCCGCCAGGTGCGATATCCCCCGGCTCGCGCCGCGCGCCAGCAGAATCACCGGCAGCTCCGACCAGTCCGGCTGCGCCTTGAGTCGCTCGATCAGCCGCGCCTTCCCCGCCGGGCTCAAGCCCTCCTCGGCCACGATCAGCGGGCCGCTGTCCTCGTTCACCCGCGACAGCAACTGCCCTTCTTCCCCGCAGCCGATGCACGACAGCCCCGCGCGGCCGAGCACACGCTCGATCAGCGCCTGGTCGCGCCCCGTCGGCGCCCACACCGCCACGGGCAAGTCGCGCTGTGCCTCATGCGTCGCGGTCGTCTTCGCCACCCGGGGCCTCCCCCTGCCGATCAAGCAGGGATTCCCGCTTTCCTTCGTAGCGCGGCGTCCCGGTCAGGACACCGGAAAACTCCGACAGCGGCGGACCCACACGCAGGCCGCCCGGTTCGAACGCAATCTCCCGAATCGTACGCTCGTGCTCGCCGTGACGCTTCTTCAGCACCGAAATGCACTGGCGCACCGTCCCGCCCGCCTCGAAGTGCCGCATCAACACCACCGTGTCCGCCAGGTAACTCGTGTCGACCTCCGTCGTGAGTTGACCCAGTAGACCGTGCACGTTCAAGGTCACAAGCGTCAGAACGCCGCGCGTGCTGAGAAAATGCAGGATCTCGTGCATTTTGACGGTCAGGTCTCCGGCCTGAGGCATGAGACTGAGGTAACCGGTCAGGCTGTCGAAGATGACCAGCTTCGCCTCGCGTTCCTCCACATCACGGCGCAGATCCTGCATCAGGTGACCCGGCGTCAACTGGCCCACATCGTAGTGGCGCAGATCGATCCGCCCGCTTTCCACATGTGAAATCATGCCCAGCTTCAGCGATTTGGCCCGGTGCACGTACGTGCGCTTGCTCTCGTCGAAGCAGTACACCGGCACGTAGCCGCCCTGCGCGGCCACGGCCACCGCGTACAGCGACGTCAACGTACTCTTGCCCGCGCCGCTGGTGCCCATCACCATGCAACTGCCGCCCAGCTCCAGCCCGCCGCCGAAAAGCGCATCCAGGGCCGCGTTCCCGCTTTCCACCCGTTCGCCCCACGGCGGGCTCGCATCGTCCGGACGCAGCCGTGAAAAGACGCGCAGACCGCCCGTCTGGATAATGACATCATGCAGTCCGCCGTCGAAGTCGATCCCGCGCACCTTCTCAATTTCGATCTGTCGCCGCACCGGACCGTATGAAGGCGTGGTGTGACGCAACGCGATCGACCCGTGCACGATCGTCTGGTAGGTGGGGTGCTGGTCGATCACCGACTCGCCCGTGGTCAGCAGCGTCGTGCACCCTGCCTCCAGCAGCGAATGCTTCAGCTTGATCAGGTGCCGGCGCAACTGGTAGTCGCTGTCCACGAGCACCCGCAGCTCGCTCAATGAATCCAGCACCACGCGCCGCGGCTTGTGCGCCTTGATGGCCTGGATGGTCGCATCGATCAGTTCGTCCAACTCCACCTCGGCCCGGCTGAACACCGTCTGCTCCGACTCGGCGATCTCCTGCACATCCTCGGGCAACTCGACGATCGTCAACCCGTCGAGACTCCAGCCGTGCGAGCCGACGATATCGTGCAGTTCATCGCGCGTCTGCAGCAGCGACAGGTAGAGCGCGGACTCCCCCCGCGCCACGCCCTCGAGCAGGAACTGGAAGGCGAGGGTGGTCTTGCCGGTGCCCGGCCCGCCCTGCACCAGGTAGATGCGCTGCGACGGCAGCCCGCCGCGCAGCAATTCGTCCAATCCCGGCATGCCGGTGGCGACGCGCGGGCGCGGCCGCGTGTTCTCAGTCGTGCTCATGGTCGTCCTTCATGTGCGATCGAAAAGGCCCGCGATCGTGACTGCGAGGCGGTTCGCCGCCCCCGGCCTGAACCACATGGTACGCCCGGCATGCGTGGCCGCAATGACTTGGGCCGGAAACACGCCCTTCCGCCCCGAACACCGCCGTACGTGAAGCGCGGCGGATGGTCCACCGACCTCGTATGAGGGCTGAGGACCCGTTGGGCCTCAGTTCCCTGCAGGGACTTCAGAATCATGGGATTTGGTACAACAAATACCGGAAAGGAACAACTATGGAAGGCAAGCACAACAATGGACTTCTCCACTCATTGAGCGTTGCACTCATCGCGGTCACTGCGCTCGCCAGCTCCGGACATGCGTCCGTCTGGAACGACGGGCAACCGATGCTGACCGGGCGATCGGAGTTCGCGGCTGCGGCCGGGGGTGACGGTCGGCTCTACTGCTTTGGTGGGCGTTTTGGGGACCGGCTCGTGGACGAACACCGGCGAGGCATTTGACGGTACCACTTGGTCGCCGATCGCACCGATCCCCTCCGCCCGTGGCGGTATCAGGGCGGCAGTAGATGGACTTGGGCGCCTCTATGGTCTCGGCGGCCAGGACGATGCACTCGGGGGTAACGCGACGAACGAAGTGCTGCGGTACGAGATCGTAGACATCGGCGGGCTGGGCCGGACCGGTCGGGGCAAACTGAACTTCCCCTTGAGGTGGTCTGGCAGAAGATTCTCCGTGATCGGCATCATAGGGTGTTGCTGCCACGCTCGCCGTAGGCGACCAAACGCCGCAACTCCGATCTTGCGGTACACAGGAACTGCCACGTCCTGAGGGTAGCTGGACAGTTCATGCTCTGCCCAGTCTCCGAGCGGCAGGATGGAGGTGCGTGACGCAAGTACGTTGGTTCGCAGCAGTAGCGATTCAAGGCTAACCCTCGTGTCGCTTACGTCATCGATCAATTGCTCGATGCGGGTCGGCATCGGTGATCCCCCTTTCTGTTGAGCCGGTAGCTTAGCTTGTTGCTGGCCTGTCGCGTGGCAGTTCGATCGACGACTAACAGCACGTCTTGACCGGGGACGCGGCAGACGCCGTCTGAGACGATTCTGTTGCGCCTACTCACCCGCGTTGCGCCGTCATATTCAGCAGATGGGGCCGTTTCCGTAAGTCTTTGTCTGTCAATGCCTCCCGAAGGACTCGAACCTTCAACCCACTGATTAAGAGTCAGTTGCTCTGCCGATTGAGCTAGGGAGGCTTGGCTTGCTGATTGTCATCGGCCCGGCCGGGGGCGGGGCAAGAGCATTAATGCTACTCGGACAGTGCAGGCTGTCAAACCATTCGGCCGCGAGGTGTAGAGGTCCGTGTGCTTCGCAGGCAGGGACAGTCGGCTCGGGCGGCGCGGGGTCCGCGGCCGGTGGGCGGCGATCGGTGTTCATCGGCGCATGGGGAGAGGGCCTCCCGCGCCTCGCGCCAAGCGAAGCCCGCAACGAGCGCATCGTTCGCCGCTCGAGCGACCTGTGAAGTCCCGGGCACCGGGGCGTCGATTCTCAATAGCGGGCCGATGGGTCTTGGCCTGTCGGGCGCTTTGGTCTTATCATTCGGGCTGACACGCAAGGAGATGCGCGCATGAGGCGACAGCCGGCGCCCGCGAGGGCACGATCAGGGAAGCACGCCAGTTCAGCGCTCGTGGGGCTTGCGCTGTTGCTGTTTTTTGTCGTCGCCCGGCCGCTCGCCGCGCAGGAAACCTACCGCCTGACCGGCGAGGAAGGCGACAAGGAGAGTTGGGTCAAGCAGGAGGCGGTGGACCCGGATTCACCGGAAGGCGAACTGCTGGCCGTCCGGAAGGTGCTGGCCGGGGGCGATGGCGAGAAGACCGTCGAGATGGCCGAAGCCTGGCAGGAGAAATACGGCGCCGACCATCCGCTCTACGTGGAAGCCAAGTTGCTGGCCGGACTGGGCAGGGAGCAGTCCGGCGAGCTTTACGAGGCGCTCTTCGACTACGAATACGTGCTGCGGCTCTACCCCGCCAGCGAGCAGTTCAACACCGCCATCGAGCGCGAGTATGAGATCGGCAAGCAGTTCCTCGACGGCTGGCAGCGCCCGGTGCTGGGGATTCCGCTCCTGCCGGTCACGAAAGATGGCCGCGAGATCATGATCCGCATCCATGAACGAGCCTCGGGCACCGCGATCGGCGAGCGGGCGGTGCTGGACCTGGCGGATCATTACTTCAAAGAGAACGAGATGCAGGACGCGGCCATCGTCTACGATCGCTTCCTGCTCAACTATCCTGAAAGCCCCCAGCGCCAGCGCGCGATGCTCGGGTTGATCAAGGCGAGCCTCGCCCGTTTCAGGGGGCCTGAGTTCGACTCCAAGGGACTGATCGAGGCGGCCGAGCGCCTGCGCGCCTACCAGGACGAATTCCCCGCCGCGGCCGAGCGGCTCGGGGCGGCGACGCTGCTCGATCGCATCGACGAATCACTGGCGATCAAGACCTTCTACACCGGGCGATGGTTCGAACGCCGCGGCCAGCGCCGCAGCGCGATCTACCAGTACCGGCGCGTGGTCCAGGACTACCCGGACACCGCCGCCGCGCTGTCCGCCATCGATCGCCTCAAGCAGTTGGGCGAACCGGTCATGGCGCCCCGGCGCGAACCGCCCACGACCGGCGATCGGCCCGCCGACGACCAGCCGCCGTCGAAGGAAGGCGATGGATCGCAGGAAACGATCGACGATCAGAGCCCGACTGACCAGAGTGATGGCCGCGCCGAGCCGTCCGCACCGGCAGACAAAACGCCCGATGGCGCTCCCGCCCCCACCAAGTAGCGCCCACCGGCGCGGAACGCATCACATGAAGCACCGAATGATGATCCTGCCGCTGGCCGCGTGCCTGATCGCCGGATGCGGCTATCAGATGACCGACACCTTTCCCGAGAACATCCGGTCGGTGTCCGTCCCGATCTTCGAGAACCTCAGCGGGCAGCGGGAGATGGAGTTCGCCGTCACCGAGGCCCTGACGAAGGAGATCGAGCATCGCACGCCGTACAAGGTGACCGGTACGGGGGCGGCGGATACTATTCTGCAGGGCCGCGTCACGAGCGTGCAGCCCCGCTTGATTTCGCGGACGGAAATCGGCGGCCTGCCGCAGGAAGTCGAGGTGCAGGTGCTCGTCGACTTCGAGTGGAAGGACCTGCGCACCGGCAAGACGCTTCGTCAGCGGATCGGCCTGGCCCGCGTCGCCCGGTACGTGCCCACCCGACCGGCGAGCGAATTCGACGCCGTGGCCAGGCGCAAGGCGGCTCAGGCCGTCGCCGAAGGCATCGTGGCCGTGATGCGCGATGAGGGTGACTGGGATGCCACCCAATCGCCCGCCGCCGACAGCCGCAACTGATCGCCCCGCCGCCCCACCTGAAGTGCGGCGGATCGGACTTAAGCCCGCCGACGTAATACAATCGACTCCGAAAGAGCCGATGAACTGAGGGAGCGGTCTTCCCGTGGCAGGCCGATAAACCGAGGAGACCTCATGGCCGAGAACCGCAACGACGACAATCCACGCAAGGGCGGCCAGGGCAACGGCGACGGCAACAACGGCCGGCGACCACCCCAGCCCTTCATGCCACGCGGTGCGATGCCATGGATCCTTCTCGGCGTGCTGGCCGTCCTGTTGTTCGTCCTGATGAACCGCATCAACAGCGACGGCGAGAAGATCACCTGGACCGAGTTCTCCAACTACGCCAAGCAGAACAAGTTCACCGGGCCGATCACCATCAAGAATACGTCCTTCGAAGGTGAGATCAGTACCGACGGGCAGGGCACCGATGTCACGCCCGAAAGCACCAAGCTCGTCGTCTTCACCTCCGATCGCGTTAACAAGCCTTCCTACCTCGAGCAGCTCCAGACGATCAAGGCTGAGCACAACAGCGATCTCGACTGGAAGGAAGATCCCGGCGAGTCGATGATCTGGCCGCTGCTCTTGAACTGGGGCCCGTTCATCGTCCTGCTTCTGCTGATCTACTTCTTCGTCTTTCGCAGCATCCGCAACGCCGGCGGGGGCGCGGGCATGCTCGGCTCGTTCGGCCGATCGAGGCACAAGGTGACGAACAAGGAAACGTCCAACGTGACGCTTTCCGACGTGGCCGGCATCCAGGAAGCGAAGGAAGAAGTCACCGAGATCATCGAGTTCCTGAAGAACCCGAAGAAGTTCCAGCGCCTCGGCGGTCGCGTGCCGCGCGGCGTGCTGCTGATCGGCGAGCCCGGCTGCGGCAAGACGCTGCTGGCCAAGGCCGTCGCCGGCGAGGCGGAAGTGCCCTTCTTCTCGATCTCCGGTTCGGACTTCGTCGAGATGTTCGTCGGCGTCGGCGCCAGCCGCGTGCGCGACCTGTTCAAGCAGGCCAAGGACAGCTCGCCGTGCATCATCTTCCTGGACGAGATCGACGCCGTCGGCCGGCGGCGCGGCAGTGGCTTTTCCAGCGGCGGGCACGACGAACGCGAGCAGACACTCAACGCCATCCTCGTCGAGATGGACGGCTTCGACACGAGTGATCAGATCATCGTCATGGCGGCCACCAACCGCTCGGACGTGCTGGACCCGGCCCTGACGCGACCGGGACGCTTCGATCGGCAGATCAACGTGCCGCTGCCGGACCTGCTCGGACGCGTCGAGATCCTGAAGGTCCACGCCAAGCGCGTGAAGATGGGCCCGGATGTGAACCTCGAACGGCTCGCCCGCGGCACGCCGATGTTCAGCGGCGCGGACCTCGCGGCCATCATCAACGAGGCGGCCATCGGCGCCACGCTGCAGAACAAGGACTTCGTCGAACAGGACGACCTCGAGGAAGCGCGCGACAAGGTCCGCTGGGGGCGGGCGCGCAAGAGCCAGAAGGTCGAGGAAGAGGACCGCGTCCTCACGGCCTACCACGAATCCGGTCACGCGGTCATCCAGTACCTGCTGCCGGAAGCCGACCCGCTGCATAAAGTGTCGATCATCCCGCGCGGCCCGGCCGGCGGCGCGACCTTCTCGCTGCCCGAAAAGGACCGACACTACTACGGCCGCAAGCACATGCTCGCGCAACTGCGCATCCTCTGCGCCGGGCGAATCGCCGAGGAAAAGAAGATCGGTGATGTCTCCTCCGGCGCGGCGATGGATATCCGCATGGCCACCAGCTTCGCCCGCGCCATGGTGCTCGAGTACGGCATGAGCGACAAGCTCGGCTTCGTGAACTACCGCGCCCACGAGCGCCAGGAGTCGTTCTTCCCCGAAAAAGACTTCTCCGATCGCACCGCGCAGACCATCGACGAAGAGGTCAAACGTTTCAACGACGAGGCCTACGCCGATACGCAGCGCCTGGTCGACGAGCAATGGGACAAGGTCGTGGCCGTGGCCGAAGCACTGCTCAAGCACGAAACACTCAGCGGTGATGAAGTTGCCCAACTCATGGAAGGCAAGCCGCTGGACAAGCCGAGCATCGGCGACCTGCTCAAGGCCGAGCAGGACAAGTCGGCCAAGCCCGAGCTGCCGAAGGCCAAGGAAGGCCCGGCCGAACCGGATGCCCCCGGGGCCATGCCTTCCCCCGCATAGGATTCACGCGCAACACGCGACAAACCCCGAAGCCCAGGGATTCCATCCCTGGGCCTCTTTCTTGCGCATTGCCATCATCACCACGCCAAGCAACAAAACGCCCCAGGGCGCCGGTGCGCTCGGGGCGGGAAGCTTCTCGAGTTGTGTGATGTCAATCAGCGCCTGCGCCGGATCAGCACCGTCAAGCCGGCAAGCCCCATGAGGGCCATCGCCGCCGGCTCGGGGATCACGTTCACCTGCCACGTGTCCAACTGCCCGCTCGGCTGCCAACGCGAGCCGTGGAAGCCGAAGTACACGCCGACCGCCTGAACGTCCGTGAGTGACTGCGGCGAGCCCGCGCCTTCCGGCGGCTTCACATGCGTCGCCGGATCGTACGCCATCCAGTTGCCCGAGCCCGTGAGCGTCCAGACACCTGCGACATCGGTCGCCTGGGAGCTGACGAAGTAGTCGCCCGCGCTGTCCTGGGCCACAAAGGCGACATAGTCAATCCAGCCACTCGTTGTGGCGGTGAATGTCGTCTGCGCGTCGATGTCAACCGCCGAGGGCGAACCGACGAAGTCCTCGTCCTTGACCAGTACTACGACGCCCGAGTCGTTCTTCCAGATGTCCAGCAGCAGGTAGTCGGCGCCGCCGTTGTCTTTCAACTCGACACCGTCGAAGTGACTCTCGCCCTTCCACGCTCCCGTGTAGAAGACCGGCCCGGCGTATCCCGCTGACGGGCTGGTCGGCGCCGTGTCATCGAAGACCGAATCGACGTTCACAATATCGAACAGGTAGGCATCCGCACCCACCATCTCGCCGCCGAAATCGACAATCGTCGCCGCCCGGACCGGGGCAAGAACAAAAGCCAACACCAGCGCCAGACCCATGAAGCTCGTACTCAATCGCATCCGTATTCCTCCTCGACAACTGCGAGACATGCCCGACCAGGCCAATCCGACGCATTGATCGCTTAATAAACAAGCACTTCCACTCAAGAACAATGCCTCACCCGATCACCGATGCAAACCGAACGGACGTACCGGCCGACAGATGGGCGCAAGTCGCCGCAAGAAGGAAAACACCCCCACTCTCAGCGACAGTCAGCCGAGGGCGGGCGCTGGGGCATCGGCGTCGGGACCGTTGCAGCGCGGCGTCCATGCCGCGCTGGCGGTCGCAGCTCGGAAAGGATTCCTCAAGATGATCAGGCGGTCACTGCGCTTCCCGTCGGTGCTCAACAAGATCATGGACCACCTTGCGAACCAGGTGATGAAACTGGGCGCTGTCCAGCGCCTCCATCTGGCGACCGAGTTCCTCCAGTTCAATGGGTTCACCCACCTCGCCGGCGAAGGCCTCGTCGGCGAACGGATCACCGGATCCGGCGAACCCTATCTTCACGGGCTCGTCCAGGCCCAGTTCGGGAAATCGAAACGGATCGCGATGCGAGGGTCCGGGATCAAACATACTCAACTCCTTACTGGCAGCCGTCGGTCCCGTTCTCCGTCACCCCATGAATCGACTAACTTGAGGCGGGCAAAGAGTTAAGATGGGCAAGCTGAAGGCCCGAACAGGCCATTTTCCGCGGTCTTTTGATGCGCCGAACCGCCCCGTTTACCAGCATTCACCAGCATGACGCGCCGGCCGAACATGAGCCGCAGCTCAACTGCGGCAGGCACCCATGGGGACGCCCTTCCCGTCCAGAAACGCAGTGTGTTTGCGCCCGCCAACGAAAACCGGCGGCAATCGCCGCGGCGAGCAGTTGCCGGTCGCCGGCCACCGGATCCCGAACCTGCGTCCGACGATACCGATCCCCCAACCCCGCACCGCCATCCATCTCGTGCATCCGCAGCCGACCTACTCGCTGTACACGAATCCCCCCGCCTTCTCCATCGCCTTGGCCATCGCCTGCGTGCCCAGTTCCCCGCCGTCCATCTCCTCGGCCACCTGCTTCAGGTAGCCGCGGGCCAACTCCGTACCTGATAGGGGCAACCGGTTCTCATCCGCCGTCTCGCTGATGATGCGCAGGTCCTTGAGGATCAGCTTGACCATGAATCCCGGCGCGTAGTCGCCCGCGGCGATCTTCGGGCCGAGGTTGGCCAGTTGCCAGGAGCCGGCCGCGCCGCCGCTGACCACCTCGATCATCTTCTCCAGGTCCAGCCCCAGCTTGCGGGCCAAGGCCATCGCTTCCACCGTGCCCAGCAGGTTGCACGACACGGCGATCTGGTTGCACGCCTTGCACGCCTGGCCCATGCCCGCCTCGCCCAGCCGCACGATGCTCTTGCCCATCGCTTTCAGCATCGGCATGCAGCGATCGAACGCTTCCTGCTCGCCGCCGCACATGATTGAGAGCGTCCCGTTGCGCGCCCCCACATCGCCGCCCGAAACCGGCGCATCCAGCAGCGTGACGCCCTGCTCTTTCAGCCGCGCGGCAAAGTCCTTCGTCGCCACCGGGCTGATCGTCGAATGGTCGATCACGATCAGCCCTTCCTTCGCCCCCGACGCGACGCCCCCTTCGCCGAAGATCACTTCCTCCACGTCCGGCGTATCGCTCACGTTCACGCAGACCACGTCCGGATCGTCTTCCATCAGCTCGCCGATCGATGAAGCCACTTTCGCGCCCTGCGCGGCTAGTGGCTTGCACTTCCCGGCCGTGCGATTCCAGACCGTCACCTTGAACCCCGCCTTCAGCAGGTTCCCCGCCATGGCGCTGCCCATGATGCCCATGCCGATGTACCCGACGCGCTCGATATGCTCAGCCATTCGTCTCCACCTTTCCGGTCGGTTCGATGATCACATCCACAGCATAGTCGCTGCCCAGCACCTGTGTCAGCGGATCGGTCTCATCATCGCGATCAAACCGCACACCGATCATGCGCGCGATATTGCCGATCGACAGCGTCGCCCGACGCCAGTCGCCGCCCAGCGCCTTCACGCCATTGGTCGTTGCCATGCGCAGCAGCAGCGATGGATCCGTCCCGTCGCGCCGGTACAGCCGCCGCATCTGCGGGAGGATCCCCAGCGGCTGCGCCTCGTCCTGCGGCTGGCAGATGATCGAATCCGTCCCCAGGCACACGTTCACGCCCGCTCGCATCATCTCGCGATACCGGTGCGGCGCCCGACCTTCCACCGGGTGACCGAAATACTCACTGGCGATCGGGCAATAGGCGACCGACGCCCGCCGCCGCGCGAGCAGGTGGAGGTGGTCCTTGCTCACGTAGTTGCAGTGCGCCAGCAGCCAGCGCGCGCTCCCCAGCCACGGCTCCATCCATTTCAGCGGATGCACGCCCGGCGGCTCGTACGAATCATCCCAGCGCCCGATCGCCTCGAGCATCCGCCTGAACGGCCCCGTGCCGTGGCGCACGAACGCGATCTCGTCCACCGTCTCCGCCAGATGCGTGCAAAGCGGCTGGCGCGTCTCTCGGGCGATCGCCGCCAGCCCCGCATACACCGCGGGCGAAGTCGAGTAGGGCGCGTGCGGCGAAAAGGACACGCGCCAGTCGCGCATCACCTGCGACCGATCGGACTGCTCCGCCCATTCGCCCCACAACGCAGACGCCTCATCGATGCGCGGCTCGATCTCCCCCGCCGTCGCCTGAAACCCCAGACACTCCAAGAAGCTCACGCCCTCCAGCTCGGACCGCGCGACACCCTCGATGCCCGCGATGCTCGGCGCGATGTCGCCCACCCACAGTACCCCCGCTTCCCGGGACATCGCCGCGCCCCGCGCCACCGATGCGATCACCGCCTCCCGCTCGCGCGGCGCCATCTCGATCACCATCCGCAGCCATTGCTGGAAGTCGCCGTCGTACGCGCGCCGTCCCACGCCGGTCAGCGACAGGTGCGCGTGGGCGTTGACCAGCCCCGGCAACAGCAGATGATCCGGCATCTCGACCACCCGCGCGCCCTCGGTCAACACCCCCCTCGGCCCGTCCGGACTGCCCACGTGCAGGATCAACCCGCCGCGCACCAGCACCTGCGCCGGCCGACGCCACAGCCCCGCCGCATCCTGCGCGGCGCCGACAACGTAAAGCGTGCCGTTGGAATCAGTTGAAGCTGTCACGGTAGGAAGGTTACGAAGTTAACCGGTTCAGTCGAACGCCAAGCTCATATGTCATGCCATTTGCGGTATATTACCGACGATGGGGGAAGATCAGGGAACGCCCAAGTCAGAAAGGACACCACCATGCGAACGTGCGGCAGATTCCTGCTTGTCGTCCTCGCGGCGCTGATCAGCGTCGGTTGCGTCGCCCAGAGCGAAGTGGACAACCGCGACTCGATCATCAACGACCAGAAGGACCGGATCGAAGAACTCAAGGGCCGCATCTACCAGCTTCAGGCGGCGCTCGAAGCCCTTCAGAACCAGCCGCCGAAGCAGGACCCCAAGCTCCTGGCCGCGCTGGATGAGTACGAACGGCTGCTGGCCACCGAAAAGGAAAAACACAAGGACGAGCTTGAGAAGTACAAGCAGACCATCCGGGACATGGCCAAAATCAATCCCAATCTCCCGTTGCTGCCCAAGGAACTGGACGATGCGCTGGTGCAACTTGCGAAGGACAATCCGCAGTTGATGAGCTACGACCCGCAGCGCGGGATGATCCGCGTGGCGAGCAGCGCGATGACCTTCAACCTCGGCAAGACGGATCTGAAGCAGTCGGCCGTCGCCGGCCTGCAGCAGTTGGCGCGGATTCTCACCTCCACCGCCGCGTCGAACTTCGAGATCCGCGTGGTCGGCCACACGGACAACGTGCCGGTCAAGAATCCGCGGAACAAGGAGAAGTACGAGGACAACTGGGGCCTGTCCGCCTTCCGCGCCATTACCGTGATGCGCGTGCTCGTGCGGGCCGGGGTCAACCCCGGAAAGATCGCGATCGTCGGGCGCGGCGAGCACCGCCCGGTCGTGCCCAACACCGACAAAGGCGCCGAAGCGAACCGGCGCGTCGAGATCTACCTCGTCCCCCTGCCGCCCGATCCGGACGGCGAGCCGATAGGCCCAACCGCCGGCGGCGCGGGCGACGATGACACGGATACCGGCGGCATGATGAAGGGCGGCTCGAACGGCGGAAGCACCGACCCGCCCCCCCTGCCGCCCAAGTGAGCCGGCCATCCCAGTCTCAAGCAACACCAGGCCCCGTTCAGCGGGGCCTGTTTCTTTGGGCCGCGCCCGGCCCGACTGCGGGCAACAACGCCTATCAGACTGCCACGACGTCATTTAGCACCCGACCACGGGCCCCGGCGTTGCTGCGACCGGTTGACACGACCGCCCGGCGCCAGCACAATATACCGGCTCACCCTCCCCAGGAGTTCCCCCATGCACTGCAAGCGTTTGCGTCAGTTGGCCTGCCTGGTGTTCCTCGGTCTGGTCATGAGTTTCAGCGTCGGTTGCACGGACCATCCGTTCATCGAATCAATCGTGGACGCCACGGCCGCGCCCGGCATGCTGGATCACAGCCTGTACAGCGACGAGATGTATACCGTCACCGAGACCAAGGAAGAGGCGATGGAGCGCTACCGCCGCGTATTCAACATGAATGATCGCCTGCTGCGCGAAGAATGGGCGACGTTCTGGCTCTTCGACAAGCCGCGCCGCCACTCGCTGGCGCCACCGATCCGCTGAACCGGCAATCGGCCGGTAACAGCCGCCGGTCCGTCCGAACTCAGGTTACACGGCATCCCGCTGGGTATTTGCCCGGCGGTTTTTCTTTGTCCGTGCATTTTCGCATCACCCAAAAGGTGAGGCTGGTCAAGAAACCGACCATCTTCGACGATGATCCATATGGACAGGGACTTCGGTACACAAGCAGGGGGTGGTCAAGCGGGTTTCGATGCGTCGATCCCCGCAACGGAAGCCGCACCAATGACCGAATCGAACCCATACTCGCTGTTGGATACGCTCACTCAGTTGGAGAAACTGAGGAATCCCGATTCGCCCAACAGCAACCGACGCTTCACCCGGCACGTCGTCCGCGGCGACGCCGAACTGTATCCCGTCGACCAGAACGCGCTTTCACAGGCGCCGATCCAGATCGCCCTGCGCGACATGGGCGGCGGCGGCGTCGGCTTCATTTGCAGCCAGCCCATCGCCAACGGCACCGTCTGGCGCATCGCCTTCCTCTCGCGCGGCTACACCATCGGACATCAGACCATGGTCGTCCGACACGGCCAGCCCGTTCTCAACGGCGTGCAACTGATCGGCGCTCAGTTCTGCGTCGAACCGGGCATGCTCGTGCTCATGGGCGTCGAGCCGCAACTGCTGCCGACCAGCGACGATGCCGACGGCCCCGACGATGCCTCCTTCCTCGCCCCCGGTGAGGTCGCCTGAACGACGCTCCCCGCCTCACACAATCCGCACTGGCGATTCCCGGCCATCCATGCCGATCTATGCAATGGGTTCCGGTTCCTTCCGGGCATTCGGCCCCCCCGGACAGGCATCCCCAAGCGCCTGCCCGGGGCGAGGCCAGGGATCGCAGCAAGGGACGCCATGGAACAGCAGCACGCGCGCGGCGACAGAACGCTTGGGGCGGGTCGCGTCAGGCTCAATCGCTGGTGGCTGTGGTGCATCCGATTCGCCGCCGTCTCACTCGTCGCCGCCCCCATGGTCCTCACCACCATCGCCCAGCGCAACAACGTGACCGGAACCGACGGCGCATCCCCACATCTGCCGGCCACCCACTTCGACTACGACCCGCTCGACCCGGCCAGCCCGCCGCAGGTCGAAGCCCTGCCCTTCAGGGAGCCGGCCGCCCAGTCGAAACCTGATCCACCGCTCGGCTCATGACGTGCCGTCGTGTTAGAATCGACCGCAGAACTTCGTTGACCGAGCGCGGGCATCATCATCCTGAACACACGGGGTTGCGCCGTGAAAACAGTCATCATCTTCCTCCTTCCGATATGCGGCCTGCTCGCCGCGTGCACCACCACGCCGCCCATCAATCGGTCCACCCCGACCGACAACGGCAATGCGTCGCCGACCCGCGCCTTCGCCGTGCACTACAAGTCCGTGATGTTCGAAGTGCACGCCGAAGATGGCATGCTGCGGTTCGCCGAGCGATCGCCGCGCAGTACATCCGCACTGCCCGAGCACGACACCATCACGCACGAGACGGCGCTGACGCGCGGCATCGTGAATGACCTGCGCAACTGGCTGCAGCGCTACGACGTCATGGCGCTGACCCCGCCGGACGCGCCCGGCGATCCCGATGACTTCGCCGCGGCATTCTTCCATCGACTGCATGTCACCGACGGCGGCCGCGAGAAGCGCCTCGAGTGGACCAACGCCGGACGCTGGAGTGATCGCGCGCAAGGCGCCCGGGCCAAGCTGGCCGCGCAGCGACTGGTCGAGCTGGCCCGTCGACAGACAGGCGCGTCGGAAGACGGCGATTGATCGACCTACGGGCGTCCGGAAATCGAAAATGCGCACCGTGCTGAACTCGTCGCTCGCGATCGCCGAAGAGGGTTAGGCCTCTTTGGAGTTTCACCAGTGACTGACCGCATCGAGAGAAACCCGGGTCCGCTTTCGGACCACATCGAGATCCCCATCCTCCGCACCGGGGCGATGGTCGTGGACGGCAAGCTGCGCCTGCGCATCGAGTCCATCGAGCAGCCGCTGCCCGTCTCGACCCTCGCCGACGCAGCCGCTTCGCCGCCCCCGCACGCGATGAAGCGGGCCGGCTGATTCGCCCATCCCGATCCCGCGGCCGCCTCCCGCCGCCGCACGCCCCCATCCACCGCGCAGAGCCCCTCGTTCCACCCGCTGCAATGCATCCGCCCTCCGTTCGCTGACCCATGGGGGTTAACCAACGTCCACCATGGAGTGATCGACCATGCTTCCCGTCCGCATCCGCTCATCATTGCTCGCCACCGCAACCGTTGCCGCGCTCGCCGCCGCCACCGCCGGCGCGACGTCCGAAATCCAGGTCGACGGCCGGCTCATCAGTATCAACGGCCAGACCGAAGTCCCGCGCGGCCTGTTCGGCGTCCACGCCTACGGCATCAACGAACAGAACGTCGAGCGCTATGGCATCGAGTGCATCAGGCAAATCCAGTTCATCCCCGGCGCCGGCGTCCGCGCCATCGGCAAGGACGGCAAGGTCAAACCGCTCTACAGGAAGCTGGCCGTGGCCATCGACTGCATGGGCGATCGCTACCACACCGCCACCGTGCTCTCCAACAAGAACTACGAGGAATTCTTCACGCGCATCGGACGCGAGTACGCCCAGCGCTGCAAGGACGCGGACTACGAAGGACACGTCGAGTTCTGGAACGAACCGTACCTCAACTGGGCCGAGCGCAGCCGCGGATCCGGCCGCAACAACTACCACCCGAAGTGGTACGAAGTGGACAAGGCCACTGACAACGGCCCGGTCACCATCAAGGGCTGGGACAAACCCGTGCGCTACCTGCGCTGGCGCCGCTACTGGCCGGCCAACGCCAAGGGTAACGTCGTCCCCGGCATCGAGGTGCCCGGTGGACTCAAGCCAGGCGACACCTTCAAAGCCACGCGACCCGCCGGCTGGTACTTCCTCCCCGCCGGCGAGCAGACCTTCACCGTCAAGGAGGAATGGCACCCGATCGACCCGACCGCGAAACACTTCTGGTCCGGCAAGCAGAACCTCGACTACTACATGTGGATGTTCATGCCGTGGGCCAAGGCGGTGAAGGAGACCAACCCGCAAGTGACCGTCATCGGCGGGTGGGACTTCGGCCTCTCGCACGGCGACTGGGACGTCTGGAAAACACTCACCGTCCCGCTCATCGACGAGGGCATCGACTACCTCGACGGCATCGCCGAACACCACTACGGCATCGACACCCGCTACGTCACCACCTGGTACGAAGTGATCAACGCCTACTCCGTCACCAAGCACAACAAGTGGCTGCGCGGCTACAACACCGAGTGCGGGGGCTATTCCGACCCCGCGTGGCACCGCGAGTCCACCGGCGCCAAGTCCGGCCTCGGCGCGGCAACCTACCTCCTGCGCGACGTGATCGAACTGATCTACCACAGCCCGGCCAAGTCCGGCTCACGCACCGCGCACCACCCCAAGCAGGACGGTGAACTGCTCGCACTCGCGTTCCTCAAACCCCTGCGCGGCAAGCTCGTTCGCACCTGGACGACCGACCCCGACCTCTGGCCCGTCGCCTCCATCCACGGCGGCAACCTCGTGATCGTCGTCTTCAACAACGCCACCGAAGCGCGGCCCGTGAAGATGCGCATCACCGCCCCCGGCGGCGCAGGCATGAAAGAAGGCCAGATCGCATGGCTCACGCCCGGTAAGATCCACGCCGAGGCGGCAAAGGTATCGGGGGCAACCGCAACCATTGACCGTGAGATCGGGCCGCGCGAAGCCATCCGCTGGACCTTCCCGCTCACAAAGGAAATCGCCGTGCGGCCGCAGATCGCGCGCCACCAGTTCTTCGCCCCCAGGCAGCTCGTCGCTGTCGACCCCGGCAAGGCCGTCACGCTGTCCATCCCTATCGATCGGGCGAAGCTCGCCGCCACCGAAGCCGCGCGGCTCAAGCTCACCCTCGAAAAGGTCAAGGGCGATGAGGTCAGTGTGACGCTCAACGGCACAACCATCGACCTGCCCGACCGCCAATGGACCTTCACCGTCCCGATCGACAAATCCCTGCTGCGCGAGAAGAACACCCTCACCTTCACCGTCGCCGACAGCGGCGACGGCTACCCGGTGGACGTGGCGAGTATTGAGATTGATACTGCTGCCGAAGATTGATCCATCAACCGCCCGGCTACGGGGAGTCCCATCCATGAATCCGTCACGTGTATGCCTGTTCGTCACGATGGCCGCGCTCGCGCTTTGTGCCGCCGCCACCCACGCCGCCGATCGCGAACTCATTCTCGAGGGCGCCCTCGGCGAAGGCCGCGATATGCACCTCTACGTGCGCTTCGACGATGCCGGCAAGGCCACTGCCGCATTCGGCTTCGCCCGGCGGTTCAACCGCATGCCGCACAACGTCGACGCCTCCGGCCTTCTCGATGAGCGCGGCATGATCAGCGGCGCGGCTCGCATCACCATCCCCTCCGATGGCTACGTGCCCAAAGGCGGCACCGCCCTCACCGTGGATGTCAACATCATCAAGCCCGGTCCCACCCGCGAAGAACCGCTCATGTTCACCGCACGCTTCGGCCAGCAGACCACGCGCGGCCACGTCAACGTGCGCACCATGCCCGCCCCGCGCGAAGGCGACACCATCAAGCTCCACCTCCAGTGCGAAAACGCCATCAACTTCACTCGCCGCAAGGGCGGCAGCCGGCGCATCGGCATGATGCTGACCGCCCACGACGGCAAGGTCGCCATCGCCCGCCTCATCCCGCGCGGCTCCATCACCGACGTCGCCATGACCGGCAAAGTCACCTGGCATCAACTCACGCTCGACGAGCGCGGCCGCCTCACCGGCACACTCAACGGCACGCGACTACCCAACGGCAAGAAGGACAAGCCCGAGCACTACACCTGGCAGTTCGAAGGGCAGGTCATTGGCGATCGCGCCATCGGCACGTTCCAGACCACCACCGGCGGCAAGACCCACGCCGGCGGCGCCTTCATCGCCGACGTCACCACCGGCACCCCCGACCCCGCCGACGCCCTCTACAAGATCACCATGCACGGCGCCGCCCCCGACCAGCGCGTGGCCAACATCTACCTCGCCACCGCCAAGGGCAAGGTCCTCCACGGCTTCGCCACCACCCCCAACTTCAACAATTCTATCCACACCATCGACATCACCGGCCTCACGCTCAAAGGCGATCGCCTGCGCGGCAAGCTCGGACTCACCATCATCCCTGACATCTGGATTCCCAAGGACGGCAAACCCATCGCCTGCAGCTACGACATCGACGCCCGCATCACACTCGGCGAACTGGTCGGCCAGCACACCGGCAACTTCGGCAAGCAGGACATGAAAGGCGCCATCGAAGGCGGCCTCACGCCCAAGCCGCGGATCAAGCAGATCAGCAAGCTCACACTGAAATACGAGAACTGCGGCTTCGGACGCGGCTTCATCTCCATGGACTACGAAGACGGCAAGTTCGTCAAGGGCCGCGTGTGGAACAACCACTCGAACCTCGAGGGAACCGTCCGCGACGTGAAGCTGAAGCTCGAAAACGAACGCCTCACGGGCACGTTCACCGTCACCGTCGCCAAAGGCGGGGTCAAAGCCGGCACCTACACGTGCACCGCCAACGGCGTCATGGTCGGCCAGCTCGGCGCCGGCATGGGCGTCACGACCTACCAGAAAGACGGCCGCGAGAAAGAAAGCAGCTTCTGGGTGGCCATATCAGGCGAGTAACCCAAGCCGGACTGAAGCGCAGCGGAAACCCGGGTGACTTCGGAAGTCAGTTGGTTGTCGGGTTGACTGGTTGATCGGTTAACCGGTCAGAAGGTGGGATGGGCAATGCGAGCCCTCGGGCGTTGCCCGCCACGATGCACCTTGCCCAAGACAGCCCCGGCAGGGGCAACGGGCTGTAGTCAAGGCCGAAGCAAAGCGAGGCGCAACCCAAGCCGAGCGCCGCCCGTGGTCACGCGCGATACAACACCCAACACCCCCAACGATGCGACCGATGGCCTGCAACCCGACGTACACGGATCCCACCACAACCCCGGCCGATCCACCTCATCCCCGCCGCCGTGTCAGGGCGAGCGCGGCCAGCCCCAGCAGCACGATGCCGGCCGGCTCGGGGACGAACAGGTACGCGCTGCCGGAGCTACCGCCGTTGTCGTCGTCGGTGATGCTGCCGACGAGGGCGGTGTTTCCGCTCAGCGCGACGGACCAGCCGAAGCGGTCGTCCGCCGCGCCATCGTCGGGCGTAAGCTTGTGCGACTGCGTCCAACCGGCGTGAGCCGACGAACCAAACACGGCGCCCGCGATCGCCAGCGCTACTACGAACCGTACAGACTGCATCATCTGAATCCCTCCTCGTTTGTGGTGCATCACCTCAGCCCCGCCGGCGCGTCAGGGCGAGCGCGCCCAACCCCAGCAGGGCGATGCTGGCCGGCTCGGGGACGAAAAGGTAGGCGCTGCCGGAGCGAATGCCACTGTCGTTGCCGTAGCGGCTGCCGACGAGTGCGGTGTTCTCGCTCAACGCGACGGAATAGCCGAACTGTTCGTACGACCCGACATCGTCCGGCGTGAGCTTGGCGATCCGCGCGCCGGTCGTCGCATTGAACAGGTACGCGCTGCCGGAGTCCTTGCCGTTGTCGTCGTCCTGATAGCTGCCGACGAGGGCGGCGTTGCCGCTCAACGCCACGGAGCTGCCGAAGTAGTCGCTGGCCGCGCCATCGTCAGGCGTGAGCTTGGCGATCTGCGCGCCGGTCGTCGCATTGAACAGGTACGCGCTGCCGGACTGGTCGCCGTTGTCGTCGTCGGAGGAGCTGCCGACGAGTGCGGCGTTGCCGATCAACGCCACGGAGTGGCCTAAGCCGTCGCCGGGCGCGCCATCGTCGGGCGTGAGCTTGTGCGACTGGCTCCACCCCGCATGAGCCGACGAACCAAACACGGCGCCCGCGATCGCCAGCGCTACTGCGAACCGTACAGACTGCATCATCTGAATCCCTCCTCGTTTGTGGTGCATCACCTCATCCCCGCCGCCGTGTCAGCGCAACACAACCCAACGCCAGCAACACAATCGCGGCCGGCTCCGGCACGAAGACATACGCCGAACCCGTCCCATCGTCCCACCGCGTACCGACGACCGCCGTACTCCCACTGATCGCCACGGCGTAGCCGAACTCATCCCACGCCGCGGCGTCGGAAGCGGTGAGCTTGGTGATCTCCGCGCCCGTCGTAACGTCGTACAGATACGCCGAGCCGGAAGAAGGATCGTTCAGGCTGTCATACTTGGCGCCGACGATGGCCGTATCTTCGCTGATGCCCACCGACCAGCCGAACTGCCCACCTGCCAGGTCAGAAGCCGTCAGCTTCATGATTTCGGTGCCTGCGCTCGTATCGAACAGGTAGGCCGAGCCGTATTCGGTCCCGCCGAATGAATCCAGAGATGCGCCGACGATGGCGGCATCCCCGCTGATGGCCACCGAACGCCCAAACAGATCGCCCTCGGCGCCATCCGAAGCGGTGAGTTTGGTGATCTGGTTGCCCGTGGTCACATCAAACAGGTACGCCGAGCCGGATCGGTTGCCCAGGTCGTCGTCATACGCGGCCCCCACGATCGCCACGTTCCCGCTGATGCCCACAGCTTCACCGAAGAAATCGCGTTCCGCTCCATCCGATGCAGTGAGCTTGGCCGTCTGCTGGCCGGTCACGGTGTTGAATAGGTACGCCGCGCCAGTGGCAAGCTCATCTCCGGGCGCCCCGACGATCGCCATGCTCCCGCTGATCGCGACCGAACTGCCGAATCGATCATCGTGTTCGGCGTCGGAAGCCGTGAGTTTGGCCAACTGGTTGCCCGTGGTGACGTCGAACAGGTACGCCGCGCCCCGGTAGAATCCCCCGGCGTCGTGATTGCGCGCACCGACGATCGCGGTGTTCCCGCTGATGCCGACCGAGCAGCCGAAGAAATCATCCGCCGCGCCGTCCAAGGCGTTGAGCTTGCGCAGTTGAGCGCCTGTCGTCGTGTCGAACAGGTAGACCGAACCGGATCGGTTCGCCGCATCATCGTCGTACTTCGCCCCGATGATGGCTGTGTTGCCACTGACCGCCACGGCAGAACCAAACTCATCGCCCGCCGCAATGTCCGACGACACGAGCTTCCCCGTTTCATACCACCCGGCCATCGCCGGCACGCCGCCGACCAACACCGTTAGCACCAACACGCCAATGCATGTTCGATTCATCATGACATCCCCTTCTGTTTCTGTGGCCGGATCGCGGCACGGACCTGGCCGTGTTCTGGTCGTAGACCCCGTTGCCTGGCCCCGGCTTCCCGCGAAGTGGAGCCCAATCTTCCTCGCCCGCTAGTATACCTAAACGTCCGATAACTGAAACGACCCCCCGCCC
>CAZHJL010000081.1:0-22862 GCA_964532795.1 uncultured Phycisphaeraceae bacterium | reverse complement strand
TGCAAGCAAGCCGCAGGAAAAATCCCGGACAGTAGTGGCGGGACGCCCACCCCACTAGAAGACGCCCACCCCACCAGAAGACGCCCACCCCATCGCGCACGGTTGGGCGGCGGTTTGTGGCGAGTGCGGCTGTCGCGTCGGGGCGAGCCGCGACCTACTTTCTTTCGTAGGTGCCCATGAGTTGGGTCTCGGCGAGGATGTGTCCTTCCATGGCGTCGAGGAGGGCATTCTTGGCCTGTTCGCCGGTGCCGGCGCGGGGCAGAGGGGCGAGGATGGTGTCGAGGGCGTAGAGTTTGAAGTAGTAGCGGTGCGGGCCGGAGCCGGGCGGGGGCATCGGGCCCTTGTAGCCGTGGTTGCCCGGTCCCCAGGAATTGATGGCCTGGATGGCGCCCTGGGGGTTGTCCAGCCGCGGCGCTTGCGCCAGGCCGGCGGGGAGGGATTTGGTGTCGGCGGGGATGTTGTAGATGAGCCAGTGGACCCACGGCTCGTCGCGCGGGTTGGCGCGGCTGGGGGCGTCCGGATCGTCGCAGATCAGGGCGAAGGACTGGACGCCGTCCGGGGCGTCTGCCCACGTGAGCGGCGGCGAAAGGTCCTCACCCTCACCGGTGTGATCCTTCGGGATGGGCTGCAGGTCATGGAAGGCGGAACTGGTCAGTTGCATCTTGGTGTCCTTTGGCGTCTTGTCGGAGGACGGGGTCTCGCCGCAGGCGGCCAGCGCGAGCGCGAGGATGGCGGCAAACGCGAATAAGATCGAATGACGCATGGTAACCCCTGATTTTTGAATGGATTAGGTACGCAGGGGATTGTAGCGGGCGTTGGCGGGGGTGTGAAGGGGCGAATGGATCCTGGGTTCTGGGGTCCAGGGCTTGTGGTGGAGTGAGGCGACGGCGAAGGGCCGTGGGCGCCCGATGCCCCATACTCCACACGCCAGACACCTTTGCATGTCCTCGCCAGTTTGCTACACTTCGCGGCTCGCCATTGAGCGGACGAAAGGGACATCACCATGTACGCGATCATTGAAGACAGCGGCACGCAGATCAAGGTCAGCGAAGGCGACACGATCAAGGTAGACAAGCGCGATCTGGCCGCGGACGCATCGACGATCACGTTTGATCGCGTGCTGATGGTGGGCGACGAGTCTGGCGAAGGCGAGGCGAAGATCGGCCAGCCGCTGCTGGACGGCGCGAAGGTGACGGCCGACGTGCTGGAAGTCGGCCGCGAGAAGAAGGTCGAAGTGATCAAGATGAAACGTCGCAAGGGCTACCGTCGGCGCAACGGTCATCGGCAGGACTTCATCAAGGTGAAGGTCACGGGCATCTCCGCCTGATTTTGGTCTGACAACCGCCGGCAACCAATCGCAAGCCCAGTCGACGAATCGCTGGGCTTCTTCATTGCGCAAAGAAAAAGGCGACAGTACCGAAGTACCGTCGCCCGGAGGGAAAAGAGAGACGCCGACGTTGTGCGGCCGCGTGTGGTCCCCGTCCACCCGCGTCATGCGCGGCAGGGCGGGGGCGGCCTTGCTGCAGTTACTCGCTGGTGCTCAGCAGTGTCTTGGCTTCGTCCAGCGCTTCATCCATCTGTTCGAGGCACCACTCGCCGGCCTGGGGGGTGAGACTCACCGACTCCCAGACTTCGGTGGCGATGTCTTCGACCTCCACGCTCCGCGTGAACCCGAGGCCGGCCTTCGCGCACAGTACATCGGCGATGTGCACGATGGCGGCGAGCGTGCGATGCTGCTCGGCCAGTTCGAGCGGGCGGTGATGCCAGCCGGTGACGTAGGCGAAGCTGGCGGGGAACTTCCACGTCTTGCACAGGGCCGCGCCGAACGCTTCGTGATCAGCGCCGAGGGACTCGGCTTCGGCTTCACGCAGGGTCAGTTCGGGGTTGGCCTCGAGTTTTTCAATTACTTCCACGAACTTCGGCCTCCGGGCCTGCATTTCGACCATGATGCCGATGTCGTGGATGAGCCCGGCGAGGAACGCTTCATCGGGCAGACCGAGCCCGGCCTTGCCGGCCAGCAGCCTAGTGGCGGTGCCGACGGCGATGGAGTGCGTCCACAGGTCGCGGGCGTTGAAGCCGGGGCAGATCTGCCCGCCGCGGAAAAGCTTGGCCAGACTCGCGGCGATGGCAATGTTCTTCACGGCGTTCAGACCCAGCAGGACGATGGCGCGATTGATCGAGCCGATCTGTCCGGGCAGGCCGTAAAAGGCGCTGTTGACAACCTTGAGAATGCGGGCGCCCAGCGCCGGGTCGTTGCTGATGACGTTGTTGAGATCCTGGGCGGTGGAATCGGGGTCCTCGACGAGCCGGATGATCTTGAGCGTGATCTCCGGGAGCGTCGCGATATGCGAGATTTCCTGGATCGCCTCGAGCACGACCTTGTCCCGTTCGGGATTGGTCGAGGTGTTGGCTTGCGCGCTGGCCTGACTCATCGCTTTCATCTCCACTCCAGGTGCATTTCCCGTTTCCCCACCGATACCGCACGATGGCGGGCGTCTACCGGTGTATCGACGGTGGGGAAAGCGGACTTGATCGTTCGGGAGGCGGGCGCACCGGTAGATGCGGGTCGGGCGGTAAGGATGGAGACGTGTGGCGCGCGTAGCGATTGTGCGGTTTGTGCGGGCTGGGCCGGTTGTCTACTGTAGAAGGATGTTCGGCTTCAGCACTTCGAGCGGTTTTGATCTGCGCGGCCACCCGACGACGGGGCCGTGGGTGCGGCGGATCACCGGCCGGCCGGTGTGGGTGTGGAAGGGCGCGCTGTTCCTGATGTTCCTGGTGATCCTGCCGGCGTTGGCGGTGGCGGCGATCGGCGTGCTGCTGGGCGCGGTGGTGTTTCTCGTGGCGATGACGGTCTTCGGCGGCATCGCGCGGCTGCTGGAGATGCTGGGCCTGGCCGGCGACGGAAGCATGCCCGGTGACGCGGTGGCCGAAGCGGGCGAGGATGACGGCCGGGAGAACGTGCGGGTGATCGACTGGAAGGAAACGAAGGACGAGTGATGAAGGCAGGCGCTGGGCATCGGGTGTGGGTGCTGATCGCGGCGGGGATGCTGAGCGTCGCGCTGTTCGGCGCGTCGGCGCATGGCGCACCGAGCGGAACGGGCACGGGCGCGGGAGAGGCGACGCACAGCCCGGCCGCGCCGGTGCTGGATCATCCGGGCAAGATGCTGCGCGAGCTGGCCCGGGCGGTGACGGTCAGCGGTGACGAGGGGCGGCCGCAGGCGGAGCGCGACGCGGCATGGGCGACAGTGGAGCGCTGCCTGCCGTTCGATGCGGCGGGGGTGGCGCCCGACCTGTCGCTGCGGCGCAAGATCGCGGCGAAGCTGGTGGCGGTGCTCGACACGCTTCGCCCGCTGGACGCGAGGACGCGTTTCGCCGCCGATGCCCCGATCGGCGACGAATTGCGCATCGTGTACTACCCGATCGACGGGGACCGGTACCACGCGGCGATCAGTGAGCGGGTCCGGCAGCAGGTGGGATGGCCGGTACAGATCACGCTGGAGAAGGCCGACGACGGGCAATGGGGGTTGTCCACGCGGGCGGTGATGGATGCGCGCGATGTCCACTTCGCGGTTGAGGACATCGATCGCAAGTCGGAGGTCCGCAGGATCGCGCCGGACGTGGCGGCGGAGGAAGAGGCAGCCGAGGAGGCGGGAGAAGAACCGCTGGTGCGGCAGCTCGTGCCCGAATCGATGAAGGCGGACGCGCTGTTCGACCTAGAGTACTGGCAGTGGATCGGGCTGCTGGTGATCGTACTGACCGGGGTGGTGGTCGATTACACGTTGCGCTTCGTGCTGCGTCTGTCGGTGCAGCGGATGATTGCGGGACAGGATGCGGAGGCGAAGCGCGAGACGATCGTTTCGACGATGCGGCCGCTGGGGCTGACGGCGGCGGCGCTGGTGTGGCTGGGGTTGCTTTACCTGCTGGCGCTGCCGGAGACGGCGCGGTTCGTGCTGATGGCCGCGGTCAACGTGTTCGTGGTGTTGACCGGCACGTGGGGCGCCTGGAAGGTGGTGGACCTTGCGGCGGAAGTGCTCGCCACGCGGGCGGCCCGGACGGCCACGCGGTTCGACGATGTGCTGATTCCGCTGATTCGCAAGACGCTGAAGGTCTTCATCGTCGCGTTCGGGCTGGTGTACGGCGCGAATGCCCTGAACATCCCCATCATTCCGCTGCTGACCGGTTTGGGCATCGGCGGCGTGGCCTTCGCCTTCGCCGCGAAGGACACGGTGGAGAATTTCTTCGGGTCGGTGGCGGTGCTCATCGACCGGCCGTTCGATGTCGGGGACTGGATCGTCGTCGGCGATACCGAGGGCATCGTGGAGGAGGTGGGCTTCCGTTCGACGCGCGTGCGCACGTTCTACAACTCGCAGGTGACGGTGCCCAACAGCAACCTGGTGCGGGCGGTGGTGGACAACTACGGTCGGCGGCGCTATCGGCGCTGGAAGGCGAACGTGGGGATCCAGTACGACACGCCGCCGGACAAGATCGTGGCCTTCACGGAGGGGATTCGCGAACTGATCCGCACGCACCCGTACACGCGCAAGGACTACTTCCAGGTGTGGCTGACGGGGTTCGGCGCGTCGTCGCTGGACATTCTGCTGTACATCTTCCACGAGGTGCCGGACTGGTCGACGGAGCTGCGCGAGCGCGAGCGGCTGATCCTGGACATCGTGCGTCTGGCCGACCAGTTGGGCGTGCAGTTCGCGTTCCCGACGCAGACGGTCCACGTCCACCGCGGCCAAACGCCGGAGCCGGGCCGACACGATCAGCCGCAGAGCATGACCGACCGCCGCGCTCAGGTGACGGGCATCCGCAAGGCGCAGTCGCTGACCGAGAACCAGCCGTGGACGAGAGAAAAGCCCGGTCCGGTGGTCTTCGCCGACGGCCCGACGCACGTGGAGATCGATCCGGAAACGGGCGAGCCGGTGGAAAACTTCATCGAGGATACGACGGCGGGTAGTTAGTAAGAGGCGATGGAACCGCGCATGGATGCAGATGCACGCGGAAGGAGAGGGGGCTCGGGCAGAGACACCGAGGCGCGGAGCAGCAACGATTCTGCGGACAGGTCCTTTGCGGCTCTGCGGCTTTGCGGAAGTTCCTGGTATTCCTCGGCTTCGTGCCTCCGTGCCTACGTGCCTACGTGCCTACGTGCCTTACCTCTTCCCCTTCGTCGCTGCTTCGCTTCGTCGCTCTAGCAGAAATTCACTCCCTCCTGCTTGGCCACGGCCCGGATGTAATCCGTGGCCAGCTGGTACTCCTGGGCATCGGGCAGGTGTTCGATGATCAGCGGCGTGTCGGGGTCGAGTTCGTTCAGTTGACGGAGGAGTTCGGCGTAGTCGAGTTTACCCAGGCCCGGCCGCACTTCGTCGAGGTGGACGGTCAGGTTGTCGGAGAGGGCGATATCCTTGGCGTGGCAACTGAGGATGAGCGGGCCGAGCTTCTCGAAGCATTCGCGGATGAACGCGCCGCTCCGGTAGAAGCGCCGCGGGCAGTTGATCATGTTGACCGGATCGAGGTGCACGGCGCACGCCTTGCGGTCGATGGCCTGCAGCAGGGCGACGTAGCTGTCGGGTGAATCGGGCAGCGTAAAGGGCATGGTTTCGAGGCAGTAGTGCGTGCGCGTGGGTTTGACCGAATCGATGATGTGGCGCACGGTCTCGACGATGAGATCGAAGGTATCGTCGCTGATGTTGTCCGGGTGCGGCCCGTCCCACTTTTCACCGCGCGAGCCGGCGATGTTGACGCAGAGGCGGGCGCCGATGCGCTCGGCGAGCGCGAGCTGGGTGATGTTCTTCCTGACGGCCTCGTCACGGGTCTGCGCGTCGCGGGCGATGGGGTTGGACCATGCGCCGACTTCGGCGATGAGGATGTTGGCGTCCGCAGCGGCGGCGGCGAAGGCCTTGATCCTATCGTCGTCGGCGTCCGGGCCGACGGGGCAGATCGCGGCGGTGTAACCAAAACAACGCAGAGACTGGACCCATTTGTCGGGGTCCGAGCTGTCGATGGGAATGGCGGCGCCGAGTCGCATGAGGTGTCCTTTCGCGGGAAATGCCCAACCCCTTCAGGATAGCGGATTCGACGGTGTCAAGCGATGGAGACCCAGGAAACACAGTCGCCGACCCGGAGGCCGGCGACCGTGCTGATCAAGGACACTGAGGATATCACCACCACCTGCGTGGTCAGGCGGTTCATCCCGCACGGGAAGACATGTCACCGGACGAGCCGGCGACCGGTGGACCATCGGACCTACGCTCACGGATCAGCCGCAAGGCCGAACTCATCTGGCTGGTGAGCTTGCGGCCATCGAGGACGACCTGCTTGGTGTCGTCGCCGGTCGGCTTGTCGTCGAGGGTGGGATGGTCCTTCTGGATCTCGTAGGTCGCGGCGCGATCGCACAGGGCGGTCAGCCGGTCGGTCATCAGCCCGGCGCGTTCGATCATCTGTCCGAGCTGGGTGAGGATCTCGACCGCGTCCTTGTCGGCCAGGCCGGGGATCTGGGTGACGGCGTTGACGCGTTCGGCGACCGAGGCGATGCGTTGCGTGGCGTCGTGGATGGCCGCGCGGGTGCGCTCGGTCAGTTGGTCGATGCGATCGCTCATCCGCTGCTGTAGCGGGGCGGTGACAGCGTCGGTCTGCTCCTGCAGCCGCGCGGCCTGCTGGGTCAGCTCGTGCTCGGCCGCCTGGAAGGTGGCCTGCAGGCGCGGCTTGATGGCGTCGAGCCGCTGGTTGAGCTGTGACTCGCTGCTCTCGACGGCCGCGGTCGCCGCCTGCTCGATCTGCTGCACGCGCTGACGCAGCATCTGCTCGGCGGATTCGATACTCGCCTGTGCCTGCGGCCGCAGCGACTTGATGCGATCGGCAAGCTGCTGTTCGACCAGCTCGATCATGCCTTCGCCCTGGCTGCGCAGGTCGCCGAGGCGCTGCTGCATGGCCTTGTCCGCGCTCTCGAGCACGCTGTCGGCCTGGCGGTGCGCCAGTTCACGGTGTTCGGCCAGTTGACGCAGCATGGGCGTGATCGCTTCCTGCACCTGCCGGCGCAGCGTGGTGACCTGCTCGCCCACCTTCTGCCGCGTGGCGTCGAAGGCGTGATCCGCCTGCTCGTCGAACTGCGCCGCGAGTTGCTCGAAGCGCTGCTCGATCTCCCGCGACCGTTCGTCGGCGTTGTGGATGAAGCGACTGAGTCGTTCGTGCAGATCGCCCTGCGCTTCGGCAAGCGATGACTCCACCTGCTCGTGGTGTTCGACCAGGTGTTGCGCCAGGCGCTCGCGCAGCGGCTGGATCAACTGGTCGGCCTGTTCGTTGGCCTGCTGCATTTCCGCGGCCAGTTGGCGATGGACATCGTCCACCACCTGCTTGACTTCGGCACTGAAGGCCTGCAGGTTCTCGCGGGCGGGGTTGATGCGCTGGTCGGCTTCCTGCTGCGCGGCGTCGATGCGGTCGCTCAGCGTATCGCGCACCTCGCCGGCAAAGGCCTCGGCCTGGCGCGACAGGTCGGCCAGTTGATGCTCGAACTGCGTGGCAAGCTGCTGCTGCAGTGACGTGGCTTCGTCGAGGTGGCCGCGCATGGTCTGCTGCACCTGCTCGGCGGCGTCCGCCGCTTCCGCGCGATCCTGCTGAAGCTGGTCGCGCAGCGCCTCGCCCATCGCGCCGGCCTCCCGCCGCGCATGGTCGATGTGCTGGTCGAGGTCGCTCTTGATGTTTGTGGCCGTCTCGGTCGCTTCCGACTGCAACTCGCGCAGACGATGGTGCAGCGGCGCGGCGAGGGCCTCGGTCTGCCCGGCGGCACGCTGGTAGGCCTGGCGCAGATTGTCCTTGAATTGCTCGATGAACGCATCGATTCGCTGTTGCGTCTGCTCGAGCTGCTCGTTGACGGGCTGGTCGAGCGCCGCGGCCTGCTCGCGGGCGCGATCCAGAGCCTCGCCGAGCCGGCGTTCAATCGATTCGGTCAGTTCGCCGGCCTTGGCGCCGAAGGCCTGGAGCCTCTCGTCCAGCGGCTGGGTGAGCGACTCGGCCGCGGCGTCAGCGCCGGCCAGTGCTTCGCCCAGTTGCGATTCGACTGACGCGGCGAACTGCCGCGCCTGCTGTTCGAAGCGGGTGAGGTGCTCATCCAACTGCCGCGTAAGTGCCTCGCTCTCCGCGTTGGTCCGGGCGGCGTGTTGTTCGAACTGTTCGGCGAGTTGGCGCGTGAGGTTGTCGGCCTGTTCATGGAGCGCGGCCGCCTGCTGATGCAGGGGTTGGGCGGCCGCCTCGGCCCGCTGGTGCAGATCGGTGACGACCTGGTCGAATTGCTGACGCGTCTCGTGCGAGAGTTGCTCGCCGCGCTGACGCGCCTCGTCGAACTGCTGCTCGAAGCGTGCGTTCAGTTCGCCGGAAAGCGTATCGAACTGCGTGGCGGCGTCGCCGGCCAGGCGGGCGAAGCGCTCGTTGGCGTCCGATTGCATGTCAGCGATGCGGTTCGCGGCGTTCTGCTGCCAGCCATCGAAGTGCGCGGCGGCTTCCTCGCGCATCCGCGTGGCGTCGCCGCGCAGGTGCTCGATCTGCTCGTGGATGGCGTGGGCAAGCTCGTCGCGCTGCTGGCGCGCCTCGTTGAGCGTGTGCTCGAACCGGGCCGCGGTGTCGTGCGATAGCTGCGCGGCCTGGGCTTCGAGTTGCTCAAGCTGCTGGCGCACGGGATGGATGGTTGCATCCAGCCGCGTGCGTGCTTCCTGCGACTGGCCTTCGCATCGCTGGGCCAGTTCGTCCAGCAGGGCATCGGCGTTGCGGCGGATCTCGGCGACGCGCTGGGCGAAGGCGTTGTCGGTCTCGTCCAGCACCTCGCGGCTGCGTTGGGTAAGCGACGCGATACGCTCATCGAGCGGGGCGAGAGCGGCATCGGCCTGCCGGTTGGCATGCTCGACGGCCGCGGCAAGGCGCGATGCGGCGTCCTGCGTGACCTGGTCGAGCCGTCCGGCCGTCTCGTCGGCGACCTGCCGCGACTGCTCGCGCAGGGCCTGCATCCGGTCGTTGAGGGGGGCGGTCAGTTCCTCGCCGCGCCGGCGGGCCTCCTCGAGCGACTGTTCGAGCGTGTGGCGGACTTCGTTGTCGAGTGCGGCGGCGCGCTGCGAGAGTTCGGCCATCGTGTCGCGCAGCGGCTGGGCGATGGCCTGGGTGCGCGCGTCGGCCGCCTCGAAGGCCTGGTCGAAGCGCTGCTGCGTCTCGGCCAGCAGTTGGTCGGCGGTCTGCTGCAACTGCGCGCCGGTGGCGCGCATGGTCTCGATCATCTGCTGGGCGCGCTGTTCGCCCTGGCCCATCGTGGTGCTGAATCGCTGCTCGATCGAGGAGGCGAGGTCCTCGGTCTGCTGCTCGAATTCACTGAGGCGGATCGACAACGGCTCGCTGATCTGCTCGACCTGGTCGCGGGCGCTGTCCAGGCGCTGGTCGATCTCGCCGGCCAGGTGCGACAGGGCGGCGCGTCCCTGCTCCTGCTTCTGCGACAGTTGGCGATCGAGCGATTCGCTGATGGACTGCGCCTGGCGGCGCGATTGGTCGATCTTCTGCTCGAGCTGCTGGCCGATCTGCGGGAGGCGCTGGTGCGCGGCGTCGAACTGATCACTGACGCGCTGATCAATCTCGTGTGAAAGGTCCGCCGCCTGCTGCTTGAGCGCCTCGAGCTGATCGAGGATCGGTTGGCCGAGGGTCTCGGCGCGCGAGCGCGCGTCGGTGAGCTTGTCCTCGAGTTGGGCCTCGATGGCGCTGTCGAGTTCGTTGGCACGGGCGCGGAAGTCGGTGAGCTTGGCCTCCAGCGGCGTGGCGAAGTCCTCGGCGCGCTCCTCGGCGTGCTCGATCTTGCGGCGAAGCTGGTCGGCCAGTTCGTTCGTCTGCTGGCGGAACTGGTTGAGCTTGAGCGTGATCGGCTCGCCGATCTCGGCGACCTCGTTGGTCGCTTCCTCCAGGTGGCGGGCGATCTGCTCGCGCAACTGCATGACGGTCTTCTGGCAGTCGCTGCGGATGCCGTTGACCTTCTCGCGCAGCGGGTGATCGAACGCGTCGGCCTCGCCCTGCACGCGGTCGTACTCCTTGAGCATGCGGTCGTGCAGGCTCTGGATGAACCCGTTCATGCGACGCTCGAACTGGCTGAGCGTTTCGTCCACGGGGGCGACCATGTTCTGGGCGTCCTTGCGGAGGCGCTCGACCTGCTGATGGGTGCGCTCGGAGAGCGACTGCGTCAGGGCGCGGGCCTTGCGGGCGGAGGCGGCGAGCTTGCTGCGCAGTGGGACCTCGAGTGCTTCGATCTCTTCGTTGGCCTTGGCCAGACGTTCATCGATGCGCGCCTCGATGCGTGCGGCGATCGCGTCGGCGTGCTGCTCGTACTGTTGCAGACGGGCATCGATCGGCGCGGCGACGGTGTCCGCACGCTGCTGGGCATCGGCCAGCGACTGCTCGACGCATCGCTCGATGCGGTGCAGCGTCTCCTGGGCCCGTTGCTCGAGGTTGCCCAGTCGCTGCGATGCGGGGTGGATCATCGCCTCGATGCGCCCTTCGGC
Source organism: uncultured Phycisphaeraceae bacterium (assembly GCA_964532795.1). Taxonomy (GTDB): domain Bacteria; phylum Planctomycetota; class Phycisphaerae; order Phycisphaerales; family Phycisphaeraceae; genus CAZHJL01. The sequence continues at coordinate 12,339 of CAZHJL010000081.1, read as the reverse complement.
CTGTTCGACCTCGTGGCGCAGGCGCTGTTCGACGCGGCCGGACAGGTCGGTCGCCTGCTGCTCGAACTTGGCCAGTTCGCCCTGCAGGGGATCGGCGATGAGTTTGGCGCTGTTGCGCGCCTTGGTGCAGGCTTCGCTGAGGCGGTCCTCGATGAGCGACTGCAGTTCGCGGGCATCCTCGCGGAAGCGCTCGAGCTTGTCCTGCAGGGGCTGCGCGTGGGAGTCGGCGGCGATGTGGGCCTGCTCGATGCTCTTGTTCAGCCGCGCTTCGATTGAACTGGTGATGTTCTCGGCATTGTGGCTGAAGGCCTCGAGCCGGTGGCGCAGCGGCTCGGCGATGCGTTCGGAGGCCTGTTCGGCGTGCTCGATGGCCTCGCCGAGCTGCAGTTCGAGCGAGGTCGCCGCTTCGCGCGTTTCCTGCTGCAGCCGCGCGAGTTTCTGCTTGATGGGCTGGGCGACGGCGTCGGTGCGCCGACGCGCCTGCTCGAAGCCCTCGTTGACTTGCTTCTCGATGGCGTTGGACAGCTCGTGAAACTCTTTCTCGAGGGCGACGGTGCGATCGGTCAGCGATTGCTGGGTGCTTTCCAGCAGCTCACCGACGCGCTGCTCGTGGGCCTCGACTGATGCTTCGAGCGTCTGCTTGAGTTCCTTGTCGATGGGGCCGATCTGCTCGAACGCGCGTTGGCGGGTCTGTTCGATGCGTTCCTGGAACTGGCGGCGGATGGCGTCGGTGGCGGTTCGGATCTCGCTCTCGAAGCGCGGGACGCGCTGATCGAGCATGCGCTGCGCCGCCTCGATGGCTTCGTCGATCTGCCGCCGCGCCTGGTCGGACTGTTCGGTGAGATGTCGCGTGAGCGGTTCGACAACGGATGCCGCCTGCGTGCGGCCCTCCTCGATCAGTTGGTTGAGGTTCTCCTGGATCGGCGGCAGGGCGGCGCGGGCCTGCTGCTCGAAGCCGGCGAGCTTCTGGTCCAGGCCGTGCGTGGCGTTGTAGAGTTCTTCGAGCCGGTCCTGCACGCCGGTGCGCAGTTCGGCGATCTCGATCTTCGCCGCGGCGAGCACGTCGTCAACGGCGATCTTCACCTGCTCGCGCAGGGCGCTGAGGTGCTGTTCGCCGGGGCTGGCCAGCTCGATCTGCTTGCGCAGTTGCTGGGTGAGTTTCTCGACGTTGTGCTCCAGTTGGTGCATCTCGACGATGCGCTTCTGGAACTTGCCGTCGGCGTCGCGGAACTCGTTGAAGCGTCGGGCGATCCACTTGTCGAGTTCGGAGATGCGCTCGATGACGTTGCTCAGTCCCTCGGACGCGGAGGCGGCACCGGCCGCTTGGGGCGCGTCGGGGGGCGATTGATCGCTGTTCGCGGCGTTGGTGTCGAAGACGGCGTTGGGCTTTGACTGGGGCGAGCCGGACTTCGAAACGGCGGGAGCCTTAATTACACGTCCCATCGGGATGTCCTCGGTCGGGGTCCTTGATCAAGGTGGAACATCGACGCGAGAGGTCGGACGCGGCGCAAGGTTTGGGGAGAAAGTTGGGATGCGGTTATTGGACGCCGTGGAGAGGCTGGCAACGGGCAAGCGACCGGGCGCGCGTCGGGCTATCGGACATGTCGTTGATGCTGTGCTGTCGGGCGGTGGTGCGGGCGTCCGGGCTGTCAATCAGTGCGGAGCCCTGGCCCTCGATTACGTGCAGAAAGCGCAACCCAATGCTCGAGCCACGGGCCCGGTGGCAGACGAAACGTCGGCCCCGCCGCGGCGTTGTCACTGCGGTTCAGGCAGATCATCGCAGAAGGCTGCCAGTTGTTCGAGTGTCGGGCTGTTGGCGTGACGGACGTAGTAGCCGCTGGCGGCGGTCGCGGCGCAGAGGGCCGCTTCGATGTCCAGCCCGGCCAGCAGGCCGAGGCAGAAGCCCGCGTTGAAGTTGTCGCCGGCGCCGGTCGAAAGCTTCGGCTGGCGGACGAACGGCCCGCGGAAGTCGGCGGTATGGACGCCGTCGCCGTTGAGCATGGCCGCGGCGGCGCCGGCGCGGGGGTGAATGACCACGCAGTGGATGCCCATCTTGCCGCGGATGGCCGCGGCGGTCTGCTCGATGGCGGCTTCGGCGTTGGGGGGGGTGGGCAGTCCAAGCGCTTCGGCGACCTGGTTCGATTCCTTCAGGTTCACCCCGAGGGTCATGTCCACGTGCTGCTGGAAGCGCCCGAGCAGTTGGAGCACCTCGGCCAGGTCCTGGCGCGTGCGTTTCTCGGGATCGGCCAGGTCGACGAACACCGTTCGCCGCCGGCCGTCGGGCAGCGGGGGCGCGGCAGGGAGGGCGACGTCCACCAGGTACTCAAAGATCTCGTTCATCCGCGGGAGCATGGTCCAGTTCGTGCCGCCGATCAGGTGGGCGCGGTTCACCAGCGTCTGCATCTGCTGCTCGCCGACGACCTGCAGCATGCGATCGCGGTTCACGTCCTTGAGCGATTGGAGCTTGCCCAGCATCAGCTTGCCGTCTTCGAATTCGAGGGCGTCGGTGAAGCCGGGATCGGCGATGCTGTGGCAGGCGGCGAGGCGGCTGAAATCCTCGAAAACGGGGTGGATCGCCTCCCGTCCGAGCGTGCCGATGTACGTGGTCGGCAGCCCGGCGGTGGCGACGGCGTTGGCCATGATCGGCCCGTTGCCGCCCAGTTTCTGGAGCTTGACCACCAGTTCGTAATTGCTGCTGGCGCCTGCGGCTGCGGTGATCTTGCCGCCGAACCGGTCGATGGTGCGGATGGGCTTGTAGGTGTCGGCGTCGTGGCGTTGGTCGACCACGGCGATGATCGAATCGACGAACCCGTCAAAGCCGATCAGAGCCGGGCACGACGCGCGTCGCTCGGCCAGTTCACGAAGGCCTTGCGCGGCGACGGCCGCGGTAGCTTTTCGGTCACGCATCGAACCCATACTCCTTCTCAAGCCCGGGACGGGGTGTGAGAAGATAGCAATATTGGAAGATCGGGTCTTGGGCGCGGCTCATTCCGCCGTGGTCAGTCCTTCGCGGATGGCGTAGCGGGTGAGGTCGGCGATGCCACGCAAGTCGAGTTTTTCCATGATGTTGCGTCGATGGGTCTCGACGGTGCGGGGGCTGAGGTGCAGTTGGGAGGCGATGGCCTTGGTGGTCATGCCTTCGGCGATGAGTCGCAGGACGTCACGCTCGCGCGGGCTGATCTGGGCGCGGCGGTTACGGGCGGCCGCGGCGGCGCCGTCGTCGGCGAGTTGATCTTCCAGCACGTCCGCGGCGATGGCCGGGGAGAGATAGCGCCGCCCGGCCGCCACGGCGCGGAACGCGCGCTCCAGTTCGTCGAGGGCGCAGTCCTTGGTCAGGTAGCCGGCGGCGCCCGCCTGCAGCATGCCGAGGACGAAGCGCTTGTCATCGTGGATGGACAATCCAAGCACGCTCGTCTCGGGCGCGACGCGCAGGATGCGCCGCGTGGCTTCCACGCCGTTGATGTCGGGCAGGCCGACATCCAGCAGCACGATGTCCGGCTTCAGATCGCCGGCCATCTTGACCGCATCGATGCCCGTGGAGGCCTCGCCGACGAGTTCGACATCGCGATGGCTTTCCAACAGGGCGCGCAGGCCTTCGCGGATGAGTTCGTGGTCGTCAACCAGCAGAATCTGGATCGTCATGGTTCTTCTCGCTGTCTGGTGCGTGCTGGAAGAGTTTCAGTGGCACGATGACCTCGATACGCGTGCCTCTCCCGGGCTCGGACTGCACATCGATCTCGCCGCCGAGGTGGTGGATGCGTTCGCGGATACTGAACAGGCCGAACCCTTGCGGCGACCGTTCACCATCGCGCAACGCGTCGACGGCCATGCCCTTGCCGTCGTCTTCGACGACGAGCGCAGCGCGGCGGGGGTGGACGTCGAGCGTGATGTCGACCCGCGTGGCGTCGGCGTGTTTATGCACGTTGAACAGCAGTTCCCGCGCGCAACGGAAGAGCACGAACTTGATGTCTTCGCTGAGCTTCTCCGGCCGGCCGCGGGTTTGCAGCCGGATGTCGAAGCCGCTGTCCTTCACCCGTTGTTCGACCAGCCATTCGAGCGCCGGGGCCAAGCCCAGGTCATGCAGCACGGGCGGGCTGAGTTCGAACGTCAGGTCGCGGCTGTGCTGGATGGTGCGGTCAATCAGCTCGAGCGCTTCGCGGATACGCTGGGCGGCGTCGGGTGAGTCATGATCGGCCCGCAGCGCGCCCATCTTCATCTTCGCGGCGACGAGTGTCTGGCCGACCACGTCGTGCAGCGCCGTGGCGATGCGCCGGCGTTCGCGTTCCTCGGCCAGCGTGAGTTCGGAAGCCATCGAGCGCAACTCGCGCTGATACTGCAGCAGCATCAACTCGTCCTGCTTGCGACGTGAGATATCGCGGCAGGTGTAGAGCACGCGGCCGCGACCGATGCTGACGCGCTTGACGTTGATCAGCAGCACATGCTCTTGTTTGTCCTTGTCACGCACGGTGCGCTCGATGTTGCTGATTTCGCCGTCTCGGCGCAGGGCGGGCAGGTGGAACAGGTCGTCGCCCAGCAGGCGCTGGATGCTGCCCAACTCCGCCACCTCGTGCTCGCCGTACCCGAAGATGACGTGGGCATTGGGGCAAATGAAGGTGAAGCGCCCGTCGTCATCGGTGATGAAGACCGCGTCGGAGATGGCCGCGAGCACCACGCGATGCAGGTGTGATTCGTCCAGCGTTGGGGGGGTGTCATCCATGGCTCGACGCCGCCAACGCTATGCGATCTCGGGCATTGGCGACCGATGCGTCCATAATATCCGGCCGGGGGACGGACTTGGGCGGAAACTACCGAGAGGGCGAATCATTAGGCGTAAACCCGTGCGATCGTATACGTGATTTCACGTGCCCTCCGGCGATGCCGGCTCGCCGCCGGATCGGCTGAGGGCCTCGACGGTGGGCACGACGGCCGCCTTGCCCGATGGTTCAGTGTGTTTCGCCGTGCGGCGGGCGAGTTGCGATCGCGCCTTGGCGAACGGGGTGAGCATCATCAGGCAGGCAAGTGCGATGGCACCGTAGCTGACGTAGTACCACTGCCGGTCGCGGAGCGTGATCCAGTCGGTGGGGATGTGTCCGGTCCAGGCCGGCTCGAGTCCGGCTGCGGCGAGGGCCGGTTGCCAGAGTTGCCATGCGATGAATGCCGTGGGCAGCGCCAGCAGCAGGCCGAAGAATGCCACGCCGCGCCGGCGCGGCAGGCGGGTGGCGAAAACCACCAGCAGCGCGGCAACCACCGCCGGCCAGGCGACCAGCGGCAACTGGTTGTAGCGGTAGGGATCAACCTCGTCGAGCGTGTTCCGCTGCAGCCAGGTCGGTGGCTCGGCGGCCGGCGCTGCGGCGGTTTGGTCCTCCAGGACGAATGATCGCGCCCGGAGCATTGAGTAGGACAGCGGGAAGGTTTCGACGGTCTGTTGGTAGCGCTGTGTCGCGGCGGCGATGTCGCCGTTGCGGAGGAAGGCGTCGGCCTTGAGATTGCGTTGCCGCGCCTGGTACTCGTAGTTGCCGGCGACCAGCAGCCCCGCGTGGAGGGCGATGGTCGTGAGCAGTCGGAACCAGGGGAATCGCCGTCTCGGGGGCATGAAGCGACCTCAGGCAAACGGGTGTGATGGCACAACCGGTGGGGCGGGGCATTGTAGCAGGCACGAGCCGGACCGATCGCCGCCCTGCCTTACATCGGCAGGTGAGTGATTTGCTCACGAGTGCGTGATAGAGTGTGGTGCAGGTGGATTTCTCAACGGGAGTCGAATGATGCATGCGCGGGCGTGGGATTGCATTTGCGTGTCGATGGGTGTTGTGGCGTTGCTTCTGACGACGGGTCTTGCTGCGACGTCTGAGGAACCGGCCGCGCCGAAGGGCGGGGCGAACCCGGCGGAGTTGGACCGACTTCTTGCGTTGCCCGCGGCGCGCAAGCCGCACTATGCGTGTGATTTCGAGAAGAAGGTGGGTGATGAGTGGTCGAATCAGCAGGTTGACACCGCGCCGGCCGGTGGCGGTAAGTTCCTGGGTCGCTTCTCCAACAACTCTGCGACGCTGTCGCTGACCGACCTGCCGCGCCATGCTTATGTACGGGTGAGGCTGGATCTGCTGATCATCCATTCCTGGGATGGCGGCCAGAGCGAGTACGGCCCGGATGTCTGGCAGATGCTGGCCATCGGCGGGCCGACGCTGGTGCGGGCCTCTTTCGATCACGGGGCCCATCGCAAGCAGTCTTTTCCCGACAACATGCCGCTGGTGATCCATGCGGGGGCGACCGGCGCTGCGGCTCAGAACGTTTTGGGCTTCAATTGGGAGGGTCAGCCGCTTGATGCCCGGTACCGGATTGATGTGGTCTTTCCGCATGCGGGTGATCACCTTGATCTGCGCTTCGGTGCCGGTGGGCTGCAGGGGGTCGAAGATGAGAGCTGGGGGATCGACAACGTGAGCGTGGAACTGCTCGGGACGAAGCAGATCGCTGCGCTGACGCCTGAGCAGGCGGCGCGGCTGTTGGCGTTGCTCGACGGGTCCGATGCCGCGCTGGCTCAGCGGGCGATGGCGCGCCTGGTCGTGGGTGGCAAGGCGGCGGCAGACGCGCTGCGCAAGCGAATGGGGGTGACGCCGGACCTGCCCAGCGCGTTTGCCGCGCTCGTGCGGCAACTGGACAGCGCATCGTTCAGCGAGCGCGAGGCCGCGACCGAAACGCTGGTGAAAATGGGGCCGGTTGTGATCGCGCCGCTCAAGCGCGAGTACGAACGAACCGAGTCGGCGGAGGTGCGGGCCCGGATCACACGGATTCTTGAGCGACTGGACAGCTTGGGGCGAATGGATGTCGGCACGGAACGGGCCCGTTGGGCACTGCAGATCATCGAAGCGGGGAGAGGCGACTCGGAAGCGAAGCAGCCGCCGTCCGAAGCGGGCGATCAGAATGGCTGAGAGGCGCGACGGCGGATGTAGATCTGGTCGATCGCCGCGCGATCGGAGAGCGAGAGCAGGTAGAGCACGGTTTGCGCGATGTCTTCGGGGGCGAGCAGTTGCGACCGATCGAGGTCCGGCCGGGCGTCGCCGACCATGTCGGTATCCACCCCGCCGGGGAGGATGGCGCTGACGCGGATGCCGTGGGGCTGGGCCTCGACGGCCAGCGACTTGGTCAGTCCCATCACGCCGTGCTTGCTTGCGGTGTAGGCGGCCTGGTTTGGGTAGCCCTTGAAGCCGACGACACTGGCGATGTTGATGATCGTGCCGCGCTGTTGGGCGATCATCCGCCGCATGGCGTGTCGGCAGCACAGGTACGTGCCGCGCAGGTTGACCTGCAGCACGTGATCGAAGTCCGCCGCCGGCATTTCCGCCAAGGGACTGAAGATGCCGATGCCGGCGTTGTTGATGAGGATATCCAGCCGCGCGTGGTCGCGGTGAACGCGATCGAAGAGGGCGGTGACGGCTGGTTCGTCTGTCACGTCGGTGGGGATGGCGGTGGCGCGGCCGCCGGACGCGATGATCCCGCCCGCGGCAGTGGCCAGTGCATCGCTGTCGCGGGCGGCGAGGATGACGTGCGCGCCGCAGTCGGCCAGGGCCATCGCGATGGCGCGGCCGATGCCGCGGCTGGCGCCGGTGACGATGGCAACCTGGTCGGTCAGATCGAGCATGGCTTGAGTGTAGCAGGGCGTCGGGTGGGGCGGGCGACCCGGCTGCCGATCGGCCCACGCGGCCGGGGGACAGGCTTCGATGCACTTCAGGCCTGCGGCCTGATCAGACGGGCGAGACGCCCGCCCCACCAGGAAACACGTCGGTCTTCGCGGTTCTTGTGCATAATGGTGACGCCGGACGTGTCATCTCGGTAGAGGCCGGACAAATGTATGGCGGAGACCGGGCGATGCTGACCGATCATGAACTTCTTGAGCGCTACGCCGGGCAGCGGGATGCTGACGCGTTTGCCGAACTGGTCAAGCGGCACGCGGGGATGGTGCACGGCGTGTGCGCAAGGATCACCGGCGATCGCCACGAGGCGGATGACCTGACGCAGGAGTGTTTCCTCGTGCTCGCGCGGCAGGCGGGTTCGGTGCGCTCGGCGGTGGCGGGGTGGCTGCACGCGGTGGCGACGAATCGAGCGCTGAACGCCCTGCGCAGGGCGGCGACACGCCGCCGGCATGAGCAGGAGGCGGCCAGAACGGGCGAGCGCGAAACGACCGACGAACTGACGTGGCGCGAGATCGCATGGCACGTTGACGCGGCGATCGAGCAACTGCCGGCGGACATGCGCGATGTGCTGGTGGCGCACTACCTGCACGGGCAGACGCAGCGCCAACTGGCCGGCGACATGGGCGTGAACCAGTCGACGATCAGCCGGCGGCTGGATCGCGGGATCGAATTGTTGCGTGGCCGGCTGAAGCGCGAGGGCGTGATGGCGTCGGTCGGCGCCCTGGCCGCGGGGCTCGCGGGCGAATCGGCGCACGCGGCGCCGGGCGAACTGATGGGACAACTGAACCGGATCGGCATGACCGGCGTCGGCCCGGTCGCAACACGAACAGCGAGGTGGAGCATGCGGGCAGTGATGACATGGGGCGGCGTGGCAGCGGTCGTTGCCGGGGTGGCGGTGGCGGGGTACTTCGCCTTCAACGGCAATGCGGCGACGAACAGGCCGCAGTCGCCGAAGACGCCGGCGGTGAGCAACGATGACAATTCTCAAGAGGAGAAGAAGGTGACAACGACACTGGTGCGCAATGACGAGCAGGTGGTGATCGAAGGTCTGGAAGAAGCCTGGTGGGGTGGACGGCGCGGCGGGCAGAACTCGGTCACCGCGGCAATGGCCTTCGCCCTGCAGGCGCAGGGGCAGGATGTCACGTATGAATACCTGATGGGCGTGTCCGGCGCGGCGTTTCGGTTGCAGGTGCACATCCCGTGGGGTTGCGGCAGTTCGCCGCACTCGTTCTGTGGGTTCAACTGCGTGGAGAAGCTTACTGAAGCGCAGGGCATTGCGTTCGAGGATTTCGACTTCTACGGCAAGGAACCCGGCGAACAGCCCGCCGCCGCGATGCGGCAGGCATTGATGAAATCCATCGATGCGGGCGCGCCGGCGCTCTACAGCAGTGAGGAGTCCAGCCTCATCGTGGGATACAAAGATGATGGCGCGACGTTCATCCTGCGACGCTATGCCGATGGCAAGCCGGGCTACAAGCAGGTGAAGAAGCTGCCGTGGACGGTGAACGTGTTACACCGGAAGCGCAAGCCCATGGCGAAGCGCGAAGCGGCCGAGCAGGCGATCCGCCTGGCGCGGGAACTGATGGCGATGGAAACGGTCGGCACGACGAAGGAAGGCAATCCCGCCTACGCCGCGGGGTTCAATGCGTACAAGGCGTGGCTGCAGATGCTGGCCAACGAGCAAGGCATTGCGAAGATCGTCAAGGACGATCCGGATCTGCTGCGCGGCGTCGCGCTGGGCAACGGGCACACCTACAACTGCCTCGTCGACGCCCGCCGCGCGGCGGCCGTCTACCTGAAGGACGTGGCCGGCGCGTTCGATCAGCCGGTACGTGGGCATCTGTTGAAGGCGGCGGAGCACTACGCGGCGCTGGCCGACCGGCTGTGTCCGGGCCGGGTCAACGCGCCGTACCACTGGCAGTGCGATGACGGCCGGTCGTGGACACGCGAGCAGCGCGAGGCGCAGATCGAACTGCTGAAGTTCGCGTGTGTGCAGGATGAGAAGGCGATTGAGGAACTGGAGAAGGCGGCGAAGGGGCTAAAGGAGAGCGCCGAAGCGACGCCCCCGGAATAGCGACGCAGCGACGAAGAGGAGGAGGAGAGGCACGAAGGCACGTAGGCACGAAGGTACGAAGCAGAGGCGCTACTGCTGCATGGCGGCCCATGTCAGATCGATGAGGGCATCTGCATGTTCGTCGGCCGGGCTTGACCAGATGTCGTTGAGGATGCCGGCGAGAGCGTCGCGCGAGGTCGGTTGCGCGATGCCTTTTTCTTCACAGAGATAGCGCACCGCGGCCGCGGCGCCCTTGGCCATCATTTCAGGTTGGATGCCTTGGATCAGCGCCACGCGCATGGTGCCGTAGAGGCGGTCGTCATAGCCTAGCTTGCGGCCCGGGTCGCGGACGACGCGGGCGACCAGGTCGTTCAGGTTGGGGTTCACCATGCGCCGGAGCAGGTCCTCGGCGTAGGCGCTGTAGCCCGCGTCGGTGAAAAGTTCATCACCCAGCGCGGCGTGCTTGCGGACGAGCGCGGCGCCGGACTCGTGGATGAACGCCTCGCGGGCGACGGCCACGAGGTCGTCGTGGTTCGCGGCCTGGGCCATGTTGGCGAGGCCGCGCTGGTGGGCGAGATAGCCGATCAGGGCGTGGATGGCGTTGTGGCCGTAGAGCTTGGCTTCCTCGAAGGGCAGCAGGTCGGGCTTCTCGGTGAAGACGTCGATGCCGCGCTGGTAGTCGGGCCACGGCACGCTTGAGACGAGGATGCGGTTGAATGCCTCGACGAGCACGGCGCGCGGCGTGTCCGGCGTGAGCGTGGCCAGGCGCAGCGACTTGATCGTCGGTTCGTCGCTGATCACGCCGCTCATCTTACCGACGACGGTGTTGAGCACGGCCAACCCGTTCATCGCCTCGGCCGCGGCGTGCTTGCCGATGTCTTTGCTGAGGATCTCCGCGGCATGGTTGTGGTTCTCCGCGGCGTAGAGGATCGCGCGGTGGCCGGGGTCGCGCTTGGCGAATCCCGCGGCGAGGGTGGCGGCGACCGACGCCTGGCCGCCGGTATCGAAGAACTTGACGCTGGGCAGGGCGGTGGCCATCTCGTCGGCCGCGGCGACGGCGTCGATGATCTTCGCGTGGTCGGCCGGGTCGGTGGGGTTAAGGAGCGTGACGCCGCGCACGGTGACCTGCTCGATGCGATCGGCATGCGCGATGTTGATGGTGTACGCCCCGCCATTATCGCGCACGGCCTGCACCAGCGCGGCGTCGATCTCGGCAACGGTGAAGGAACCGAACCGACCGGACTGGTAAGCCTCGAAGAGAAACAGCGCGCTCTGAATGGGGCCGAATCCGAAGCCGACGAATGCTTTGTCTGCGTGGGGCATGGGTGGGTTTCTCGCCGGGGCGGGTGAGAGGGAGATGATAGCGGGAAGAAGGGTTCACCACAGAGACTCAGAGAGCACAGAGCATTGCATCCGGCTTGCCTTCCTCTGTGTCCTCTGTGCCTCCGTGGCAAACTCCTCCTACCCAATATCCACCATGAAGGGCACATGGTCGCTCAGCGCGAAGCCGGCCTCATCTTCTGGGTCAACGACAAACGGCCCTTCCGCCAGCGTTCGGGCCTTGCGCGGGCGTTCGACGATGGGGCCGCCGAGGAGGATGTAGTCGATGCGGGCGACGCGGCGGTCGGCTTCGACGGTGAAGCCGTCCGCGGCCGGGCCGGTGTAGGTGTCGACCAGCCAGGCATCGCGCCAGTTGCCGATTTCCGGGTCGTCCGGCAGGTGGTTGAGATCGCCCTGGAGGAGGATGTCGCGCTCGGCGATGAGGTCGAGCCGCACGGCGTCGAGCAGCATGGCCTGCTCGCGCTGCCGGATGGCGCGGTCCTCGGGTTCGCGGCCGGGATACAGGTGCGTGGTGTAGACGACGAGGGTCGATCCGCCGGGCGTGCGCAGGGTGACCTTGCCCCAGTGGCGGGTGAACAGGCCGTCCGGGCGGTAGCCGGTGGGGGTGGGGCAGTTCACGTGATCGACGATCTCGAAGCGCGTGAGCAACGCGCCGGGAAAGCCGGCGGGGCTGTCGAAATGGACGCACTTCATGCCGAGCTGCGCGGCCATGCCGTGGGTGATGCCGGGATCGGGCGCTTCGCTGAGGGTGATGATGTCCGGCTTGTAGGCCCCCAGGGCCGCGGTCATCTGGTCGGGGACCAGCGGGCGCTCGGGTTGCGGGCGCTTGGCTTGATCGAAGCGCCGGTTCCACCCGGTGCATCTGAGCACGTTGTAGGTGATCGATCGGATCGGGTCGGTGGACATTGATCACAGCTCCGGCGGCGAATCGGGCAGTCCCCTTTGCTGACCACCGCGCAGCCCCCCAGGCGGTGTGTTCCGTCCGGACGTGAGTCTAGCGGGTTTATCCGTGCGGCAAAAGGGGAGGTGAGGAAGCGGATGCCTTCGCCGGGTGGTCTGATGAGTGTCCACTACGAGCCGCGACCGTGAGGGAGCGGTCTTTGCTTCTTCATTGTCGGACCGGACCGCTCCCTCGCGGTCGCGGCTCGTCGCGCGCGCTAACATCTGCCAGATCCAACAGCCGTTGCGATTGGCAATCGCTCGGCACTCCTGACTTCAACATTGGGACACCCAATCAATGGATCAGGTCGTATAGCACCT
>CAZHJL010000080.1:0-22947 GCA_964532795.1 uncultured Phycisphaeraceae bacterium | reverse complement strand
AGGTGCTATACGACCTGATCCATTGATTGGGTGTCCCAATGTTGAAGTCAGGAAGAGTTGATCCTGATCCACTGAACCAACGCCCAACGCGCTGCGGGGACGCATACCCACCCGATCGCTCGCCGCATCGCTTCACGCTCTGCCGGAGACGGCCACAGTGGCGCCCGTGGTCGGGCGAGCAGGAAGGTATGGACACTGCGCTGCCGGCCATGGCGCCCGAGATACTTCGAAGGACAGACCATATGCCTTCAAGCCGTTGCGGCGCTTGGGGAAGCCGGGCCGGTCAGGCCATCCGCAGCGGTATCGCGGCGACGTCAGAACGCCATGGGAAACCAGCCGCACCCCCCGCCCGGAAGTTTCAGGCCGCCCTTGACAACGCCTAACAGAATGCTATAATATTGGCGTTCCGGCGCGCGGTCCGTGGCCGCGCGATGACCTGTTTTCCGGGTCCCGTCCTTCGTCGTCTCTGACACTTGCCGGTCTGCAGCCATGAACCGCAGTCCCACTTCTCGATCGCCGCTGATCGCGCCACGTCGGTTATCCGAGTGGCCCGGCCCGCGCGTGTGTGGCGAAGGGGTGGGATGCCGACGTGGCCGTCCCCGGCGGCATGAGCCGACCGGGCGGGCGTCCCAGGCCGGATGTGCATTTCGCCCCATTCCACCCGACCCGTGGCCGGCGTCAAGCGCCACTCGGAGCCGCCGCCACCGGGCCGGTCCATCGCATGGCAAGGCCCGAAACCACCGGAATCTGAAGCCAGATGAACGAAACGAGACGAAAACGAGCCGAAACGGGGCCAAAAAGTGTACACTTTTGACACATTTTTCGGCCCATTTCTTACACGAGAGTGCATTCATCTCGCCCAATCGCCCCTCACACCCCGTGAGCGGGGTTTGGCTTGCCGACGAGCTAAGCCTATGGCTCCGCAGCCGGTCCCCTCGCCTGTCGGCGCGGTCGCGTGCGGCCGGCGGGCCGGTGGCGGCGGCCATATTCCGGGGCGTCCCGTACCGGCTTTTGCCGCGCATTGTCACCCCATGGAGCGATGTGCGCCGGGTGGCGACGGCGCTATGTTGGGATCGATCGACACACGCCGCGTCGCCGTGGGGTCAGGGCGGCACGATGGAAAGGAAGACGATGCCCACGTACATGGCGCGATCGGAATGGAACGGTTCGCTCAAGGAAGGCGGCGGACGTCTGAGCGTGGGCAGCGGCGCGTTCGAGGCCGCGCTGTCGCCCAAGCCGCGCGAGGGACAGTTGACCAACCCGGAGGAAGTAGTGGGTGCGGCCCTGGCCGGGTGCTACACGCTGATGCTCACCCGGGCGCTGACGGATGAAGGTCATGACCCCAAGCGGGTGCGCACGTCGGCGGCGGTGGAACTCGAGCACCGGGAGGGTCGGCCGCGCATCCCGAAGATCAGTCTGGATGTGCAAGTGGAGGCGGAGGGACTGAGCGAGGAGGAACTGTCGTCGCTGTCGCAGCAGGCGGACGAGGCATGCCCGGTGTCGCAGGCGCTGGGCGGCACGTCGATCGAAATCAACACGCGGCTGCCGAAGGGCGCGGCGTCGTAAGCGCGGCGATCGGACACGCCACGCCGCGCGCGAGCAGACACGAGAAGATGAAGGAGTGAGTGAATCATGGCTGTTGATCTGGAAGTAAGGACGACGACACCGCCGGTTCTGTCGGCGGTGATCACCGGGAAGCTGGAGCGCGAGGACTACGAGGAACTGGTTCCCGCGGTGGAGACGCTGATCAACGAGCACGGGAAGATCCGCGTGCTGGTGGAGCTGGTTGATTTCCACGGCTGGTCGGTCGGGGCGCTGTGGGAGGACATCAAGTTCGACGCGAAGCACTTCAACGACATCGAGCGCGTGGCGATCGTCGGTGACAAGGCCTGGGAGAAGGGCATGTCGGTGTTCTGCAAGCCCTTCACGACGGCCGAGGTGCGGTTCTTCGAAGTCGGCGAGGCGGACGAAGCGGGCAAGTGGGTGCGCGGCGCCAAGGCGCGCGACACCGCCGACGCGGCCCGGCAGTCGTAAACAAGACGCGCCACAGAGAGGAAGGACAACCATGGCACGTTGTGAGATGTGCGGCAACGAATACGACAAGGCGTTCGAAGTGGTGATGGACGGCAAGCGTCACATCTTTGACTGCTTCGAGTGCGCGATCACGTCACTTGCGCCGGTGTGCGGCCACTGCCGCACGCGGATCATCGGCCACGGCGTCGAGGTCGATGGGAACATGTACTGCAGCGCGCACTGCGCCAAGCAACTGGGCGCGACGGCGGTGGCCGATCGGGCCTAGCGATGCTGATGGCAGGAGAGATTGGCGCCGCGGTTTCAATGCGGGCCGCGCGGATGATCAGATGCAGCGACACAGGCAGACGCCATGAACGCCCGCACGGCGAACGACCAGGAGCGCGCTGAAGCGCGCGATGCTTCGAAGGGGACCGCGGAAGGCGCGGTGTCGGATGGCGGCGAGGATCGCTCGAGCGCGTGGCACCGGCGCGAGATCGACGCGGTCCTTAATGAACTGACGACGCGGCGCGAGGGGCTGGCGGATGAAGAGGCGGCGCGGCGGTTGGAGCGCTACGGGCGCAACCGCATCGGCCGCCGCCGGCATGTCACGGTGTGGCAGGTGCTGCTGCACCAGTTCACGAGCCCGCTGATTTACGTGCTGCTGGGCGCGCTGGTGGTGACGGTGGTGACGAGCCTGGTGACCGGCGAGCCGCGCTGGGCCGACGGCATCGTGATCGGGCTGGTGCTGGTGGTGAACGGGACGGTGGGATTCATCCAGGAGTATCGCGCCGAGCACGCGGTCGAGGCGCTGATGCAGATGGTGGCGCCGAAGGCGCGGGTGCGTCGCGGCGGGGAGGAGAAGAAGGTTGAAGCGGCGACGCTGGTGCCCGGCGACGTGCTGCTGCTGGGCGAGGGCGACGTGGTGGCGGCCGATGCGCGCCTGATGTCGGTCGAGGCGCTGCAGGTGGATGAGTCGGCGTTGACCGGTGAATCGGTGCCGGTGGGCAAGCACGCCGACGCCATGCCGGATGCGGATGCGGATCTGCCGCCGGGCGATCAGCGGAACATGGCGTTCATGGGCACGGCGGTGACCTCGGGCAAGGCTGCGGGCGTTGTCGCCGCGACGGCGAAGGCCACGCAGATCGGCCGCATCGCGCAGCAGGTGGAGGAGGCCGGCGAAACGCAGACGCCGTTGCAGCGGCGCATCCAGCGTCTGGCGGTGCTGATCACGTGGGGCATCCTGGTGATCGCGGCGATCGCGATGGTGGTGGGACTGGCGATGGGTCGCGACTGGACGCGCATGGTGACGCTGGCGGTGGCCCTGGCGGTGGCGGCGATTCCCGCGGGGTTGCCGATCGTGGTGACGGTGGCGCTGGCGATCGGCGTGCGTCGGATGGCGCAGCGGCATGCGGTGATCCGGCAACTGCCGGCGGTGGACACGCTCGGATCGTGCACGACGATCGTCTCGGACAAGACGGGTACGCTGACGCGGAACCGGATGCGGGTGGAGAAGATTGCCGCCGGTGACAGGCGCTACGAACCGGGGGACGAGGGCCTGGCTGACGACGCGGCCGCGCGGGGCACGGTGCTCGTCGGTGCGCTGTGCCATGACACGGACGTGCATGCGGTGATCGAGGCGGCCGAGAAAAAGGAGCAGAACGACGCGGGCGATGAGTCGGACGGCGCCGGCGGGGACGAGCAAGGCGGGGCCGATCCGATGGAGCGGGCGCTGATCCTCGCGGCGTGGCGCGCGGGATTCGACCCGCGTGACCTTGAGTCGCGGCACGCGCTCATCGAGCGGGTGCCTTTCAAGACTGAGCAGCGCTTCATGGCGACGGTCCGCGAGGCGGGCGAGGCGGCCGATGGTTTCGCGCTCGATGGCGAAGGGCCGCTCGTGCTGGTGAAGGGGGCGCCCGAGGTGGTGGTCGAGATGTGCGATGCGCGGCTGGACCGGTCGGGCCGGCGGGCTGAACTGAATGCTTCGTCGGTGGCGCAGGAGAACGATGCGCTGGCCGACGAGGGTCTGCGGGTGCTGGCGATGGCGGTCGGTCGCGGCGAGGAGGCGGCCGAAGGGGTGAAGCGCGGCGAGGCGGGCGGGCTGACGCTGTTGGGACTGCAGGGGCTGCTGGATCCGCCGCGCGAGTCGGCGCGCCGCGCGGTCGACGACGCCCATCGGGCCGGGATCCGCATCATCATGGTGACGGGCGATCATGCGCGGACGGGGGCCGCGAACGCTTCGCAAGTGCACCTGCATGAGCCGCCGTTACGCCATGCGCCGGGGGACGAGGGCGGTGATGACGAAGGCGCGGATGGTCAGGCGGCGCTCGAGGCGCACACCGGGCGGGCGGTACACGACTACGCGGATGAGCAGCTTGATGAGGCGCTGTCGCGATCGAATGTCTTTGCGCGGGTCGAGCCCGTGCAGAAGACGCGGATCGTTGACCGTCTCAAGGCGCGGAACCACATCGTCGCGGTGACGGGCGACGGTGTGAACGATGCGCCGGCGCTCAAGACGGCGCACCTTGGGGCGGCGATGGGGTCGGGCACCGATGTCGCGAAGGAAGCGAGCGACATGGTGATCACCGATGACAACTTCGCCAGCGTGTACGCGGCGGTGGAGCAGGGGCGCACAGCCTTTCGCAACATTCGGATGGCGACGTTCTTCCTGCTGTCGACGGGCGCGGCGGATGTGCTGATCATTCTCGGGGCGCTGGGGCTGGGATGGCCGTTGCCGCTGCTGCCGGCACAGATTCTCTGGTGCAACGTGGTGACCAACGGGATTGCGGATGTGGCCCTGGCCTTCGAACCCGGTGAGACGGCGCTCTATCGCCAGCCGCCACGTCCGCCCTCGGAAGGCGTGCTGGACGCGGCGCTGCTCGAGCGACTGGTCATCGTGGGCGTGTGGCTGGCCGTCGGTGTGTTGGCGATGTTCCTGTGGGTGTGGGGTTTCGACTTCGGCACGTGGAGCGGGAACGACCAGAACCTGACGCTGGCGCGCACCGCCGCGCTGACCACGCTGGTGCTGTTCCAGAAGGTGCACGTGTTCAACTGCCGCAGCGAGGACGTGTCGATCTTCCGCAAGCCACTGCTGGCGAACAAGCTGCTGTTTATCGGGGTGATGACTTCGCTGGGTCTGCACATCGCGGCGGTTTACATTCCGCTGACGCAGGAACTGCTGAGCCTCGCGCCGCTGGACGCGCAGACATGGCTGGTCGCGGGCCTCGTGGCGTCGACGGCGATCATCGTGAACGAACTGCACAAGTGGCTCCGGCCGCGCTACCGGAGGGTGTGGGACCATGCCTGAAACAACGCTCGACATCGCGTTGCTGGTGATCATCGTCGGCGTGGTAATCGTGGCGTCGCTGCTGGCGAAGGCCGCGTGCGAGCGCGTGCGGCTGCCCCCGCTGGTGGCGTATCTCCTGATCGGCTTCGCGCTGCGGGCGGCGGAAGAAGCGTGGGGCGTCCTGCCGGACCAGGCCGACCGGGTCTTTGAGTTCCTGGCGAAGCTGGGTGTGATCGCGCTGCTCTTCACGGTGGGGTTGAAGAGCCAGATCAGCCGTCTGGTGGGACAGCTTCGCCGCGCGAGTTGGATTTGGCTCGGCAACATTCTTGTCAGCGGTGGGCTGGGGTTCGGCGTGGCATGGTGGCTGGGGTTGGGACTCGTTCCCAGCATCGTGATCGGCGTGGCAATGACCGCCACCAGCGTCGGCGTCTCCTCTGCGATCTGGGAGCGAACGAACGCCATCGACTCCGGGGACGGCCAGCTCTTCGTGGATGTAGCTGAGCTCGACGACATATCCGGCGTCCTGTTTCTGGCCGTGCTCTTCGCGATGCTCCCCACGCTGCGCGGCATTGGTGCTGGTGCGGATTCAACGCAGTCGGGGTTCGAATGGACGTCAGTACTGACCACGGTGGGCCTGGTTCTGATCACGTTACTCGTATTCGCCGCAGCCTGTTTCCTCTTCGCGCGATTCGCTCGGCCGTACGTGGTTCGATTCCTCGAGCATCGCGAGTCCCCAACCGATGCAGTCATCAGCCTGACCTGCGTCGGTATCATCATCGCCGGCATCGCAGGTGTACTGGGGTTCTCCGTGGCAATCGGGGGGTTCTTCGCTGGTCTGGCTTTCAGTGGCAATCGCGAAGCCATCCAGAACCGCACCCCTTACCAGACGTTGCACGATCTGTTCGTGCCTTTCTTCTTCGTCGGTATCGGCCTGAGTGTCGCTCCGTCCTCGCTTACCGGATCATGGGTCCTTCCGCTGTTCCTGGTTGCGGCGGCGATTGCCGGCAAGATGGTTGGTACCGGTATACCCGGACTCGTCGTCACCAGTCCCGGCAGCGCCCTGGTGTGCGGCGTGGCCATGGTACCGCGTGCGGAGATCGCCATGATCGTGATGCACCGTGGCCTGCGGCAAGGCGAGTGGGCGGTGACGCCGAGCTTGTTCTCGGCGATGGTGTGCGTGGTGCTGGTGACGTGCCTGGCCGCCCCGCCGGCGCTCGACCATCTGATCCGGCGGCATGTCAAGCAACAGGAGGCGAGCACATGAAACCGATCGTGACGCTGACGCTCAATCCGTGCCTTGACCAGATCACGTCGGTCGACCGCGTGGAGCCGGACCGGAAGCTGCGGATGGACCAGCCGCACTACGAGCCCGGGGGCGGCGGCGTGAACGTATCGCGCGCGATCCGCCGGCTGGGTGGCGAAACGCGGGCGATTCACACCTGCGGCGGACCGGACGGCGGCCGCCTCAACAGGTTGTTGGACGGTGAGGATGTGCCGCACGAGGCGATCGACATCGAGGGTGACACGCGGGTGAACGCGAACGTGTTCGAGTCGGGCAGCGACCGACTGTACCGTTTCATCATGCCGGGGCCAAAAGCCGAGGACGCGCTGATCGACGCGTGCCTGGCGGCGCTAGATGCGACGATGAGCTCGGCTGACTATGTGGTGATAAGCGGCAGTCTGCTGCCGGGACTGTCGGGCAGCGCCTACGCGAACCTGGCGGCGCACGTGGGTGAGGCAAGCAAGCGGGTGCTCTTGGACTGCAGCGGTGCTGCGCTGCGTGAAGCGGTCAGTCGCGGCGTGTACTTCATCAAGCCGAACTTTCGTGAACTGAGCGAACTGGCCGAGCGGACGCTTGACAGCGATCGTGATGTTGAGGAAGCGGCGTCGCGCCTGGTCCAGGAGCGCGAGGTGGCGGTGGTGATGGTCTCGCTGGGCGGCGGCGGGGCGATGCTGGTGACGGGTGAGCGTGTCGAGCGCGTGGCCGCGCCGACAGTGACGATCCGCAGCCGCATCGGGGCGGGCGATTCACTGATGGCGGGCGTAGCGCTGGCGCTGGGGCGAGGCCGGGACCTGGTCGAGGCGGCTCGGCTCGGAGTCGCGGCCGGTGCGGCGGCGGTGATGACGCCGGGCACCGAACTGTGCCGGCGCGAGGATACCGAGGGGCTTTACGAACTGATGAGCCAATCTACAACAGAACAGGAAGCATCATGAGTGAGCAGAGCACAATGCAGCGGCCGTCCGTGCGATGGCTGGAGGGCCTCGGGTCGGATGACACATCAGAGGTGGGCGGCAAGAACGCGTCACTGGGCGAAATGTACAGCACGCTGCGGGCGGCGGGCATCCGCGTGCCCAACGGCTTCGCGACGACGGCGGCCGCGTATCGGCAGTTCCTGGCACATAATGACCTTGAGGCGTCGATCCGCGAGCAACTGAACCAACTGGCGGACGACAACGGCAACATCGAATCGATCGGGTCGTCGATCCGTGAGCTGTTCGGATCAGCGCAAATGCCCTCGGCGCTGGCCGACGATATTCGCGACGCGTATCACGGACTGAGCGATCAATACGGGACGGATGAGGTGGATGTCGCGGCGCGCAGCAGCGCCACCGCAGAAGACCTGCCGCAGGCGAGTTTCGCGGGGCAGCAGGAGACGTTCCTCAACGTCCGCGGCGACGAGGCGCTGATCGAGGCATGCGTGCGATGCTACGCCTCGCTGTTCACCGACCGGGCCATCGCCTATCGCGAGGAGCAGGGCTTCGATCACATGCAGGTGGCGCTGTCGGTTGGGGTGCAGAAGATGGTGCGCGCCGACGAGGCGGGGGCGGGCGTGGCGTTCACCATCGACAGCGAGACCGGCTTTCCGGACGTGGTGGTGATCAACGCGAACTGGGGACTGGGCGAGACGGTGGTGGCAGGCTCGGTGAATCCCGACGAGTACCGGGTCTTCAAGCCGCTACTGGGCGATGACACGCTGGAACCGATCATCGACAAATCGCTGGGGACGAAGCGGCGCAAGATCGTCTACGCGCAAAGGGGCGCGTCGCCGACCGAGGAAGTGGAAGTCGACCCCGAGGACCGGGACCGCTTCGTGCTCACTGATGAAGAGATTCTGCGATTGGCCCGCTGGTGCGCGGCGATTGAGCGCCACTACGAGCGGCCGATGGATATCGAGTGGGCGAAGGACGGTGAGTCGGACGAGATGTTCATCGTGCAGGCGCGTCCGGAGACGGTGCAGTCGCAGAAACAGGTGGCGCGACTCAAGTCGTACCGGCTAAAGGAGCGGGGCGATCAACTCGTGGAAGGACTGGCGATCGGCAGCGCAATCGCGTCGGGCCCGGCGTTCGTGCTGGGACGTCCGGAGGAAGCGGACCGGTTCGAGGACGGCGGCGTCCTGGTGGCGGCGATGACCGACCCGGACTGGGGTCCGCTGATGGAGCGGGCGGCGGCGATCGTAACCGACCATGGCGGGCGCACGTCGCACGCGGCAATCGTCAGCCGCGAACTGGGCATACCGGCGGTCATCGGCACGGGCAACGCGACGCAGTTGATCGGCGACGGCCGGAAGGTGACGGTTTCGTGCGCGTCCGGCGAGAGTGGACAGGTGCTGGATGGCGAACTGGACTTCGAGGCGAAGGAAATCGACATGCGCGGTCTGCCCGAGATCGATACGCAACTGATGATGATCCTGGCCAGTCCGGACGCGGCATTCCGATGGTGGAACCTGCCGGTGGACGGGGTTGGGCTGGCGCGGATGGAGTTCGTCATCAACAACATCATTCAGATCCACCCGCTGGCGCTGACACGGTATGACGAAATCGAGGACGAGGACGTGCGGAGGCGGATCGACGAACTGACGCGCGGCTATGAGGATCGGGCGCAATACTACGTCGATCACCTGGCGCGGGGGATCGCGAAGATCGCGGCGGCTTTTCATCCGAAGGACGTCATCGTACGCCTGAGCGACTTCAAGACCAACGAGTACGCGGGACTGATCGGCGGCGCGGCGTTCGAGCCGGAGGAGCCGAACCCGATGATTGGTTTCCGCGGCGCGAGCCGCTACCGCAGCGATCGCTTCCGGGACGCGTTCGCGCTGGAATGCCGGGCGCTGCGCAAGGCGCGCGAGCGGATCGGGCTGACGAGCATCGTGGTGATGGTGCCGTTCTGCCGCACGGTGGACGAAGCGGACGCGGTGCTGGCGACGATGGCCGAGTACGGGCTGGTGCGCGGGAAGGACGGGTTGCGGGTGTACGTGATGGCGGAGGTCCCGGCGAACATCATCCTTGCTTCGCAGTTCGCCGAGCGCTTCGATGGGTTCTCGATCGGCACCAACGACCTGACGCAACTGGTGCTGGGTATTGATCGGGACTTGGATGCGCTGTCGGGCTTGTTTGACGAGCGCAATGAGGCGGTGAAGCGCAGCGTGGCATCGCTGATCCAATCGGCCCACGATGCGGGCAAGCCCGTCGGTATCTGCGGGCAGGCGCCGAGCGACCACCCGGAATTCGCGGCGTTCCTGGTTGAGCACGCGATCGATTCGATCTCGGTCAACCCGGATCGCGTGATCGACGTGCGGCATAGGATCGCGGAGGCGGAGCACCGGGCCGCAACTTATGCGAGCAGTCAATGAACGGACACGGGAGGTGAATGATGAAGGTTGTCGCATTCGAGGTTGAGAACTGGGAGGCCGACACCTTCCATGAGTTGAAAGACGGGTACGAGGTGAGGACGCTTGTCGAACCCCTGCGGGCGTCGAATGCGGGCGAACATGCCGACGCCCAGGTGGTTTCGACGTTCATCAACTCGCACGTGGGAGCCGATGTGCTCGAGCAGTTCGATGACTTGAAGCTGATCGCAACGCGGTCGACAGGTTTCGATCACATCGATATCGACTTCTGTGATGAACACGACATCGTGGTGAGCAACGTGCCCAGTTACGGATCGAACACGGTGGCGGAGCACGTGTTCGGTCTGCTCCTGACGATCAGCCATCGGCTGGAGCAGGCGATCGACCGGACACGCAAGGGGGATTTCAGCCCGCGGGGACTGCAGGGATTCGACCTGAAGGGCCGCACGTTCGGCGTGATCGGCACCGGTGACATCGGACGCAGCGCGATCCGCATTGCCAGGGGCTTCGGCATGGAAGTGCTGGCTCACGATGTTGTGGAGGATGAGTCGGCGGCGCGGGAACTGGGCTTCCGGTTCGTCACCTTGGAAGAACTGTTGGGGGCGTCCGATGTGGTGTCGGTGCACGTGCCGGCGAATGATCAGACGCATCACATGCTCGCGGCTGATCAGTTCGACCAGATGCGCGATGGGGCGGTGCTCATCAACACGGCGCGCGGCGAAGTAGTGGACATCCGGGCAATGGTGCGGGCGCTGGCGGAGGGCAAGCTCGCGGCCGCGGGGCTGGATGTGCTGCCCGAGGAGCCGATCATCCGCGAGGAGGCGGAGCTGTTGCGATCGGTGTACGAGCGTGAACACGATCTGGGCACGCTGCTGGCAGATCACGTTCTGACGCACATGCACAACGTGGTGGTGACGCCGCACAGCGCGTTCAACACGCGCGAAGCGGTGGGACGCATCATCGGAACAACGATGGAGAACATCCGGTACTTTGCCGAGGGATCGCCGCGCAACCAGGTGAACGACGCCGCGTGTCAAGTTGCGAACTGATCGGGCTGACGTGGCGGCGAAGCGATCAAGGCGACTGGGCGAGTCGTCGGCGGTCCGGTTGCTCGCCGGGGCGAGGGGTGATTCATGTACCGGCCGTCTTGAAGCGGACGATGGCGGCCAACGGCAACTGCTCCGGAATGGCGGCCTGATCGATGGCGAAGACGGAGCCGCCGTTGACCCAGGCATTGGCCGCGGCGGAGTCGATCAGTTCGTCGTCTCCTGGGGCCGGTTCGGCATGGGGTTCGGCTTCGCGCGTCTCGGGATCGAACGCGGCCCAGCATTGTGCATCGACGGCGGAAGAGCGTTTCGATCCGGCCGTCCTGTCCGGCGCGCACGGCCTCGGGGATGTCGGTCAGGGCCAGACCGCTGCCGGCCGCCTCGCGGAATCTTGCGCGGGCGGACTCCAGTGGCGCCTCGAGCGACGGCCGGACCCATCGCAGTGCCCGCCGGTGCAGTTCCTCGGGATCCATCTGTTCGGGATTGCTCGAGATGCCTTGGTCCACCAAGTGTTCGTAGCCGCTGATCTGGCGAAACGCGGCCTGTGGTCGTTCGTCGGCGGCCAGGACGAGCGGCGCTTCGGACCCCTTGATCGCTTCCTCCACCGACCGGCTGACCATGCGGCAGTATTCCTCGAGTCGCTTGTTGTCCAGCGTATCATCCGTGCCGACGCCATGGCCGTGAAAGGTGATCGACCGCCTCTGGCCCGAAGGGCGGCCGGCGCCGTCGGTGTGGAACTGGAGAGACTTCTCCCGAACGATGTACTTCATCAGATCATCGATGCTCTCCGGGGCGTCGGTGAGTTCAACGTGCTGGATGCCATCGGGCGTCGCCTCGAAGAAGCGACTGGCGTTGGCGCTGAGCGCCAGGATGTAGAAGCGGCGGTTCCTGCCCAGGCGCTTGAGCAGCGGCTTGACGAGGAAGCGGCTGCCGACGTGAACGAGCGTGGGCACCCCGAAAGGCAAGCGGTAGCTCCACATGCGGTCGGGACCGATATAGAGCACCAGGCCGTCGCCCTGGTGGCGCCAGAATGTGTCGTCCAGGAACAGCGTGTTGGCTTCCTCGAGATAGGCACGCGCCTCGGCTTCCTTAAGTCCCAGTTCGCACAGCTGCTTCTCAGTATCCGCCAGCGCGTTCTGCGCACTGATGGCGTTCTGTCGCGTGTCGCGTCCGGCCCGGAAGGTGGTGATCTGGATCGTGACGCTTTGTGGACCACGGTACTCGATGAGCGTTCGCAGATCAGGTTCGCCAACAATCGGCATGAAAGTGTCCATGGGTTGTTTCGTCCAAGACTCGGGGTGGGTATCAATATGGTGATCGGTTGGCTGGGGGACGGCTGCCGCCGTGGTCAGCCGCCTTTGCGGAACAGATCGAGGAAGCGGTCTTCGTACTGCCCAAACACGTTGAGGCGGTCCAACTCGTGCTTGAGTCTCATTGCCTTGGAGCGATCCTGCTTCACTTGCTCGAACAACGACTCGATGCGCTGCTCCGCCTGGGGATCGAGTTCCGATCGTGGTCTCTGTTCGGCCGGTTCATGCTCGTCCTCTTGCGACTGCCAGTCGAGGTCCGGGGTGGTGAAACCAAGTGCGCTCTCCTCGTCTTCCTCGGAGGACGCTTGAAGCCGCTCTACGAGTTCCTCAAGCTGTCGGCGCACCTGCCTCGCCTGAACTTCGAGCCGACTCAGATCGAGCTGCACGTCAGCGAGGTCGGTAAACGCCCTCAGGGCCGCCAGGGCGGCCGGGGGGCTCGGTACGTTGACGGCGAAGTAGGGCATCTCGCCCATCAGGCACAGGCCCGGAATGCCGACTTCCGCCGCGGCCGCGAGCATCAGCCCGTTCATACCGCTGACCTGGCCATGCGCGAGAAGCCTGAGCCCCCGGGCGCGTGACTCGTCGATAAGCGCGGCGTTGTTCGCCACGACGAACACGCTCGCTTCCTGGGACGGGTGCAACTGCGTGGCCATTGCGGCGAAGGTTACGATACGTTTCACGTTCCAGTCCCGCGCGAACTGCGCGATCTGTCTGCAAAGTCGGTAGCCGCCGTGCTGTGGCTGGCTCTCGGCCATGAAGATGATCAGGTCGCGCTGTTGCTTCGGGTCGCGCCAGAGAAGGAACACGTTCTTGGGTCGCCGCCCGGCGACGGCCAGGCCGTCGGACACCTCTACGTGATGAATCTCGAAGAACTCATCGGCCTGCAACTCCTTCGTGACGTCGACACTCAGGGACGAGACGATCTGGCTGCCCGCGAGCATGGCCACGCTTCCCATACCGGGCCAGACCGGGACGAGCCAAGGGTTGTTCAGATGCTCTAGATCTTCAGCCACAGAGTGCCTCCTCATCTCGGACGCTGACCGGTTGCGTATCGCACAGCGGTTCGGCCTGCGCCGCCGCACCATGTCCCATATGGTGCATGCTGATTATCAGCCGTCCGCCGGGGCCCGTGAATGGCGCAATGGCGTGAGTGCGCTCACGATTGTGCGGTAGTGGCTCGGCCCAACAGCTAGTCCGGGCGCAATCGAAACCAGATTTGTCCGATCAGCACGGGGATGGCGCTCATCGCGATGGCCAACGCCCAGCCATCGAGACCGGGATTGTAGGTGTCCATCACGTCTGAAAGGCCGGGCAGGTAGACAGCCAGCACCAGCAACACGGCGCAGAGTCCGATGGCCAGCCAGAGCCAGGGGTTTGCTGTGATCTCATTGTGCGCCAGGCGACTGTCCCGTCGGCGAAGGTTGAGCGGGAACCATAGCTTGGCGAAGCCGAGCGTCAGGAAGGAGGTGGTTACGGCGGCGGGGGTGTTCAGGCCCAACCAGTGGTGGGCGAGCATCATGGCGGTCAGAACGCAGGCGGCGATCAGGAGGCCCCAGCCGATGATGTGTTGCCAATGCTGCCTGGTCAGGACGGCCTCGTGCGGATCGCGCGGCGGCTGCGCCATGATGTCCGGCTCACCGCGGCTGACCGAGAGCGCCAGCGCGGGAAGCACGTCGGTGAGCATGTTCAGGTAGAGGATCTGTAGCGGCCGGATCGGTATGGTCCACGCGGCCGCGAAGGCCACCGCCACCGCCACCACCTCCGCCACGTTTGTGCACAGCATGAACATCGCGGACTTGCGGATGTTGGTGAAGGTAATGCGCCCGCGCTCGATGGCGCGGGTGATGCTCTGCAGGGCGTCGTCGGTGAGAACCATGTCGGCGACCTGCTTGGCCGCGTCCGTGCCGCGCTTGCCCATCGCCACGCCGATGTCGGCCTTCTTGAGCGCCGGCGCGTCGTTCACGCCGTCACCGGTCATGGCCACCACGTCGCCCGTTTGCTGGTAGGCGCCGACGAGGTCGAGCTTCTGCTCGGGACTCACGCGCGCAAAGATGTTGGTGCGCCGGATCTGCGCGAGACCGTCTTCCGAGAGTCGGTCGGGCGGTTCCAGTTCATCGCCGCGCATGACCGCGGGTTCGGGGTCGTCCTGGTCGCCAACGATCCCGACGGATCGGGCGATGGCCAGGGCGGTGCCGGGCTGGTCGCCGGTCATCATCACGACGCGGATCCCGGCGGCCTGGGTGGTATTGACCACCTGTCTGACATCTTCGCGCGGCGGGTCGAGCAGGCCAACCATGGCCACAAGCCTCAGATGTTCGTACGGCGGTGCATCGACCGCGTCCACGTACTTGTCCGCGAAGGCGAGCACGCGAAGGCCGTCCGCGGCCAGATCGTCGGCGGTCTGCCTCCAATGCTCGCGGTCTTCGTCCGACATCGGTGCATCGGCCTCAGCGTCGTCGCCTTCTGTCGCGGCGAGGCGATCGCAGACCTCAAGCACACGTTCGGGAGCGCCTTTCACCGCAACGAAGAGACGATCGCCGGCCCGGTGGTACGTGGCCATCTTCATCTCGTCCGGATCGAACGATTCCTCCCGCTGTTCGGGCTTCTGCCGCAGCAGCTTGGGGCGGCCAAGGTCGTGTTCGCGGCCGGCCTGAAGCAGGGCGACCTCCATCGGGTCGCCACGCGGACCGTCCTCGTGTTGGTTGTGGCCGTCCTTGCCCTCTTCTCTGTTCTCATTCTCGGTTCGATCGTGAAGGGCCGCGTTGTTGCACAGGACGCCGATCTCGATGCTGCGCGTGAGCAGGTGATGCTCGAACTGCGCGTTGCTGGTGTCAGCCGTATTGCTATCGAGATCCAACTCGAATGACCGGGCGGGCGTGACGAGTTTGCGCAAGGTCATGCGATTGAGTGTCAGCGTGCCGGTCTTGTCGGTGAAGATGACGCCGGTGGCGCCGAGCGTTTCGACGGCGGGCAGGTGGTTGATCAGGGCGTTGCGCCGGGCCATCAGGTGCATGCCTCGGGCCAGCGCGATGGTGGCGACGATCGGCAGCCCCTCGGGGATGGCCGCGACACCCAGGGCGATGGCGGTTTCCACCACCAGCATGGTCTGACCTTCACGCGTGAGGTAGCCGACGCCGACCAGGATGAACGCTACCGCGATGACTAAGCAGGCTAGGCGGCGACCCAGCCGGTCGAGCTTCCGCTGCAGAGGCGTGGCGGCGCTTTCAGCTTCCTGGGCAAGCTTCGAGACGCGTCCGATCTGGGCGGCCATGCCGGTGGCCACGGCGATGCCCCTCGCGCTGCCTTCCACGACGGTCGTCCCGCGGAACAGCATGCAGGTGCGCTCGGCAAGCGGCGCCTCTTCGGCCACAGTCTCGTTGGTCTTGATGACGGCGACTGATTCGCCGGTAAGCGCGGCCTCGTTGACGCGGACCTGGTCGGCTTGCGCGATGCGCAGGTCGGCGGGCACGAGCGCTTCGGCTTCCAGCACGACGACGTCACCCGGAACCAACTGGTCGGCCGTGATCTGTTGCTCACGGCCGTCGCGCCGCACGGTGACGATCTGCCGACCCATGCGTCGCAAGGCCTGCATGGACCGTATCGCGCGCCATTCGGCCATGAACCCCATGCCGGCGTTGACGATGATGATGACGACGGCGACGGCGATCGCTTCGGGCCACTGGCCGAAGCTGATGGCGAGCGCCATGGCGGCGACGAGGAGTAGGATCACGACACTGGTGAACTGGCGGAACAGCACGCGCCAGCCGCTGACGGTGCGCTGGGCGCGCAACCGGTTGGGGCCGTACTGCGTCACGCGACGTACGGCTTCGTCCCCAGCCAATCCGTCCTCGAGGTCCGTGTTCAGTGCCTCGGCGATCGTCTCGACCGGTTCGGCCCAGGGCCTTTCCGGCGCGGGCGGGGCTGCTTCATCGACCTGTTCCTGATCCATCATGGCGGCCACTCCCCCGGGTCTGCGTTCGGTCGACTCACGCGCACGGCGTCGATCAGGGCGACAGAATCCGGCGCGAACGCACCTCCCAAGAGCAATCGCTCAGCCCATGCTGAGCGCGAAAGTCAGCGTCCGATCGAAGCTTAACCGGGTACGCACGCTTCCGGCAGCAGATACCGGGAAGCATGCGGCGTATTCACCTCATGATGTGAGTCGACGTTGAGATGACAGGAGACGCGGCCCTGTGGCCGGCGTGTCGGGATGTGTTACCGGTGATCGGGCGCACATATCCCCGGAAGACGTGATGCCCGGTCGGCCTGTTTCCTCGTAATGTGCCAGTGGCTTTCGGGAGATCGCATACAGTTGTCATCACCAATACGGAAGGAGCAGCCCATGACGCTCGCAGCAGAACAGGAAATGCAGCATATCGGCGAAACGAAGGCGATGGCCGACCATGACCACGACATCGTGCACGAGTTGAACAAGCGTCTTGACTCGATCTGGCGGTATGATCAGTACATCGCCAACGCTGATGCCGATGAGGACCTGCAGGAGTTGTGGAAGCAGTGCAAACAGGAAGACGTCAAGGTGGCCGACAAGCTGAAGCGGAAGATCGCTGAGCATATTAAGAAGGAATGCTTCTGATCGAACGGCGAATCCGGCGCGCTCGGCTGCAAAGAGGCATGCGCGGCGCGCCACCAACTCGCCGTGCGGCGCGCATGCGTGAGTGGGATACGGTGCATATTGAAAGGAGTCGGGCATTTTCGGTAAGCGGCTTACCATCCTGAAACTCTTCGGCTTCCCGATTCGGATCGACCTGAGTTGGCTGATCATCGTGGCGCTGATCACATGGTCACTGGCGATGGGTTTCTTCCCGTTGATCGCGCCGGGATTGACCACGGCCAGCTACTGGTGGATGGGTCTGGGCGGCGCGCTGGGTCTGTTTGTCTGCGTGCTGCTGCATGAACTTGGGCACGCGCTGGTAGCGCGTCGGTACGGGCTGGAGATGGGCGGCATCACGCTGTTCATCTTCGGTGGCGTGGCGGAGATGAATGATGAGCCGCCAAGCGCGGAGGCCGAATTCTTCGTGGCCATCGGCGGGCCGATTGTGACACTGGCGTTGGTGGTACTATTCGCGGTCGGGCTGGCGGCGCCGCTGCCGCAGGGCGTGGCGGCGGTGATCGTGTACCTGGTGCTGGTTAACACACTGCTGCTGGTGTTCAACGCGATTCCGGCTTTTCCCCTTGACGGCGGTCGGGTGCTGCGCGCGCTGCTCTGGAAGTGGAAGAACTCGCTGCGTTGGGCGACGAATATCTGCTCGAGCCTCGGATCGGGCTTCGGGGCGTTGCTGATCGGTCTGGCGGTCGTGTTTCTGTTCGTCGGGAACTTCATCGGCGCGATGTGGTGGTTCCTGCTCGGGCTGTTTCTGCGCGGGGCGGCCCAGAGCAGCTACCAGCAGGTGCTGGTGCGTCAGGTGCTCCATGGCGAGCCGGTGCGGCGCTTCATGACGCGCGAACCGATCACGGTAACACCGGACACGACGGTGGAGCAACTGGTCGAAGACTACGTGTACAGACATCACTTCAAGATGCTGCCTGTCACGGAGGACGACAGACTCGTCGGGTGCGTGAGCACGCGGCAGATCAAAGCCGTGCCGCGGGAGGAATGGTCGCGCCGAACGGTCGCCGACATCGCCGAGCACTGCGGAACCGAGAACACGCTTCGCCCGGACGATGACGCGATGGATGCGCTGACGAAGATGAGCCGCGCGGACGTAAGCCGGGCGATGGTGGTCGAGGACGGTCGACTGGCAGGCATTCTCTCGCTGCGCGATCTGCTGGCGTTCCTGTCGCTCAAGCTTGAGCTTGAGTCGGAAGAGGCGGGAACCGGCGAGTCGGTGGCGAAGGAGATGGCGCCTCAGCGCAGTGCGGCCTGAGGCAGAGAGGATGAGCAGGATGCGATACGCACCACTGGGACAGTCTGAGATCAGGGCATCGGTCGTCGCGCTGGGCACGTGGGGCATGGGCGGCTTCATGTGGGGCGGTGTTGATGAACGGGAGGCGATGTATGCGATCGGGACGGCCATCGACGAGGGCGTCAACCTCATTGACACCGCGCCGCTGTATGGTTTCGGCCTCTCGGAAGAACTGATCGGCAAAGCGATCGCCGATCGCCGCGATGAGGTGGTGCTGGCGACGAAGTGTGGTATGGTGACCAACACTACGCTGGGTGAACTCAAGTTCCATGCCGATGTAACCGGTCCCAAGTCCGATGGACATCTGGGGATCTACATCTACCTGCATCCGGATTCGATTCGGGCGGAACTCGAGGCCAGCCTCGCACGGCTCAGAACGGACCACATCGACCTCTATCAGACGCACTGGCAGGACGCGACGACGCCGATCGAAGACACGATGTCGGCGCTGATCCACCTGAAGGATGAAGGCAAGATCCGCGCCATCGGCGTGTGCAACGCGACCGGGGAGCAGATGGACTCGTATCGCCGGTACGGGCCGCTGGATACGGACCAGGAGAAATACTCGATGCTGGATCGTGAGATCGAAGAGGATCAGTTGCCGTACTGTCGCGAACAGGGAATGGCCGTGCTGGCGTATTCGCCGTTGGCCAAGGGGCTGCTGACGGGGAAGATGTCGCCCGAGCAACAGTTCGATGCGGATGATACGCGGGCGCGCGAAGCGCGCTTCGAGTCCGACCATATCCGGCAGATCAACGAGATGATCGAGGCCATCCGTCCGATCGCCGATGATCACGTGCTCACGATGGCTCAATTGGTGATCGCGTGGACACTGCATCAGCCGGGTGTCAGTCATGTGCTGTGCGGCTCGCGCAGCAGCCGTCACGCGCGGGAGAACGCACTGGCGGCCGACGTTCAACTCAGTGAACACGAGTTGGCGCGCATCGACGCGGCGATTGCAGAATTCACACACGAGACCATCGGCGGCTGACCGGCCCGCGATGGTCTGGATAGCGGCTCATTTCGTGACGTGCGGCGCGCTTTCAGGCAACTCCCGATGCACGCCGGCGGCGACACCCTGATATTCAGCGCCCTTTCACGCCAAATTGAACCGCGCGGCGCGCTGATCAGGTCCGGCGCGGCGTTGAGCCGCTATAATGCGCCGAGTTTTGCATTGCCTTGATACGAGGGGGCCGCGATGGCCACGCGAATCTTACTGGTGGACGATCATCGGGTGATGCTCAGTGGGCTGCGCGCCATGCTCGACCAGGAGCCGGACCTGGAAGTGGTTGGCATGGCCGAGGATGGTCGCACGGCGGTATCGATGGTGGATGAACTGCGTCCAGATGTGGTGCTCATGGATGTGGGCATGCCGCAGCTCAACGGCATGGAGGCGACGAGTCAGATCGTGTCGGACCATCCGAACACGAAGGTCATTGCTCTCTCGGCCCACGCGGACCGGCGGCGGGTGCAGGCCATGCTCGAGGCGGGGGCCCAGGCATACGTGACCAAAGAGACGGCCGGCGCGGAGGTGCTCAAGGCCGTGCGACGGGCACAGAAGGGATTGAAGTTCCTGAGCAGTGATGTCACGGACATCGTGGTGGAAGGTTTCGTGAATCCGCGGGCCGAGCCGGTGACCGCGATGCAGGAACTGGCGGGACGCGAACGCGAGGTGCTGCAGTTGCTTTCAGAGGGGTTGACTTCGGGCGAGATCGCGTCGCAGCTCCATATCTCGACCAACACGGTTGATACCCATCGGCGCAACATCATGAAGAAACTGGACCTGCACAGTGTGGCGGAGTTGACGAAGTTCGCCATTCGTGAAGGCCTGACGAACGTGGATGGCTGATCGCCGCTGCGTCGAGCAACCGTGGCCCTGTGACGGTCAGTCGTAGTTCCGACCCAGGCGTCTGGCGAACTCCTCCTCGTCGATGGTGTCAACGTCTTGTTCACGCGCATCGGCGATCTTGTTTTGTCCCGGATCATCTCCCACCACGAGGTAATCTGTGCCGCTGGAGACGCTCGAACTGGCGCGTCCGCCCTGCATGCGGATCGCCTCCTTCGCTTCATCGCCTGTCATCGATGACAGGCGTCCGGTGATCGCCACCGTCCGGTCCTTCAGGCGCTCGCCACGTTGCGTTCTCCGCGGATCAATGATGTCCTCTCCGGTGGGCCCGTTGGGCATGTCCTTCTCATGTTCACGGCGTACGTGTTGAGCCGTCGTCAACGCGCAGATCAGAGGAACGCGGTATAACATGGAATCACCGGATGACGTGAGCTCGGTCGGCGAATGGCGGTAGTGCCGCTAAGGCGACGCCTCATTTGGGGCGCCGGTATGCGAGTGTCGCGCTATGTCAGCTCACGCGCCGAACTTGTCCAGGCGCCCGGCGTGCGCGAGAGCAAGTGTCATGAGGTGTCGGGCTTCGAAGCGTCCCAGCCCGCCGCGGAGACACTCGGTTTCACCGAAAGAGGCGGCGGGGTCAGGCCGGCAGTGCTCAGCGGCAAGCAGGACGGGCACCGGATGCCAGCTATGGGTGTGAAGGCGCGCCGGGGTGCTGTGGTCACCGGTCACGACCAGCACATCGGGGTCCTGGCCGATCAGGCGGGGCAGGCATCGGTCTAGTTGCTCGATCGCTTCCATGCGTCCTTCGAAGTCGCCGGCTTCGCCCGTCTTGTCGGGTGTCTTGTGGTGGAGGAAGACAAAGTCGTACTCGTCCAGTGCGTCGCACACGGTGTCGATTTGTCGGTCCAGGTCATTGGCCGGTTCCGGCACATCCATGCCGAGGAGCCTGCCGACGCCGCGATACATCGGCACGAGCGCCACGGCCGCTGACTCAAGCCCACAGATGGTCTTGAGCGATGGTAGATCGACAAGCCGTCCCGCGCCGCGCAGGAGCACCCCGTTGGCGTCTTCGTCCTCCGCACCGGCCAAACGCTGTCGGCTTTCGTCCATGAACTGGTTGATGAGTTCGGCAGTTGGCCGGGCGGCAAGGCTGGCCGGCTCTGACCGGCGGCATCGACGGCCGTCAACTTGGGGGTCGGTGTCGCTGACGTCATCATGCAGTCCGTCGCCGCGCAGGATGAGACAGAACCGATGATCCCGCACGTGTTCGACAAACAACTCGACATCGTCGAGTTCGATCTCGCGCAATTTGTGGATAAGGTCGCGGCCCCTGTCCGAACCGATAGGCCCGGCGCGGCGATTCGCGACGGTTTCATGATCGCCGAATCGTGCCAGATTGCCGCGCAGCGCGATATCACGGTGAGTCAACTCGAAACCGATGCCAAGGGCCGAGAGCACGCCGCGTCCGACCCTGTGCTCGAGTGGATCGTAGCCGAACAGGGCCAGATGTCCCGGCCCGCTGCCGCAGGTGATGCCCGGGAGCACCGGATCGATCAGACCGCAAGTGTTGTCCGACGCCAGTCTGTCGAGGTTCGGCGTATCGGATGCTTCGAGTTCGGTCTGGGCATGCCGTCGGTCAGGCAGGCCGCCCAGTCCATCCGCGATGACGAAGACGATACGTCCGCCGTCGTCACGGTGCAGGTCGCGCATCAGCTGCTGGGACGGTGTCAACCGACAGGATTGCAGGTCTGCGACGCGATTCATCGGAGTTGCTCCAAGAGGTCCTGCAGGCTTACTGTCGCCAGTCCCACTGACGTGTCGGCCGCGCCGTAGTACATCCACAGTTCGTTGCCCCGCCGGACCAATCCCGAAGGGAAGACGACCCCGGGGGCGAGCCCTTCGTGTTCATAGTCAGCTTCGGGCGCCAGAAGCCACTCCCTGTGTCGCTTGACGACGCGTTGGGGATTGTCGGCATTGAGCAGGGCGGCGCCCACGCGATAGACCAACCGATGGCCGTAGAGCTTCGAACCGTGGAAGAGCAGGAGCCAACCATGGTCGGTCAGGATAGGCGGCGGTCCACTGCCGATCTTGTGCGCATCCCAACTCGGCCCGTCGTGTTCGGTGAGCACGCACTGCACATCGCCCCAATGCTTCAGGTCGGGCGAGTAGGCCGACCAGATGTGCTCGAGTGAACCGGCCTCGGGGCGATGGAGCATCACCCATCGCCCGCCATCGCCGTCGGGGCAACGGCGGGGCAGGAGCACGGCATCCTTGTTGGTAGGCGGCAGGGCGAGCGGCATGCGGTGGGTGTGCTCCAGGTCACACGTGCTCGCCATACCCACGGCGGGACCCTTGGGGGAGTTGGCCGTGTAGCAGATGTACCAGCATTCGTGCTCCTGCACCCAGGTGACGCGCGGATCCTCCACCCCCCATGTCTCGTAGGGGCGCGAGTCATCGCCATAGTCCATCAGGGGTTGGGCGTTGATCCGCCAGCCGTCCACACCGTTGCGGCTGCGGGCGGTGTGTATGGCTGATCCGCCCGCCCGGTCCTCGACGCGCAGCAGCAGCACGACGTGCCCGTCGTGCATCAGAGCGGCGGGGTTATAGACGGCCGCGCACCGGAACGGCATGTCATCGGTGGTGATAATCGGGCGATCCAGCACGCGCTGGAACAGCGCCTTGTCCCTGCCCTGGCTCATTACTCGCCATCCGCCGCTTCCTCAAGCGCCTCACCGCCGGATCGAATGTCTTCGCCGACGCCTTGGATGGTGTTACAGGCGGCCGCCGCGCCTAGTGCGGCGAGGATGACGCAGAGCGAATAGAGTCGCGTGAGTACTCGCATGGTATCACTGCTGTCCCAACGTCTGGCCGCCAATCTGCTGTAAGTGGCTGTTACTCAT
>CAZHJL010000079.1:0-23196 GCA_964532795.1 uncultured Phycisphaeraceae bacterium | reverse complement strand
CAAGGCTTTGGGGGATTCACCCTATTGCGGAAAAGTGGCGGTCCTGCCGATACTAATGGTGCAAAGCGGGAGCGCTGCCCCAAGAGGCCGTCCTGCTTTGTCCCGAAATTTGAGGACCCCCCCAAGAGGTCATTCGCTCTTCGCCAAGCGGGTGGCCTCATTTGTTGCGCAGTGCTTGTTTTGGCTTTGTATCGCCGGGACGCGCTGTTCTCATGGTTATTGAAGTGAAGTCGTGGCGACAGCAGGCAGCGCGTAATCGGCCAGATCGCCTGTCTGAAGATGATGGTAAGCAAGCCCCGCGATCATCGCGGCGTTGTCAAGGCAGAGATCCATGGGAGGGATTCGCACGTCCAGACCGAGTCCGGTCTCCAGATCAGTCATTTCTTTCCTGAGGAGCGAGTTCGCGCTGACACCGCCGCCAACGAGGAGTGTTCGGGGCTTGCGGTCTTCCGGCCATTGTTCGTAAGCGCGGACAACCTTGTTCACGAGGGCCCCGATGGCGGCGTCCTGGAAGGAGGCGGCAAGGTCCGCACGTTCCTCGGGCGAGAGATCGCGCGCTGCACGATCGAACTGGACGACGCCGTTCCTGTCTCGACCGCGCGGCTTGCCGCGCACGGCGTAGAGCAGTGCCGTCTTCAGGCCGCTGAAGGAGAAGTTCAGACTGGTCTTGTCCAGCATGGAACGGGGGAGACTATACCGTCTCGGATCGCCGGTCTGGGCAAGTCTGTCCAGACGCGGTCCGCCGGGGTAGCCGATATCCAGTATCATCGCCGCCTTGTCATATGCTTCGCCCACGGCATCGTCGATGGTTCGTCCCAGAAGCCGCATCTCAAGCGGGGCGTCCACGCGATAGAGGCTCGTATGCCCGCCCGATACCACCAGACCGAGGGCCGGGTACTGGGGCGGCCCATTGCCCATGGCGGCGCTGTAGAGGTGCGCACGGACGTGATCCACACCCAGCAGCGGAACATTCAGCGACCATGCCAGCCCCTTCGCCGCGGCGACGCCGACAAGCAGCGACCCGATCAGGCCCGGACGGTTTCCCACCGCGATTGCATCGATCTCATCCAGTGTCGCACCAGCTTCGCAAAGCGCTTCACGTACGATCGGCAGGATGCGTTCGACATGAGCGCGGCTGGCGATTTCAGGCACCACGCCGCCGAACCGCTCGTGCAGGTCGTGCTGGGACGCGATGGTGTTGGCGAGAATCCGCCGGCCGTCGCAGACCACCGCCGCGGCCGTCTCATCGCAACTGGTTTCGATACCGAGGATGATGGTCATGGGGCGGCGGCCGGTTCGAGCGTTTCGGGCGTGTCAGGTGCTGCAACTCCGTCGTCGGCCGTCCCATCATTGCCGACCTTCGCCTTCTGTTCCTTCAGCAACTGCTGAAGCTCCGCTTCCCGATCGTGCAGGGCTTCGCGCAGCGCTTCGATCTGTTGCTCGAGGTTCTCGCGCTTTCGGTTGAACGCCAACTGGTCCGGCACCGACTGGCCGACATGCGGCCAGCTCCCGGTTTCGATGCGGCCCTTTGCGGCATGCAGCCCCGCGGCGAGTTGAGGGTCGAGCACGTGCTCCTTGATCCACGCCGGCGTCACTTCCTTCGGGTGGGCCGCGCCGTTGCCGTTCGGGCGGATCACGCCTTGTTCGCGGAGCACTTCCAGCCGGCGTTTCTCCTGCTCGAAAGACAGCTTGATATAGCCGTGGTCCGACGGATCGACGCCCCATACGTTGCTGTCTTCGGTTCGATGAATCCGCCGCCCACTGGGGCCGTAGTAGTAGGCATGGGTGATCTTCACGGTACCCATGTTGTGATGCAGTTCGAATGGTGCCTGAACGCTGCCTTTCCCGTAGGTTCGGGTGCCCACGATGAACGCGCGTTGGTTGTCCTTGAGAGCGCCGCTGACGATCTCGGAGGCGGACGCGCTATAGCCGTTGACGAGCACGACCATCGGCACATCCGTCAGGGTGAGGGCATCGGTCGACTCATAGACTTCCGCGTCCAAGTTGCGTCCCTTCAGTGTCACAATCGTGTTTCCCGCAGGAAGGAAGATATCGGAGACCTCGATGGCGGAGGAAAGCAGGCCGCCGCCATTGCCGCGCAGGTCGAGGATGAGTCCGCGCATGCCCTCGCCGGCCAGCGCGGAAACGGCCGCCTGCAGATCCGCGGTGGTCTTGCTGCTGAACTGGCTGATGCGGATGTAGCCGATGCGATTGACGTCGTCGAGGAGAAAATCCCACTCGTTGTTGCTGTTGTTTCGCCACAGCGCACGGATGGTGGGCACCGTGATCCGGGCCCGTGTCATCGTGATGGTTGCCTCATCTCCGCCCTCGTGCAGAACGCGGACTGTCACATTCGAGCCGGCGGGTCCCTTGAGGAGCCGGACTGCTTCGCGCAGCTTCATGTCTTTGGTGCTGACGCCATCGATCTCAAGAACAATGTCTCCGGCGAGCACGCCGGCGCGGAAGGCGGGTGAGTCATCGAGAGGCGAAATGATGCGGAGGCGATCGCCGCTTATCTCGATTTCCGCACCGATGCCCGAGAATTCGCCTTCCACGTCTTCATTGAAATCCCTCGTCTCTTCTGGGTCGAAGTAGACCGTGGCCGGATCGCCGAGCGAGTCGAGCATCGCCCGGGCACCCGCCTCGATCATTTCCCGCTCTTTGACTTCCTCAACGTAGTGGTCGACCACGATCTGATGCACGTCGGCGAGGAGGGTGAGCTCCGGTGACCATCCACGCAGCCCCACGGTTGCGCGGGCGGCGACGAGCAGGCCGAACAGCAGCAGGATGATCGACACGGTGCGGATCAGTTGCTTGTTCATCCGGTTCGCTCCAGTGTAAATGCTGAAGAGACTCGCGAGGCGGGACTTTGCATTGTAAGAGCTGCGGGGAGACCGGGCAATGGATTACATCGGCCATCGGTAGTGACCGATTGCTGGGCAAGGCGCTCGCGCGGTGGTAGTCTTTGCGCCATGGCGAAGACGGTGGTGCATTTCCTCTGCCGCGAGTGCGGCGAGACGCAGGCCAAGTGGTCGGGTCGCTGTCCGGGGTGCGGGGCTTGGAACACGATGGAGGAGTATCGCGTCCCCAACGGCGCGGCCGATCGCCGCGATCCTGCCGGCGCATCGCCCGGCGGCGACGGCGCGACGCCGAAAGCCATGCCCGTGGGCCAGATCAGCACGGCCGAGCACGCGCGCTGGCCGACCGACATCAGCGAACTCGACCGCGTGCTTGGGGGCTCGGATGAATCGGGAAAGGGCGGCGGGCTCGTGCCGGGAAGTGTGGTGTTGCTCGGTGGCGACCCGGGGATCGGCAAGTCGACGCTGCTGATGCAGGCGCTGGATCGGATGGCGCAGGCCGGTCGCAGATGCCTCTACGTCACCACCGAGGAGTCGGCCCAGCAGACGCGCATGCGGGCGGAGCGCGTGGGTTGCGCCGGTGAATCACTGTTCATTCTTGCCGATACGAACCTCGCCCGGGTCGTGGAACAGGTGCGGCAGGTTGATCCCGAGGTGATCGTGCTGGATTCGATCCAGATGATATACAAAGGCGACTTGGACGCGGCCCCCGGGACGGTGTCGCAATTGCGCGCCTGTTGCATGGCGATGGTTCGCCTGGCGAAGGTGACGGGTGCGGCGGTGATGCTTGTCGGTCACGTGACGAAAGAAGGGCAGCTTGCCGGACCGCGTCTGCTCGAACACATGGTCGACACGGTGCTGTATTTCGAGGGTGATCGCTACCACAGCCACCGGATCGTCAGGGCGACCAAGAACCGCTTCGGCGCCACGCTCGAAGTGGGGTTGTTCGAGATGGGCGATGGGGGTCTGCGCGAAGTGACGGACGGCGCGGCGCTGCTGGCCGCCGAGTACCGGTCGCACGCGGCGACACCGGGAAGCGTCGTCTGCCCGGTCATGAGCGGCTCGCGGTGCCTTCTCGTGGAACTCCAGGCACTGACGGCGACGGGGTTCCTTGGGGCTGCCAAGCGCAAGGCCAACGGTCTGGATACAAGCCGGCTGGCGATGCTGATTGCGGTGCTGGAGAAGCACGGCGGGCTCCGTCTGGCCGACCAGGATGTATTCGTTTCGACGGTGGGCGGTATGCGGATTGCCGAGCCGGCGGCGGACCTGGCCTTGGCGCTGGCCATCGCCGGTGCGCATTACAGCCGGCCGCTGGGCGATGACCAAGCCACCACGTGTGCGGTGGGCGAGATCGGCCTCGATGGACAGGTCCGTCACGTGGGACGGATGGATCAGCGCATCCGCGAGGCTTCACGGCTCGGATTCAGGCGGATTCTGTGCGGTGGCGCAAGCGTCAGTGCGCCGCGCGGCTGCGAGGTGGTGAATGTTCTTCGCCTCGGCGATGCGATTGACCATCTGGTGGGCTGAAGGGACCGGACAGAACTGGCATGTACCGAGTCTCTTGCCGATAGAGGGAATGTGATGCGAAGCGCAAGCAGGTCGGAATGCGGACGCGGAAGGCGCTGGCCTGCCATCGCTGTAGCTTGGCTCCTGTGCAGCGCGGCCCACGGTCAAGTGTTGCAGGGCGAATGGGTCGAGGCATCGCAGCGCGCCATCGACAAGTGGCGGAAGACCGACGTGCGCATCATTGTCGTCGACGGCGAAGGCAGACCCGCCGCCGGTGCGGAATTGCACGTCGAAATGCTCGAGCACGCCTTCCCGTGGGGGGTCAGCGTTGCTGCGCCGGCTGGCGATGGCCCGGAAGCCAGGGCGGTTGACTTCGAGCAGCCGATCTGGCGTTGTTTCAGCGCAGTTTCGTTGAGCGGCATCGGCGGTTGGCCGCGCGTTCAGAAGCGCCCCGACGTGTGGGACTTCACGCTCGTGGAGCGTTCACTCACCCAAGCGCGCCGCGCAGAACTTGAGGTGCGTTACGGGGGCGTGGTGAGTGACGATATCGGGCGCATGCCGGCGTGGGCGGCAGAACTCAAGGGCGCGGCGCTCGAGCAGGCGGTCCTGGGTCACGCGCGGAAGGTGTGTCGGCGGTTCGGGCATCAGGTTTCGAGTGTGCAACTGCTGACGAACGCCGGTCGGCATGATGCGCTGGCCGAGCGGCTGGGGACTGCCTTCACGCGGCGGCTGTTCGAGAATGCCCGTGCCCACGAGCCGCGCCTGAAGCTGTTCCTCGGGTATGAAAACGCCCTGTTCGGACCTTCGCTTGCGCGGCTACGGGCACAGGTGACGCAACTGATGGAGGCGCGTGTACCGTTCGATGGCATCGCGATCTCGCTGGACCACCGCGGACAGATGCTGCAGCCGGCGTTGCGTCGGAGCCTTGACTGGCTGGCCGAGCTTGATAAGCCGGTCCATATGACGGACATGCGGATAGGGGGCTCGAGTCCCGTGGCTGCGGCGATGAACCTGGAGACGACGTTGCGCGTCATGTTTGCGCACCCAACGGTTGAAGGCGTCAGCTTCGCACCGCCGAACGCATCCGATGAGGCGGACCGGCACGCAGCGCTTCTCGATAGCAAGGGCGAGGTGACCCAGGCCGGCAAGGTGTTTGAGGCGCTGGTCAGGAAAAGGTGGTGGACGAACGAGAAGCATCGGGTGGACGCCTCGGGCAACGTGCATGCCCGGGTGTTTGCCGGGCGCTATCGGTTGACGACTACGCTTGCCGACGGCACGAAGATGAGCATGATGGTGCATGTGCCGGTCCGCGACAGCGTGCGTCTGATCATCATGGAGCCACTCAAACACGAGGCAGCAGGCAAGCCAAGCGGAGCGGAGCCGCAGTCAAGCGACGAAGGAGCTGAGCCATGATGCGGCTGAATGTGGGCCTTGTCGGCGTGACAGCACTTGTCCTCATTGTCGGTGCATGCGCAACGCAGCGCCACGGGAATGGAGAGCGCCCCGTTACGCGCGAAGACCGGTTGTTGATCGATCCGCGCGGGGCGGACAGCGTGGTGTTCCTGGTGGATGCCTCCGGATCCATGATGGGGCATATGTCGCTGGTGCTTCCACAACTGTACGACGCGATGGATAGCCTCGAGCCATCAACCCGTTTCACGGTGGTGGTGTACTCCGGTGATGGCGTGAAGGAGGCGTCCGGTCGCGGGATGCGCGTGGCGACCACCGATAACAAGGAGCGCGTGAAGCGCTGGCTGGGCGCGTCGGTGAAGCCCTTCGGGCCGTCTTCGCCAATGAAGGCCCTGCCCCAGGCTTTGGGCTATGAGCCGGCGCTTGTCTGTTGGGTCTCCGACGGCGTGCTGGGTCGTGGCAGGCATCGGATCGACGAGGAAGCCATGGCGGCGCTGATCGATGATTTGCGCCAGCCCGGCGGCACGCGGATCGATCTCTATCAGGTCGTGAGCACCTCGGATCAGGAAGTGATGGAGCGTTTGGCCGAGCGGACCGGTGGCGCCTATCGCCATCTGGACGCCCGTGCGCTTGGCGTGAGCGAATAGCCTGCTCAACGAGCATTTGGCGCAGGAGGCAGGTGGGGGTGGTACTGCGGCTTGACTGTCCGTTGGTGGATCAGATACCACATCCGCAGGACGTCGATCTGGAAGTACTGCAGTCGCTGGTCGGTCCAGAACGTCAATCTTGGCGCGTCCTCGGGCAGGTAGCGTTTGAGTATGAGGTACCAGGGGAATCGGCCCACAAGGAACTCGCGTAGATCAAGCGTCTCGCCCGCTGCGCGGTCTTCGGTGGGGCCGGATTTGAGCGCATCGGGAGGCAGCAACCCGAGCAAAGGCAGTTCCCGCTCTGGTTGGCCGGGCGTCAGGAGGTAGTCAAGCGCAGTCCGGTCGCCACGGTGAAGCATGGCGAGGAGAATCGTGGATACGGGCACGTCCCCGCGCATGATTAAGCCGCGAAGCTGCGGCTCAAGCTCAGCCTCACGGCCCTGCATATAGAGACCTAGGCGCATCACCTGCTTTCTTCGCCATTGGTCCTGCTGGAAGAGTGCGTCTTCGTGATACCTGAGCAGGTCCTTACGTTCACCGCCGACCTCGATGGTGGGACGAAGGTCGGTGACGCCCGCGAGAATCGCCGCGGCCTTGCTTTGATTGACGACCATCGAGCGCAAGCCTTCCTCGACGAGCCGCGTGTTCTGGTCCGGCCCCAGCCGCTCGGAAGCAACAAGACATGCCAGGTCTCGCAGCGGGGCCTCCCCGGTGAAAACCGCGGGAGCCAGTTCTTGCGGCCCCACGTTGCGGGCGACGGATGCTGCGGCGATGCGCGCGTAGGGGGCTGAGATGGTGTCGAACGGAATGGATCGCGTGTTCGGTTCGAGCCCCTCGATCTGCGCCAGTCGATACGACCAGTGCTGATCAATGGCCTGGCGTAGATCGGACTGGGCCACGCCTCTCAACAAGGCGTCAGCTTCAGGCAGCCGGAAGAGTGCGACGGCGATGG
The DNA here is from genome assembly GCA_964532795.1 of uncultured Phycisphaeraceae bacterium. Lineage (GTDB taxonomy): Bacteria > Planctomycetota > Phycisphaerae > Phycisphaerales > Phycisphaeraceae > CAZHJL01. The sequence goes on along the minus strand of CAZHJL010000079.1, from coordinate 15,823 downwards.
CTCGATTTCTGATCGGGTCTTCGTGATCGCGCGGACTGACCTTTCCCAGGAAGGAAAGGATCGCCCGGCGGCCGGGATCGGCGTCGACTTCGCGCCGTACGGGCACAAAGCGAAGGGCGGTAACGATTGGGAGTGCGTTGTGTGCGTTGATCGCCCTGGGGCCGCGCTCGATCATCGCGGCCAGGTATTCGGTGGCTTCAGGTTGATCTGTTCGTCCGAGCATCCATGCCGCGGTCGCCTTCACCGACGGGTGCATGCCGGGGTTCTCGATCGCCTCGATCCCTACCCGGGCCTGGTGGGGATTCGAGTGAAGCGCTGCCCAGACTGTCGCCTGTGCCACCTCGGGCGGCTGATCATCCGAAACGATCGCCGATGTGCCGGTGCCGCTCGGCGCCAGCAACCCGTAGGCGATCCAGGCCTTTCGCGCGAGCCACGGCTCTTCGTCGCGGGTGAGGCCCGCAACGGCATCGATGTACTCAGGGGCTTCCGTCGCGGCCTGCGAAAGCACGACCGCAGCAAGCAAAGCGCTGTATCGGACCTCAATATCCTCATCGGAACGAAGTCGATTGACCATTTCTCGCGTGGCCGTTCGGTCGGCCAGTTCCGGCAATCGACGAAGTTCCTCCGCAACATACGCCCTCGTGGCAGGACGCGTTGATGATGACAGGATGCCCAGGCGCTTCAGGAACGGGCCTTCGGGAACTCGGGGGTATTCCCAGACGCCGAGCCGGGAAAGCGCGGCCGCGATTTCTTCAAAGGCTTGTTCGTCCGCGTGAGTCAGTTGTTCGATTGCCTGTTCGGTCAGGTCCTCGTCCTTTTCCGCCCGCGCGATAAGATAACGACGGGCCTGCTCCCGCAACTGGGGGTCCGGGCTGGTGAGGCGGCTGATCATCATGTGCCGCTGAACCGTGGGAATTGCCCAGAGGCCGGCGACAACGCCGATGGTGAGCAGAACCATCGACGTCAAGAGCAGGCGAACGATCCGACGCGTCCATCTGTGACGCGTGGAGGTGCGGGCGTGTCGCCGGGAATGGGGGCTCGAGTGACCGGGCATAGGCGGCGTTGCGCGATGAGGTTGCCTCTTTGGCGCTTTTGGGTCCGATAGTGTGCGTCGGAGCTTTGCGAACCTCGCATGCTCCCCAGCAGTATCACGTATAGGGTAAGGGGATATTGGAATAAGGTCGATAGACAGGTTGGGCTGCCCGGAAACGCGTCAGCCACTGTCTCCAGCAGGCGAGAGGATGAGAACGATGAGCAGATGCCAGAGCGGGAAGCTTCTACTGGTGGTGGCGTTGGCGGCGATGGCCGGCGGGTGCAACATCGGCGAGACGATGAACATCCACGGTACAGCGCTCGACAAGCCAAAGCCCAAGACGATCGAGCACCGCATCCACATGGAACTGATTCCTGATGCGAGGATCGTCAGAGAGATACTGCCCGATTGGGAGCCGGGACGCACCGGCTACGCTTCGGGGGATGAGAACGTGCTGGTGATCGCGCGTGTCACGTCATGGATTCCCGAATCGGGGGGGCCGCGCGAGGACAAGATCACCGAGCGCGCCTGGATCGCTGTCCCATCGGGCACGCCGACTAACACGCTGGTCCGGATGCAAGATATCAAGCACGACGAAGACGTCGCCTACGACGTGAAGCGTCACGGCCTTGGCTTCCTGAACCAGCCTATTCGCGTCACGGGTGACATGATGGCGAAGGAGATCACCGACGAGTATGTTCGACTTGACATGAACGTCATCATCCGCCCGCAGGACATGGATGAATGGAGTGTGCGCGAGTTGGTGACGGTGCGGCGCAACGCGCCGCTGGTCTACGCCACGAAGGCGGATATGCGCCGCGTGCTTCGCCCCCAGGACCAATCGGTGGAGTCGATCTTCGGTCCGGGCGAGGCGTTTGACGCGGGTTCGGAGCAGGAAGAGCCGCCGGATCCCGATGTTCAGCAGACGGATGTCGGCAGCGATGATCGGAGCATCATCGGGCAGTGGATCACGGACACGGGCACCTACGAGGTGCGGTTCCAGTTCTACAAAGAGGGCGAGGATGACCGCTACATCTTCTCGACCATGCGCGGCCACGGGCAATACGCGCCGGGCATCAAGCAGGGCACGTTCCGCCTCGTCGAAGGACACCTTGTAATGGAGGTCGAAAGCTTCGACTTCGGCGGGCTCGACCACATGGAGCACCGGCGCGACAAGAAGACGGGCAAGCTGGACCGCGTGGTGGATGTGCGGGCGGTGTGGTACGGCAAAGACGACAACCGCCTGAGGCTGATCGGTGACCTCGAGAGCCGCGTTCAAGGCCGCAGCCTCATCCTCACCCGGACGACTTTCCCGGACATGCGCACGCATCGGCCCACGAAGCGCTTGATCAAACCTGACGGGAAGTAGCTTGACCGACTCGACGTCAAACGAAAACGGCCCCGCCAGGTTCTCGGCGGGGCCGTTGTGTTGTGCCGTCCTATCGTGATACGACTGCGTTGGGATGTCGCGGGCTACCACCGGTAGTTGTTGTAACGGCGATAGTAGCGGCTCTTGTAGTAGTTGCCGTCCGGGTAGTAGTACCGGCCATAGCGGTAGCTCTTGTACTCATTTCGCGCGCGCACGCGGTCGGTTTCGAGCTGGTACACCTGCACGCGCCGGTCCCACTCGCGTTGCATGTCCGCTTCATGCTTGCTGCGGATCTCGGCGAGTTGTTCCGCGCGCTCCGCTTCCAGTTGCTCCTTCTTCCGCTGCAGCTCCTCCTCACGGGTCAATTTGGCGTTGGCGAGCTCCTGTTCCCGTGCGGCGCGTGATGCGTCTTCCTCCCCCATCGCCTTGTCGACGAAGTCGAGGAAGGCATCCCATTTGTCGGCGTCTTTCACGAACGCCTCCATGCGCGGCACATCGATCGCCGCGTCACGGGCCTCGTCCCAGCTTGACTTGCCGAGCCAGGTATACGAGGCCGCCAGCGTCTTGAGCTTCGAGACGTCCTGATTCTGGTGTTCATACGTCGCGATGCTGGGATTCTCCTCGATCCGCTCCAGACCGATTCCGACCGCATCTTCGTACGTGAGTGGGACGTTCTTCTCATCGGGTGTCTGGGCGAAGTCGCTTGCCTTGTACGCATCCATCTGCCGGGTCTGTCGCAGATAGGCGGTGAGCAATTGGTGGCGCTTGCCGGCCTTGTCGCGCACATCGTTGACAACACGGTTGACGAGCAGGATCGCGTTCAACTGCTTGTTCCAATCCGCGCGCGATTCGGGCTTGGTGGCCGGAGCATCGGGCGCCGCGGGCGCTGCCTCCGATGGCGCTGCCATGGCCGCGTCCTCGGAAGCCTCGGCATCGGGCACGGGTTCATCGATCGCATTTTCGGCCGCCGCATGGCCCGCGAAGAGCAGGGCCACGGCGATGAGGCCCGTGAAGAGAAGGACTGTTATTCGATTCAGCATGGCTATCAGCTCCTGATCTGAAGTCAGTGGGTGTGTTCACCGGTTACGCCGTCTTGTGCTACTTCTGGCCCGAGTTCAGTTCCCTGACGATCTCGCCATCCTCGTCCCGGACGACGGCGATGGCGTCGTTCTTCTTGTCCACGGCCAGCACGACGCGCAGGATACCCGCCGCGTCGAACAGGCCGAAACCTGAATCGCCTTCCGGAAAGGCCACGGCCAGATAGCGACGACTGCCGTCCTTGTGCCGGATGGCCATCCCGGCCGCGCCGTCGGAGTCCATACCCATGCCCACGCGATGGTTGCCTTCCGCGTCCATCACGGCGATGCCGGTCAGAAGCTTGTCCTCATCCTGTCGCTGCCCCATGGCCACGCGGACGTTGCCCTCGGCATCGACTATCTCAAGTCTCCTCAGCCGCAGGGCGTCGCGGCTTTTGAGCTGAGCCAGTTCGGCCTCCAGCGAGGCGATCCGGCTTTCGAGCGCCTGTGTGTTCGTCGTTGTGCATGCCCCGAACGATAGGCACACGATCAACGACCCGATGAAGGTCGCGAGTAGTCTCATACGCACATCCTTTCAGATAGAGGGCCCCATTGGGACGGGATACATCACCACACCGCGGCCCCGGCGACCGGGGAATCGTGATCATACTTGACCGGATCGCCTCAGGGCAAGCCGGTTGTGTCGGCTCGAGAGCGGCGCGGAGAATGCACTAGCGGCGGGGAGGGGTGGGAGGTTGCGCCGTGCCGCCGCCGGCAGAGCCGTTCGCAGCCGCGCCCGGGTCTTCCATGTCGAGTTCCGTACGCCCGATCACGCCGCCGGCGCGCTTGATCCGGTCACGCATCGGGCCGGTCTGGTTGCATTTGTCGATCGCGTTTTCGGGGCTGATCTTGCCCGAGCTGTACAGGTCCCACAGGTGATCGTCCAGCAACTGCATGCCGAACTTGCGGCCGGTCTGGATGACCGACGGGATGTTATAGGTCTTGTTATCACGGATAAGATTCGACACGGCCGGCGTGATCAGCAGGAACTCATACGCCGCGACCATGCCCTTCACGTCGATGCGCGGCATGAGCTGCTGGCTGAGGATCGCGATCAGCGAGACGGACAACTGGACGCGCATCTGCTCCTGCTGATCGACCGGGAACGCATCGATGATACGGTTAATGGTGCCGGCAGCGCCGGTGGTGTGCAGCGTCGCAAACACAAGGTGGCCCGTCTCGGCCGCGCGGATGGCCGCTTCGATGGTCTCGAGGTCGCGCATCTCGCCGACGAGCATGACGTCCGGGTCCTGGCGCAGCGCGCGGCGCAGGGCTTCGGCGAAGCTGGGAACGTCCGTGCCGACTTCGCGCTGGTTGACAATCGACTTCTTGTGCTCGTGGTAGTACTCGATCGGGTCTTCGATGGTGATGATGTGCCGGTCGTATTTCTCGTTGATGTAGTTGACCATGGACGCGAGGGTTGTGGTCTTGCCGGAGCCGGTCGGACCGGTGACGAGGAACAGGCCGCGCGGGCGTCGCACCAGCTCCTCGACAATCGGTGGCAGCCCGATCTGTTCGAAGGTCAGCAGCGTGTTGGGAATCAGCCGGAGCACGATGGAGACGTTGCCCTTGACGCGGAAGATGGACACGCGGAAGCGCCCTTCGTCGCCGTAGGCGAAGCCGAAGTCGGCGCCGCCTTCCTCCTGTAGTTCGTTCTGGGCGCGTTCGGGCGCGATGGCTTTCATGAGGCCCATCGTGTCATCCGGTTCGAGCACCTTGGTGCGAAGCTCGACCAGGCGCGAGCGGACACGGATGGTCGGGCGGCGTCCGACCGTGAGGTGAAGGTCGCTGGCGTCCTGGCGGATCACGGTATCAAGCAGGCGGTCGATCTGTACGGCGGACATACTGACTCCTCATTGAGGCGGTTGTGCGTGCCGGTGGATCTGCGGTCGGTCACGCGGCTTCCTCATCAACATCGATCACGCCCTCAACCTGCGTGATACGGGCGACTTCCTCCAGACTCGTCCGGCCGTCGAGGACCTTGAGCTTGCCGTCGCCGAGCAGCGGTCGCATGCCGGCGGCGATGGCGGCCGCACGCACCTGTGTCAACGGGGCGCGCTTGAAGGCGAGTTCCCGAATCTCGTTATTCAGTCGCATCAGTTCGAAGATGCCCTCGCGCCCGCGGTAGCCCGACCTGCCGCAGTGATTGCAGCCGACGGGACGATAGATCGTACGCTGCTCGAAATCGCTTTTCGTGATTCCGCACAGACGAAGCATACGCGTGTTCGGACTCGTGTCCGGTTCCTTGCACTTGGGGCACAGGACGCGAACAAGGCGTTGCGCGAGCACGGCTTGGATCGAACTGGCGACCAGGAACGGTTTGATGCCCATATCGATCAGTCGCGTGATCGCCGAAGGGGCATCGTTGGTGTGCAGCGTGGAGAATACCAGGTGACCGGTCAGCGCCGCCTGAATCGCGATATCGCCGACTTCCGCATCACGAATCTCGCCGACGAGAATGATGTTGGGCGCCTGGCGAAGCATCGATCTGAGAATGCGCGTGAAATCAAGCGGCGGGTCCATGTTCATGTTGACTTGGCACTGGTTGATGCCCTTGAAGTTGTACTCCACCGGATCTTCGGCGGTGATGATCTTGCGGTCGGGCCGGTTCAGAACATCGAGCGCCGAGTAGAGCGTGGTCGTCTTGCCGGAACCGGTTGGGCCGGTGACAAGGAAGATGCCGTTGGGCCGCCTGATGATCTCAGCGAACTCGTCCTGAGTGTCATCGCGCATGCCCAGATGCTCCAGCCCGATCCGCGCGCTTTCCGGCCGCAGAATACGCATCACGATGCTTTCGCCGTGGTAGCTCGGGCAGGCGGCGACACGGAAGTCGATCTGCGCGTCATCGATCTTCATCTTGATGCGGCCGTCCTGCGGGACCCGCTTCTCCTGGATCTTCATTCCCGCCATGATCTTGATGCGGGCGATGACCGCGGATTGCGTGGCCTTGGGAATCGGGTTCAGTTCGTGGCAGACCCCGTCCACGCGGTAACGTAACCGGACGCGATCGACAAAGGGCTCGATGTGGATGTCGCTGGCCCTGCCGCGCACAGCGTCCTTGATGACCTTGTTGACCAGCCGCACGACTGGCGCTTGAGCCGCGGCCTCTTCGCCAGCCAACGCTTCTTGCTCTTCGGCTGTCGGCCCCAGACCTTCATCGTCGAGCGTGTCGATACTGACCAGTTGCTCCATCTCGGCCTGCGAATCGCCGAAGATGCGGTCGATGTACTCCTTGATCCGGCTGCGGGCGCCCAGTGCGGTGTCGATCTCGCTGTTCAGGCGGAAGCGAAGATTATCGATCATGACCAGATCCATCGGGTCATGAATTAACACTTTGATCCGCCCGTTGCTCTCTGACAGCGGAATGATCAGATGTTTCTGGATCAAGTCGCGCGGGATCAGGTCCCGTGCGTCGGCGCTGATCGCATTGGGCTGGTCCAGGTCGATAAACTCCATGTCGAACTGGCTGGCGAGCGCTTTGGCTACGTCATCTTCCGAGCAGTAACCGAGTTCTACCAAGGTCTCGCCGATGCGCTTGCCGCTGGCCCGCGAGATGTTGAAAGCCTCCTTGATCTGGCTGTCATCCACGAGTTTCCATCGCTGGAGGATTTCGCCGATCTTGGGACGTGTACGGGCCATTGCTACCTCGCTGGTCTGGATGGGGATGACGCCGCATCGCCCGGATGCGGCAGGCGCCGCCGGCGCCTGGTGGGGAGGCTGGCGATGCCTGCACCAATTATGGCCGGGAATGCCATCTGGAGCAAGCACTTGCGATCCGGTGAAGCAGGTGCAGAAGCCGCGTGAACCGGCCGGATGGGTGGCTCGGGCAATCTGGGAAGCCGGCTCAGCGAATCCCCGCTGGCGGAGAAGCGGTGGACTCGTCCAATGTCGAGGCGTATACCGCCCACAGTCCCAGGATGTCTGCCAACTGGTCCTGGCGCACGCGGATACGCATGGTCTCGCCCTGATTTGCGTCGGGAACAGGCGAACGGGCGATGATCGCAAGTGTGGCCTCGATCAACCCGTCGACCATTGCACCGCGGGGCTGCGCAAGTGACAACCTGCCTTCCTCGCGTAAACGGTCCATTGCGGTCGGCAGGCGCGCTGGTGCATCAGTCGTGATGGTCTGCGCAATCGTGGCTCGTTTCCCATCGCGGGGAAGCAGCACCAGGTCGATGCCGAGCGTGGCGTCCGCTTCCGAAGTCCAACGGACGGTGATCCAGCGGCAGTTGCTGATCGACTGCAGCCAGCCCTGTAGCATCGGCATACTGTCCAAGTCGCGATCCCCCACCAGTGCACGCAGACCAGTCACGGTGCGCGCCATGCAGAAAAAGTATGTCTGTCCCGCGTCGTCGTACGCGTCCGGTACCGCGCCGTGATGGTGACCGGCCTTGGACTCGAAGCCAGCCGGTCCGCGGACCGTGTAGACGTACCCATCCTGCTTCGCCCGGACCAGCACGGGACCCGGGTGCAACTCAGCCGTTCCAGCGTCCTTGTCGCTGCTCGTGTCAGGCCCTGCAACGACCGAAACCCAGATATGGTCAACTTCATCGCCATCATGCAAGGTGGCGATCCGCATCAGCGTGTAGCGTTCGGCCTGCTCGCGGACCAGCGCCGAGCGCAGGCGGGCCCACCACTCGATCTGCGGCTCGAACGCCGTCGCGCCATTACCGATCATGGTGGCAAGACGGTTCCGCAATAGATCCGGTGAGACGCGGCGGAGATCCACCGAGACCAACAGGTCGATCGGGTATCGGCGCAGCACATCCGGCACAATCACCGGCCGGTGGTCCAGCGGCGAGGACACGGCGGGCGATCGCGTGTCCGTTGGAGGAGACGGCAAATCGACCACCGCTTCCGGTCGGCGCGGCGGGTCGGTCAGTTCAGCCGCCAGTACCCACCCCAGTGCGCATACCATGCTCGAGCCTGCCAGAAGACTGACCCACAACACGCGACGATCCATCGGTCACCTCGCTTGACCCTTCATGGTTCATCTTCAATGACAACGCGGCCATCGGCGTAGCCGGTCAACCGTCGGGATGCGGCGTGAGCATCAGTCACGACGGCAGTCCGGCTGCCCTCGGAGGGTTGCGGCAGGGCTTGCCCGGCCGCCGAACCAACCAGTCGGAATCCTGGTCGTTCCTCACTGCGCGGATTGGAAAGCACCGACGCGTCGAGATAGCCGCCGGCGACCAGCGCGCTGAGGTCGTTCGGGGCTTTCCCCTCATGTTCTGCTGCGTACGCGTGCAACGCCGCGATGATCTGCTGTGCGCGGATCGTCGCAACCGCGTCGCGATACTCGCTGCTGATCGACTCGACGCGCCGGGCGATAAGTCGCGCGGCAAACGCCAGGCCATCGCCCTCCAGGGCCAGCGCGACCCGCGTCTTCTCCGAACCGACGTCGATGTGGGAAACCAGACGGAACGTACTAAGCATGACCTGCTCGCCTTGGCCCAGGTCACGCTTTGGCTGTCGATCGATCTTCGCCACCGTCTGTCGCGCAGCGGCGACAATGCTCTGTAATTCGCGGGCAAATGCTTGCGCCGCACGTTCATCGCCGAACTCGACAACGGCTCGCATGGCCGGTTCCTCACCGAACTCGAACCACAAGGTGCAGGAAGGCGCATCGACGACCTGGCGGAGGATAGGTGCGAACGGCGCGAGGTACGCCGGTGCTTCCTTGAGCGACTGGTGCGCCTCCTCTCGCAGGATCCGATTCGGTACGAAGACCGCCCTGAGCGCCGCATCATCCGCGTGCGACAGCGCATCACTGAATCGCTTGCGGCGCGCCGCGTCTCCTTTTGCGAGAAACGGCTCATCCCGGCGCGGCAGGACAAAGAGCCAGTCGCCGCGCTTCGGTGCGATCAAGTAGCGGCCTTCTGCGCCCACGAGTTCTTCCAGATGGTTCCGCAAAGGACGCTGGTCGACACCGGGCCTTGCGGCGACGAGGTAGGTGGCCGCGGGCATTCGCCCTCGAGCGTCCTGGCCGCACAGGACGCAGCAGATCGTTCGCGCGCCGGCTCGCACCAGGTCCTGCCGATGTTCTGCCAGCCACCGGGTGTGGCGCGCCATGGCGGGAGCATCGGTCCCCAGCAGTGCTGCCAGTGTGGCGTCGATCTCGCCAATCGCCACGCGGTCGAGATCGAGTCGAGCGACCGCCACCACCTGTTCGCCCTGGGCCTCCGGGGGCAACTCGGGCCGGGAAGATTCGATCGTGCCGCCAACCGCAGTTGCGAACAGCAGGAACAGCGCGGCGGCGAGGGGGCAAATCTTTCGCATCAGGATCACCTGTCACGTATCATATTGTGGATGGAGCGACAAGATAACGGATAGGGCAGATCCCGGCAGCGGTATCTCAGGACTGCGCAGGCGATGAGCGGAAATGGTGTTTGTAAATCGAAGCGCGGCGATCGCCGGTCCGGTCTGAGCAAACCGGTGATCGGCATGGCGGGCGGTATCGGGTCAGGCAAGAGCTTGGTTGCGCAGCAATTCGCTTCCCTTGGGGCGGCGGTGATTGACGCGGACGCCCTCGCTCGCGAGGCGCTAGACCGGCCGGATGTCCGGGGGGAACTGGAACGTTGGTGGGGCTCGCGGGTCATCAGGCCTGACGGCACGGTTGACCGCGGTAAAGTGGGACAGGTGGTATTCGAGGCGCCAAGCGAACTGGAACGTCTCGAAGCCCTGGTGCACCCAATTGTCGCCGAAGGCCGTGCGAGGCTACGAACGGCGTACGACGGGGATCCCGTTGTGAGGGCGATCGTCGAGGATTGCCCACTGCTTTTTGAGAAAGAGATTGACCGGGAGTGCGATGTGGCCATCTTCGTCGATGCGCCCTCCTGCGAGCGGATCCGGCGCGTGGCGAGCCGAGGATGGGACCCCGAGGAGCTTACCCGGCGCGAGAAAAGGCAGTGGGGACTTGACAGGAAGGCCCGGCTGGCCGATTATGTCATAGAGAATCACGCGGGCCCTGCCCATGTGTTCGAACAAGTCCGCGCCGTTTTTTCCCAGATCCTAGACGAGGCCTGACTGAACAAACTGACGGGTTGCACGTCTGCAAAGTCGATTAGGGAAGATTCCAGATTGCTGAGACATTTGTGCTTGCGATGTGACCGGGCCAACCGGGATTCCCGCAGCGCTCCACCAGTAATCACGACGACGAAGTACGCGACGATCGACGGATCGGTCTCGCGAGGAGTGAAGAAGATCAGGAACCACGCTCATACGTTGACCAACCCCACAACTTGGCGCGAGGTCTGAGCGAACCGACGCGCCACCCACCAGACGACTGCTCGCGGACGGCGGGCACATCTCAGAATGAGGAGACTCATCCATGGCAGAAGCGAAGACGCGGCGACGGAGTAAGTCGTCTTCCAAGAAGGACGAAAGCAGCAACATGAGCAATCCGGAGGCCGCGGACAAGGAGAGTGGACGCGGTTCATCCGACGAGGTGCTCGAGGCCGAAACGCAGGCGCGGTACGAGCTGGCCAAGAAGGCCGATCTGACCGTCCATGACCTGCAGAAACTCGATGTTGATGCGCTGCACGAGTTGGCGAAGAAGGAGGGCATTGAGAACTATGCCGGTCTGAAGAAGCAGCAGATCGTATTCAAGATCCTCGAATCCCAGAGCCTGCGGCAGGGCTTGATGTACGGGGAAGGCGTGCTCGAGATTCTGCCCGATGGCTTCGGTTTCCTGCGAAGCCCGGAGTACTCGTACCTGGCCTGTCCGGACGACATCTACGTCAGCCCCAGCCAGATCCGTCGCTTCGGCCTGAAGCAGGGCCACATCGTAAGCGGCAGCATCCGCCCGCCGAAGGAATCGGAGAAGTACTTCGCGCTGTTGCGGGTGGATGCAGTTAACAGTCATCCCCCGGATGCGCTGAACGATCTGAAGACGTTCGAGGATCTGACGCCGCTGCATCCGTACCAGCGGTTTGTCCTCGAAACAGAGTCGGCCGAGGTATCCATGCGGGTGGTCGATCTGGTGACCCCCGTCGGCCGCGGGCAGCGTGGACTGATCGTCGCGCCGCCTCGCACCGGCAAGACCGTACTGCTGCAGAAGCTGGCCAATTCGATCATCAAGAACTACCCCGATGTGCACGTCATCGTGCTGCTCATCGACGAACGTCCGGAGGAAGTGACCGACTTCTGTAACAATACGCCGGACGATGTGGAAGTTGTGGCGTCGACATTTGACGAGCAAAGCTCGCGTCACGTGCAGGTGTGCGACATGGTGATCGAGAAGTCGCGACGCATGGTCGAGTTCGGCGAGCACGTCGTGATCCTGATGGACTCGCTGACCCGCATGGCGCGCGCTTACAACACCGAGATGCCGCATTCGGGCAAGATCCTGACTGGGGGTCTTGATTCCAACGCGCTGCAGCGACCGCGGAAGTTCCTGGGCTCGGCCCGTGCGATCGAGAACGGCGGCTCACTGACCATCCTCGCCACCGCGCTGGTCGATACCGGTTCGAAGATGGACGACATCATCTTCGAGGAGTTCAAGGGCACCGGCAACATGGAACTGCACCTGGACCGGCGGCTCGTCGAGAAGCGAACCTACCCCGCGATCGATATTGCCGCCAGCGGCACGCGACGCGAGGAATTGCTGCTGGATCCCAAGGAACTTGAGCTGGTCTACCGCCTCCGCAAGGTCCTGGCGGATATGAACGTGGTCGAGGCGATGGAACTGCTCAAGAACCGCCTGGAGAAATGCAAGAGCAACGCGGAGTTCCTGCTGACGATGAATCTCGACTGATCCCAAGTCGAGCGTCATGGACACCCACGAGGCCCCCAGGCCGCACGGGATCATTCCCGCCGGCCTGGGGTTCTCTGCGTTATGATGGCGGGCGATGATTAACCGCACGCCGAGGCTCGACGCATTTGAACGCTCGGACCTGCGCAGTCGCAAAATGGACTACGCCCGCGCGCGGGTGATCTTCAACGAGATGTACATGCAGGCCAAGCGGCTCGGCGTTGTGCCTGCACCGTTCTCGCGCAAGCGGATCGAACACAAAATCCGGCTGGCAAAGGCACTCCATGCTGTTCGAAAAGACCCTGTCAAGTCTCGCGAAGAAGCTTGACGCGGCGGGGATCCCGTACGTCGTCGTCGGGGGGCAGGCCCTGCTCCACCTTGGCGCAGCGAGGATGACCGAGGACATTGACTTGACGCTCGGCATTGACGTCGCACAGGTTGACACGCTATTCGAGGCGCTGAGCGAACTTGGCCTCTCACCGCGCGTCCAAGACGCCCGTCAGTTCGTATGCGAGACGATGGTCCTGCCGTGTACGCACTTGGAATCGACTGTCGCTGTTGATTGCATTCTGTCCAACACCGCATTCGAGCAACAAGCCATCGAGCAGGCGGACGCCATCGAGGTGGACGGCTACCCGGTGCGATTTGCGGGATTGGAGGATCTGCTGGTGCAGAAGGTGATTGCCCAGCGTCCGAGGGACCTTGAGGATGCGCAAACGCTTGTGATGCTACACCATGCCGTTATCGATCGGCAACGCGTCAGAACGTGGCTTCGTGAGTTTGAGGTGGCGCTGGGAATCGACCTCGTCGCGCCGTTCGATCGACTCCTGACGCCTGCGGACGAGGGGTGACCGATCACCGGCGCGGCTTCCAGGGCACATCCTCCAGCCCGTCGAGTTGGTTCGCCCATCGGGCCAGGACAAACAGCAGATCGCTAAGCCGGTTCAGGTAGATCACGTTCAGCCGGTGTTCGGGCGCTGTCTCCAGCAACCAGACGCAGTGCCGCTCGGCGCGCCGGGCGACGGCTCGGGCAACGTGGAGCCGCGCGGCGACCTCGCTCCCGCCCGGAAGGATGAAGTACTGCATGACCGGCAGGCGGTCCGTGGTCTCGTCGATCATCCGCTCAAGAGTCTGAATATCGCCTTCTTTGATGCGGTCCACCTTGTCTCTCGCGGGGCCGTCATGGGGAGTGGCCAGATCCGCGCCCAAGTCGAACAGCCGCGCCTGAAGCTGGCTGAGCGCCTCGGATAGCTCAGCATGCGGGCACGCGGCCCGGGCCAGACCGATCAGGCAGTTAAGTTCATCAACACTGCCGTACGCCTGCACGCGCGGGTCTGTCTTGGAGACCCGTCGCCCGCCAAACAGGTCGGTACTGCCGTCGTCGCCTCGTTTTGTGTAGAGCTTCATCGGTGGCATGGTACCAGTTCGCGGGCAGGGGTGTAGGGGGCACAGATTCAGCAGAACCGCAAGAGCGCCCTTGTAATGACATGGTTCAGTTACCTAAACTATGCGTAGGGGCGTGAGTCCCCAATGAGGAGGTCCCCTGGTGCACGAGAACGCCCTTCCCGAACACATAGCGGGTACTGACACGTGGCGGCGTACGGCGACCCCCGGGTTCTCGCTGATCGAGTTGCTGGTGGTGATCGGCATCATCGCATTGCTCATCGCCCTGCTTTTTCCGGCGCTTGGCTTTGTTCGCAGCCTTGCGCGAAGCATGTCGTGCAGCAGCAATCTCCGGAACATGGGCATGGCGATCGATGGGTACTGCAATGCCAATGATGGGATGTTCCCATACGGCGCGTTCGACAAAGGCGGGAGTCGCGGCACATGGGCGACGATCCTTGTGAACGAAGACTATCTTTCGGCGCCGGAACTCAAGAACACGGGTGATCCCCCGAAGAAGTCGAGCTTCCACTGCCCGGAAACGGAGTTGGAAAGCAACCCCTCCGATCCCAACATGAAGCCGCATCAGGATGTATCGAAGACCTCGGACGGCACCTGGTATCTCTGGAATTACTATGGCGCTAACGCGACTGAGAATGTCCAGAACCAGGGCACGGGCGGCGGCACCAGCCTTGGGTGGCCCATGTACGCTGTCGGCCAAGGCTGGGTGCCGGAGGAGTATCGGGAGGAGACGCGCAAGCCCGCGGCCAATGAGCCCGAGAAGCTCATCATGTTCTACGACGGGTACTTCCGACACAATGGCTCGGATGCGAACAAGGACACTGTCCACGTGCGCCACGGCGGGAAGGTCAACTTCGTTGTTCTCAGCGGCGCGGTCAAATCGGAGACGCATGAAAACCTGACGACGCTGGAAAGCAATGCGTTTCCCATCTCCTGTTTTGCGGCCAACCACACGGAAGGCAAGTATCGCAACCTGTTAATCAGCGGCTATGCATACCGGGGATTCCGCGCCTGGTAGGTCTGGGCGCAAACGGTTGTCGTCTCGGTCCGGACGACATGGGTCGCTGACGGCCCCCCGGTATACCGTCGTCTTTGCAGTCTTGGTCGTCCCAGGTGGAAGCGCTGCGCCCCGGGTGAGGACGCCGGATGCTCAGTTCGGCAAGAATGCCAATGTGGCCTATGATTGATCGGCCCAGTCGCCGGAGGGGCTCTGCCGACGCGGCCGGGCCGGGGGTTTTTTCGGGGGGCGAGGTGCGGTTTGGGGTTGTCCGGGGGCGTTGTAGTCTTACCTTGGTTGACTTGGAGGTCCAGTATGCACCGTAAGCCGCGCCTACGTACAAGACCAATCGGATTCACGCTGATTGAACTGCTCGTGGTGATCTCGATTATCGCGCTGCTGATCGCTCTGCTTCTTCCGGCGCTTGGCGCTGTGCTCAGGACTGCTCGGACGGTCAAATGCACTGGGAAGCTGCGCGAGATGGTTCTGGCCGTGAAGGCATACGGCCAGTCGAACGACCAGATGTTCCCGTTCGCCCATATCAAAGGCCAGGGCGGTGACGACACGTGGGCAACGATCCTGGTCAATGAAGACTACCTGACCGCGCGTGAATCAGGGGCGGGAGACGACCCGAAGAAGTCCAGCTTCCACTGCCCGGAGGCGCCGCTGGACAAGAACCCCGCTGATCCGTTCATGAAGCCGCACCAGCAGAAGTCGACGACTCAGGGCAAGGACTGGTACGTGTGGAACTTCTACGGGGTCAACGGCACCGCGGGAAGGTCCGGATCGGTCAAAGAAACGAGTATGGCGTGGCCCTTCTACGCGATCGGGTCCGGTTGGGCACCGATGTACGTCTACGAAGAAACAAGGCAGACGTCGGCCGATGACCCGGCGCGGCTCATCATGTTCTACGACGGTTACTACCTGCACGATTCGAACCAGAGCTACGCCGACCGCGTTCATGCGCGTCACGGCACGGGCTACCAGACGAACTTCGTGGCGCTGGATGGTGCGTCACATACCGACGATCGTGAGAACCTTATCACCACCGGCGGCATCGGTTTCTTCTGGTCGCACCGCAACGCGCCGTTGGTTAACGGTTTCTACTATCGCGGCTTCCGTGGTTGGGGGGATTGATTCCTAGTGCCGTTTCCATTGAAAGAGTTTCGTGATTGTAAGTGCTGACATCATC
>CAZHJL010000078.1:0-23279 GCA_964532795.1 uncultured Phycisphaeraceae bacterium | reverse complement strand
CGCTTCGTCGCTTCGTCGCTTCGTCGCTTCGTCGCTTCGTCGCTTCGTCGCTGATGATATCCACTCTCTCGCAGTCGCGGCCGGCCGCGCTACTCCTTCGCCTCGCCCACTGGCCCCAGTTCACCCTCGATCATCTTGATCTCAATCTCGTCAAAGGTCACCGCGCTCATGTGGGCCCCGACAGCCATCGACCGCCGGTCCTTCGTTTCCCAGATGGTGTGATTGGTCAGTTGGTTCTGCTTGCCGGACCACTTCACGAACGGGCGGCCGTCCAGCGTGCTGGTGAAGTCGACCTCGTCGTCTTTCAGCACGACCTTGCACTGAAGGACATGCGTGCGGCCGGTGGTGACACCGCCCGGTCGAACGGTTGACGGATTGCTGTTGGCTTCCTGGCTGTCGATCCATTCCAGGCCGCTGGCCGTGCCCTTCCAGCCGGAGATGTTGAGGTTGCCGCGGTGGCTGCCGGCGGGGATCGCGATAAAGATGCCGTCCTCGCCCTTCGTGCGGGTGAAGCGCACGCGCAGTTCGTAGCTGCCGGCCGGCACAACGGGCACTGTCAGGATGGAGAACTCACCGGCTTCCACCTGCAGACTCCCTCCCGCCTGCTTCCATTTGCCCTTGGCCATGTTCTCGATGTCCACGTAGGCGAGTAGGTCGGTCCAGGGCGAGCCGCTCCAGCGCGCGTCCTCGATCGCCCCGCACACCTCGCGGTAACGTTCGCGCCAGCCATCGCGCTCTTCCTGCGTGGCCTGTTCGGCCATCAGGCACTGCTCGAGAAGCCGTTGCGCGCTGCGCAGGTGGCTGAGGCGGCTTGCGGACAGTTTGTCATCCTCCGCCAGACGACGGTGCCAACGCGCCAGATTACTGCGGTCTTCGGTGGTCAGTTGCACCGCGCCGGCCGCGTGTCTGATGGCCTCCAGCGCGGCTTTGTCCTCAACCACATCAGACGCATACTGCAACGCTCGGGCGGGATCATTGAGGGCATTGAAGAGCAGGTGCACCAGGCGCTGTTTCTGGGCGTGGGTCAGCGTATCGCTCTTCTCGATCAGTTGCCGGGCTTCATCCGCGGCCGCCTTCAGTTGCTCGAGGTGCCGGCGCGGTCGCTTTGTCAGTTCTTCGATCTCGCGTTCGCCCAGTTGCGGTACGGACTCGACGGCCAGGCAATGCCCGGCGGCTGCGTCGAAGTCACCGTTCAGCGCGGCTCGCTCGGCTCGCTCGATGAGTTCCCGCGCAGGAGCGCTTTGCAGTTCCTGAAAGGTGCGTGCGGTCGCGGTCTTGACCAGGGGATACGGCGACTGCTCGCGCAGTTGCTCGAGCGCCGCAAGGGCCTGGGCCTTCGGCAGCCGCGACGACGCGTTGATCAGCCAGCCGGCCCGCAAGCGATCGTCCCGCGCCAGTTCCGGTGGACGGACTTCCTCGAGAATCTGCTGTAGGCGGCTCCGCGCCTCGGGGCTTTGGGTCTCCTTGTACGCCTCCTCGAGTTGCGGCCGCGCCATCCCTGCGAGCTTGCGCAGTTCCGAGGATGCCTGCTCGCGTTCGTCGAAGGACAGTGCGTCAAGCTGCTTGATCAGCCGATCCACCAGCGCGGGATCGGCGCCCTCGGACAGACGCCCGAACAACTCCTTCAGCAGTCTGGGGCCGCCGGCCAGCACATCGTTGGCCGCCACGACGGGCGCGACGCCGGTCCCGGACAGCTTCGCCCATATCGCCGACGGTTCGCTCTTGGTCGCCCCCGGACTGTCGGCAACGGTGATCTTCAGATCGTCAATCGCCCACATCGCCTGGGGGTCCAGCCGGTCGCCGCGAATCTCGAGGTGCAGTTGCTCGGCCTCGTGCGCAAAGACGAAGCGCAGGCGATGGCGCGTTGCGTGGCCTTGTTCGGGCGGAAAGTCGCACGCGAAGCCTGACGGCGCGGGAAACGCCTGTCGGTGCGTCGCCTCGGCGCCGGCCGCGCGATTGGCGAAGGTGGTGTCGATGAGCGTCGGTCCACCTTCGACGACAAGCGACCACGCCCCACCCTCGTTGCCGCGCCACGGGCCGAGCGTGTGGAGCGTGAACTCGACGATGGCGAAGCGGTGCGCAGGCAGTTTGGCGACGGCCAGGCCGACCGACTGGTTGCCGAAGCGTCCCAAGGCGAAGCCGGCGCCGTCGTCGTGGCGCTGCCGCAACGTCGAGGTGCAGGTGATCCCCACCGCCTTCTCGAAGTCCGCTTCGCAGACGACCCGCATTGTCCCGCCGCCCGAAGCGTAGGCCGTCGCCGGCGTCCCTGCCAGGGCGGCGGCGCCGATCACGACTGTCAGACCCAAAGCCTTCCAGATCAAATACTTAGACATTGCAGACTCCCATGCATGCGCGCAAGTATCGCTTCCAGCTCCCGGAGACTCAAGACGCCTATGACCATACGTTCTCGTTCAGAAACCGTAAAGGGGCGGCCGCAGGAAATCGCGATCTACATCGGTCCGCTGCGCAGCGGCATCAGGGCGTCGGCCATACGCCAGCGAAGCGAATCGATGAGGTTGGACCCGGCCGGCGTTTCGACGAGATTCTCCCGTTCTTCGCCATCGTTGAGCAGGTCGAACAGCGCGACCGGCCACAGGCTGTGGATGTCGAAGATGACGCGATGGCGTTCGGTTTCGAGCATCACGCGGTCGCCGCATTCGCTGAGGCACGCGCCGCCGGTGGCGCTGGTGAACGGCTGGTCGCGCAGCAGGCACAGCAGCGACCGGCCGATGCAGTGCGGCGCGGGATCGCAGGCCGCCAGATCACTGATCGTCGCCGCAACGTCGACGGTCGATACGAGCGTGGACGACATGTCCTGGCGCGGCGCGGGGGTCGGCGGCGTGATGATGACCGGCGTTTCCAGCGCGGGCGCGAGGAACGAGCGATGACCGATCAGCCCCTGCTCGCCCAGCAGGTAGCCGTGGTCGCCGGCGACGATCGACCACGTGCGGCTGCGATCGTCGCGGCTGTCGATCAGCTTTGCGAAACGTCCGATGGCGTAGTCGATCAGGCTGACCCGGCCGAGGTAGTCGGCGCGGATGCGGCCGAGGCGCTGGGCATCCAGCCGCTGAAGCTGGGATCGCGGGTAGTCCAGTTCAGCGACGGCATCGATGCTCCTGAAATCGGTGGGCACGAAGCCGTCTTCAAGGAGCTTGGGATTGACCACATCGCTGTAGAGCGGCGGCGGCGGCAGGTCGTTGCCGGGACCGGTGAAGCTGACGATCAGGGCCCACGATCGGTCGACCGGCATGCTCGACAGAAGGCATTCGGCTTGGTCGGCGATGTAGCCGTCGATGTCGTCGGCCGGGTCGATGAGCAGTCGATCGGGCTCGAACGGGCCCTGCCGGGCGCGCTGACGTCGCTGCTGTAGCAGTGCCGCCGTCAGGCCCTTGGTGCGCGTGGCCGAGAGGTAGGAACAGCTTCGGAATTCCTTGGACTCGACGCCGTGCACGTGCACCGCGTGGTCGAGATGATGGCGAATGCCGCCGACGGCGCCGACACCAACGGTGTAGTAGCCTTCGTCGTGCATGGCGGCGGGCCAGCCGCGTATACCGTCGATCTCCGGCCCCTGCCGCAGCAGCCCGTGCTGGCGGGCATGCAGGCCGGTGAGGAGGCTGACCATGCCGCCGGGATCGGACGGGCAGGCGCTGGTGGCCACGAGGCGCATGCCGCGCGCGGCGAGCGCTTCCATGCTCGGGGTGGTGAGCGGCCACGTGTGCGAATCGCCCACCGCGTCCGAGCGCAGGCCGTGGGCCAACACAATGACGAGGTTTCGACGGTAACTCATGAGTTGACGGCGAATATAGCGGACCGTTGGTTCACGGTGTGCAAGGGACCGCCGCGAGGCGATGAAAGGAGTGTGACGGGGCTCGCGCATGTGGTACAGCCGTCACAGCCCGACACGACCGGGCGCAGCGGCGGCCGGCGGCTCTTGGTAAGCTCCCTGCCCTATGGCACTGCTTGCGGCGGTCAACCTGGAGCTTTCGTTCGGCACGCGCCAGGTCCTGGCCGGGGCGAGCATGACGCTCGAAGAGGGTGAGCATGTCGGATTGGTGGGCGTCAACGGTTGCGGCAAGAGCACGCTGATGAAACTGATGGCCGGCGTCGGCGGGCTGACGGCGGACGACGGTAAGATTCAGCTCGCCCGCGGGGCGACCGTCGGCTACCTGACGCAGGATCCGGTGCTGGACCCCGATCGCACCTTGCGCGAGGAAGCGGGCAGCGCGTTCGCGCATCTGCGGCGACTGCACGACCGTCTGGAGACGATCGCGCACCAGATGGAGGAAGCCTCGGGTGAGGAACTGGACAAGCTGATGCAGCAGTACCAGCGGATCGAGCATGAAATGGAGGCGGCCGGGGGATACGCGGTGGACCACCAGGTGGACGCGACACTGCACGGGCTGGGACTGGACGATGCGTTCTTCAACGTAAAGGTGAAGGACCTGTCCGGCGGGCAGAAAGGCCGGCTGGCGCTGGCGAAGCTGCTGCTCTCCGAGCCCGATGTGCTGCTGCTGGACGAGCCGACCAATCACCTGGACATCGCCGGACGGGAGTGGCTCGAGCAGTACCTGGCGCAGTGTCCGAGTGCGGTGGTGATCGTGAGCCACGACCGCTGGTTGCTGGATCGCGTGGTATCGCGGCTCTACGAACTCGAGCGCGGCCGGCTGATCGACTACCCCGGCAACTACCGGAAGTTCCGCGAGCTGCGCGCCGAGCGACGCCTGGCCCAGCAGCGCGAGTACGATCGGCAGCAGACGAAGATCCGTCTCGAACAGGGCTTCATCAATCGCTACCGGGCCGGCCAGCGCGCCAAGCAGGCGCGCGGGAGGGAGCGCAAGCTCGAACGCTTCGTGCGCGATGAAGTGGTCGAGCGGCCAGTCGAACTGTCCACGATGAACATGAAGCTCAAGCAGCCGGCCCGCAGTGGGGACATCGTTATCAGCGCTGAGCATCTGAGCAAGGGCTATGGGAAGAAGCGACTGTTCGATGATTTCAGCGTCAAGATCCAGCGCGGCGAGCGCATCGGGGTGATCGGGCCGAACGGGGCGGGCAAGACGACGCTCGTCAATGTGCTGCTCGGGGAAGTGCCGGTCGACCGCGGCGCGACGCGATTGGGGACGGGCGTCGATGTCGGTTACTACAAGCAGACGCACGAATACCTGAACCTGTCGCTGACGGTCGTGGATTACCTGCGCAAGTTCGTCGAAGGCCAAACGGAACAGGAGGCGCGCGACCTGGCGGGAGCGTTTCTGTTCTCTGGCATCGACCAGGACAAAGAGCTTGGGATGCTTTCGGGCGGCGAGCGCAGCCGCGCGGTGCTGGCGGGGCTGGTCGCGGGTGGGCACAACGTGCTGGTGCTGGACGAGCCGACGAATCACCTGGACATCCCCAGCGCCGAGCGTCTCGAGGAAGGGATCAGGAAGTTCTGCCGCATCGGGGAACGAAAGAAGGAGTTGGCCGGCACGCTGCTGCTGATCACACACGATCGCATGCTGCTGCAGGACCTGGTGGATCAGCTCTTCATTCTGGACGGCAAGGGCGGCGTCCGGCATTTCATCGGGACGTACCAGGACTACCTCAACGAGCAGCAGAGCAAGCGCCGGGCCGCGGATGATGCGAAGCTCGCGGCCGAGCGCCAAGCGAAGGAAGAGGCGAAGGCGGCGCGTCGGAAAGAGCGCAAGGAAGCGAAGAAGCAGCCGAAGGGCAAACCGAAGCGCAAACCGACCTCGCGCTGGTCGAAGCTCAGTGACGCGAAGCTGGAGTCGCAGATGGCTGAATCCGAGGCGGCCGTGGCGAAGCTGGATGAGCAGCTTGCCGACCCCGATACCTATCGCGACAAAGATCGGTTCCAGTCGCTGCACGAGCAGCGCATGAAGGCGGCCGAGACCTTGCAGGCGCTCGAGGAGGAGTGGCTGCGGCGCGCGGAAGAGAACGAGGGCTGAGCCCCGGCGCGGCAGACCACCAGAAGACTTCTGCCCGCGTTGTGACCCGCCTGCATTGAGGATAATCTAATCTCATGTCTTGGCCGTCGGCGCTCGGTGCGGCGGCTGCGGGCGCGTTGTGCGGCTGGGGTGCGGTCACGTTGTCGTCGCGAGGTGAATGGCCATTCGAAAGGTGTTCGCTGCAATGAGCAGATGCACGATCAGGGGATTGGTTCCCGCCGCGGTGGCGTGTTACCTGTTAGTGGTGCTCGCGGTGAATCTCGGCGCGAGCCCGAACGCCGGCGACACGAATGCGACCACCCCATCGAGTGAGGACCGAACAGGTGACGGCGCCGGGTTGCCCACGCCGCAACAGATCGTTGAGGCCACTTCCACCGCCGATCACAGCAAATTCAGGGAGCTTCAAGGCGCGTTTGCCACCGGTCCGGACGTGACGGCCGCGTGTTTGCAGTGCCACACCGAAGCGGCGAAGCAGATCATGGTAACCAGCCACTGGACCTGGATCTGCCCGCGCGCCAGGCAGGAGCTGGCCCAGCGCCAGGGCGCGCCCGTGGGCAAGGGGCAACGCGTGATCAACAACTTCTGCATCGCCCTGGCCAGCAACGAGCCGCGCTGCACGAGTTGTCACGCGGGGTATGGCTGGAAGGACAAGGATTTCGACTTCAACCAGGAAACACATGTCGACTGCCTGGTCTGCCACGATACGACGAAGACTTACCGCAAGTTCCCGACCGGCGCCGGACACCCGAACTACGAACCGAAGGAGTGGCCCAAGGGTTCGGGCAACATCTGGCAACCGCCGGACCTCGGCCACATCGCCCGCAACGTCGGCAAGCCCAGCCGCTACACGTGCGGCCAGTGCCACTTCTTCGGCGGCGGCGGCGAAGGGGTGAAGCACGGCGATCTCGATACCACACTCGCGGAGCCGGACCGGTCGCTCGACGTGCACATGGCGTCACAGCACCCGGATGACCTGAGCTTCAACTGCACGGAATGTCACACCACGCGGGCACACAAGATCGCCGGCCGGTGCTTCACCATTCCCGCCTACGACGAGCGTGCGTACGTCATCAAGGGCATGGACAAGAACCAGAACTTCCTCGCGTGCGAGTCCTGCCACGGGCCGTCACCGCACGAGCAGCAGAAACTCAACGATCACAGTGACAAGGTGTCGTGCCAGGCCTGTCATATTCCGACGCTGGCGCGGCAGCGGGCCACGAAGATGTGGTGGGACTGGTCGCAGGCCGGGCAGCGCGACGCGAACGGCAAGCCCGTGAAGAAGACGGCGACGATCAAGGGCGAGACCGTCAAGGTCTTTGACGGCATGAAGGGCCGGTTCATCTGGGCGAAGGATGAAGTGCCGGAATACCGCTGGTTCAACGGCGAGGTCAATCACACGTTCATCGGTGACGAGGTGGACGACCAGACGCCCGCGGCCGCGCAGGGGATCGAAAGCGGTCGGCATGATCAGACCGACCTGACCAAGCCGGTGGTTCGCATCAACGAACTGGTCGGCTCGCCTGACGACAAGGACTCGCGCATCTGGCCGGTGAAGGTGCATCGCGGCAAGCAGCCGTACGACCCGCAGCGAAAGATCCTGGTGGTGCCCAAGCTCTTCCCCGGCGCGCCGGACGCTTCCGAGGCGTACTGGAAAGCGTACGACTGGGACCGGTCCATCGTCGCGGGGATGGACTACGTGGAGCTTCCTTATAGCGGCGAGTACGCGTGGATCCAGACGGAGATGTCGTGGCCGCTTTCGCACATGGTCGCGCCGAAGGAAGATGCGCTGCAGTGCGAGGACTGCCACGCGCCGGAAGGTCGGCTGGCGAACCTGGCCGGCTTCTACATGCCGGGACGCGACAAGAGCGCGACGCTCGATATTGTCGGCTTCGGGCTGATCATCCTGGTCATCGTCGGCGGGGTGACGCACGGCCTGCTGCGCATCATTCTCGGCGGAAAGGGACACGGCTGATGGCGCGCGTCTACCTGTACAAGCGTTTCGAGCGCTTCTGGCACTGGTCGCAGGCGCTGCTGGTGATCGCCCTGGCGGTCACCGGCTTCGACATGCACTTCCGCAGCGTGGAGATCTTCGGCTTCGAGCGGGCGCATGAATTGCACCGCGTGTTGGCGTGGGGCTTCGTGGTGCTGATCGCGTTCGCCATTTTCTGGCATTTCACCACCGGTGAATGGCGGCAGTACATCCCGACCGGACGCTTCGTGAAGGAGATGGCCGCGTTCTACGTGACTGGTATCTTCCGCCGCGCGCCGCACCCGGTGAAGAAATCGCGGCTGAACAAGCTCAACCCGCTGCAGCGTCTGGCCTACCTGGGGCTGAAGATCCTGATCATCCCCGTGCTCGTGACGACGGGGTTCCTGCTGTATTATTACAACGACTGGTCGAGTGCCGGACTGGGCTGGATGTCGCTGGGCGTGGTGGCGACGATCCACACGGCGGCGGCGTACATGATGCTCGCCTTCATGTTCGGTCACATCTACCTCACGACGACCGGCGAGAAGCCCCTGTCGAACATCAAGGCGATGATCACCGGCTGGGACGAGGGTGCGGAAGAGGATGGTGGGCAGGCCCCGGCCGCGGGCGGCTGACCTGAGCTGCCTCGGGACCTCCCCTCGTCATTCGCGTTCCATATGCAGCAGTTCGGTGAGACCGATCCGGTAGTCATCCTCGAGCGTTGCGCCCGGTGACCAGTCGTGACTGAACATGCCGCAGCGAATGATGCGTGCACCGGCGATGCGGCCGCGGAACTCCACTGACTGCGCCTCCAGCCAGTCAACGTGAAACGCATGATCCCAGTGGCCGAGCCGGTGCAGGTTGAACGGCTGGTCGGTGGCCAGTTCGACGCTGAGGATATAGCCCCGCGTGCTGAACGGCGACGGGCGCAGCGTGAGCCGGATGTCGCCGCGCGGCTCATCGGCCTGCTTCTTTTCGGTCTCCGTTTCCGCGTGCTGCAGTGGCTTGAACCAGATGAGCGTGTTGGCCGCGCGAAGCTCGTCGGTCAAGGCGCTCTCCGCCACGATCGGCAGTGAGCGATCGCCCCACGCGATGTCCCATCGCGCGGAGGCTTCGGCGCTCTGCTTCAGTAGTCTGTCGATGCGCTCGCCATGGCCGGTGGCGTGAACGTATAGAACCGGGCCCGACCACACATCCCAGATCGGCCCGCTCTGGCCGGGGCGCTTCGTCTTCGAGTCAGGATCAACGGTGAACGGCTTCGGCGAGACGCTAGGTCGGTCGTTCTCGTCGAAGGTCAGCGTGAATGTCGCCTCCTTCGGGCGCGGCAGGCGGTGCTGTCGGTTGACGAGCAGTGCGCCGTAGTCGAACGACGGCGTGAGCGTCACCGCCGCGACGTTGTCCGTATCGACCAGCAGCGCGTTCATTCGATCGACGCGCACGGCTCGCACGGCGCCGATCTGGCTGTAATCGTGCAGTGCATGGATCGCCACCCAGCGGTTGCGGCCGTGGCGCAGGTTGGACGTGCGATGCTGGACGGCTTGCGGCCTGGGGTCGAGCCGCTGCGAAAGCATCCACTTGCGCGTCGAGGCCCAGTCGTAGTCGGGCATGGAGATGTTGTGCCCGGTGTCGAAGCCGCGCTCGATGACGTCGCAACCGGCCAGCCGCAGGCACGCGGCGACCGATCGGGCATGCAACGGCGGCGTGGATTTGTCCTTGTAACCGAGGATGATCTGCGTCGGCGTGTTACGCAGGTTGGGCAGCCAGGTGCGGATGTCCATGCGCGAGGCCAGTCGCAGCGCCACGGGATCCATGCGCGTGAACTGCGGCGGGTCGAAAAGCTTGCCTAGCACGCCGTAGGCTCCCTGGGGACAGATCGCGGCGAACGTGTCGGGCATCAGTGCCGCCGCCTCCAGCGTGCCACGCCCACCGAGGCTGATGCCCTGCAGGTAGATGCGCGTGCGGTCCACGTTGTACTTGCTCGCCACGTCGTCGATGACATGGCGGACGTCGTTGAGCGCCATGTGCCGGAACTCCTGGTGGTAGAACGCGCCGGCGTTGGCGATGAGCATCGGGTGCTTCTCGAAACGCTGCCCCGCCGCGTAGTCGGCCAACAGGTTGCGGTGGTCGCCGCCCGAGCCGTGCAGCAGGATGAGCAAGGGCGCGGGCTCATCGAGATTCAGCGAATCGGGCACGTAGAGGGTGTAGGGCTGAAGTCGTCGAAGCTGGGGATTCGGGTAGGCGCGCAGCATGAACCGGCGCAAGCCGCCGTAGGGATCATCGGTCTGCCGCAGCGCGATCTCGATATTGGGCCACTTCGGCACGTGGCCCCAGATCGGCCGGTTGGCGTTGGCGTCGTCCAGCCAGACTGACAACTCATCGCGATGTGCCACGGCGACCGAATCGAACAACTTGCGCACCACACGGAACGGCTTGCGGCCGAAGACCTTCGGTTGCGCGGCCGGCTTATCACTTGTGTTTGCCGCGCGCTTGGATTGCCCATCTTCTCGTGCCTCCGGTTCCACCTCAACCGACAACCATGCCTCGGCTTCGCCATCGGGCCAATCGCTCATGTCGATGACTGCCTTGCCTTCCCACGAGCGCGGCATCGGCTCTTCATCGCCGCGAGCGCGACGGCGCTGCGGCGGCGTCTCGAATGCAACCCGCGCCTCGCCCGTGTGCGCGCCGTGCGGTGATCGAACGTGGACCATGCACGTCACCCGGCCGCCCTCGAGTTGCTCCTCGGCCGACGGTGGCGAATAAACCCGGAACACCGCCTTGTTCTGGTAGACATATCGCGGCATGAGCAGCCGGTAGTCGGTGAGCTTCTCCGCCGGCGCCAGGCGATAGGTCTCTTCAGTCTCGTCATTGGCGCCCGTCGCAAGCGAGGCGGCGATGGCGAGCGCCATCGGGCACACCGTGAACGCCACGCAACGCCGGATCGATCGCCTGCGCCAGTTGAGCATGAGTCAGCTTTCCCTTCGTAAGACCGGGTTACCGGTACCAAGTCCATCCTACCGTGGCGAGGCGTCTACTCGCCGCCAACGTCAACCGTGGGCACACCCAGCAAACGCCACCAGACGACTGCAACGATGAAAAGGCCCGCGAG
The DNA here is from genome assembly GCA_964532795.1 of uncultured Phycisphaeraceae bacterium. Lineage (GTDB taxonomy): Bacteria > Planctomycetota > Phycisphaerae > Phycisphaerales > Phycisphaeraceae > CAZHJL01. The sequence goes on along the minus strand of CAZHJL010000078.1, from coordinate 12,262 downwards.
CGCCAGCGCTGCCTGCCATTGGCCGGCGGCCGCCAGCCAACTGGCGTCATAGGCGATCAGCCAGATCATCGCAAAGACGAAGTAATTCGCACCGGCCACCCGTTCGGCGTGCCTCGATTCGTACTGACGTGTGACCACGCGGTGGGAGATCACCGCGAACACCGCCATCGCAATGATCGGCCCGAGCCAGATAAGGGTCTGCTCCACGCGCAGGCCCTGCTCGTGGCGACTGATCCATACGACAATGACAGTGACCCAGAATGTCCAGCCGGCGGCGACCTGCCAGATGCGCCCGCCCTGCAATTGCGGGCGCTTGCCCTGTAGCGTGTAGGCGATGGCGGTGCAGGCCATGGTGTGGGTGAGCGCCAGGAGCATAGGCCAGGCGAAGGCGAGGTGCGGGTTGGGGGTGAACATCAGGGCCGCCCGCACGAGCCCGAGCGTGACGATGCCGACGCCCGGCAGAAACTTTCCCGCCGTGTTGTAGAAGAGAATTCCGGCGGCGACGGCCACCACGAAGGAGGTCGAGGCGATGCCCAGCCACTGCACCGCGGCGAAGGCGGCCAGCAGCGCGACCACGCTGATCGCCAGCGCTACCGGCCGGGCCACCACGCCTCGAGCCAGCGGGCGGTTGGGATGAAAGACCCGGTCGTGCCGCGTGTCGAGCACGTCGTTCATCGCCGAACCGTAGCCCTGAAGCCCCGCGGCGACGATCGCCGTCAGCAGCAGCACCCATCCCATGCCCAGTTCGTCGAGGGCGGGATTGACGCGCCCGGGCTGCTCCACGCCGCTGTCGGCCAGGAAGACGGCCAGCCAGATGTTGCTGACGGCCACGAAGATCAGTGGCGTGCGCAGCAACTGCAGAAGGCCGACGTACTGTTCCCATCGCGAAGGCATGGAAGGCGCTCCTGGCGGCTCGGGGCTGGGTACGCCGCCGGTTCGGAGTCCCGCAAGCGGCAAGCCGAAGAGGCGATTCTGTGTGCCCAACCCGCGCCTTGACGATACACTAGCAGAACGATGAACGCGATACCCGCCACTCCACGCGCTCGATCCGCCCCGCCGCGCTGGCTGCCCGCGGTGCTGGCGCCCCTGCTGTTGGCCGGCTGCCAGGGCGACGGCCCGTTTGAGGCAATCACCAGCCAGTTCGAGACGATGACGCCCGGGGAGGCGGCGCGCCTGGCCATCAGTCCGTACGACGCCGACGATCGACGGCGGGGCATCGCCGCGCTCGCCGCCGCGCCCTGGGGCGGCGACAAGGAATACCTGCGACTCTACCGCACGGCGGTGGATGACGAGGATCCCACCGTGCGCGCGGTGTGCCTCAAGGCACTGGGCATGCACGGCCAGCCCCAGGATGCGACCATCCTGATGACCCATCTCACCCACGAGGATGTGCTCGTGCGTTGGGAGGCGGCCAAGGCGCTGCAGAAGATCCACAACCCCGTTGTGATCGACGCCCTGATCGATCGCACGGTCGCCGCCAACGAGGATTCGCCGGACGTGCGCGAAGCGGCCGCACGGGCCCTGGGCCAGTACGCGTCTCGGCGGGTGTTCAACGCGCTCGTGGTCGCTCTGGATGACCCCGATTTCAGCGTCGTGCACGCGGCGCACGAGTCACTGCATACCCTGACCGGCGCCGACCTCGGCACGCGCAGCCGCGAGTGGGTGGCGTGGCGCAACAAGCATCCGGGCGACCTGTTTGACGGACGCAAAGCATACACATGGAAACCCTACAACCGGCCCTGGCACTGGTACAACCACCTCACCCCGCCGTTCGTCAAGCCGGCGGACAAGCCCGCCCGCCCGCCAACCGGTCTTGAGATCACGCAGAGCGAACCGGACAGCGAAACCGCAACGCCGTAGAACTTGCCTTCGCGAACGGCGCGTTCGGTCTTCGGTCACGCCCTACACCGCGGCGAACTCACGCTGGCGCTCGCTGGGCATCAGCGATTGGAACTGCTCGACATCGCCGCCGTCGAGGCAGCACTCGACCAGTCGGCGGCCTTCGGGCAGCAGGTCATCCTCCATGAACTTGCTCAACTGCTTGCGGAAGAAGTCGCGAAGGATTCGCTCGCCCTGGTCATAGGCCTCCTCGCCGACTTCCGGCTGCGTTTCGACGCGCAGGAACCAGTTGCTGATGGCCGTGCCTTCGATCTGCAGCCGGCGGATGATGTGTCCGAGCAGCGAACATCGCGCGGGTTTGAGCTGGTCCGGGCGGAAGCGCGCTGAGCCACGCCGCGCCAGGTATTCGCGGGCGAGCCATTGCGGCATGAAGCCCACATGCCAGGCGCCGATGTGCTGGTTCGGGCACAGGATGAAGAGGGTGTCGGTCGTCGCCTGAATCTGCTCGTACAGCAGGTTCGCCTGATCGACGCGGCGTCCCGTCGCGAACGGCCAGTACGAACCGACGCCTTCGGAGGTCATGCCCTCGGTGCCGACGATGCTCGGGTTCGCGTGGCCGCGCGGCGCCACGAGGCGCCAGAGCCACGCCAGTCCGGGCGGCAGCACGTGGAACAGGCCGATGATGCCGTAGGTCGGATTGTCGTGCGTGCAGGGCGGCGTGCGGACGCCGAAGCTGCGGATGTCCACCGTCACCGGCTCGTGCACGACGCCGGGCACCAGGTCGCGCGGGATGATCACGCGCGGGTTCGGGCACGGCACGCCCGGTTCGTCTTCGATGTGCTCCCAGATCAGCGCGCGGCTGTCCGGCGCGGCGTCGATGTTCAGAAACAGCAACGGCATGTCGGGTTCCAGCGTCAGCCGCTCGAGGTGGGGATCCGTGCCGTAACGGTCGATGTGATTCACCCGGACGAACCACGCGTCCTCGGCGTCGACCAGCGTGAGTTTGCGCTCGTACTGCTCCGCGGGCGGTACCTGGGAAAGGGCCATGTCATCGGTGACCGGCTCCAGTTCACAGCCGCGCGGCAGCACGAGATGACGCTCTTCCTCGGTCACCGTGTTGCGTCCCAACAGAAGTCGCCCGTCAGCCTCGCGATGGATGTGCTCAAGCATCTCGCTCTTGCCGCCGCCGCTGGCGCCCTCGTGCATGATCGTAACCGTGTTGTCATACGGCGTGACGACCCGGACGGTTGAGCAGTGGTTGGCCACCCAACCCTCCTGTTCGCCCCAGTTGATCAGCACGCCGTAGACGCCCTTCTTCGCAGACGGACCCGGGTACAGGTTATAGCTGAACAACTCGTGCAACCCCTCGCGGCGGCAGTGGACGACGACCTGTTTGCCGTCGAAATCGGTATGGCGGAAGACCGGGGCGACGTAGATGATCGCGCGGGGATGGAAGTGCTCGGGCAATCCCGCATCATCCAGCATCCCCTGCAGCATCGCCAGACCCAAGGCGAAGAAGCCCGCGTTGGCCGGGGCGATGACCGCGGCGTCCAGCCCCTTGCTCTCGGCGCCCGCCTGGAAGGGGAAGATCGCCAGGTCCTGCTGCTTCAGCCAGTCGAAGGTTCGTTGCCGCAGTTCGTCGAACGGTTTACCGAACCGCTCGTGGTAGCGCGGCTTGTTGCTGGGCAGGTCGTCGCCGATCACCATGCAGTCCGGGTCGCGCCGCCGCATGTAGGGCTCGGTGTAGTTGGCGCTGATGCCGTTGCGCGTGCGGCAGACGCGTACCTCGACCACCCGGCCCTCGCCGGGCACATCGTACGCCACCTCGTGCCAGCCGTTCTCGGCATCGCGGCAGGCCAGGGCAACCAGGTCATCCACGTTGCGAGCTGTGGTGACCGACGGCGCTGCGTCCAGTACATCGATGGCCTCTTGGGGCAAGCTCCACTTGTGCCAGGGCATGGGTCGTCTCCTGTGAGGGTATTCCAGCCGTCAGAATCGCCGGATTGTATGGCCGGCAGGCAGCGGGGAAGCAAGCGCTTAGGCGGACTTTTTCAGGTCACCGGATTCCTGAGACCGGAGATGCAGTGAGACGCACCGCCCGCGTGTTGGCGCGGGCGGCCATCCGGGGCCAATCCATCGCAAGCGCACGTCCCGGCGGCTGGGTCTACTGCCCTGCTTCATTCCCTGATGTGACCGCGCGGAACTGCCAGTCATCCAGGCCGGCCACCTTGAGTTGGTTTAGGATCGGATAGACCTGGCCGAACGGGGCGCGGGTGCTGACCTCGATGCGTACGCGCGGCTTGGGATCACGCTTGGCGAAGCCGGCGACGATCGCCTGGAACTGCTCGGCTTCAACCTGCCGGCTACCGACCCAGATCGCGCCTGTCGCGTCCATCCGGATGACCAGATCGCGGTCTCGCGGCCGGGTCGAGGCGACCTCGGATTGCTCCGGCAACTCGACTGTCAACTCCCTGATGGAGACCTTCTCGACAATCAACTCCGCCGCCAGCCGCATCGCCAGCGGTGCGAACGCAGCGCCGCGCGCGGTGATCAGCCGCTCGGCCGTCACCAGCGCATCCTCGTTGGCGTAGCTACCGCCGGTCTTGCGTTTGAAGGCCCACACGGCCTGGTGCGTGCAGGCGAACTTCTTGCCCTTGAACATTTCGTGCTTGCTGATCTCGAGGCTGTCGCGGCCGAAGGCGATGATCACCGCGCCGTCACGATACTGGTCGCGCAGCCACTGGATGCGCGCCGCCTGTGTCTTGTCGCCCTCGCCTTGCGGCCAGGTGACGCCCGGCGCGACAATCACCGCGATCTTCGGCAGCTTGTCGGAGCCGTACGTGTAATCGACCTCCGCCGGCAGTCCGTTGACGCCGCGCACCCAATCGCCGCCCGGGGCCACGTTGACCACGTGCAGGTCGTGGTACGCGAGCAAAGCTCGCATCGCCGCGTAGGTCTCGTCGTCGAACCCATCGTGCAGGGCCATCACCGCGACGCGACGGTCGGTCGCCTCGGCCGGTTCGCCCTGCGGCTTGCGCTTGGCGGCGACCGGTCGGCCCAGGGCGCAGATGTCCGCGATCATCTGCTCCTCGGAACCTGTCGTCACACTGTACTGGTTGTGGTTGAGTCCCATCGCCTCGAGCAGCTTGGCGCCGTCGGCGCTGGCGACGATCGGCCGTTGCTCACGCAGCGCTGCGGCCACGATGCGGCGCATGTTGTCGCTCTCGGCGAAGCCCTTCATCTCACCCTCGCCCAGCACCGCCAGCACGTCCATGTCCGAAAGCGGGTCGAAGGCATTCGGCTCATCGGACTTGGGCTGCGGCTCGAGGCCGTCAATCTCGCGCGTTGACGTGAAGACCTTCGCATCGACGAACGTCGGCCGCACCATGTGACTGTGCTGCCACTTCACGTGACCGTCGGCGCCGGGGTAAATCGTGACCACGCGCACCGCATTGCGCGGCAGGTCGACGCCGCCGGCATCCGCGAAGTGACGCAACATGGCCGGAAGGAACGTGCCGAGATCGGCGACATGCCGGCCGCACAGCAGATTGCGATCGCGCACCACGGCCTGATCCAGGTATCTGCCACGCTTGGGCGATCGCCACAATTCGGGCAGTTCATCCTTGATCGACCACAGCCCGGTCACCGGTCGGTCGGTCACGACACCGGCCTGCATCAGCAGGCGCGGACCGTGGCAGATCGCGGCGACCGGCTTGTCGGCCTCCATGAACGCGCGGCAGATGCGAAGGGCATCGGGAAACTCCGCCAACTTCGCGGGGCTGTGGCCGCCGGGAATCATCAGTGCGAAGTACCGCGAGACGTCGACGTCCTTCAAAGCCAGGTTGGCCTGCGCGTCGGGCCGGCCCTTGTTGCCGGTCTCGATCACGCCCTTCGCCGGCCCGGCGACGTCAACGTTGTATCCCATCGCCAGCAACGCGCCGTACGGCCCGGCGAACTCACCGTGATTGAATCCATCGGCAATGATGATCAGGACGCGCGGCGGCGCGGCCTTTTCCGGCGACTTCCTCGTCAATCCGGCCGCGGGCGATGCCGCCGCCATCGCCAGCACGACCAACGTCATCAACCATGTGTACGTTCGCATCGTCCACTCCTTTTCCGGGTGTCATCGGTTACCGATTGACGTCATTCGGGATCTGGCAGCATCGGTGCGTAACGACGCACGTGGGTCCACTGCCCTTCCGTCAGTTCTTTTTTGAATGCCTCGACCTGCTCCGCCGCTCCCGGATTGTTGCGCAGCAGTTCCCGCTTGGCCACAACCGCCTTGGCGTCGCCGATCAGTTCAAGGACGAGCAGGGCCTCGGGCGAGCCGGGGTTTTCCTTGGCAAGCCGCCTGGCTTCGACCATGTCCTTCATCAGGTACGCCCGCATCAAACGCGGGCGATAGACCTTCGGGCGCTTGTCGATCAGTTCGTTGAGATAACGCAGCGCGGCGGCGAAGTCGCGCACCTTCTTCTCCTCGTTGACCTGCAGCACCAGCAGCGCGCGATGGTAGTTGGCTTCGACGCCGGAACTGCCGAAGTCGACCTCCCCGCCCTTCTCCCACGCGATGAGCCCGCGCAGGAAGTCGGCATCCGGCCCGCCTCCCGCCAGATCGAGCAACTGCAGGGCAAGATCGAAATGCCCCCAGCGGTAGGCGGTCCGAGCGATGGAGACGCCGTATTCGTGGTCCACCTTCTCGCCGGTTCTGACCAGCTTCCTCGCTTCGCGCACCGCGTCGCGCGAAGTGGGCGCGCCGACGTGGTTGCAGATCTGCTCCTTCTCGATGCGCGTCTTGCCCCCCAGCGGCTTGGCCTCGGCCAGCCGCGCGGTCGTGTCGGTGTACTGCAGCGGGAAGTCAACGCGGGCCAGGACCTCGTCTCCCTGCCGCACCGTCAGTTCGCACTCGAACGGCGCCTTCAAGGTGATCGGCTTACCCGGCTGGACCCGCCCTTCCGTCCCGACGCGCTGGCCGTCCCATGTCGCCGTGACCGTCACCCGGGCCTCGCGTGGCGAGGCGATGACGAACCCGTCATCCTCGTAACTGATCGCGACATGCTCGTTGGCGAACTGGATGCGTCCGATCCCGCCGACGCCGTAGCAGTAGTGCGCGACTTCCACCGGTTCATATCCCATCACGAAACCGCCCGCGTCCTCAAAGACGACGCCGTGGCCCGTCCAGTGCTCAAGGAAACCGCTCTCGGCCCGGCGCGTGTAGAGCTTCATGCCCGGGGCGCTGGGGTCGGTGATGATCAGGCTGTTGAAGTCGTGCTCATCCGAGTACACGCCGCGGAAGCGATAGTCGGTGTAGAGCGCGAAGTGCGAGACGTTCTGGAACGTCTGGTTCCCGCCGGGCGCGGCGAAGGCCCAGACCTTGCCCGCACCGTGCGGCATCACGTAGCCCGCCGGGTAAATGATGTGCTTCGCATCGTAGCGCTCGGCGTCCATGAGGAAGTTGACCCACAGTCGATCGCCGCGCCGCAGGGGGTTGGGGTTGTCCAGGCGGTAGACCAGTTCATAGCCGCGCTCGCCGGGATGAAGCGTCACCCAACCCGAAAGCGATCGCTGGTTGTACCGGCCGTAACGCGCCATGTGTCGCGGGTGCTGATGATCGGTGAAACGCATGTTCATGGCGACGGTCGCGCTGCCGTCCATGTACCGGATGATGCGGTAGCCCGCCGGCTGACGCACGCCCACGCCGTGCTCAAAATACGGGAAGGACGGCTCGACATAGCCCGCGTTCCAGCCGATGGCGTCCTTGAACGGCTCCTTCTCGTAGTAGCGCGGATCCGGTGTGCCCGAGAGCGAGCGGCCGGTCTGCAGGTCGACGGCGTTGACCACCCGCATGCCGAGGGTCGGCGCGATCTTCACCTCGATCAGGCCGTTGCTCAGCGTGATCAGCGGAAACGCGTGATCGATCTCCTCGTAGACCGAGTTGCGAAGCTGCTCGTACTGCGCGATGAGCTGCTGTAGCTTCTGATCGCTGTCGCGGTTGGCCACCATGGCGGTGCGCACCGCTTCCATCAGTTCATGCATCTTCCTGGCCGCGGCCGATTGGCGCTCGGTCTCGGACATCTTCGACCACATCTGCTGCGCCTCGCGGGCACGCTTGACCAGTTCGGCGTTGGTCTTCTCGTATGCCTCATCAAGCTCCTTGACCCGCGCCTTGATCTGGTCTCGGACCGCCTTGATCTCCTTGGCCGGACCGCGCGACGGGTACATGGTGTCGTCGCCCGCATAGGGCGCGGTCTGCATGCTGTGCGAAACGACCTTCTCAACGACGGTCACGGGCCTGGCCGGTTCGTGCACAGGCGTGATGGTGGCCGTCTGGGCCGCCACGGGCGTCGTGGCCGACAGCAGGAATGCCGCGGCCATCGCTATGCGCGCCAGACCTCCGCGTGTGATGCCAAACTGTACGTGCGTGAACTGATCCATTGTGGACTCCCGTTGAAAACCTGTTACCCGCGCCACCCCGTCTTCCGCCGCAATTCCGCCGCGGCGCACCGAATCAGCTTCCACTTTCGGACACCGATTCTTCCCCTTCGTCGCTTCGTCGCTCCGTCGCTTCGTCGCTTCCACCAACCCATCCCAGTCGATCCAGCTTCGCGAAGATCGCCCGAGCATACACCATTTCACCGCGCGGCTGCAGGTGCACGCCGTCGATCGGGTTGACCACCTGTTCGGCACCCCAGCGCTTCGCCGCGGCGAGCATGATCGGGCCCATGTCCAGCACCTCGGCGTCCGCCTTCCGCGCGGCCGCGGCGATCAGCGGATTCTTCTCGGCCAGTTGCTTCCATGCCTTGTCCTCATTCTCCGACGCCGCCATGGCCGGCGGATACTGCAGCACGAGCAGCCGAATGCCGGCGTCGGCAATGGACTTGGTGATACGCAACAGATTCTCCTCGGTGCGGCGGCGATCGTCCGCAGCCTCGATGCGGTCGTTCCCGCCGATCATCACGACGGCCACATCCGGCCGGTGGGCCAGCACATCGCGCTGCAGGCGGGCCACGGCGCCGGGCATCTGCTGGCCCGGCTTGCCATAGGTCGCATCGCCCGCCCAGCCGCTGTTGACCACTTCGACGCGGCCGGCGCCCAGCCGCGCTTCGAGCATCAGTTGCAGCAGATCGGCGAACTTGAGGTAGTGGCCCTGGTAGCTCTCGCCCGGCCGATGGCCGGTGATGCTGTCACCGAAGCACACGACCTTGAACGTCCGCGCCGGTTCGGCGGCCTTCGCCCGCGGGGTCGGCGCGGGGACACTGCAGAACACCGTCTCGGCCATCGGGGCCACCGGTGGTTGCCGCGAGGCGTCCGCGCCAGACTCATCGCCCGTCGCCCACTGCGGCCACGTGTACCCGGCGCGCTTGTAGGTCCGGCCGAGGCGCGGATCCGGCTGCAGGCCACGCCGCACGCCGAACGCCTTGAGCAGATCGGCGGCCGCCACGGCGTAGGTGTGGTGCTTACTCAGCCGGGCAACCGGCCCCGCCTTCGCGTTCGGATCGGCGAGAATGTAGATCGCCCGCGCGGCGTCGGGGGTTGCCATGTCCTCGAAGGCGAACACCACGCCGCGCTTGTCATCTTTGAAGCTGAGCCACAACACGCCCCGCCCGTCCGGCAGGATGTACGAGCGTCGCATGTAAGGCAGCGCTGTCGTGTACTCGTGGGCGAAGCGCTTAAAGTTGGGGATGACCTTGGTGCTCTTGTCCGGCGCGGTCCAGCCCTTGTTGGCCATGATCTGGAACAGCATGCGCTCGAGTTGAGCCCCGGTGTAGTTGTTCTGCGCCGGGCCGCGGTGCCACTTGCACACATGCTGGAAGAACCAGGGATGCTTCTCCCAGCCGTGCACCTCGATCGAGCAACTCAGGCCGGGGAACGAGTGCGACTCGGCCATCCAGCCCACGCCCTCGCGCGTTCGCGCGGCCAGCCATTCCCACCATGCACGCTGCAGCGAGGCGCCCGTGCCGCGATTCCAGTCCAGCTGGCTCATGAACAGATTCTGGAAGCTGTCGCCCCAGAAGCCCTGGTAACCGTACTCGGTGCGCAGCTTCTCGAGCGTCGCGGTGAACTCCTTCTTGAAGGGCTCGTGGAGAATGTTGTGTTTCGGCATGTACTTGCCATAGGTGTCGTTCGCATCGAAGGGCGCCCCCGGCATGTTCAGAGCCCGCGCTTCGGGCACGTCGCCGACGCGCTCCCAGAAGGCCCCGCCCTGCGTACTCATGCCACTGAGCCAGACGTAGTAGGCGATCTGGTGCTCAGCGAGCGCCTTGGTCAGACGCTTCCAGGGCTTTTCCGCGGTCGGCAGCGGCAGCCAGTCGTATACGTTGCACACGCCGCCACCCAGGTGTGTCATCCCCTTGGTGCCATCCGCGCCCGCGCCAATGCTGCGGCCATTGAAGTAACCGGGGTTATGCAGCAGGATCATCTTGACGCCCTGCTCCGACAGTTCGTCGGCATGGGCCGCCAGGGCGCTGATGTTGCCGCCGAAATTCACGTCCCACAACTCGCCCATCGCCGGCAGCACCTCATGCTGGACGTAACCCAGTTCGCTGCTGACCATGTCGCGCACATATTGATCCACCTCCTGCCAGCGCGTGCGGCTTTCGCTCGCGGTCAGCGTATCGTCCTTCGTGACGAGTGCGACGAATACCTGCGGCACGGTCTGCTGCTTCGAGGTGTTGGCGAAGTAGATGTCATCGGTCTGCGAGAGCACGGTGTCGCCGGGGAAGGCTTCGGTCAGGGCGCGAAGCGAATCCTGGCGCACGAAGAAGCTGGTCAGCGCGGCTTCGGGGCGATACTGGAAGTCGACGAACCCATGCCCCGCGCCGCGCGCCATGTGGCAGATCCACGCCCCGACACGATGCTGCAGGGCATAGCCGCGATCAGTCAGCTCCTTCTCCTTCGACTGGGGAATAACCGGCGAGACTGCGTAGCCGCCCCCGGCCGCGCCGGGCATGGTCTCGGTGGTCGAAAAGGCTTCCGTGATCGCCTTGCTGTTGCCTTCGCGTGGCGTGAATCGCTGCTCGATTTCGCCAAGGCCGCGATAGCGCATGTTGACCACGGTCAGCCCGGCCGCGCTGCCGCCGAGCTCCCACGTGCCGACCTGTCGCAGCTTGTTGACCTTGCGGCCGCCCGCCAGCTCGAACGAATAGGACTGCCGCCAGCCTTTCCACTGCCAGCCGGCGATATTGCGCGTGTCCGGCCGGATGTGCCAGCGAAGCGTGCCCATCGGCTTGAGCTTGCCGTCCCAGCGCTCAACCTGCTGACGCAGAAACGCGACGTCGCAGATTTCCGCGGGCAGACGCGTGTGGGCGAACTTGTAGAAGTCACGATGGATCTTGCCGATCTCCATGCCCCGCCTGGTGACTGCGGCGCTGAATGCTTCGATCGCCTGCTGGGCCTCGGCAATCGCCGGCAGCGTCTGAAGCTTGGGCATGGTCCGCCGACGCCACTTCGTGACGGTGCGCTCCGCCTTCGAAAGCTTCGCCTCGGCGCCGAGGCGCTCGTGTTTGCTCTTCGCGGCATCGACGGCCTGCCGGGCGGCCTGCTGCGCTTCGTACGCCTCCTTGTACTTCTCGTCGGCCTGGAGCAGCGCGGAATGAATGAGCGCCTCGGCGGCTTCCTTTTTCTCGGCCAGTTCCTTGATCTCGTCGGTCGCCTGCGTCCCGGACGCGGCTTCGCGGTCCGGGCCGTACACGAAGAACGCGCGGTAAGCGTCCTGGTGGTTTGTGCCGAGCAGATCGATGACCAGCGTGTACCCGTCGGCCGGCTTGTCGCCGGCTTCGACCGCACGCAGTCGCAACAGCGTGCTGATCATCCGATCGCCTTCCCATTCCTGGGCGATCACCGGCCGCATGCAGGTGTCGGCGCTCTTCAGTTGCACGCCGTCAACTCGCGCCCGGTGCAGGCCGAGCAGGTAGTCGCCTTCGAGGGCGAACTCGATCTGCACGCCGTGCGGCAGCGAAAGCGAAACGGCGTCGTCCGTTCGCGTCATGCCGGCTTTGCCGGACGCCGCCGCGTGAACAGCGCCTGTCGCCACGACCAGAACGAGTACCAATGCTGCCAATCTGCGGGCCATGCTGCGTCTCCGTTTCGTGAGCGATGTGGACTCAAGTCAGCCTAACGATACGCGCCCCGATGTGAATGCGGCCCGCCCTGCCGGAGCCCGGAACAGCAGCCTGCCGGATCCGTCCGGCGCGAACATCGTGCCGATGCGCCGGACGATCCGCGGGAGGCAATGGGCGATACAGGACTCGAACCTGTGACCCCCGCCACGTAACGGCGGTGCTCTAGCCAACTGAGCTAATCGCCCGGATCACGTCAAGCATACCGGCGCGGCGGGGCGGACTCAACAATCGCCGAACGAAGCGCCGCCAATGGGTGCGACCACAGACTGGGGCACCGTTTCAGGCGGCGTGGTTCCAGTATGTTT
>CAZHJL010000077.1:0-23344 GCA_964532795.1 uncultured Phycisphaeraceae bacterium | reverse complement strand
CAACATCGACCAGCGAAGGCGCAAAACCCGAATCATCGCTCGTGACGTGGCACTACACCGACCCCACGCTGCTCGACATCGCCGGGGCCGTCAATTCCCTGCCGACGTTCGGGACCGAAATAAAGTCGGACTCAAATCATGTCGCGCCAGCTTGATTCACATGGCCCACTCAGCACGAACCGTTCGCGGCGATCACCGACCATCGAGATCATGTTTCAGATCAGCCAGGGCATCGAGACAGCGTTGCTGGAGTTTCAGCCGCCCGGCGGCCGATTCCCAGCGAGCCACGCTCGCCAGTGATACCCCAAGTCGCTCAGCAAACTGGGCCTGGGTCAATCCAACTCGTTTGCGCAATCGAGTCACCGACTTGCCCGTGGGACGGATGGTGGGTCGGCCGTTCCGTTTTGAACGGTGGTGCTTGGCTTGGCCTTTGGATCTTGATTTGGGGGCAGCCGCCGCCGGCGCGGATGCGCCGTTGCCAGACCGGCGGACGGTTTTGCGTTCGTCCTTGGCTGGGTTCGGAGTCTTCGTCTTGGGCCTGCCTCTGGCCTTGGGCTTTGGTCGAGCGCTGGATTTGGCCTCGCTGTCGGCGGCAACTCGAGTCGCGGACGCGTCGACCGAATCGGTCGGCGCGGACTGCGCAGCGTCATCGAACTCGATGCCGAAGACATCGGCAAGCTGGTCGTCGGCCAACGTCCGCGCCCCGCTTTGGGCGTGATCTGGCAGGCTCAGATCGGCTGCAATCAGTTCCTGGGGATCGACGCCGCGTAGGGTGAACAGCAACTCCGGCTGGGTATCAAGGCGGTTGCCCACGCCGTAGAGCACCGCCGCGACGTGCTTACACATCGTCGCCCAGTCGGGACAAGTGCAATCAAATTTGATTTGCCCCGGTTTGGGGAACAGGCCGGACTGGCGATCCGCGACGACGGCCATGACCCGATCGGAGAGTCTGCCCTGCAACAGTTCGAGCATGGAGCCGATCTGCCCGGCACATCGGCGCTTGATCTGCTCCCACGCCTGCGCTTCCAGTTGCGTGATGCCGATGTTGACCCTGTACAGCTCGCTGCCGGCGACGCGAGCTTCAATGACCCCAGGCTTGATCCCGAGATGGCAGACCGATCCATTGCGGGCATAGGTGCGGCCTCGCGGCAGGCGATTGCTGAAATCGGAAAACGATTCGAGGTGATTGCACCAGCCCTTGCCCCAGAAACTGCGGGCGATGGTTCGTCCTTCGATTTCGACCGGTTCGATGGTATGGCCCTGCTTGCGTAGCTTGTCCATCTGCCGACGTGCCTTGGCGCGGCGCTCGGCAACAGGGACGTACTCGCGAAAACCGCCATACCAGGACATGCGATGTCTCCTTACATCATCGCTTGCGCGACATCCAGTCGCACCAACTGCATGATCTGGTCGTCCGGCAGTTCGGTCAACTTCACCTCGCCGCCGTCGCCACCGAGCAGTTGCTCAGCCAGTTCCCGCTTATCCGCGATCAGCTCGTCGATGCGCTGCTCAACGGTGCCGGTGGTGATGAACTTGTGCACCAGGACGTTGCGCTGCTGGCCGATGCGAAAGGCCCGGTCGGTGGCCTGATTCTCGACGGCCGGGTTCCACCAGCGGTCGAAGTGAACCACGTGCGAGGCGGCGGTGAGATTCAGCCCCGTGCCGCCGGCCTTGAGCGAAAGGATGAAGAACGGCGGGCCATCCTCGGCCTGAAACTGTTCAACAATCCGGCGGCGTTGTTTAACGCTCGTCCCCCCGTGCAGCGTCGCGCCGGGCCGGCCGAAGATGCCGCTCAGATACTCGACCAGCGGGTCGATGATTTCACGGAACTGAGTGAAAATCAGCACTTTCTCCTGTCGGCTGGCCAGTTCCTCGCACAGTTCGCCGAGGCGCTGGAATTTGCCGCTGGCCTCGGGTTGGTATTCGCCATCGCCGGTCAGTTGGCTGGGGTGGTTGCAGACCTGCTTGAGGCGCATGAGCGTCTGCAGCACCAGACCCCGCCGGGCCATGTCGCTATCGACGTCGGCCAGCGCCTTTTCCATCGCGCGAACTGACTGTTCATACAGCTTGACCTGCACCTTGGTCAGGCTACAGAAGCGATCGGTTTCGGTCTTCTCCGGCAGGTCGGCGATGATCGACCGATCGGTCTTCAAGCGACGCAGGATGTACGGGGCGACCAGACGACGCAGTGGGCCATAATGATCCTCGTCGCGGCTTTCCAGTTGCTTGACGAATGACTTGAACAGCTTGGCCGATCCCAGCAATCCCGGATTGAGAAAATCGAACAGCGACCACAGATCGCCCAGGCGGTTTTCGATCGGCGTGCCGGTCAGGGCGATGCGGGCGTCGGCGCTAAGCTTCTTCACCGCTCTGGCCTGCCGGGTGCCGGCATTCTTGATCGCTTGCGCTTCGTCGAGGATCAGCCGCTTCCATTGCACCTGCGTCAGCCAATCCTGCCGCGGCAGCATCGCATACGTCGTGACGGCCAAGTCGTACGGCGCGAGGCGATCGGCGGGGTTCTCGGCGATCGTCTGCAGTTCCTCGCGCGGCATCATGGCGGGGTGGAGGAACTTCAATTTCAGCTTCGGCGTGAAACGCCGCGCTTCCTGATGCCAGTTGCCCAACAGCGATGCGGGCACGACCAGCAGCGACGGGCGGCGGTGTTTCGATCGATTCGCCCGACGGTCCAGCCCCTCCAGCGTGAGCACCTGTAGCGTTTTGCCCAGCCCCATGTCGTCGGCCAGACAGGCCCCCAGCCCCAACTCGCCCAGCATGTGCATCCACCGCACACCGTCCCGCTGATATGGCCGCAGCGTGGCACGGACACCGGCCCCCTTGTCGATCACTTCCCCCTTGATTGTCCCGTCGGGCTGGCGTAGCTGGCTCAACGTTTCGCGCAGCGCCTCGCCCGCCTCGACATGCACCCATGTGCGATCCGTTTGGGCATCGGCATCTTCGTGCAGGTCCGCCGAGGCCCCGGCCAGCATCCGCATACCTTCAACGAACGTGACCTGCCCGTCTTTGGCCTGACGCTCAACGTTCCGCCAATGATCCAGCGCTTGTTCGAGCTTATCACGATCGACCTCGACCCATTGGCCGCGGATGAAAACAAGCCCCGCATCATTCCCCTCGTTGAGCAGCGCGTTCAACTCCGCTTCGCTCAGACGATCCTCTCCCAGCGCAACGTGAGCGTCGAAGTCCAGTAGGGCATCGGTGCCGAACCTTGACGGTTTCTGCTCACCGATCGTCACCGCCACCTGTGGGCGCGGCCGCCTCTTCCACCAGTCCGGCACCCGCACCGCCAACCCCGCTTCTTCCAGCACCGGGACGCTCTGTAGAAACATGTACGCCTGCTTGGCCGACCAGGCCAGCGGCTGGTAGACCTGCCCCGAATCGACCAGTTGCTTTACCCACTCACAAGCCTTCGCCGCCTCATCAACGGGCGTGAGCAACTTGATCAACGCCGGCTTGTTCGCGGTCCCCGCGTACTGCTCCAACGCGCGCCGCAACGGCAGATGCTTCAATCGCCCGCCCGTACCGAAGCCCGTGGCATAGGTGGCCAGAAACGCAAACGGATAATCGCGGTCTTGCTTGTTCTCGGCGAGATGGAAACACACCAGGCCGACCTGATGCCATTGCGGTGCGTGCTCAGCCAGAAACGCCCGCAAGCCACCGGCCGCTTCCACCGCCCCCACCACCCAGTCGTGTAACCCACCCCAGATTGCTGAGAGGACTTCGCGGCTGAGATACTCTCCGCCAACCATGGGAGGAGCGGTCTGTACCAACTGGTCCAATTCCGTCGATCCCGGCGGTTCGATCGTCAGCGATTCGGTCGATTCCGGCACATGACAGAGCGATGTGAGGTAGCGCTGGGCGAAGGCCTGCCAGTAACGCAACGTCAGCGAGCCATCGGCTACGGCCTTCCGGGCAGCAAGGGTGAACAATCCGCCCCGCCAATCCGTTTCGAAGGCCGCAAGCACCGCCAACAGTGATCGGGGCACGTTCGCGTCGGTCGGCCGATCCAGGGCCAGATGTCCACTTGGTGTCAGACGCACGTCGAGCATGGCAAACCCAAGATAACCGACAACCGCGCTCTGGATCGAGAAGGCACAGCGATGGCGGGCTGGTGTTGACCAACATCACGCCACGCAGGCAAACGTCACCAACATGTCGGCACCCATGGAGTGCCAACCTCGGTGCTCACTTGCACGCACGGGTGCGCCCTTTGGTGCCCGCCGGCAGTCGGGCGCTGGGTATGGCTGTCCACGCGAGGGCACGGGACGGACGATGGCGGCTGGCGTCACAAGCTTCGTGGTGGGCGAAAGATAGGGCACGAAAAAGGCCACCGGGGCATGGTTGTCCCATGGTGGCCTTTGTTCCGGTGGAAAGCGGGTGATGGGATTCGAACCCACGACATTCACGTTGGCAAGGGCACCCTAACAGAATCCATCTATCGTGCGGGGCTAGAGTTGCGTTCCTGCTCAACCACTCGGTGGACCCATGGGTGCGGGAATGTGGGGGCTGCGTGGGTTGCGTTGTCTTCCTCGCGACGACAATTGCGTCCCAGCCGCCGTTGCCTCGCGTAGAGGATTGTAGCTCAGCGAGGATTTCAGGAGAGCATTGACTTAGACGATATGTGATGATATAGTCACCAATCTGTGGAGTCACCCAATGAGCAATGACACAACATGGCAGCGGTACGAGATGCAGGCACAGGTCATCACGGCCCTGGCGCACCCGATTCGCGTGGCGATTGCGGATCTGCTAAAGGATGGCGAGGTGTGCGTCTGCGAAATCGCTGAGCACATCGGCGCGGAGCGGTCAAACACATCCCGGCATCTGGCGATCATGCTCAAGGCCGGTGTGCTGAAGACGCGTAAGGACGGATTGCAGGTGTTCTATTCGCTGCGGACGCCGTGCGTGTTGAACTTCCTCAACTGCGCCACCCGTGCGATCCAGCAGAACATCAAGGAACAGACCAAGGCGATGGCGGCGGCGTAGAGCCGCCGTGTTTTTTTACGCAATATCGTGAGTATTTCATCACGGATGCACCATGAGCAGCATATCGACTAATTCGACTTCAACCGATGGCCCGATGCAGGCCGCCGCGGACGCATGCCCACCGGGTCAGCGCGAACCGTCCCTGCTTCGCAAAGAGTGGCGGAAGCTGCTGCTCGGCTTGGTCGTCTTCGGCGTGTTCTTCGCGTTGCCGCTGGGCTGGCAGCGGTTCGACCAGTCGATCTACGAGGCGCTGGCGCTGACCAAGTGGTACGCCCAAGAGCACGTATTGCTGTGCCTGGTGCCGGCGTTCTTCATCGCCGGGGCGATCGCTGTGTTCATCAGCCAGAACGCGGTGATGAAGTACCTCGGCCCGAACGCACCCAAACCGGTGGCCTACGGCGTGGCGTCGGTCAGCGGCACGATCCTGGCGGTGTGTTCCTGCACGGTACTGCCGCTGTTCGCGGGCATCTGGCGGATGGGCGCGGGTCTTGGACCAGCCACTGCGTTCCTTTACTCAGGGCCGGCAATCAACGTGCTTGCCATTGTGTTGACCGCGGCGGTGCTCGGGCCGGAGTTGGGTGCAGCGCGCGCGATCGGCGCGATCGGTTTCAGCATCGTGATCGGCCTGGCCATGCACCTGATCTACCGCAAGGAGGAATCGCAGCGGGCCGCCAACGCATCCGCATTCGAGGGTGATGACGATGCGAGGCCGCTCTGGCAGACGGCCACGTACTTCGCGGCGATGGTCGGCGTCCTCGTCTTCGCCAACTGGGGCAAACCGCAGGAAGACGCCGGGCTGTGGCATCTGATCTGGTCGAGCAAGTGGATCATCACCTCGGGCTTCGGCGCGGCACTGGCGGTCATCCTGGTCATCTGGTTCGGCATCCGATGGTGGAAGATGGCGCTGGTCGCGCTGGCGACGGCGGTGACCTGGTTGCTGAGCGCGTATTGGATCGTGCCGACTTGGGGGGCGCATCTGCCCGGTTACGACCACGGTCTGCCCTATGCGGCGATGATTCCCTTCGCCGTGGCGACGGTCGGTTTGACGGTGGTGCTGTCCGTCGGCAAGCGCCCCGATGAAGCGAACGAGTGGTTCGATCAGACGTGGGGTTTTACGAAACAGATCACGCCGCTGCTGTTCTTCGGTGTGCTCGTCGCCGGCTTCTTGCTCGGTCGGCCCGGCGAGGAAGGCATGATCCCAAGCGAATGGGTCGCGTCATTGGTCGGCGGCAATCCGCTGCTGGCCAACCTGTTCGCCTCGGTGGTCGGCGCGTTCATGTACTTCGCGACGTTGACCGAGGTGCCGATTCTTCAGGGCCTGATCGGCAGCGGGATGGGCAAGGGCCCGGCACTGGCGCTGCTCCTGGCCGGCCCGGCGCTAAGTCTGCCCAACATGCTGGTGATCCGCTCGGTACTGGGCACGCAGAAGACCGTCGTGTTCGTGTCGCTGGTCGTCGTGATGAGCACACTGACCGGTTGGGCGTATGGAGCATGGTTCTGATGAATATCCTGCACCTGAACAATGATGATCGTTGTCATGTCTCACTGCCGGTGGCGTTACTGGTGACGTGTGCTACATGGCTGGTCGGCTGCGCGGGGCCGCTGGATGGACCGGTGGGCGGGTCGCTCGGTCTGCCGCAGGCATTCCCGCGCGTCGAGGTGCCGGTCAGGCCTTCGCAAGCGGCCGAACCGGTTGCTCCCGACGGGCCGTTGACCTTGACCACCTGCCTCGATTTGGCTCTGGCCAACAACCCGGGTTTGCAAGCGACGGCGGACGATGCGGGGCGGGCCGGGGCGGATGCGGACCTGGCGCGATCCACTGCCTGGCCGAAACTCAACGCTGTGGCCGGCTATACGCACACGCTGGACGATCAGCGTCTCGTCCCGGCGAGGCGTAACGGTGAACCGGGCGTGTTCGCCAACGACTTTGCTTCGGCCGATCTGGTGCTGACCATGCCGCTGTTCACCGGCGGGCAGATCACCAACCGCATCAAGGCGGCGGAACTGCTCGAGGCGGCCGCGGCCCACCGACTTTCGCGCAGTCGTCACGAGCTCGCGTTCAACGTGAGCAGTCTGTTCTACAGCATGCTGGCCCAGCAGCGATTCATCGAATCGGCGGAGTTCTCGCGCCGGGCCATTGAGCAGCAGCGCAATCGCATCCGTCAACTGATCGAGGCCCAGAAAGCGGCCAATGTCGATCTGCTTCGCACCGAAGTGCGTCTGGCCAATATCGATCAGCAACTGATTGCCGAACGTAATCGGCTGGCGATCCAGCGGCGCACGCTCGGCACGCTGCTGGGGGTGAGTGAGAAGCCGATTGAGATTGCCGGCGAACTGGATGCCGATTCAGGCGCGCCGGCGATCCGTCCCGCCACGGCCTCGGTTATGAATCAGCGCCAAGACTATCTGGCTGCGGGTGCGGGTGTCGAAGCGGAACGGCATCGGCTCGAAGCGGCCAAGGGGGCGCGATGGCCTCAAATCAGCGCTCGCGCCTCGTATGGCGCACGCTATGGGATCGATGCCGACGTTCCAGCCGGGACCGACGACCTGGAGGACGTCGGCATGGTCGGCGTGTTCGGAACGATTCCGCTTTTTGATGGCGGCCAGATCGCGGCCGACGTGCTGCGGCAACGTTTCGCCCTGTCGGGCCAGCGCCAGCGATTACGCGAACTGGAATTGCGAATCGGCCTGGAACTCGAAAGCGCGTGGTTAAACATCCAGTCGGCGAGCGAGCGCATCGACGCGACCGCCGCCGCCGTGAAGCAGGCCGAGGAAGGCCTGCGGATCGAACGGGAGAAATACGACCAGGGCAAGGGCACGATCACCGATGTGCTCGATGCTCAGTCCGCGCTGCTCGAAGCCCAGACCACCTACTACCGGGCGCTGGCCGATCGGCTCATCGCCCTGGCCCAGCTCAAACTGGCGATGGGAGAGATGCCATGACCCGTTGGATTATCCATACGTGTCTGTTGTTCGCGATGGTCGTGATGGCCGGTTGTGGCGATGAGCCGGCAACCGACAAGCCACAGGGCACGAAGGCCGCGCCCGTGCGAACGTTGACCGCCGCGACCCGGCCCATGGAGAAGCTGGCCGAACTGACGGGCGAAGTCGTCGCCACGCGGCAGGTCACCATCAGCGCCACCGTCGAAGGCCCGATCGGCTTGTGCCCATGGCGCGAGGGTGATGTGATCGAGCGAGCGAACGAGCCCCTGATCCGGATCGACCGGCCGACCTATCGTACGGATGTTCAAACGGCGGAGGCGGCCGTCGCCGTGGCCAAGGCGAAACTGGCCGACCTGCGCGCGGGTGCTCGACCGGAGGAAATCGCCCAGGCCCGCCAGACCGTCAAACAACTGGAATCGTGCAGCGAATTCGCCGCCAATGACCTTCAACGCATCGAGAAGCTGGTGACCAGCGGCGCGGTGCCGGCGGAAACCGTCGAACGGGCCCGCGTGGCGGCGGTGGAATGCGGGACGAAACTGGCCTCGGCCAAACAGCGCCTGGCGATGCTTGAGATCGGCCCGACCAAGACGCAGATCGATGTGGCCCAAGCCGCAGTACACGAAGCCGAAGCCCGGCTGGCCCAGGCCCAGGCGAAGCTGGATGAATGCACGATCTTCGCGCCGTTCGCCGGCGTGATCAGCCGCGTCCATGTCCGCCAAGGCGACATGGCCTCGCCGCGTGCGCCGCTGCTGGAGATGTTCGATCCGCAGTCACTGGTGGTGCGATTCGCCGTTCCCGAGGCCATGGCAGGCAGCGTTGGACCGGGGCAGAAGGTCACAGTGCGATTGGATGCAATGCCGGGTCAACTCATCGCGGCCAAGGTCACGCGCGTGTACCCCCAACTCGATTCGCGCATGCGTACACGCACCGTGGAAGCGCAGCCCATCGAGTCGGCCCCGTGGTCGCCGGGGATGTTTGCGCGTCTGTCGCTGGTGCTCGAATCGGCGGATGATGCGGTGGCGATCCCGGCCAGCGCCGTTACCAGTCGCAGCAATGACAGCGGTGTGGCGTTCATCGTCAACGATGCCCATGCCCACCAACGCAAGGTTCGGCTGGGCATCGAACAGGATGGCTGGGTGCAGGTGATCGAGGGGCTTGAGCCGGGCGAACAGGTCATCGTCAGCGGGGTTGGCAAATTGAAAGACGGTATGGCGGTCAAGATCGCGCCATCGTCGCCCAAATCTGCAGCCGGCCCGAAGGCAGGTGGTTCATGAGAATCACCGAACTGTCCGTCCATCGCCGCACCGCCACCACGGTCATCGCCCTGGGGCTGTGGGTGCTGGGGTTGTACGGTCTGTCAAGTCTGCCGGTGGATTTTCTGCCGAACGTCACCTACCCGATGATCAAGCTGCACCTGTGGTGGCGCGGCGCGACCCCGGAAGAAATCGACCGCAACATCGCCGACCCCATCGAGCGGCAGATGGCCACGGTGGACGGGCTGGACTATCTCGAATCCTCGTCCATCGAGGGCATGTACACCCTGCAAGCGAACTTCAAGTATGGCGTCGATGTCGATGTGGCGTATCAGGATGCGCTGGCGGCGATGGCGCGCGTTGCGCGTCAGTTGCCCAAGGACATCGACCCGCCGGTCATCATCAAGGCCGACCCTTCGCAACTGCCGGTGCTGCAACTGACGATCGCGTCGGACCAGTGGGATCTCGTGCAGCTTCGCACCTGGGCGGACAACTGGCTTCAGGACCAGTTGCTCGCGGTGCCGGGCGTGGCGGGCACGGAAATCGTCGGCGGGCTGGAGCGCGAGATTCGCGTGCATATCGATCCGCAGGCGATGGAAAAGCACGGCCTGACGCTGCCGACAGTGATGCGCCGGCTGGAACAGGAGAACATCGAGCAGTTCGCCGGTCGCGTGACACAAGGGCCGCGCGAGTTCATCGCCCGCACGATGGGTGAGTTCAGATCGCTGGAGGAAATCCGCAACGTACTGATCGCTCGCCAAGGTGAATCCAAGCTCTTGCTTCGCGATATCGCCACGGTGGAGGATTCGCATGAAGAGATTCGCATCGTCACCCGTCTCGATGGCGAGCCGTGCGTGAAGCTGAGCGTGCTCAAGCAGGCCGACGCCAACACAGTGCAAGTCGCCAAGGCCGTGTGGCAGCGTATTGAACAGTTGCAGCCGGCCTTCCCCGACGGGATTCGCATGGGCGTGGTCGAGAATCAGGCCGACTACGTCGCTGCATCCCTCGCTGGCGTGCGAAACACAGCCATCGAAGCAGCGATCCTGGTCATCGTGGTCGTGTTCCTGTTCCTGGGCAGTTGGCGGGCGGTGATGATCATGGTGATCGCCATGCCGACGACGCTGGTGTTGAACTTCGGCCTGATGAATCTGGCCGGCTTCTCGCTGAACGTCTTCTCACTGGGCGGGCTGGTCATCGCCATCGGCGTGCTGCTGAGCAACACGATCGTGGTGGTGGAGAACATCACGCGATGGCGGATGGAGAAACCGCAGTTGCCGCTGGCGCAGACGATTGTCGAAGCGACACGTGAAGTGGGGCAGCCCGTGGTCGCCGCGACACTCGCGTTCTTGATGCTGTTCCTGCCGTTCCTGCTGGTGCCCGGCTTGGCGTCGTTGCTCTTCCGCGAGTTGATCATGGTCGTGGCGGGGGTGGTGCTGTTGAGTCTGCTGGTCGCGGTGACTGTGACGCCGATGGTCAGTTCCTGGCTGATCCGTTCGCGCCGGGCCGGTAGCCGAGCCACGTGGTTCGAGCGGCTGTTCGATCAGATCACGCAGGGCTATCTGTGGGTGTTGCAGCGGGCATTGCGATGGCGCTGGGCGACATTGGGAATATTTGTGATTCTGCTCGCCTTGGGCGCATTGCTGCTCACGCGTCTGGGCGGTGAGTTCCTGCCGCAGATGGACGATGGTCGCATCATGGTCAAGGTCAAACTGCCCACCGGCGCATCGGTGGCGCAAACAGATGAAGCCCTCCAACGCCTCGAAGCCGCCATTCTGGGCGACCCGCTGATCGAAAGCGCCTTCACCCTCACCGGCGGCAAGGTCTGGGGCCTGTACACCTATGAGATCGCCAACGAAGGCGAGATCGACATTCAGCTTGTGCCGCGACATCAGCGCGACGTGACGACCAAACAATACATCGCCGCACTCCGACGTCGGCTGGCTGACGTCAAGCTGCCCGCGGGCAAGGCGATGGTCATGCAGATGAAGGTCAAGGGTATCCGCAAGATGGGCGAGGCGGATGTCGAGGTCAAGATCAAAGGCCCTGATGTCGAGCGGCTGTTTGCCTTGGCCGACCAGGCCGCAAGCGTCATGAACGGCCTGCCGCAGTTCAAGAATGTTTACGTCTCGATGGACATGACCAAACCCGAATATCAGATCCGTGTCGACCGGGTGCGCGCGGCTGAACTGGGCGTCTCCGTCGCCGACATCGCCACCACGCTGCGAACGTTCATCGGCGGTGGCGTGGCGACCCAATACCGCGACGCGGGCGAATACTACGACGTACGGCTGATCGTGCCCGAGACCCGACTGCATGATCACCGGGACATCGAACAGCTTCAGGTCAACTGCGCCCAAGGCGGCTACGTACGCATCAGCGACGTTGCGACCGTCGCACCCGCCACCGGCCCGGTCGAGATCGTCCGAGACAACCAGGTTAAGCAGGTCATCGTCCGAGGTGACGCGGCGGGCACCAGCATCGGCCAGGCCCAGGCGGCGCTCAGCGAAGCGCTCGGTGCACGCCAGTGGCCCGTCGGCTACGAACTGAGCTACGGCGGACAGGCACAGATGATGGCCGACATGCAGCGCACGATCCTGGCCATTCTTGCCTTCGCCCTGTTCTTCGCCTTCGTCGTGTTGGCGGTGCAGTTCGACAGTCTGAAATTGCCTTCGCTCATCCTGGCCGGTGCCCCGTTCTGCCTCGCCGGCGCGATCATGCTCATGTGGCTCCTGGGCCTGCCGCTGGGGGCGACCGTCATCATCGGCGTGCTTCTGGTTGTCGCGGCCATCGTCAACGACGGGGTCCTTATTCTCACCTTCGCTCGACAATTGCAGGCCAACGACAACCGCAGTCCGGCCGACGCGGTGATGGAAGCGGCACGCCTGAGATTCCGGCCCATCGCCATGACCACGCTACCGTTGCTGGTCGGCTTCCTGCCCCTGGCGCTGAACCTCGAAGCCGGTGGAGACATGCTCCAACCCATGGCCGCCGCCGCGATCGGCGGGCTTGCCTTCGAAGTCTTCGTCGCTCTGTTGCTGCTGCCCGTGCTCTATGTGCTGACCACATCCAGAACACCAGCGGCAGTCCCGTCATCAGTGGCTACCGCGACCGCCACACCACGAACAGGAGATCACGGATGAAGACCGTTCCCAGCCATGCCTGCCTCGTCCTACTGTTTATGGGCCTGATGGTCACCGCCGGTTGTGCGGCTCGTACAGGTCCTCTGGTCGATACACCGGAGCCGGACGACCTCGAGCGCGTGGCCCAGGTACGCCGCCAGCTTCGCGCAGCATGCGGGCAGTTGCGGCAGGCAACCGACCCATCGCCCTCCCAAGCTGCGTTGATGACCGATGCGGCGACTACCACGCGAATGGCGCTGCACGGCTGGCGTGGCATTCGCAGCGATTACCTTCACTCCTCCCCCCCGGCCTATGCCGCGCACCCCCAATGGGATCAGGCGTCGACCGAGATCGAGAAGGGCATCGAACGGATGCTTGCCATGGCCGAGCAATCTCAACCCGTCGCGTCTTTCCAAGCATGTGGCCAGACGTGCGGCCTGTTCGTCAAGCTCAACGCCCAGGCCGGCGTTCGCCGCACCAGCGACGTGTTGTTCCACTTCCGCAAAGCGGCCAAGCCGCTGGCCGAACCTGCCAAGTCCGGCGAACGGGCACCACTGGCCGAGGCGCTGCCTGCCCTGCTTGAGCTTCGCCATCGCGCCATGGTCGATCCCATCGGCGGTATGGCATCCGCCGAGGCGCAACAACTCGCCTTGGAAGCATTCTCGAACGCGGTCGATCACTTCGTCGCAGCGGTGCGGAACGGACAGATGGATGTGGCGAACGCCTACGAAGCCATGATGCGCGCGATGGAGAACGCCTACGACGCATACCTGCGAATCTTCGCTCACTCATGCCAGCGCGGGCGGCGCTGGAACAGCATGAGTCGCCCCAAACACCTCCGCCCTTTGGATCGAAGGAGCCAACCATGGCTGATTGCTGCTGCGGAAACAACTCGGGTAAGAACGTACTGCTGTATGCCTGCTCCGGCGGGGCGAACGTCGCCGAGGCGTCGGACGCTGCGTGTCGCCAACTGATGAGCGAAGGGCTTGGCACGATGTTCTGCCTGGCCGGCCTGGGCGCGGGTATTGAGAACATGGTCCAGCAGGCGCGCGACGCCGACCTGAACGTCGTGATCGACGGCTGCCCCATGGACTGCGCCCGGAAGATCTTCGACAAGCTGGGCCTGAGCAACGTGCATTTCGTGCGCGCCACGGACATGGGCCTGGAGAAGAAGCCCAAGGGCACGCGCGCGACCGAAGAGGAAGTGACAACCATCGTTGACAACGTGAAGCAGGCAATTTGTGCGGCCTGAGTGTGGTGTCTATTCAAACCCTGACAAGCAGGAGACGAACATGACTCAATCCATGACTCGCCGACAGATGCTCGGCGCAGCGGCGGCCACCGGCGTCGCTTCGATGGCGTTTGGACAGGTTCCCGGCACTGCCCAGCAGGCCGGTTCGATCCGCATTGTGGGTTTGGCGTGCAGCCCGCGCAAGGGCAAGACCACCGCCACGGCGGTGCAGGCCGCGCTCGACGCCGCCTCCAAGGTCGATCCGCGCATCGCCACGCGACTGATCGACCTGGGCGGGATGAGCTTTACCGGCTGGACCGGCGGAGCCAAGCCCAACGCACCGGCAGCCACCGCCGACGATTTCGACAAGCTCGTTCTGCACCACCTGAAAGACCCGGTGCCGGCCGCCCTGATCATCGGCTCGCCGGTCTATTTTCGCTGCATGAGCTCACTGTGCATGGCGATGATTGAACGCCTTGCCGCGCTTCGTCAGAACCGGCTGCTGCTGGCCGACGCACCGGTTGGCGTGCTCAGTGTGGGCGGCTTCCGCAACGGCGGGCAGGAACTGACGATCCAGCAGATTCAGACCGCCTTGCTCTGCCACGAAGCCATGATCGTGGGCGGCAAACCCAGCGCTCATCAGGGCGCGACACTGCTTAATCCGGGTGACGACGATATCACCAAAGACGAACTGGGCATGAAGACCGCTGCGCTGCTCGGTGAGTGCGTGGCCGAAGCCGCCCTGAAACTCGACCGTATCCATCAGTAACAACCAAAGGAGCCTTACCATGAAGAAGATTCAAATCCTCGGCACCGGATGTCCCAAATGCCAGAAACTGACCGAGAACGCCAAGGCCGCTGCCGACCAGCTCGGCATCGAGTATGAGGTCGAAAAGGTGACCGACCTCGGTGAGATCGGCAAGTTCGGTGTGATGATGACGCCGGCGCTGGCCGTGGATGGCCAAGTCAAGAGTTCTGGCAAGGTGCTGGACACTGAGGCGATCAAGGCGATGATCGAGTGAACGAGTTTCCTGGCTTCTGCGATTGCCCTGCGCCGTCAGGCGGCGTCTGG
Source organism: uncultured Phycisphaeraceae bacterium (assembly GCA_964532795.1). GTDB lineage: Bacteria > Planctomycetota > Phycisphaerae > Phycisphaerales > Phycisphaeraceae > CAZHJL01. Next base: position 8,725 of record CAZHJL010000077.1, on the reverse strand, counting down.
CCTGTGGTGGTGTTGACCGCCGCGTTCGGCCTGTTCCTGCTGGGTCGCTGGCTGTGGTGGAAGCTCGCATTGAAAGGTTGGTTCTGTATGAAGAACGTGATGAAGATCGTCGCCGTCGTCGCTCTGGTGCTGTCGGTGGGCGTGGTGCTGGCTCTAAAGAAAGGGAGCGATGCGCCCGCGTCCGACGGCAAACCGGCGACTCAATCAGGCGAGACAATAACGGGCGAATCCTTTGACGCCCCGCTGCCTCGGCTGGTGTCGTTGGGCGCGGGCAAATGCATCCCCTGCAAGATGATGGAGCCGATCCGCGAGGAACTGCGGGAAGAGTACGCTGACCGGTTGCAGGTCGTGTATCACGATGTCTGGCAAGACCGCGAAATCGGCGAGCAGTACGGCATCCGCCTGATTCCCACGTTGATCTACTTCGACGCCGAGGGCAACGAGCTTGGCCGCACCGAGGGATACAAGACCAAGCAGCAGATCATCGAGGCGTTTGCGGACTGGGGCGTCGATCTGAATCAGGCGGCGACCGGCAATGCACGGGACGCAGCTTCTACGGAGGCAGCCATACCCAGTGACTTGCGCATTCAGTTCGCCGCCACACCCGCACGGGATGCGGCACCATCCCAAGCACCGTCGACGACGCTCGGCGAGGCCTATCCGCTGCTTGGCGACGGGCCGCTGGGCGGAGCGACACTCACCCGTCTGCCCGAGGGCCGGGTGCTGCAGGCCAGTAACGTCACGATCACGACCGATGACCTGAAGGCGATGTTCGATGATGCTCCGCCGCAGGCGCAATCACAGTTGAAGCGGCATCCGCTTTTCCTACTCGAACAAATGGCCACGCAACGACTGGTGGCCGCCGAAGCTCGCCGGGCGCTGACCGGTGAATCTGCCCCGTCGGTGTCCGAAGAGCAGGCGATCGAACGATACCTGCGGTCGGTGGCCGAGGGCGCAAAAGTGACCGACGACGATGTGCGTGCCTTCTACCAAGCCAACGCCGTCATGATGGGCGGCACGCCCCTCGATGAGGTCCAGGATCAGATCCGGCAGTATTTGCTGGGGCAGGCCCAACAGGCACGCGTCACGCAACACATCGACAAGCTTGTTGACCAAGCGGACATTCAACTCGATCGACAGTGGGTCGAGCAGCAGGCCAAAGTCGCGTTGGACAATCCGGTTGACCGGACCCGCGCCAAAGGCAAGCCCGCCATGATCGACTTCGGTTCCCACGGCTGCGGTCCCTGCGACATGATGACGCCCATTCTCGAACGACTGGCCAAGACTTACGACGACCGAGCGGAAATCCTGTTTGTCCCTGTCAACGAGCATCCGATGCTCGCCGCCCGCTACGGCGTGCAGGGCATTCCCACGCAGATCTTCTTCGACGCCAACGGACGCGAGGTCCATCGCCACACGGGCTTTCTATCGCAGGATAAGATCGAAGCCAAACTTGCCGAAATGGGGGTACGCTGATCCATGCAGGCACTGTTCGAAAACCTCAATGCGGCGATGTCCGGCTCGCTCTGGTTGGCGCTGGCAGCAGCTTTCGTCTGGGGCGTGCTGAGCATACTGCTCAGCCCCTGCCACCTGGCGAGCATTCCGCTGGTGGTCGGTTTCGTCAACGGGCAGGGCAAGGTCACCACGGGTCGCGCCTTTGCCCTGGCCAGTCTGTTTTCGCTGGGCATCCTCATCACCATCGCGGCGCTGGGCGCGATCACCGCCGCTTTAGGACGCATCGCCGGGGATGTCGGAGCGTGGGCCTACTACGTCGTGGCAATCATCTTCTTCCTGGTCGGCCTGCACCTGCTGGACGTGATCCCGATGCCGTTCTCAGGCCCGGCCAATGTCTCGGTCAAACGCAAAGGACTTTGGGCAGCATTGCTGCTGGGACTGATCTTCGGCATCGCACTGGGGCCATGCACGTTCGCTTACATGGCCCCCGTGCTCGGGGTGACCTTCAAGGTGGGAGCCGATCAGCCGGTCTTTGCCGGATCGCTGCTGCTGCTCTACGGCATCGGCCACTGCTCGATCATCGTCGCCGCCGGATCGGCCAGCGGATGGGTGCAGCGTTACCTCAACTGGAACCAGCAAAGCGGCACAGTCGCATGGGTCCGCCGTGTCTGCGGCGTCCTGGTCATCCTCGGCGGCCTGTGGCTGATCTACACCGCGCCGTGAGATCGACCCACGCGATTGACATACACGCTCAGCGGACTATACTTCGATACATGACGAAGTGACGTACTGGCCGAAGGACTGACGGATGAATGAATTCGTGGCGATTGCCAAAGCACTGGGTGATGCGGGACGGGCGCGGGCCGTGATGGCGCTGGCGGACGGTGAGTTGTGTCTCTGCCAGATCATCGAAGTGCTCGAGCTGTTGCCGTCCACGGTGTCCAAGCACATGTCGATCCTCCAGCAGGCCGGGCTGGTCGAACGGCGTAAGGACGGCCGGTGGCACTACTACCGCCTCGCCGGCCGCGATGCCTCGCCGGTCGTGCGTCAGGCGATCCGCTGGACGCTCAAGTCGCTGAAAAACGAAAAGGTCGTTGTCACCGATGCGAAGACGCTCTGCTGCGTCCGCGAAAAAGACCGGGAGGAGTTGGCCGTATGCTACAGCACAAGATGAAAGTTCTGTTCCTCTGCACGGGTAACTCCTGTCGCAGCCAGATGGCCGAGGGGTGGGCGCGACATCTCAAGGACGAGGTGATCGAGCCGTACTCGGCGGGCATCGAGACCCACGGGCTGAATCCCCATGCGGTCAAGGTGATGGCCGAGGCGAGCGTGGACATCTCCGGCCACAAGAGCAAGACGCTGGCCGATCTCGACGGCGTCGCGTTTGACTACGTGGTCACGGTCTGCGGCCATGCCCACGAGACCTGCCCGATGTTCCCCGGCGACGCGACGGTCATCCACGTGGGCTTTGATGATCCGCCGAAACTAGCCGCCGATGAAAACGACCCCGACAAGGCGCTCGGCCATTACCGCCGGGTGCGTGACGAGATTCGAGCGTTTGTTGAAACGCTGCCCGGCGCATTGCCCGCCACACCAACCGCGACCCGTTGACGGAGATTCCCGATGGCACGCAAACCCACGGTTCTGTTCGTCTGCTCCCACAATTCCGCCCGGTCGCAGATGGCCGAGGGCTGGCTGCGCCATCTCGCCGGCGACCGTTACGAGGTGCACAGCGCCGGTGTCGAGCCCGGCACGCTCAATCCCCTGGCCGTGCAGGCGATGAACGAAGTGGGTATCGACATCTCGGACCACACCGCCCAAGGCGTCAAGGATTATCTCGGCAAGGTACCGGTGTATTACCTGATCGTCGTCTGCGACAAAGCGGCGCAGACCTGCCCGCGCATCTGGCCGGGCATGCGTGAGCGGTGCTTCTGGCCGTTTGACGACCCCTCAGCCGCTGAGGGCACCGACGAGCAGAAACTCGCCGTCTTCCGCCGCGTGCGCGATGAGATCAAAACCAAGATCGAAACATGGCTGGCCGAAGTCGAACAAGCCCCGACAATCTGAACGAACCCAACAGGACCTTCATCGGAATCCAACATGGCATCAAAAATCTCCAAGGGCCTGTCGTTCCTCGATCGTTACCTGACGCTGTGGATCTTCGCCGCGATGGCGATCGGTGTGGGCTTGGGCTACTTCTTCCAGAGCGGCGTCGAGCGATTCAACGCATCGATGACCGTCGGTAAGCACACCAACCTGCTCATCGCGGTCGGGTTGATCCTGATGATGTACCCGCCGCTGGCGAAGGTGAAGTACGAGTTGATGCCCAATGTCTTCGCCGACGTTAAAGTCGTTGGCCTGTCGCTGGTGCAGAACTGGATCGTCGGACCGATCCTGATGTTCGTGCTGGCGATCGGCTTCTTCGGCTTCATCGCCCCGGCGTTGTTCGGCCCAGATGAGCGATGGGGCCTGTACATGGTCGGCCTGATCATGGTCGGCATCGCCCGCTGCATCGCCATGGTGCTGGTCTGGAATCAGCTTGCCCGGGGCAGCAGCGAGTACGCCGCAGGGCTGGTGGCGCTCAACAGCATCTTCCAGATCGTCACCTTCGGCTTCTATGCGTGGATTTTCATTACCGTGCTGCCGCCGCTGTTCGGCCTCGAGGGTTCAGTCGTCGAGGTCAGCATCGGCGAGATCTTCGTCAGCGTGATGATCTACCTGGGTATCCCCTTCGCGGCGGGCATTCTCAGCCGGGTCATCCTCGTGCCCCTCAAGGGCAGCGAGTGGTACGACCGCGTGTTCGTGCCGAAGATTTCGCCGATCACCTTGGCGGCGTTACTGTTCACGATCGTGGTAATGTTCAGCACGCAGGGCGAGCGGATCATTGCCGCACCGCTGGACGTGCTTTGGATCGCGATCCCGCTGAGCGCGTACTTCGCCATCATGTTCCTGGTCAGCTTCTTCATGGCCTGGAAGGTCGGGGCGGATTATTCCCGCAGCGCCACGCTGGCGTTCACCGCCTCGGGCAACAACTTCGAACTGGCGATTGCGGTGGCCATTGCGGTGTTCGGCATCGCCTCCCCGGTCGCCTTCGCCACCGTGGTTGGCCCGCTGGTGGAGGTGCCGGTGCTGATCGGCCTGGTCCATGTCAGTCTCTATTTCCTTCGCCGGTTCTACGGCGGCGTCGAGCAGGCCGGCCTGCCCGAAACCGGTGTGTTCGACGAGTCGGCCGTGAATCAGACTTGCGGCAAGACGGCGATCTGATCAGATATGTTGTCGTGCGCCCGTAGATCAATTATGGGCTTTGCTGCCCAAGACTCAGACCACGTAATCGTATCTTCGCTGACACATGGCGGACGGCAAGAGGGATGTGATGGATACGGCACCGAAGTTCTACGCCAACCAGCGTCTTCGGCGGTGCGGCGAATCATGATGACTGCAATTCGTTTAGTTCCGCTTCCATGCGGCTGATCTCCTCAGTCAACCGCTTGATCGTGTGCGGCTCGTCGAGTTGCTTTTTCGCACCAGCCAGTTGCTGACGGCGATTCTGAAGCTTGTCTTTCAAGACCTGGACGCGCTTTTTCGTTTTCTTGATCATGGTTCTGCTTCCGATCGCGGTTGTAGCGAACGGTCTGTCAGGCGTCATCCGTTATGGCGGTCAGTGCTTCAGTGTGCGCCCGGAGGGCGTCAGAGCCCCAGAGCACGAAGCGAACGTGGCGAACGTGCTGGAGCGTCGGCGCGACCTCGGCAACGGTCCGCATGGCGATCTGCGCGGCGGGCTCCATGGGATACCCAAATGCCCCGGTCGACAATGCGGGGAAAGCAATGGACTGAACCTGATGTTGCTCGGCGAGAGCGAGGGCGTTGTCGTAACAGGCGGCGAGGAGTTGATCGGCCGGTTCGTCGACGCCATAGACCGGCCCAAGGCAATGAACAACGTAGCGATTGGGCAATCCAAAGGCGGGGGTGATAACCGCGTGGCCGGGTTGAATGGGCGCGAGGGGGCGACAGGCCTGATCGAGCTCGGGCCCAGCGGCCTGGTGGATGGCCCCTGCGACGCCGCCGCCAGGTCGCAGGGCGTCGTTGGCGGCGTTGACCACGGCGTCGAAACCGGTCTGATCGGTGATGTCGCCTTCGACGCATTCGATAGTCAGGTTGTGGATGGTGTATTTCATGGTGGCAGCGCTTCGACTCATTCGCCCATTGGGGATTTACGGACCACCGGCGTGGCGGGCATCGGGTCACGCGCGATCACGACGACGTTGGTTTCCTGCTGGTGCAGCATCGGGTGGTGATAGGTGATCGGGTGCTGTTCCACGCGAGAAAACACCGTCTGCAAGCGTTGAATGAATGGTTCTGACGGCGATTCGGCCGACCACAAGCCGAAAATCCCGTTGGGTGTGAGCGATTCGACCAGTTCCATCAGACCGTTGACGGCGTAGAACGATTCGTGGGAAGGGTGGAGCCACGCTTCGGGCGAATGATCGATGTCGAGCAGGATCAGGTCATATCGCCGATGGGGCATGTGGGCGGCGTCGGCGACGTACCGAAAGAAATCGGTGTGGACCAATTCACAGCGGGGATCGCCGAGCAGCGTATCGGAAGCTGGAAGGAGGTGGCGGTTGTGCCAGTCAATGACCGGCTGGAGCAGTTCGATCACCTTGGCGCGTCGCACGAGCTTGCTGCGAAGGATCGCAGCGGCGGTGCAGCCCAAACCGAGTCCGCCAATCAGCACATCACAGAAGTTCTCGCCCCACGCGTCGAGGGCAAGTGTCGCCAGCGCCTCTTCACTGCGCGTCACAACGCTGGACATCAGGAATTCGCCGTTGAGCGTGACCTCGAAGACGGCCTGCCCATCGAGCGAAGGTGAGCGGCGCTGCCGCAGGATCAGTTCGCCGAGCGGGGTTTGCTGGTAATCCAATTCCTGAAACGATGGACTCATCAGGGACTCCGATGATGGTGTTGGCGCTCTGCACAATCCACAACGGCGTCGGGGGACATCGGGGCGGATTGTCGATACAGGATGCGGTGACAACTCGGACATTGGGGTGGCTGAGTCGGTGTCGCTTGGCAGAATCGGCGGTCAACATCCCCAGCCGGTAATGTTTGCCTGCAGACTTGACATGCGTAACGATGCCGACCGGCCTGTCGCGGCTCCGTCAGCAACGCCAGCGCCTGCCCATCACACTCATCCAGCAGGCGTGAGTAGAGCATGTAGAGTCGCGTCGGCAGGCGTGTGACGATGGTGCGTCGTTCGGCCATCAACTGCGACGCCTGGCCGGCGCTTTCAATATCAACCTGCGCCATCGCGGATTCAGCCAGTCGTTCGCGCTCGCGGTGTTCCACTTCCGCCTCTCGATCGCCGCGAGCGGCCGTGGCGTCGGCGACGTCTCTATGCCGCAGAGCGGTGCGCCTGGCGTCCTGTTGGCGATCGTGAAGCGATCGAAGACGCTGATCGATCTGGTGGAGCATGACAAGGGATTGAGGGATACTCATCGTGTTCCCGCCTGTTGCATGTCTGGCATCATCTCACTTCGTGTGAGGGCGCGGCAACGCGGTGTGCGGTCTGCGGCCCGTCGGTGGAGTTCGCCTGCGAACACGATGCCATGGAATGTTTCATGGATGTCAAACACGGCGAGAAACCGCGCTTGCCGGTGATTGGCTAAAGACCGTGCCGCCGCGATCGGGTGATGGGCGTAGCAGGCATCGACGCCGGGAGCCATGATTCGATCAACGCGAATGGATTCGGAGGCGATATCGAACTGGTCTGCGGCGTTTCGAAGCGTCTGCTGCGAAATCCAGCCCACCAGATCATCCGGGCCGAAATCGCAAATCACGGCAAGATCGGCATCCAGCCACGACAGCAATCGCAACGAATCGGCGATTGAAGCGGTGCGCCGAACAAGCGGCGGACAATGAATCGGGATGTTTTGAACTCTGTCTTTCATTGGTCACTATCTGTTATCAATCGCCCATCGTGCGGTGGGTGTGTGGATATCGCGCAACGGATACATCAGGGGCCACGCTACGCCGTGGAAACCGGACCGGCTCAGGTCGGCGTTGTTTGGACGTCAGCTTCAGCCAGAAGCCCATCCGCCTCTGCCATGAATCGAAGCATGTCAACGATGCGGTTGGAGTAACCCCATTCGTTGTCGTACCAACTGACCAGTTTGAAGAACCGATCACTGAGCCCGATGCCGGCGGTGGCGTCGAAAATGGAACTGCGAGGATCGCCGATGAAGTCGCTGGAGACGACCTGCTCGTCGGTGTAGCCGAGAATGCCGCGCAGTTCGTTCTCTGACGCGTCTTTCATTCTTCGGCAGATGGCGTCATAGGATGTTGGGCGGGATGTTCTGATGGTTAGATCGACCACGGAGACATCGGCAGTGGGCACGCGAAAGGCCATGCCGGTGATCTTGCCGCGCAATTCCGGCAAGACGAGACCCACGGCCTTCGCCGCGCCGGTCGATGCGGGAATGATGTTCATGTAGGCGTTGCGGCCGCCGCGCCAGTCTTTGCGGGATGGGCCATCCTGCGTGGGCTGCGTCGCCGTCACGGCGTGAACGGTCGTCATCAGACCGAGTTCGATACCGAAAGCGTCGTGCACCACCTTGGCCAGCGGCGCGAGGCAGTTCGTCGTGCAACTGGCCATGGATACGATGTTGTCCGACGGTTGATGAAAGCGTTCGAGGTTGATGCCCGGCACAAACGTGTGGACGATGTCCGGTGTCTTCGTCGGGGCGGTAATGACGACACGACGGGCACCGGCGTTAATGTGCTTGACCGCGTGCTCCGCATCAGTGAACAGTCCGGTTGACTCGACCACGTAGATCGCATCGATTTTCGACCAAGGCAATTGCCCCGGGTCGCGCTCGGCGAAGCAGGGAATGAATCGCTCGTTGACGACGATTCCGTTGGGGTGCGGTTCGACCCTCCCGCCGAAGCGGCCGTGGGTGGTATCGTGTCGCAGCAGGTAAGCCAGATTGTCCGGGGGGACCAGGTCGTTGATGCCGACGATTTCAATGTCGCAGTGTTCAACGGCCGCACGAAAGACCAGGCGTCCGATTCGACCAAACCCGTTGATACCCACTCGTACAGACATCGAGCAGCTCCTTTTGACAAGAGTGTTCGACGTGGGCGCGGCCAGCGGATTCTCGAGGGCAGAGCCACCGTCAGGTCGAACAACAGAATAGGCAGCACGGCCCCTCGGGGCAAGAACGTAAGCGTTCCATGAACCGCGTCTTCCGCTGGTCGGTTGGGGTTGTCATGC
>CAZHJL010000076.1:0-23848 GCA_964532795.1 uncultured Phycisphaeraceae bacterium | reverse complement strand
CGCCCGTTCCCACCCCCTGCCTCTCGCGCCCTCCACCCGCTTCATGGTGAGCCGGGCCGGAATTGGACCATGGAGGGCATGAACAAATGAAGCAGATCGACGCAGGAAAAAGCCGCGCACCGGCCAGGGATTCTGCTTGACATATCCAAACAAACCACGTACAATACCGGCGACAGATCAACCCGCCGCGCGCCCGCTGCCCTGCGCGCGCGGCCTTCCGGAGCCGCCTCTCCCCATGACCCGCTTACCCCGCCACCTACCGAATAAAACTGTCAATTCAGTCACGGCCTCCTTCCGGCCGCGCGTCCCAACATGCGGGATCCTGCCCAAAACATACGAAAGCGGCGCAAACCAACTCAAACCCGCCCAAACCGGCCGAAAAACCTGGCACTTTTTCACCATTTGTTGCCACGTTTCGTACGCACTGGCGCAACTTGTCAATACCACCCCCGCTCACGCCCTCTCAAAGCCGTTTTCCCGCCCGCCCCGCCACCGAAAGCTAAGCCTATGCCCACCGAACCCCCACCAACCAACCCAAAACCGCCAGCACAACCAGCACCACCAGCGCCACCCCCAAGCCGCGTCTTCTCAAGCGCCCTTCACCCAGTCCCCCAAACAACCCACCACCTCGCCCCCTCGGCACCCCCTCTGTCTTCCCAGTCAACCAGTTAACCAGTCAACCAGTCAACCAGTTAACCAATCACCCCCTCCCCGAGCCGCCACCTTGCCGATGCCCACCCTTTCCCATACACTCCGCCGTTTCACGCATTCGCCCGGTCCCGCCCCGGCGGGAACCGATGGCCCGGCCGCTGACTGCCGGTGGCAGGTGTCTGCCCCGAGGCCGGACTACCGGGCGATAGGAGCAGCCGCCATGGCCGAAGAACGCACCGATCTGTACGAAGGTTTCTTTCTCGTCAACCAGTCCGTCGTCGGGGAACTCGACGAGGCGATCAACTTCGTCACCGAGATCCTCAATCGCGCCCGTTGCGAAATCGTCGCGATCCAGCGCTGGGATGAACGCCGCCTGGCCTACCCCATCAACGGCCAGCGTCGCGGCCTGTACATCCTCGCCTACTTCAACGCGCCGCGATCGCTCATCGCCAACATCGAGCGCGATGTCAGCCTCTCCGACGAAATGCTTCGCTGCCTGGTCACCCGGGCCGACCACATCGGCGACTTCGAGATGGACCTGATCAAGTCCGGCGAGAAGCTCACGGCCATCGAGGCCAAGCTTCGTGAAGGCGCGGCGACGGCCAAGCCCGAGCCGCCCGCCGAATCGCCCAAGGAAGCCCTGGCCGCGACGACCGCTTCCGCCGAGCCATCTTCCGATACCGCCGCGGCCACCGCGACCGAGACCGCCACCGAGACCGCCGCCGAAACCGCGACGAGCACCGATGCGGCGCCCGACGCGAGCGAAGCGCAGGCGGCCGACGAAGGCGAAGCCCAGAAGCCGGCGAGCGAGTAAGCACGGCCGGCGATCCGCCCGGCCGCAACGACATCTTCGAAAGGCCACGCGATGCCCAATCTCAACAAGGTCATGCTCATGGGCAACCTGACCCGTGATCCCGAGCTTCGCTATACACCGAATAACACGCCGGTGTGCCAGTTGGGCATCGCCGTCAATCGGCGCTGGACCGATCGCAACAGCAACGAGCAGCGCGAGGAGACGACCTTCGTCGACTGCGACGCCTTCGGCCGCACCGCCGAGGTGCTCAGCCAGTACCTGCGCAAGGGCCGGCCGGTCTACCTCGAAGGCCGCCTCAAGCTCGACCAGTGGGAGGACCAGCAGGGCAACAAGCGCAGCAAGCTGAGGGTGGTGGTCGAGACGTTCCAGTTCATCGACTCGCGCGGCGGCGGCGACGGCGGAAGCGGCGGCGGCGACAACTACGCCCCCGCCCGACAATCCCGCCCCCGCCAACAACAGGCCCCGCCCCCGCAGGAAGACTTCCACCAGCCGGTGGATGATGATGAGATTCCGTTTTAGAAGAAGGCACGAAGGCACGGAGGCACGAAGCAGAGAAGAACGGAAAGGCAACGTCCCGGGCATTTGCCGCTCTGCTGATTTGCTGCGTTTACTGCTGGCGTCGCCGCGAAGCGTGTGCTTCGCGGGCCGGCGCCTAACTCAAGGTTTCACACGAGGACAGCAACATGAAGACGATCGAACTGCTCCTGACCGAAAACATCGAGAACCTCGGCATCGTCGGTGATGTCGTGAAGGTCAAGCCCGGCTACGCCCGCAACTTCCTCCTGCCGCGCGGCTACGCGACCGATCCGACGCCCGAGAAGATCGAGGAACTGGCCGAGCGACGCAAGCAGGTCGAGGAAGAGATGAAGCGCCAGCGGCAGATCCAGGAAGCCATGCTCGGCAAGCTGACCGACTTCGAACTGACCATCGAGCGATCGACCAACGAACAGGGCGTGCTCTTCGGCGGCGTCAGCCAGCACGACATCGCCGAAGCCCTCCGGGCCGAAGGCTTCGAGATCGAAGACCGGGCCGTGCGCATCGGCCAGCAGATCAAACGCGTCGACAGCTACACCATCCCGCTCGTACTGGCCGCCGACCTCAAGACCGAGATCAAGCTGTGGGTCGTCTCCGACAAGCCGATGGAACAGCTTGACGAGGAAGCGGAAGCAGAAGACGAAGAAGACGCCGAGGCCGCCGAAGAAGTGGAAGTCCAGGCGGAACTGGACGAAGGCTGACCTGATCCGGCGCCATCATCCCCCGTGCCACTGGCGGCTTGCCCGCCAGTGCCTGCCCATAACCCGACACGACCGCAACGCCGCAATCACCCGGCCGCGCTTAAGCATCGCTCTGCGACGCCGCGCACTACGCTTCCAACTCGATGTCCGCCGCCCGCGCGGCGGGCGCCCGCCGCATACGCCGGCTCAACAGCACACCCACCAGTCCGACCCCCAATGCGATCACCGACACACCTGAGCACCCGAACCCCAGGATCTTCTGCGTCATGATGTCCGTCGGCGTCCGGCGCTTGGGCTCGGCCGGCCAGCCGTTCTGATGGGCCAGCGCAGTGTACATGACTTCACCGGGCCGGCCATGCTTCTCAACCAACTGCTCCCGCGCCAGGAACGCTTCGCGTTCAGTCGCATAGGTCACATACCCGTCATACAGAAACCACGGCCCGAACAGCAACCCCGGCGCGGCCATGACAAACCCCACCACCATCAACGTCACACCCGTCGCTGAACCCGAACTCGACATGTCCAACCTCCACAGCGCTTCCGACCCATTCAGTCACCTGTTCCGCATCACCATAGCACAACCGGCCGCCGCACGGCCGCACCACAACCACCCGTTATACTGATCCCCGGCCGACACGATCCCCCCATCGAACCCGAGGGCGGCCTGATGCATTCACATCCGATGATTCTGATCGCACTCGCAGCTTTCGCGCTCGCTTCGGTGTGTCCCGCCGCGCTTGCCGATGCTGCGGCGCCCGCCCCCAAGCTTCCCGATGACTGGCAGGTCATCAAGCCCATCGTCAGTGACGACATGCCCACGGGCGAGGGCCTGTTCGGGATGGACCTGAATGCGGACGGCAGCCGCGTGGTGCTCTGCGAGAAGCGCTACCTGGCCAACGAGTGGGCGGTGATCGTCTACTACTGGCCGTGGTACACGGTGATCCTCGGCGGCGTGCTCTGGCTGCTGCTGTTGGTGCTGTTTCTGCGGTTCAACCGCCGCGCGAGGCGGCTGGCGCAGGACGGCTGCCCCGCGTGCGGCTACCCGGCTTTCGACGGGCGCGGCGACACCTGCCCCGAGTGCGGTGCCCCGGTCAACCGGCGCGAGCCGCAATGGCGGCGGACGCTGCGCAATGCCGTCGGCCTGGCGATGATCGGCATGCTGGTCGGCGTACCCATCCCCACAGTGCTGCTGCTGATCGATGCGCCCAGGCAGGGATCAGCAAGCGCATGGTTCGACTGGCCGTCGAAGCAGGCCGTCGCGTGGATCAAGGAGTACGAGTTGGAAGAACTCGAGCCCCTGATCGAGGAGCGCCATTGCATTGTGTTCCGGGAAGTTGCACCGGGATACCCAGAACGCGGCGCATTCGCTCTGGGCCAAGCTAAGGAATGGCGGGTCATCGTCTGCGATCAGTGGGTCGTCGCGTTAGGAGTCGAGTGGGAATGGACAGACGCTGGCGACGGTTTGAGTTCGGGTCGAGCATCCCTCCGCGAACTCATCGCCTATGACAGTGACGGCCGACGCATCGGTGCGACACCGATTACCCCCGACGACTCGTACTCCACACCCGTTTCCTACGATCCATCGCTCCAAAGACTGTACGTCGGACGCTACGAGTGTTTCGACTTCACAACGGGAAAAGCAAGCCAAGTGAACCTGCCCGACGGGTTCGTCAAGGCTATCCCGGGCACGGAGCAGTTCGTTATCAGGAACGTCGCGTTGTTTGGCCTCGCGAGAAGCGATGGCAGTTTTGTTCGGCAGTTGGACCTGGCCGGCCACAGGCCAGGATGGCTCTTCAACATAGCTTTCTCAGACGACAGCCAACGTCTGTACATGGCCTGCCGCACCAAAACGCGCGGCATCTTCGTCTGGGATCTGGAGCGAGGCTATCTGCCTGACCATACGATCGAAACGCCGGAGCGCCAAGAACTCTGGACGCCCTTCAGCATTCGCGGGCGGGAAGCCTTGTTGGTCCTTACACGAGATCCCCGCCGCGTGCTCGTCTATGATCTCAGAGACACGAACTGGCTCGGCGAGCTTGACTGCACGGGGATGTCAGACGCGTTCGTCATTCAGCTGTCCGCTGATGCATCGCGCGTGCTCCTCAGTGATTGTTCCTTTACCAATAGCTCGAATGGCCCCAACGTGCGCGTCTTCGACCTCAACCACTTCCCCGCCTTGGCCGCGCGAGGCGCCAAATGAAACACGGCCGCTTGATCAACCGTCGGCCGTGTGTCGTCACTTCGCAAATTGTCGCGCGCTCATCGCGCCGCTCACGCCCCCTCTTCTTCTTCCAGCAACCTCAGTCGCTTGACCGCTTCGCGTTTGCCCATGCCGCGGATGGCGACGATGGCGGCCAGGTTCTCGTCGCTGGGGCGGGTCTTGCCCTGTTCCCAGTTGTAGACGCTCAGGGCCGAAGCGCCGATCAGCCGGCCGTAATCCTCGGCCGAGAACCCCAGCCGCGCGCGGTGCGAGCGCAGGCCCTTGGCCGAGAAGCGCGTGCCGCCGGGCAGTTCGCCGGTGCGTTCGCTTTCGATCCGCCGCTTCTCGACCTTTTCGAAGTAGGTCAGCCGGCGGGCCAGGTCCTCGACATTGCGCTTCAGTTCCGCAATATCATGCCGATGCTGGGCCACCTGTTTCTTGAGAAGCGTGGTTTCTTTACGGAGTTCCTTGCGGGCAAGTCGGCTGATCTCATCTCTCAGAATCGACGTGAGGTTGGGCATGCGTGCTTCCCCTAACGGACACAGCAGGGGGCGATCGGTCGGGTGCCGTGTCTTTATGTAGACAAAAGTGAACCACAGTGTCCTCATTGTAGGGACGGATCAGTAGACTGCCAAACGCCGCAGAGCCCCGGTACAATCGTTTCGCAACGCTGCCGCGGAATCTGGAACAGTCTGCCCAACTTAAAGCGCCAAGATGGAGCAGACCCCGCAGAAATGGTGATACGCCGCCGCCGGCCAGCCGCGCCTCGATACAGTCCGAGAACCGCCACAATCCGATCGGGGGCGACGGCCCGCCACCCCGGTCGGTCCACGCGGCCCGACGCCGCGCGGCTATCCGCAGGACTGAACTCGCCCGCGATCAAGACAGCGAAGGTGCCGGGGAATCGAAACGCTTTGGCCAGTGGTAGCTTGGATTCCTCACTGAGATCCGATCACTGATGGTCTGGCTGCCGCTGCCCAACGGGCCCGTCCGTGAGCCGTGTTGGCGCGGCGTCGGCGCTTCGTTTCCGGCGCGGCGCGAATCCGTTCTCCTTCGCTGACGTCGAAGCCCTCCTGGCCCCTGATCGTCGGCTCGATTCCGTTCGGCCCAGGCTCACGCGGCATCCACAAGACGCCGCCTATACCTCAGCCCTGCTTGTCCGTCCGACGCATCGCACGTCGGAAATTCATCAAAATGCCCGGATTGTCCGCCACCGTCCGTGATAGCGTCGCATTCCAGGCCTCGCGATCATGCACCTCCATGTGATCGTTGTTCCCAAGGATCACGACATCTCCGCTCAGCCCCGTCATCTTCAGCAGGTTCTCCGGCAACCGTACGCGGCCTTGCTTATCGATCTCCGTCCGCCTGCTGAGGCTGAACATCACACGCTCATACTGGAGCAGTTCCTCGACATCCAGCTCGCTCTCGTGCAACTCCTGCGCCCGTCGCTCGAAGTCCGTCTCCGAGTACAGGTACAGCGCGTTGCCCTCGCCCAAGGTGACATAGAGGTAGATCGGGTCCTCTTGCCGCACTTCCGATCGATCCCGCAGCCGACTGCGCAGGTCCGCCGGAATCGCGAGTCGGTTCTTCGCGTCGATCGAGTGCTCGTAGGTGCCGGTGAAGACCAAACCATGTCATCCCCATGGTCATCTGACTGTGGGCATGTTACCCACTACGCCCCACAATGCAACACTTTTCTGTATCGGCACGGGAATGTGGATATCTTGTCGAATTTATCGGCCGCGTGTTCACCGCGGCGCCAGTCGCCGCGGCCATACCGGCTCACGCGGTCGCTGCTAAACTTGGCACCATCATACGCGGCTCGGGGAGGACGCCGGTCAACCACGCCATCCGCAAGGAACCACATGCGCCCACTCAACACCCTCGCGGCCCGATCACCCGGCCCGTCCACTCGTCTCCGGCTGGCGCTGCTCGGCGCCTGTATCGCGGTTGCCACCGGCTGCGCCACCACCGACCCGGCCATACAAAGCCGCAGAGACTTGACGCAGATCGAGGGGCGGCAATACGAGGTGCTCGCGGCCGACATGCTCGAGTTCATGATCGATTCGAGCGCCGACATCGAAAGCGCATCGCGACGCATCGCGCGCGACACGGACGATCCGCGGATCGAACGCAACGCCCTGCTCTGGCGACTCAACGCCGTGCCCGCCCTGCGACGCGCCTGCTTCCAGCGCGATCCGCTCGCCGCCACGTTCGATGCGTGGGCCTTCGCCCTGCAGACGCAACTGTTCTTCGAGAGCGGCGCGGGGCGGGACCTGATGGGCCCGCATCAGGAGCAGGCCGTCGACACCGCCCGCCGCATGCTCACACGCCTGCGCGGCATCTATGCCGACGCGACGCAGAGCGACGTCGCGGCGGACGCGTTCGAGCGCGACTATATCCGGCCGTGGGCACAGGCCAACCCGATCGAGGACATCTCGTTCGTCCGCCCCTCGAGCCTCGAGCAGTTCACCAAGTACACCCTCGCCCGCGGCGATACCTACCAGCGCGTGCGGAACATCGAGGAGCAGGTGGCCGTCCTCGCCCAGCAGGTTCGCATCTACCTGTCGGGCCTCCAAAAACAGATGCGCGGCGAGGTGCAACTGATCGTCACCGACACGCTGGCGGCGATGCGCATGGACGACCTGGTCCAAGCCGCCACCGAAGCACGCGACGCGGCGAACCGCGCCGCGACCGTGGCCGAGCAGATCCCCGACCTGATCCGCGCCGAACGGGCGATCGTGCTCAAGGAGGGCGATCGTGCTCAAGGAGGTCGATCGCCAGCGCACGCTCGCCATGGCCGACCTCGGCAAGCAGCGGGAGGCGCTGGCCGAGGACCTCGCCGGTGAACGCGAGGCGATCCTCCTGGCGATCACCGACGAACGCACCGCCATCGTCGGTGCCATCGCCCTCGAACGCGACATGGTCCTGGAAGGGATCACCCGGGAGCGCACCGCAGCGCTGGAAGACATCGATGCCCAGCGTCGTCACACCATCGAAACCATCGAGACCCGCGTGCTCGAAGCTGCCGCCGGTCGCATCGCGACCGCCCTCGCGGACACGGTGAACCTTATCTCGTGGCGCGTGGTGGAATTGATCGCGGCGTTGGTCATCCTCATCCCCATCCTCGCCCACGTCTACCACCGCATCTGGCCGCGCCCACGGCGGTGACGGCAGCGCTCGTGCCGCCGCGCGCCGCTCAGCGGTCCGTCTCCGGCAGCAAAGACGCCGCGAGCAGCAGATCGATCGAGCCGTCGTCGTCCTCGTCCTCCAGCCAGGTCCAGTCGACCTCCGGACGCTTCACCGCACCCGTCGCGATGGGCCCGACGCCGCCCGCGAATGGCCCGCTCGTTGATGATGACGTCAGTGTCACCCCCGCAGTCGCGGGCATCGCCCCAACGCTCGCGCCGATATTCGCCACCGCCGTCGCCGCCTCAGCAAAACTCACCGCGCCATCGCCGTCGGCATCGCCGTCCGCCCAGACCATCCCCGCGCCGCCGATGTTGCCCACCACCGTCTGCGCATCACTCACCGTCACCGCGCCGTCAAGATCGGTATCGCCGTTATGCGCCACCATCAGCAGCTCGCCATGCTCGATCAGTGCGTTGCCCGCGGTGTCGCCGATCCCCGCGG
Source organism: uncultured Phycisphaeraceae bacterium (assembly GCA_964532795.1). Taxonomy (GTDB): domain Bacteria; phylum Planctomycetota; class Phycisphaerae; order Phycisphaerales; family Phycisphaeraceae; genus CAZHJL01. The sequence continues at coordinate 15,315 of CAZHJL010000076.1, read as the reverse complement.
CGCTGAGCGTCAGGCGATACCACGCCGGCGGCAACCCGAGCATCGACAGGTTCCACGCGGCCGTGTGCGTCGAAGCGTCGTAAACCACCGTCGCATCGTGCGTCGCCACCGTCTGGCCGAGCGTCTCGTTGAAGATCACCAGGTCATCGGGATCGAGGCTGTTGCCCACGTCCTCGGAGAACGTCGCCTCGAAGGCGTCGAGCCGATTGGGATGCGCCGCCGCGCCGGGCCGCGAGGTGGCGGTGACCGTCGGCGCCGTGGTGTCGACCGCCGCCAGCAGCGCCGCGACATCCGCCGCGCTCAACACCCGATCGAACACCTGCAGTTCATCGAGCTTGCCGTCATAGCTGAACTTCCCGTCGGCATTGCGGCCCAGGTGCAACGGGCCGTCCGTCGCGAAGTCGGTGCGCGTGCCGGTCGACGCCGTGCGATCCACGCCGTCGATGTAGAAGCGAGCCGTCCCCGCCGCGCGATCGATCGTCACCACCACGTGCTGCCATGTATCCTCGGCGATTGCGCCCGCGCTGGTCGAGGCGCCGGACCCGTTGCTGCCGTTGCCCGTCTCGAGAATCAGCTTGCGATCATTCGTGTTCCACGTGTTGACGAACAGCTTGAAACCCTTCGTCCCCCAGCCGCCGACGGTGTTCGACAGCACGGTCTTGATGTTGCTCTGTCCGCTCGGAAAATAGAGCCGGAAGGCGAGCGAGAACTGGTTGCCCAACGCGGGCGGTTCTTCGATGCGCACCGTGTCATCCAGGCCGTCCAGACCCACGCCCGAGCCGACGTGACCGGGCTCGAACCGCGCGCCGTTGCGCAACTGCGCTTCGTGGTCGGCGCCCACCGCACTGGTCAATGCACCGTCGAAGACCGTGTTGAACCCCCAGTGCGCGAGCAAGCCCTCTTCGTAGCGGAAAACCTGCGTCGCGTTGGGGCCGACGACGTTCGGCGTCGCCGCGCGATCTTGCACGCCGGTCACCGTCAGACGGTACGACTGGCCGCCGACCATCGCGCCGGTGGTCAGCAGCACACTGCGCGCGTCGGCCTGCAGCGCGGCCGCGCTCACCGTCAGCCCGTCGATCGCGTAGTTGCCCGCGTCCTCGGCGGTGGCCTGATCCATCGGCTCGGAGAACACCACGCGCACCTGCGTCGCGGCGCCGGTGGCGAAGTCGCCGACCAGTCGAGGCGGCGTGTCATCTACCGGCGTCGTCACCGCCAGCGCCGTGCGCGGCGAAACCAGGCCCGCGGCGTTCACCGCCGCAACTTCGTACGTATAGGTCGTGACCGCTCCAACCGTCTGATCCACGAACGCCGTCGCCGGGGCATCGACTTCGCCCAAGAGCACACCGTCACGGTACACCTCGTACCGCGCCGCCGACGCTACCGCCGCCCACGACAGGGCCACCCGCGTGTCGTCGGTCTCCGTCGCCGTCAAAGATGCGGGCGGCGACGGCGGCGACGGTTGGCACACGAAGCCCAACCCGGTGACGTAACTGTTCACCGTCATGTCGCTCGCATCGCACACCAGCGCGCCCTGGATCGACACGTTCGCCCACGTTACGCCATCCACGCGATGCGCTGCGTCGTAACCCTGGATGCTCGCCACCTCGAAGTCCGGATGCAGCGTCGCGTCCGACACCGCGATCCGCTCGTACCGCACGTTGCGGACTTCTCCCAGCGGCCCGCCGCCGACATGGCCCCAGGGGTGGTCATCGATCCATATCTCGGCCAGCTTGTAGACGCCTTCGGAGACATCCGCATCCACCAGGTCCTCGATGCGCACATCGCGGTAGATCACATCCGACACTTCCGCGTTGTCCGCCAGGTGGATCGTCAGCGGCGGGCGGTGCAGCGCGTGCAGGATATCGTTGTCCTCGAACACCACGTTGCGAATCTGCTGACTGGCCGTCTCGTAGCCGATCTCCATCGTCTGCGCGCGATCCGTCCAGAACACGCTGCCGCGCACCGTCACGTTCCCCGCCGGCAGGCCGAAGGTCTTGTCGATCCCCTTCACCGTAATGTTGTCATCCCACGTGCGGATGAACACATCCTCCACCAGCACATCCTGGCTGTTGACGATGTCGATGCCGTCCGTGTTCTGCCGGTAGCCCAGCAATTTGACGTTGCGAACGGTCACATCCGCGCTGGCCCACGGCACGATCGCCCAGGTGATCGGATCGCGCAGGATGATGCCTTCGATCTCGACGTTGTTCGTCCCATCCAGCAGAATCACGCGCTCGCTGCCCGACTGCCGCGGATAGATGCTCGTGTCCAGAATCCCCCGGCCGCGAATCGTGATATCCCGGCTTTCCCGCGCGGTGAACCGGCCGTGCACCACCGCGCCGCCCGCGATGTAGACCGTCTGGTCGTCACTGAGCGTCACCTGCCCCACCGTGTGCACGCCCGGCCCGTAGTAGATCACCCCCGGATCCCCCGGCGACGGCGGATCCACCTCCAGCGGATTGGCGAACAGGTGCAGCACACCGAAGCGGCTGCCATTCAGCTCGATCGTAAGCGGCCCCGGCTCGTCGATTGTGAAGGTCAGTTCATCCCCATCGATCGTCGGCGTGATGCCGCGCGAGCCCGGTGTCACTTTCGCGGTGCTCACCGTCTCGCTCAGCGATTCCACGCTGACGCTGACCGTCCCGTCGAAATCGAAGTACGCGAAGCTGATCTCTTCGTACGCCGGCAGCCCCTGCCCCGGCTCCACCCAATCCGTCTGCGTCCCGACGCGGGCGGTGTAGACGAACAGGTCCTGCCCGTTCACACTGACATCGAAGTCACTGGACTCGGCGATCGGATTACCCGGCGGCGCGGCGTAGACCACCACCGTCGACGCCGGCGCTTCATTCACCGATGCGCCGTCATCGACATCCAAACCCGTGCCGCTCAACAGGAGACGCTCCTCCAGTTGCTCCAGACGCGGTCCACGCGCATCCAAGTGTTCCATGGCTGTCTCCCAGGGCGACCACCAGACCACGATCACCAACGCCGCCGGAACAAGCACGATTGCCGCCAGATGAACGCGACGCACATGCATGCCATTCGCCGCTCCAGAATGATGGATTCTACTGCCGCGCGGCTGACGGACCGCCCTTCAGCAGCATGATCTTCTGCCAGATCTTCCTGCTCAAGCCCGTGGTGAGATCCTCGATCTCATCCACCGCGGCCGTGGCCACGTGATCCGGAAAGTCCTGCACGTACAACGCGGCGATCTTGCTGATCAGCGACAGCATCTCCGTGCAGTAGTCGTAGTACCGGCCCAGTTCGAACTCGCTCATCTTCCGCTCGGGCGACGAAGCGGTGGCCGGCCCGCCCGAAAGCATGATCGCCGGGTCCTTCGTGAGTTGATGCATGTCCACCACGTGGGCCACCGCCCGCAGTTCACGGATCGCCCGCATCGCCCGGCCGCGCTTGATGCGGATTTCGATCGACACCAGGAACGCGCAGAACGCGCCGATGAAGAACATCGCCCCCAATGTCGGCTCGAGGTACGCCACGAAATCCAGAACCGTGTCGACGTGCCCCAACTTGCCGATCACCGTCGGCACGCTGAGCAACAGCAGCACGACCGCCGCGAGCATCAGCCATACCGCAATGCGGATCACCAGGATCGGCCGGCGGATGTGGGCCACCGTCTTGCACGATTCATCGGCCACACCCACCAGTTCCTGCGCGACCATGCGCAGCCCCGATTCCGGGAACCGATCCCCAATGCGCCGCTCCAGACGCCGGATCGTCTCGAGAATCGCCGCGGGATCGAGTCGACGGGGATTGGGCATGGCGTTGGCTGCTGGTTCAATTGAGTGGACGGCCGTCAGCGCTTCCCGAGTTCGCTGGTTGACCAGTTAACTGGTTAACTGGGAACAACGCGGATGCTTGGTCACCGGCACGGCCTCGGTACGCGGACCGCCTCTCAGACCCCCGCCCCCACCGCTTCGGCCGCGGGGAGCGTGAGGTTCCGGCCGGTCTTGCTCGGCTCGAACATGTGCACCTTGGCCATGTCCACGTAGAGCGTCAACTGGGTGTCTGAGGCCAGTTGCTCGGCCTTCACGCGGGCGACCAGGCGGGTGCCGTCGGCCAACGTGGCGTACACGTCCATCGCGTTGCCCAACGGCTCGACCACCTGCACGGTCACCGGCATCTTCTGGTCTTCGCTGTCGGCCACGCCCGGCGCCGGACGCAGGTACAGCCCCTCCGGCCGCACGCCGAAAACCGCTGCCTGCCCCACCTGCCCGGCCACGCAGTCGGCCTGCGCATCGCTCAGCTTGATCCGTAGCTCACCCGCCGCGAACCACACGCCGCCATCCTGCACCAGGTCGCCCTCGATGAAGTTCATCGGCGGCGTCCCGAGGAAGCCGGCCACGAAGCGGTTCAGCGGGTAGTTGTAGATGTTCAGCGGCGTGTCGCACTGCTGGATCAGTCCGCCTTCCATCACGACCACACGATCGCCGAGGGTCATCGCCTCTTCCTGGTCGTGCGTCACGTAGATCGTCGTCGTGCGCAGACGATGGTGAAGCTGCTTCAGGTCCGCGCGCGTCTGCACGCGCAGCTTCGCATCGAGGTTTGAGAGTGGTTCGTCAAACAGGAACGCCTTCGGGCTCCGCACGATCGCGCGGCCCACCGCCACACGCTGCCTTTGACCACCCGACAGCGCCTTCGGCTTGCGGTCCAGCAACTCCTCGATCTGCAGAATCCGCGCCGCCTCGCGCACGCGCTGATCGATCTCCGCCTTCGGCATGCGGCGAAGCTTCAGACCGAACGCCATGTTCTTGTAAACCGACATGTGCGGGTACAGCGCGTAGTTCTGGAACACCATCGCGATGTCCCGATCCTTCGGCGGCACGTCATTCACGATGCGATCACCGATGCGGATCGTCCCCTCGCTGATCTCCTCCAGACCCGCCACCATGCGCAGCGTCGTGCTTTTGCCGCACCCCGACGGGCCGACCAGCACGATGAACTCTTCGTCCTGAATGTGAAGCTGAAAATCCTCGACCGCACGCACGCCGCCGGGATAGATCTTGCCAACGTCTGCAAAGATGACTTCTGCCACGATGGAGTCCTGTTCAAAAAGTCCGGGAGTCGGGGGCCACCAATGAGCGGACGACTAGTTTAGCCGCAAACGACGGGCCCGCCAAGGCAACAGCCGCCCCCACACAAGTTGCGGCTTCCGCTGGCTTTGCAACATGATCAACGGCCCACTGGCGGACCGATTGCCCGCCCGGCCTACCCCCGGTCTCACCAGCGAACCCGCAGTGGGTCGAAGTGCCGTCAGCGACGCCGACGAAGCAGCGCCACGCCGCCCAGGGCCAGCATCACGGCCACGCCAGGCTCCGGAATGGGCCGGAGTTGGATCGCGCTGAAGGAAGTGCGACTCGTGCCGTCATCCAGGTCAACACTCAACGTGCCATCTCCTTTCACCGTGAGGCCCGCGAGTACCAGGTAGTTGCCGGTGTAGCCGTTGCCGGCCGTCGCCTCCACCCAGGCGTTCTTTGTAGGTGTCGTGGTCATCCGGATGGTCGTCGTCCCCGTCGCATCCGAGGCATTCACGTCCTGGGCGCGCCCATCGGTGAAACCCCAGTAGAACACGATGTCATACACCTCGCCGGGCGTCAGGCCCTCGAATGTCATCGTGTTGGCACTGTGGTACCGGTGCCCGCCGTTCATCAGGCGGTCATCGGCCGTCGCCGACCCCCAACCGGTCTCCCCGCCATAGAAGTTGCCGGGGTAACTGATGGTCATCCCCGACGAGCCGCCGTTGGCATCGACAAGGGCAACCGAGGAGGCGCCATCCTGGTCTACGTTGTTCCAGTTCGGTTGCTCATACCCGGGCGCCCCGGCCGTGTCGCCGGGCGAAAGCGTGGTCGATGCGCCTTCGGCGTAGGCGTTCACCCCCACCATCGCGCCGTCGGCATGGACCACGGCCATCAGAACCGTCAAGCTCAATGCCAAGAGAAGCGTTAGGCGACTCATCATCATGTCCCTCGCAAAGTGCGCACAAGCCCGAGCGGCCCGCGCCGCCCGCCTCGTACCGTTCCCAATACCCAACCCCTACCACGCGGAAGCGCAACCGCCCAACAACTTTGCGACGAATTGTCGTCAATTTGCGACTCTCGCGGGCGACACGCCCATCAACGGACCTCTGATACTGCTCTCCCCTTGACGGTACCCGTCAGCTCGGTTACTTGTGCTCCACATCTACTTGCGGAGGACAAGCCGTGTTCGCACCTGAATCATGCCCCTGCTCGGGCAAGTCCCTGCCCCGCCTTCTCCGGCCGGGCATCATGGCCTTCCTTGCAAAGGGCCATGCGCACGGCTACCAGATCGCCCAGCACCTGTCCGACATGCGCATGTTCCACGATCGATCGCCTGATCACCCCGGCGTCTACCGCGCGCTCAAGGAAATGGCTGACGCCGGGTTCGTCCAATCAACCTGGCAGACCGGTGACACCGGGCCCGCCAAACGAATCTATTCGCTGACCGACGCCGGCCGCGACTGCCTGCGAACCTGGCGCAACACCCTCACCGACTACCGCCACGCCATCGAGGAGCTGCTCGATCTCATCGACCAACCCCAATCCCCCGACCGCCCACAGTGTCGCCCCCAGGAGTAACCCCGTGAACCAACAACCCGCCGAGCACGCATTCGCCCCCGCCCGACTGCGCGACATCCTGGCCGCCGCCTGCGCCGGCCAGGCGCCGACGCGCGACGAACTGGCCTACCTGCTTGCCTTCCCGGCCACCTCGCTCGAGGCCGGACTCACCCGCGCCGCCGGCGACGCCGTCGCCCGGAAACGCTTCAACAACGAGGGCATCCTCCTCGGGCAGATCGGCATCGAAACCTTCGCCTGCACCGGCAACTGCCGGTTCTGCGTCTTCGGCATCGACCACACGCAGTTCCCCGAAACGCGGCTGACGCCCGAGGAGATCCTCGAACGCGCCGATGCTTTCGCCCGCGATGGCGACCTGTACGCCCTCTTCCTGATGACCATGCACGAGTTCGATTTCGACCGCGTGCTCGCCATCGTCGAGCACGTCCGCCGCGCCATCCCCGCGCACACACAGATCGTCGTGAACCTCGGCGATTTCGACGGTGTGCAGGCCGCCGAGCTTCGCGCCGCCGGTGTCAACGGGGCCTATCATGTCTGCCGCCTGCGCGAGGGCGTCGATACCGATCTCGACCCCGAGAACCGCAAACGTACGTTCCACGCCACCCGCGAATCCGGTTTGGACTTCTACTACTGTTGTGAACCGGTCGGACCCGAGCACACCGCCGAGGAACTGGTCGATCAACTCATGCTCGGCGTCGAGCACGGCTGCTTCCAGCACGCGGCGATGCGCCGCGTCTACCTGCCCGACGCCCCGTTGGCCGACCGTGGACAGATCACCGAACTTCGGCTGGGCCAGGTCGTGGCCGTGGTCAGCCTCGCCTGCCTCGCCTGCCCCGAGACCGACAACATCGCCGTGCACGAACCGAACCTCATCGGCCTGACCAGCGGGGCCAACGTCGTCTACGCCGAAACCGGCGCCAACCCCCGCGATACCGCCACCGACACCACCGGCCACCGCGGCCTGGACATGGCCGGGGCGCGAAGAATGCTCTACGAGGCAGGCTTCACCGCCCTGCGACGTGGCGACGGTACCACCATTCCCCTCGATCTCAACGCTTTGCAACCGCAGCCACAGTCCTGAAACCTAGTTCTCACAGAACGCGGTTGCTGTTATCGGACTAATCTGGTACCGTTGGCGGTGAGGAAGGTTCCAGCGACTGCGGCTGGCGTTCAGCCCTTCGCTGCGGGAGAGAACCCGCGACAACCCGATGACCGCCGGGCGATATCCCCGGTCAACGTCTGTCCGTCATGCGGCCGCGCTGTCTTGGCGCGGGGCGGGCCGACATCGCATCTCACGCAGCGCTTCGCTGCCCTCCTCGGAAGTTGTGACCAACGCCGGACACCCAATTGAGGAGATTGAGAGACATGTCCACCCGCACCACCATCGTCGCGTTCACCCTCGCTGTCGCCGCGCTTTGCATCAGCGCCCGCGCCGAGAGCTTCACCATGCCGATTGACGGCCGGCTGTACATGTGGGCCGACGGCGGCTCGGCCGGCGCCGACACCATCTTCGGCATTGGCACCACGCCAGACAACGCCCAGATCCTGCTCGTGGACCTGCCCAAGTTCGACCCCGGCAACGAGGTGCTCGTCGGCACCTACCAGGCGGGCGACGAAGTGGTCTTCGCCATGTACAGCACCTTCGCCCACCTCGAGGACTGGGCCTTCTCCAACGCCTCCGACCCGTCGTCCATCCGCGCCTTCACCGACGAAAACAACAGCCTCGGCTGGGGCGGCAGCATCATCGAGCAGACAAGCCCCGACACCTACCGCCTCTACATGGACGATGCCAACTCCTACCGCTTCGACGACGACGACAACGATGTCCTCGTCGGCCTGCGCGTGGAAATCCCCGAACCGGCGACCGGCCTGCTCCTTCTCGCCAGCGGCGGTTTCCTCGCTCTGCGCCGTCGCTGACTCCCCAGACCGGACCTCCAGGTCCGGGTGCATTGGAAGTCTGCAAACCACCCCGCGCCCGCAGTTAATCCCTGCGGGCGCTTTGCCGCGCGCGGAACCCGCAACCGGCCACATGCGTCCAATGCAACGCAAGCACCCATACCCAGTCCGGAGCAACCCATGCGCCTCGTCCAACTGCACGCGATCACCACGGCCGCGCTAGTCGCCGCACTCATCGGCATGGGCTGCAGTGTCAGCACGACCAACGAGACCGCACCGGACGGCGACCAGGCCGCCACGCCCGCAAAGTCCATCATCCGCGTCGAAATCGTTTCGCGCCCCGGCGGCCACGGCCCGCACAGCGCCCACCGCGACGTCTTCGCCGACGGCAAGGTCACCGGCAGCCACGCCAGCGGCGCGGCCGACGCCATCCGCATCTACCAGGACGAAGACAAGATCGAAGCTGCCCACGTCGAAACGATCTTCGACCAGGCCGCCGCCCACGCGAAGACATGGCCGGACGATGCCAACGTCGACCAGCAATCCAGCCACATCCAGATCACCGTCCACTTCAGTGACCAAACCACCCACACCGCCTACCTGCCCGCACGCAAAGACCCGCCCACGCCCCAAGCCAAGGCGCTGCTCAAGTCGCTGACGGATCTGGAAACCGGCGCGTGGTAGACCCTCTCACGCGCCAACCATCGCCGATCAGCCGGTCTACCGATCCACCGGCCCGCCGATGCAGTACAGGTGAAACATCCCGCGCGTGTAGATTGCGTCGCCGTGCAGGAACAACCCGTTGCCCATCATCGGCTCGCACTGGCTGTAGCCGATCGCCTTGCCCGTCGCCGCATCGACCACCGCCGTCTTGCCGCCCCATGACGGCTGGAAGAAATGCGTGCGGCTGGAGGCCGGGTTGTTCGTGATGATCGCGCCCGCCGTTTCGGCGCCGTCCTCGCCTGACACCTGCTTCTGCTTCTGCTCGAACACCACCGCCCCCGTCTGCGCGTCCAACACGGCATGCGTCAAGCCCTCGCCGGCCAGGAACAGCCGCCCACCCGCCAGCGCGCCGCTGCGCCACGTCACCGCCGGCAGCTTCGTGTGCCATAGCATCTTCCCCGCAAATCCTTCTCCCGCGCGTCGGTAGCGAATCGCACAGGCCCCGGCATTGTCACGGTACGCGTAGCTGCCCAGCGCGCAGTAGCTCGTGTCACCCACGGTCAGGGCGCCGCTCGTGGGCACATCAAGAGTCCGCGCCAGCTTCCCGCGCGGGTCCTTCACCGATACCACGGCGCCCGTCCCTGCCAGCTTGCCCGTGGCCGCGTCGAAGAATTCGTTCACGTTCCCGTCGAATTCGCCGCCCAGCATCACGTACGGACGTTCATCCACCGTCACCATCGCCGCCGCCTGCCCCACGCTGTTTGTCCGTTGCTTCAACTCATGTCGATGGACCTCGCCGTCGCGTTTGTCAACGATGTAGTACTCCTCGTGCCCCGGCGTGTAGAGCCAGTTGCCGTACAGCCGCACGTACCGGCTGTCGCGCGGCGCACGCGTCCGCGAATCGCGCAGCCGCTGGGCGTTGTTCGACAGCCTGCTTGCCCATTGGCGCCTGCCGTCCAGGTCATAGCAGACCAGTTGCATGTTGACGCTGTAGCGCACGTACACGAACCGCCCATCGCTGACCGGAGGCGCGAAGGTGTAGCTGATCCAGTAGAACTCACCACCGCGCCCGCTGCGCAGGTTCGCCACGGCCATCGGATTGGGGATGCCCGTGCCGCTGTCGGCCACCTGCACCCCCGGCGTCTCGATGAACTGCTTGAGAACCGGATCGTCCGGCATCGCCGCCGCCGCATCGGCAAGCAGCGTGGGGAACTGGTGCTGCATCCCCCAGCGATGCGCATCGTTGTTCGCCTTGATCACCGCCTGCTTGATCTTCGCCAGCTCGTCCGCGCCCTTGCCCTTCAGCTGTTCCGGGTACATCAACTCCAACGGGAAGTCCTGCCACAGGATCTCGCCATTTCGGCGATCCACGCACAGCAGGATGCCCGGGTCGGCCATCACGAACACGCGATCGCCCACCACGATCGGCGTCGAATGCCCGCCGCCCGGCAGCCGCGTGCGCCAGCGGATATTCCTGCCCGTCCCCAAGTCCCAGTGCGTCACCGGTGTAGCGCCGGCGAACCGCCCGGTCCCATCGCCGCGATAGCCCACCGGCCGCGTGTCGCCGGGATGGAACCGCGCATGTCCCAGCGGCACGTCGCCCGCCCCATCCAATGCTGACGTGCACAGCAACACTGCCAGAGCCGCTCCGCTCCGGCCGCAACATGCGAGAAGTCCACCTGGCGTCTTCATCAAATCTACCTGCCCATGGCAGGACGCGGCCTGAACAGGTTCGATTGCACCAGCATCGACAGCGCTATCGCAACGCGCTCAGCCGCGCCTTTGCATTCAACTGCGGGCAGAGCTCACTGATCTTCACCGGCCGCCCCTTCTCCATCGCGTGGTTCGCGGCCACGCCGATCAGGATCGACGCCGCGCCCTGCTCGTGGCCGGCGTTGCGATCCAGCGGATCGTGCGGCGCCTCGGGTGAAAAGATCTGCTCGTGCAGCACCGGATCCGCCCCGCCGTGACCGCCCTTCGGGCGCTCGGGCAGTTCCATCTGCCGCGCCTTACCGAACGGCTCGTGATACCAGCACTCGCGCGAGTACTGCACCCCGGCCGTGTCATCGCCCTCGCCGGTGATGATGTGCGGCGTCGCGCCCATGCTCAAGGTCAGCCGCCCGTTCGTCCCGTTGAACGCAACGTGATACCCCTCCTTCGGCAGGAAGCTGTTGAGCGAATACGTGAGCTGCACGCCCGTGCGGTACTTCACCATCACGCTCATCGCATCCTCGATCGTGATCCCATCGCCGAACACGTTGCGATCGCGCAGATAACCGTCGTGCTTCTCACAGTCGTAGTACAGCGCCTTGAGCTTCTCGTTGCTCGTCAAGTCAAGTGCGAACGGGTCCTCTTCCTTCGTCACGTTGCCGGTGTAGCGCGCGTAGTCGTACGACTCGCCCCGCCGCGCGGCGTTCTCCTTGCCGTAGAACGCCCGTCGCCCGTAGGCGAACACCTCGTCCGGAACCGCATCGATCCACCAGTTGACCAGGTCGAAGTGGTGCGTCGCCTTGTGCACCAGCAGGCCGCCGGACTTGTCCTTCTTGCCGTGCCAGCGCCGGTAGTAATCCGCGCCGTGGCTGACATCGAGCATGTACTCCATGTCCACCGACACGATCTCGCCCACGATCCCCTCGGCCAGCAGCTTGCGGATGTGCGACGCCTCGATGCCGAAGCGATAGTTGAACGTCACCCGCACATCGCGCCCCGTCTTCGACTGCGTATCAAGAATCGCGCGGCACTTTTCGTCCGTCGTCGTCATCGGCTTCTCGGTGATCGCATCGCACCCCAGCTCCATCGCGCGAATGATGTACTGGTGATGGAAGCCGTCCACGGTGGTCACGATGACCGCGTCCGGGTTCGTCTGTTCGATCATCACGTCGAAGTCATCCGCCGCGAAGGTCGGGACCTGCCCCGCCCCCGCCGCGGCCACGTACGCCTGGTAATGCGCCAGCCGCCCGGGATTGACATCGCACAGGCCCACCAATGCGCAGTGGTTGCTGTACGTGTTGATGATCGGATCAATGAAACTCCGCGCCCGGCCGCCGGTGCCGACCAAGGCATAGCGCTTTCGTCCATTCTCAGCCATTCGTCGCCTCGCTTCGCAGGGGGATACACAGATCGCTATCGAGAATGACACTGATACCGACCGCCGGCCCGAACAGCAAGCCGCCGCCCACAGGACCGACGATTCCGGATCCACACGCGCCGTGCAGCCGGAGTCTACGCCTGCTCGCCGAACTCAATCGTCTTGCCCGTCCGGCCACTCTCGTAGATCGCCTCGACGATCCGCAGCCCCAGTCGGCCCTGTTCCGCTGTCGGTACCAGCGGCTCCTCGCCGCGCAGGACGCGGGCGAAATGCTCCACGCATGAGGCGGCCACATCCCCCACCGGCTCGATCGCCACCGGCATCGGCTCGCCGGACGCATAGGTCATCACCGGCGTCTCCGCCGCCATGTCCACGCTGCCGCTATCGCCGTGCAGGATCGTGTTCTGACCCGGCGTCGTCGTGTTGCAGCAGTAGCTCGCGGCCACCTCCAGCGCCGAACCATCCTCGAAGCGAACCAGCCCCACCGCGCCGTCTTCGATTTCGTACGCCTTGCCGCGCTTCGACGCCTCGCGACGACCGATGCCCGCGAAACTCACACCCGTCACGCTCCGCACGGCGGGGAATCCCAGCAGATGCATCGCCAGGTCCAGCCGGTGAATGCCAAGGTCGATCATCGGCCCGCCTCCGGCCGCGCCGGCCGACAGGAACCAGTCGCCGCGCCCCCACAGCCCTTGCGCCGGTCGCACCTGCATCCACCACGTGCGGCCGAACTGCAGCCGCCCCAACACCCCCGCCGCGATCGCGCGGCCAATCCCCTCCGTCCGCGGGTTGAACCGCTGGTTCATCCCCACCATCAGCACCTTCCCCGACGCGTCCCGCGCCGCGATCATCGCATCCGCCTCCTCCACCGTGCGGCTGATCGGCTTCTCCACCAGCACATGCTTGCCCGCCTCGAGCGCCGCGATCGTCAGCGGTGCATGGGCCGCGTTCGGCACGGCCAGGACCACCGCATCCACCGCGTCGCACGCGAACATCGCCGCGGCGTCGGCATGGGTCTCGATCGCCCCGAACTCATCGCGCGCCTCGCCCAGCCGCGTCGCATCCGTATCCGCCACCGCCATCACGCGGCAACCGGCCAACTCCCGCGCCCGCCGCACGTGATTCTTCCCGATATTCCGCATCCCCACCACGCCCAGCCGCACCTCTGACATTGCCATACCGCGTCCTTCCTTTCAGCGTCAAACCGATCCAGGCTCGCGATCATACCGACTTGCCGAAGAAATAACGGCGCACCCCGACGCGTCCTGCCATGCACCGCCGGCGTCCATGCACAGGAGACCGACATGCCGAAGATGGTTTCAGGATCAATCGTACTCGCGGCCATCGCCGTCGCGTCATCAGCGCTGGTCGCGATCGCCGCCTCACCGCAACCGGAAAACGCCGGCGGCTTTCGCGGGGCGGATCGCAACGGCATCCTGCCGGCGCGCGGCCTCATGAAGCAGTGGCCCGAGGATGGTCCGCAACTGCTCTGGCAGGCCGAGGTCGGCCAGGGATGGACGGCCGCCAGCATCGCCGACGGCAAAGTGTTGTTCTGCGGCCGCGCGGGCAAGGGCAAGCCCGGCGTCATGGTCGCCCTCGACCTCGATGGCAAACAACTGTGGCGCACCGAGTACGGCCCCGAAAAACACCCGCCGCGCGGCACCCCGTGCGTCTCCGAAGGACTGGTCTACTACGAATCCACCGACGCCGTCCTCTACTGCCTCGATGCCTCGACCGGCGAGGTCAAGTGGTCCTTCGACGCCAAGACCCTCGGCGACACGCTCGCCAAGCGCGGCGGCTGCTCCGCTTCGCCCCTCGTGTACGACGACAAGGTCATCATCATGCTCCGCAGCCCCGGCAACGAAGTGCCCGGCGGCAACGATGTGCCTTCGTTCGCGGCCGTCAACAAACGGACCGGCAAACTCGCCTGGCAGGGCAATCTCGGCCCGTGCCCCGTCAAGCGGAAGGGCTGGTCGAGCGACAATGGGTCACCCGTGCTTCTGCACGCCGGCGACACGCCCCTGGCCGTCTGCCAGTTCTACCGCTGCGCCGCGGCCGTCAACGCCAACACCGGCGCCAAGGTCTGGCTCGAACAGAACGGATCGAGGCAGCAAAGGCGCGGCAGAACCATGCCCGTGGCCAACGAGGGCTACCTCTTCGTCTTCGGCACCCGCATGCTCAAGGTCATGCCCGACGGCACGTTCAAGGAACTGTGGGAAGGCAAGATCCATGTCCCCGAATACAACATCAGCTACTCGCACTCGCTGATCAAGGGCGGCCGCCTCATCGCCTTCACCCCCGAACGCTCGATGAACCCCACCAAGCCCGGCAGGCTGCGAATGCTCGATGCCGAAACAGGCGAGGAACTGGCAAGCCTCCAGTGCGCGGCTAAGGCCTCGCTGATCTGGGCCGACGGCCTGATCTACATGCTGGACAACCGGCCGGCCATGTCACTGATCGACCCGTCAAACGACAAGCTCCGCGTCATCTCGCACTTCAACCCACCGGTCGGCAAGTACGGCTCCGGCGACGGCGTGCAACTCTTCACGCACCCGGTCGTCGCCGAAGGCCGCCTGTTCCTCCGCGACCAGTCGAAGGTGCTGGTGTATGACGTGCGCGCCAAGGGCCCGCATTCCAAGTGATGGCTGCTCGCAGTTTCACTTCAGGAACGTCTCAAAGCACTGAACCCAAGGCAACAACACCAACGTACACAGACCCCACCGACAGCACTCGCAAGGCTTCCCTTCGTGCTCTTCGTGTCCTTCATGGTGAACGCCTCGGATCTGAACCATGAAGAGCATGAAGTCCCTGAGGGGCGGACCGCACGCCCTGCGCTGCTACAATCGCGCCGCCACGCAGCTACCTGGGGCTCCCCACCATGGCCTTCCACGCCGACGACACCGCGCAGCCGACCACCCCGGCCGAGGAGAACGCGGCCCCGGTGTTCCATCCCCATCGCAACTACTTCTGCCGCGCATGCGGCTACGACCTCAGGCATCTTGAGCGTAAGCGTTCCATGAACCGCGTCTTCCGCTGGTCGGTTGGGGTTGTCATGCT
>CAZHJL010000075.1:0-24475 GCA_964532795.1 uncultured Phycisphaeraceae bacterium | reverse complement strand
GTTGGCCCTGCTGACCTTGCTGGCCCTGCTGACCTTGTTGGCCCTGCTGACCTTGTTGGCCCTGTTGGCCCTGCTGACCTTGTTGGCCCTGCTGGCCCTGCTGACCTTGTTGACCTTGTTGGCCCTGCTGGCCCTGCTGGCCCTGCTGGCCTTGTTGGCCTTGTTGGCCTGCTCGGGCGATCTTCTCGCCAAGATCACCTGTGTCTTTCTTCAGATCGCCCTGGTCTTCGGACAGCTTCTTCTCGGCGTAGTCTTCGGGCAATCTGGCGATCCGATCGCGTTCCTTCTTCAGTTCCTCGAGCGCCTCCGCCAACTGCTTTTCAGCTTCCTTACCTGCAGTGTCGGCCTTCTTGCCCTGGCCTTTACCCAATGCATCCTCTGCCTGTCCCTGGGCCGCGATCGCGTTTCCGAGTTCCTTCTCTCCCGGTCGCGGCGATCCCTTCTGTTGCTCCTGTCCCTGCTGGTCTTGTTGACCTTGCTGTCCCTGCTGTCCCTGTTGGCCCTGTTGGCCTTGTTGGCCTTGCTGTCCCTGCTGGCCTTGTTGACCTTGTTGTCCCTGCTGACCTTGTTGTCCCTGCTGACCTTGTTGTCCCTGCTGGCCTTGTTGTCCCTGCTGGCCTTGTTGACCTTGTTGTCCCTGCTGGCCTTGTTGACCTTGTTGACCTTGTTGGCCCTCCTGGCCTTGTTCGCCCTTCTGGGGTTTGCTCTCACCCTTGCCGCCGATCTTGTCCTTCAACTCGCGCGTCTCCTGCCGCACGTTGCGTTGGGCATCGGCCGCTCGCCCCATGGCCTGAATGCCACGGGCACGCGCCTGCTTGCCCATCGCGTTGACACCCTTCTGCTTGCGGAGCAGTTTCTCAAGCGCCTTGATCTGCTGATCCAGATTCTGGAGTTCGCGGTCCTTCTCGCTGATGCGCTGTCCCTCGTCCTTCAGATCGTGCTGCCGCCTGATGAGTTCGTCAAGATTCTTCTTGAGTTCTTCGAGCGCCTCGGCTTCATCCCGCATCTCGTCGAGCATGCTGTCTTCGCGCGTAAGCAGCGTGATGATGTCGGTCAGTTCCTTGATGATCTTCTTGTGTTGCTCTTTGGCGCTGTTCAGGTCCTTGTCCTTGAGCATCGCGATGGCTTCTTCCATCATCGCGCCGAGCCCGTGTTCACGCGAGCGCTCGTAGGCCTGGAGCAACTTGGCGGCCTGTTCCGGCTCAGTCTCCTTCAGTTCCTCCGCGAGGCGCAACAACTTCGCCTCGAACGCCTTGACCCGCTCGGCCAGCCGCTCCTGGCGCTTGGCGAATCCGGCCGCCTTGTCCGTCTCCGGTCGATCGGCCGACGGTCCTTCGGCCCACAGCGGGGTGAAACCGAGCACGAGGGTCATGGCAATCGCGACCCACAGGCCATTCCTGACATGCATGCGTTTCATGGTGTGTGTTCCTGGCTCTGGACTGGTTACTCGACTGTACCGGCGACCCCACGCCCGGAAGCCGCCCCTGATGGATCCGTCCCACGTCTTCTACGGACGTTCGACGCACCACTTGCCGGTCACGTTCCGGCCCCAGCGCGGCTCATCCCCCACCTAGGGGGCCGAAGATACGTTCCGCCTCACGCCGCCGGATCTCCTCCATCTCCGCTTCGATATCCGTCTTCAGGTCCACCGTTTCCTCCTTTGCGGCCCGGATCAGGCGAACGGCGTCCTGGTACTGCTCCCACTTGAGCATCTGGGTGCGAATCTTCTTCATATCCTGCAGGATCAGCCGCTGGACGCGGGTTGCCTCGGTCAATGCGTTCGATCGCTCACCCAGGCCCGTCCGTGGCTGCGCGGCCGTGTCAAGCTGATCCGACGCGTAGGGCACCGCCTCGGCGGCGATGGCGTCCATCGGCGCGATGATGCTCTTGCTCAGCCGCTCACGGACCGTGCTCTCCGCGGACTCGAGACGATTGTTCTCGAACTCCTTGAGAATTGCTTCGAACTGTCGGGAGATGATGTTCAGTCGACGTGATACCTGCCGTTGACGCTTCTCAAGCTTGACAAGGTCACTGATCTGGCCCGGCGTGACCTTCTGACGCGAGTCGATGTCCGCGCCGATCACCGCCGTATCCGTGAGCATCTCCTCTTCGTCGCTGACCACGTTGTCGAACTCACGCCCCTGCCTCTGCTCGCGGCGGACCAGTTCGTTCAGCAGCACTTCGCGCTCGACCACGCGCACCATGAACACAGTGCTGACGCCCGGCTCCTTGTCGGGGTTCACATCGTCGTTGTCGAACGCCTCCACCCGGAACTGCACGGTCTCACCCACCTGCAAGCGCGGTTCGAGGTTCTCCAGATCGAACACATGAAGATGACGCACGTCGTCCGTCCCCAGGTCCTCGATGCCGTCGAGTTCCACGTAAGTCCAGGTCTCCTCAGCCGCGGGCTGCGCCGGCGGCTCGGAAGGTTCGTCCACATCCCCGCCTGCATCGGCGCCCTCGGCCGGGGCTGCGGCGGCGTCCGGATCGGCATCCATCAGCGCCAGTTCGCGTCGGTATCCCAGGCGGACGCGCGTCACGGCAAACTCATCGGTGATCCGCATGTCGATGGGAATCATCGCGTTGGACACGACCACGCTGCTTACCCCGTCCAGACGGCAGGTCAGCTTGGGCGATCGATCCGTCTTGCTGCGCAGGGTGAACTGACGCGGGTTGCTTTCGCGCATGTCATCCTCGCTGAGCAGCGAGAACGCGTACGTGCCGGGCGCGAGTTGATCCGGCGTCAGTTTGCCCGACACCGACCATGCGGGTTTCGTCTCCCGCTCGCCGTCTTCGCGCATGATCGTGTGCGTCGTCTCGCCGCCAACAGACAGGCTGACCTCACGCCCGTCGCTGGTTCTCAGCCACGCGCGCTTGAGCGGTTTGTTGGCCCGTCCGCTGACTTCGAGCGAACTGCCCGGGTAGACCGCGTGAGAACTCTCCTGCAGTGAAAGCGTTCGCGGCGGCTCGCCCGTGTAGTCCGGCGGGATCAGTTTCACGCCGACTTCGTACATGCTCGGCCGGTCGCGCATCGCCATCGGCATCCATTCGGACACGTAATCGTTGCCGATGACGCGGAACTCGAAGGGGCTGCGCATTCCATCATCTTCGGTGTAGACGAACCACGGCGTCAGCTTCGGTTCCTCGGACCCGTTCGGAGCAGCTCCCGCTCCAGTGTCCTGCGATGTGTCCGCGTCGGGGCTGAAGTTGTTCGCATCGCCCACGTCTTCGCTGCCATCCTCGAACCGGAACTCGATCCTGACATTCTGCGGGATCACGCCCTTCGCCAGGACGTGCAGCTTCCACGTATCGCCCCGCGCCATCTGCCGTTTGACCTTGCCCGCTTCGCCGGCGAACACGTCTCTGGAATCGACGATCTCCTCGCCCGGACCGACTCCGCGACAATCGAGCACCACCAACTGCGTTTGCGTCGGCCACTTCTCGTTGCCGAGCATGATGTTGCGATTGAACCAGATCCACAGGCTCTGCGGCGAGACCGCGGCCATCGTGCCCACGGCCCCCAGGAACACGACCACGGCGCCCACGAGCAGCAGCAGGTTGATGTTCCGACGCCTGCTATCGACCACATCCGTGAAGCGCACCGTCGTCGCCCGGCCCAATCCATCGCGAATCGCGGCCGCAACCATCGACGGCGAGATGCCCAGACGCACGGGGTCGTCCAACCGGCTGAATTCGGCGGCACTGATCACACTCTCGCCCAACTCCGGGTGTCGCCCCTCGACCTTGATCAGCAACAGGTCATCGGGCAGTGCCTGGAACATCGGGCGCACCATGCGCCGGACGAGCACCCATCCCAGCACGCCCACCGCGGCCACGAGAATCATGATGCGCTGGGCCACGTCCATCCGCATCTCCCAGTCGAGGTACAGGGAGATCAGGCAGAGCCCGAGGAAGGTCAAAGCGAGCCACGCCGCGCCGTCCAGCAGGATCCACATGCGAATGGATAGCCGCAGGGCGCTGAGCCGGCTTGCGATCGGTTGGGGAGTGCTGTGTGTTGACATCGGTCCTGGTTCATCCTGTCGGTTACGTGGCAGGCGCCCGGCGCCGGCCGGTTACATCAGCTTGTGAATCTTCCTCACACCCCACTCGACCGTCAGCAGCATCGCCAGCAGCAGCAGCACGAAGTGGGTGTCCCACAGTTCCTGCGGGCGTCCCTCGCTCACGATCCGCTCACGGTTGGGTTTGATGTCTCCCGGAATCGCGGAAACCTGGTCGATCGTGTAGTACTTGCCGCCCGACGCCTCGGCCAGCTCCATCAGCCGCACGCGATCCAGGCGCACCGTGGACGTTTCCTTCTGCGGAATCACCACGTCGAAGCCCGCCCGGATCTCGATGGGTGTGAGCTTGTCACGCTGGGAGGCCGGCAGACCCGCGCGGTAATCGCGCTCCTTCGGATCGACCTCCGCCAGGTCAACCGAGAACTCGTAACGACCCGCGCGCTTGGCCGGGATCATCTTCTGGTATCTGCCGGCCGTCGTCACGTCTTCGCGGCTCGCCTCCGTCGCCACGGGCTTGAATGACACGATGGTCGTCTCCGCCGGCTTCTCGCCGTCGGTCACGGTCATCTTCACGTTCAGTTCGCCCTCGGGCAGCGACAGGGGCGCGTAATCGCGATCGCGCAGCGTGATCGTGACCGGCACAAGTGCGCCGATGTCATACTCCGGCTTCTCGATCTTGATGAAGCCACGCTTCTTCTGTCCGAGGAACTTGCCCTCCACCAGGTAACGCACCATCTGCACCCAGAACCGGTCGAAGTACTCCTGGTTGCGGCCCGCCCGCCGCCAACGCCATGTGCTGTCGAAGCCGACATACACCGTTCGCCCGGCTTCGTACTGCCCGGTGACCAGCAGCGGCGCCGGCTGCGAGCCGCGGAAGAGCTTGTCGTGGTCAATGAGCGTCATCGCTCCCGCCTTGGCCCGCGTTGCCGGGAACGACCAGTACACCTGAGGACGCAACACCTGCTCCCATCGATGCCGATTGGCCACCGAATCGTCGGCGAAGCGCATGATGGGATGCTCAAAAGCATCCGGTGTCAATTCCACCGTCCAGGGGCGCCGGAAGCTGCGCGTCAGGTTGTCGCGTTCCCGGCCCGTGGGGTTCTCGATCTTCACCGGCAGCAGGCGCTCGATGCGATTGGTGCGGGGTGACGTGATGAAGTCGGCCGTGTACTTCGGTCCCGCCATGTAGAGCACGCCCCCGCCGCGGGAAACGAACTGCTCGATCGCCTTGTTCCAGTCCTCGCTGAACTGCCTCGGATCAAGGGTGGGCGACGGGTCGGGATCCAGCATCAGGATCACGTCGAAGCGATTGAGTCCGATGCGCTCGACTTCGCCGCTGCCGCCCGTGGTGATATCCTCGAACGTCTGCGGCAGGTAGCTGATCCTCGCATCCTCGATCACCTTGCCGTTCTTGTCGTATCGAACCGTGCCGTCCTGCTTCATGCTCGAGTCGAGCGACTGCAGCCAGCACGAAAGCGTCACTGACTTCTCCCGCTCCAATAGCATGCGGATCGCCCGATACTCCCAGGTCGGCGACCCGGCGATGAGCAGCACGCGGGCGCGTTCCTCAAGCACGCGGACGGTCACGCCCTGCGCGTTGTCACCGACCTCCTCCTTGATGTCCAACTGCGGCTTGACGCGAACCGTGTAGATGAACGAACCGGCCTCCTTGGGCACGTCGTTAAACGCGACCTGCTTGAAGGGCCGCTCGCCGGTGATCGAAACGACCTTGGTGGCGATCGTCTCGGAGGCCTGCTGGTCTTTCTCCCGCTTTTCGAGCACCACGCGTACACTGGTGTCTCCCAGACCGGCGGTCGCCACGCGCGTCCTGATCTCGAACGGATCACCCTTCCACACGCTTTCGCGTGAGTACACGTCGGCGACTTTCACGTTCGGCGGCTCACTGGTGTCGCCCACGCCGACCACGTAGAGTGGCACCTCAAGCTGGCGCAGTTGATCCACGACTTCTCGCGGATCCTTGCCCTCGTTGTTGCGGCCGTCACTGAAGAGCACGATCCCCGCAAGCGGCCCCTCGCTGCTCAACTGCAGGGCCTGCTTGAGTTCCAGCGCGATGTTGGTGCTGTTGCTCAAGACCTCGACCGGCGGAGGCGGATCGATCGCCGCCACCACGCCCGGATCGTCCGGCTGCGCCGGCCTCTCGCCCGCGACGGCGGGCGTCCCCGCCTGCGACGAGAGCACCATGCCGCTGATCCCGAGCAGCACGGCGCACACCAGCGCGGCTACCGTGGCCGCCAGCGATGTCTTCCAACTGCCGACACCGACACCAACCGCGATGAGCACGAAGCCGGTGATCAGCCCCAGGGCGGACAGCGTCACCGCCGTCCGCATGATCCATGATGGCCCGCCGCGATCCGCCCCCGCTCGCGCATCGGTCCGTGCCGCTTCCACCCGCGCCATGCGCGAAGGGATATCGGGGAACTGCTGGCTGTTGCTGAAGGCGCGGACGACGACCCGTCCCAGTCCGGAAAGCGAATCCAGGAACGATCCGTTTTCGCGCGACACGTGGTAGTTCACCTGGTCGATGCGTCTGACCGGCTGTCCTGGCGCGACGTAGCCTTCAGTCAGCATCGCCTGGAGGACCTCGGGCGGACGGTCTTCCTTG
The DNA here is from genome assembly GCA_964532795.1 of uncultured Phycisphaeraceae bacterium. GTDB lineage: Bacteria > Planctomycetota > Phycisphaerae > Phycisphaerales > Phycisphaeraceae > CAZHJL01. The sequence goes on along the minus strand of CAZHJL010000075.1, from coordinate 17,833 downwards.
ACGTACTGGTCAGCAGTTTTCATGGAGTAGGAGTCATCGACCAGCACCACGATCGTTGTGACCAGCGGCCGCACGACGCGGCTTTCGAGCACGGGGCGCAAGAGCACCACCGCGAGCACCACCAACACCGCGGTGCGCAGGATCGCGAGCGTCATCCGGACGCGGCGGGGACAACTCTTCATCTCACGACGATAGAGCCAGAAGATCCCGTAGATCAGCAAAGCAAACACCGCCACCAGCACGAACGTGCGCCATGACCCGGGGTCGTTCGTGAAGACCAGATTGGTTTCGGCGCCGGGCGCGATTTCGCCGCGATCAATGCCGAGGATCGTGTAGATGATCTCTTTCAAAGCCTGCTCCTGTCTCGTTCATCCATCAGCAGCGGCCGGGCACGGTCTGTCCGCCCCGCTGTTCCTTCACTTCTTCGTCGAATCGTCGTGTACGTAGGCGTGCGTCCCGTCGGACGACGTGATGTACAGCGTGTTCCCGAAGATGGCCGGCGGGGAGGTCGCCCGCTCAAACTTCCCGTTGCGCGGGCCCTTCACCTGCGCATCGGGCACGGCCTTCATCTTCGACTTGCTGAAGAACCGGGCCAGGTACGCGTTCGATCCCCCTCCCTTCGACTCACGATTGAGCACCGGGATCAGATCGCCGCCGGCCGTGGCCTGCTGCGCCCAGAACACATTGATGGATCCGTAAGGACGACTGCTGTCGTCCAGCGGCTTGGGTTTCTCGGTCAGCCGACGACCGGCCTTGTCCAGCATCAGCAGGTGCGGACGCTGTTGCTTGTCCACACCGATGATGCAGATGCGCCCCGACGCATCCATGCCCACGTCCGGGGCCCACCGGTAGAACTTGTCCGATCTCTCCTTTGCGCGCAGTTTTCCGGTGGCCATGTCCACCACCAGCACTTCCGGTCTCTGCTTCTTGTCGACAAGCACCATGTAACAGAGTTCATCATCAAGCATCTCCGACTGGGCAAAGATGCCCGAGGCGCCGGTCGCCCATGCCCGCTTGCCGCTGGGAATGCGCACGAAGTTGATGCCGCGACCGTCCTGATACGCCACGCCGCCATCCAGCCAGGCCAGCGCCGAAGCCTTCTGCCGGCCACGCAACGTCGCCTTGCCCACGACCTCGGCCGTCATTCGGTCGTGGAAGAGCACCGTGTCGCCGCCCATGATCGTGCAGACAAAACCCTCGGCCACAGCGATGTCGGTAACGTCGTTGCCGCTGAACGATTTCTCCCACAACCGCTTGCCGGTGCGCGCATCGAGCACGGTGATCTGATCGACCAGGCCGCCCGGCTCCACGCGCCGCGCGACGACGACACCGTCGCCGATCGCCACCGTGTCTTCGCCGATCGTCGGCTGGCCGTAGGCGTACCGCACGCTTGTCATGGTGGGCGCAACACCGGGAAGCTTGACCGACCAGAGTGTCTTGCCGTTGATCAGTCCGTAGGCGTCCAGTTGGTTGTCACTGATGTTCAGCAGGATGTGTCCGTCGCGCAGGAGCGTCATGTCGGCACCGGTGAACTGGTGCCCGCTGGCCATGAGCGCCCTTCCGCGAAGCGAACGGTTCTGGGACGGACCCTTGAACGATATCTCCCAGCGCGACTTGTCGCGGTCACCGCCGTGGCACACCAGACGGCTTCGACTCCCACTGGTGGAAAGGAACAGCCCGTGCCGCTGGAGGAACTCCGAGTCCCGGATCGGCCCGGGATCGACGACGTTGTTCTGGTTGCCGCTGAGCTTCCACACGTTCTTGAGCGGCAACTGGGGCATCATGCGGACCGGTTCGGACGCCGCCTCCGCCAACGCCGCAATGCGTTCGCGAGCCAGGACATTGAACGGCGTCGTCTTGCCGTCGAAATCGATGGCCAGGTTCGCGTACCGCGTCTCGTGGGCAAGCCACGTCTCGCGCGACAGCCGCTTCCATCCGTTCGATTCGTAGAACGTGGCCAGTGCCGCCCAGCCCGTGGCTTGCGCTCGACGGTTCTCGGACATGGCCAGTTCGCGCAGCAGCAGTTCGGCGATCTCCACGTTGCCGCGCTTACCGGCCTGTTCGGCCGCGGCGAGCATCGCGCTCGTCCCCGCCGCCGATCGATCGAAAGCCCGGTAGACGCTGACGAGTGCGTCGACCGATCCCTTCTTGCGGGCTTGCTCCAGCGCCTTTTCGGCGGACCCGTCAACCAGTGAATAGGACTGCGGGTGTCGTTTGAGCAACTCGCTGATCTGCCGGCCGGCCAGGATCGAGGTGCGGATGCTCACTCGCGCATCCGAATCCGAGGCGATGATCGCGTCGGCGGGATCGGCGGCCACTTCGAAGTATTTCTCGAGCGCCTGCTCGATCTTGCCGTTGCGGGCCATGATCGCGGCTTGGGCCAGACGTGTATGGATACGCTGAGCTTCATTGGTGATCAGGCTCTCGGCTTCCACCAGCAGTTTCTCGGCGCCGCGCGGGTTCTCCCTGGCGGCCAGAAGCAATGCCTCGAGCAGCGACGCACGCAACCGCTCCTTGCGCTTCCGGTCCGAAGTGGCCTTGACGGCGCGTCGCAGATCATCCGCGGCCGGCTCGAACTGGCCTCGCTGCTTCCGCAGGCGGGCACGCTGCTCCAGGGCGGCGATGTCGCCCCGCCCGACCTTCTCGTCCAGCAGAACGAGTTGGCGCTCAACGTCCACCGTTGAGTAGACGCGCTCCATCCCCATGATGAAGAACTGGTCGCCGGTGCAGAGAATGTTGCCCACCGGGTCCGACGTCTTCTCATCGCCGGACACCTTCGTGATCTGCAGCACGCCCAGTGTTCCGCCGTCTTCGAGACTTCGCCGCACGATCGTACGGTTCTCCGGCAGGTAGATGCCGTCACTGGTCACAACCCCGCGCCCCACCGAGAGTTCGGCCTCCTTCTCCCACACCTGCGAGAGACGGCCGTTACTGACGCGGTAGCGCCGAAGCCGGTCGTTCCCGGCTGTCACGACGCCGTCCTCGGTCGCGCCGAGACAATAGAGACTGGTCTTGTCGTCGCGCTGACTCCGTAGCTCGCCCGTGTGGCGGTCGAAAACAATCACCCGCTGGGAATCCGCAGGCATCACCACCACCGACCCGCCCGTCGGCACGACCGTATTGCCGAGGAAGCCTGCCGGCAGTCGCTTCGTCCTGGTGGAGAATCGCTGTGAGGGATGCGACTTGAGCGACCGCTCGTACCGGCTTGCCCACCGCACCTCGCCGTCCACGGCGCTGACCGCGAAGACGAAGCCGCGGCCGGAAGCGACGTAAATGTCGTTGCCGTCGACCGCGACGCCCACCTTCTGCCATGGCGAGGCGCTCTCGGCGGAAGTCGAGCAGAGGTAGGTCTTCTTGAGTTCCTCGCCGGTGTAGGCATCGAAGAAGAGCAGGTACAACCCGTTGTCCTGGCTGTACTCGACGGGCACGACCATGGCGTTGCCCGCCGGGACCGGCGCGGCCCGGAAACTGCGAATGCTGGACGGGCCGTTCTCGGGATTGTCCCCGACCTTGCGCGACCACGCGAGGCGACCTTCCTTCGAGATGCTCACCGCGACCAGCCGGTTGCCGAACGCCGCGCCCCCGTCGTTCGACGTGGTGCGGATGTAATAGGGACCGACGGTCTCGGGTGTCCACGCCTGTCCTTCGATGGTGAAGAGGATGTCCTCGTGGATCGACATCTCGCCGAGCACCTGGTCGCCGAACAGCAGGATCTCCTCGGCGGTCATCGGATAGTCGGAATTCTGGGTGGTCCTGATGTAGCGCGTGGTCGTCACCGAGACCTTGGGGGGCTGATCGGTCACGAGCCACTGGATGCGCCCGCTGGCCGCGTCGACACAGACGAGCGCCGGACGCACCTCCGACGGCCGGCTGGATCGCGGGACGCAGGCGTGGGTGCGGAAGAACAGATTGCCGTCGCGGTAGAGCATGCTCCCCGTCGGCAGCCAGCGATTCGACCGCCATCGCTCCACGATGTTCCCGCGTGTCTGTTTCTTGACGTTCCCGTGTGTCACCAGCCGCACGCCCGCGGCGGTCGGGGCCGACAGTTGGAAGCGATCCGGATACTCGTCCCGGGTGTCCCAGAGCTGCGACCAGAGCGGGCTCTCCTTCCACGCACGTTCGGACAGTCCGGGCATGCGGCCGCGACGCGCAGGGGTGCCGAACTCCATCAACCACGCGTTCACCGTCGACGCCTGCGCCACGCGTGAATCGGCCTTCTTCAACTCCGACGCCACGACCTTGAGCACCGGCGTGAACACATCGTTGCGGTTGGCGTCGCTCAACTGCTTGTACCAGGTCTGGGCCTGCTTCACATCATTGAGTCGAGCCGCGCAGACCGCCAGGCGAAGCCAAATCTCGCTCTTCGGGATGCTGAGCATCGGATGCTCCAGCGCGCGGGCGAGCATGCGCTTGGCGCTGACGAATTCGTAGCGGTCCATCAGAAGGCATCCGAGTCGGAATGCCGCGTCATCACCATAGCTCGTGAGGTAGAAGCGCCGCACGATCTCGCCGAGCGATTGCTCTTCGATATCGCCCTGCGCCCGCTTCAACAGCCCGCTTGCGTCGCCGGCTTTGAGCAACTGGTAGGCCTCGAGCACCTCGGGCATCTCCGCCAGGCGACGCTCGACCATGTAGCGCACCGGCTCGTAGACCTTGCCGTCACGCGTGATCAGGATGCTCTGCGCCACCGACTCATCGATGATCTCCTGGAAAGTCTTGGCCGAGTCCTGGAATCGCTCGTTCCGGGCGTACTTGATCGCGCTGCGCATGTGGGAGGCGATGTCGGCATCAGTGGCAAGCGAGGGGTCCGTCTTGCCGAAATCGATACCCACGCCGTCATCCTGCGCATCCTCGGCCAGCGCGCTCCACGACCAGCCCAGCGCGCATGCGAAGCTCAGAACCAGCAATCCGGCCACGACCGAACGCGGCGACGTCCTCTTCGTCTGCTTTGTCGTTTGTCGGACCATGTTCATCATCCCTGCTTTCCGTTCAGCATCCCCGCTCAGCGCCGTCGTCCGAATGACCATCCGAGGAACAACTCCAGTCCGAGCACCAGGATCACGGCATAGAGCAGCCAGATGCCGAACTCGCTCTTCCCACTCTCGAGATTCGCCCCCCCGGCCAGCGCTTCGAGGAACACGGGCTTCTTTTCCGGGAAGCGGTTCTCGAAATCGTCGACCTTGGCCCGTCCGAGGTTGGATTCGGTCGGGTCGATGTTCGCCGCGTACAGCCGCGTCTCGACCTGGCCCGACCGGCGCGTCAGTTTCAGTTTGTAGAAGCCGCAACGTGAAACGGCATCCTGCGTGTCGTCTCCAGCACCGTCGTCCGTGGCGCCGATCCGGCCGAAACTGATCGAGCCCTTCGCCGTTTCGCGATCCACTTTGACGTCGCGCTCGACCGTATCGCCGTCCGGCAACTCAAGAATGGTTTCCGGCTGATAGTCCGCCAGGTCCACCGTTAGCCGGATGCCGCGACCCGCCTGGATGTTGCCGCGCGCGATGTCCTTGCGCGCGACGAAGTAGGACATCTCCTGCATCATCACGACGTAGTCGGGATAGGCCGACCAGTTCGTCCACAGGTCATCGGCGCTGGTGGTGATCATCATGACTCGACCGTTGCCGAACGTCTTCTCCGCGATGGCCGGCGAGGCGTCCGGGTTCGAGAACACCGCCAGGACCGAGACATTCTTTTTCGCCGTCTCGCCTACCGGCGGCGAGCACTGCCAGTACTGCCACGTCCGGATCAGTTCCTCGAAGCCGGGCGAATTGCCTTCGCGCACGATTCGCATCACCGGGTGCGAGAGATCCTGGCCGGCGAACCGCACGAACGCCTCGCCCGACGGGTCGCCCACCTCTTCATCCAGCCGCAGCGGCAGCAGCCCCTCCCCGTTGCGGAACAGCGCCTCGTTGTAGTACTCACTGCGCACGCGATCGCCGAGAAAGACGATCAGCCCGCCGCCCGCGGCCACCCAGTTTTCCAACTGCTCGCGATCCCTGTTGTTGGCGTCGCCGCCGTACAGCTCGCCGACATTGAGCAGGAACAAAACCTGGAACCGGTCCAGGTCCCCGCGGTCCATGATCGCGAACTCTTCGAGCGTGACGACCTCCACCTGGTTGCCCGACTTGAACGGTCCCCGCGGATGCAGGGCGCGCCTGAGGAAATGCGACTCGGAAAAGCGCTCCTGGCCCGGCAGTTGGTCGAACGAGTGTCCATCGACCACGAGAATCCTGATGCCTTGCTGCACATTGGCGGCGTAACGGAAGATGTCATCGGCCGGCATCTGGTCCCCACCCTCGATCTCCACGGTCATTGGCTGCGGGCCGGCCTCGGTGAACGTCACCGTTACCGGCACGGCCACCTCTTCACCGGGCTGAACGACGTCGATCACCGTCGCGACTCTGGCGCCGCCGAAGCTGACGTTCATCGGCACATCGCGGCGCTCTTCGCCGCTGAAGTTGCGCACGATGACCTCGAAACGGGTGGCCCGGTGCTGCACGATCGACTTCTCGCTCGTACGCACATCCACCACCGCCAGGTTGTTCACATCCGTGCCGCCGACGTCAACGATGAAGACGTCGTGGATCGACTCGCGGTCGAGCAGACGCTGGATCGAAGCCTGCAAGTCCTCGCTCGACCGGCCGCCGTCGCGGCTCCACTCGCGCGCCCGGAAGTCGCTGATCAGGTACACCGCGCGGTTCAGTTCGCCGCTGGTCGCCTCCACCAGGCTTGACTCGACCTCGGAGATCGCCTTCGCGTAGTTCGCGGTCAGGTCCGCCTCGCGCAGCCCGGAGCCGCCGTCGCCCTGCTCGAACCGATGGCGAAGCTCGTCAATCAGCACCTGGTTGATCGGCGCCCCTTCCTTGAGCGGCCGCTGCGGGCGCGAGGTCAGCAGCAGTGTCAGCGTGTCGCCCGGGTGCTCCTCGGCCAGCACCTCAAGCAGCCCGAGCACCTGTCGTTTACCGACCTCGAACGACGAGCCGTTGCCCCGCCGGGCCTGCATCGAGGGTGAATCGTCCAGGACGACGATCCGCTCGAACTCGGGCTGCTCGACCGCCAGCGACGCGGCCAGTCCCGTGGGCTTCACGAACAGGCGCGAGACCAGCAGCGCGACCAGCAGGATCGCAAGGCAGCGCAGCAGCAGCAGGATCAGGTGTTCCAGCCGCACGCGGCGTCGGTTGCGGCGGTCGGCTTCCAGCAGGAAGTCCATCGCCGCCCAGTCGATGATGCGGTAGCGTCGCTTGCTCAACAGATGAATGATGATCGGCGAGGCGATCAGAATCGACCCGAAGAGCAGGAATGGATTGACCGCACTGAGTCCAAGCATTGAGCGTATCTCCAGTTCGCCGGCCGTCGCCGGCGCTGCGCGACCTCAGCGGCGCCGCGCGCCGCGCGTGACGCGTTTGCGGAAGGCCAGGTAGGACGACAACGCCGCATCCAGCGGATCGCGGCTGGAAAGCGGCACATAGTCGATGCCCGCCGTGGCGCAGACGCGACGGACCTTCGTCTTGAACCGATCCACCGCCTCGAGGTAGCTCTTGCGCAACGCCCGCGGTTCGGTCAGCAGTTCCATGTCGACCTCGAGCCCGCGGAACATGGTGTTGTCCTCGAAGGGGAAGCGCAGTTCGTGATCGTGCATGACGTGGAAGATGACCATCTCGTGCCGCTTGTGACGAAAATGCTTCAGCGAGCTGCTGAGCGTGTCAAGGTCCACGAACAGATCCGATATCAGCACCACGAGCCCGCGCTTGCCGATCTGCTCGGCCAGGCGATGGAACACGTCGCCGACGTCCGTCTGCGAATCCGGCGCCACCTGGCCCAGCTCGTGCAAGAGCATCTTGAGGTGGCTGGGGTGGCTGGATGCGGGGTAGTTCCTGCGCACGTCCGTGTCGAAGGTCACCAGCCCGACCTGGTCCTGCTGCTGCTGAAGCAGATAGGCGAGCGACCCCGCGATCGTGGCCGCGTAGTCGAACTTGCCCAGTCCCTCGCCGGCGCTGCCGTTCTCGCCGTATCGCATCGACTTGGAGCAGTCGAGGATCAACGTGCACTTGAGGTTGGTTTCCTCTTCGTACTCCTTGATGTAGTAGCGATCGGTCTTCGACCAGACCTTCCAGTCCACGTGCTTGATCTCGTCGCCGGGCACATACTCGCGGTGCGACGCGAACTCGACGGCGAAGCCGTGATAGGGGCTGCGGTGCAACCCCGTGATGAACCCTTCGACCACCAGCCGGGCGCGCAGGTCCATCCGCTTGATCTTGTCCAGGACCTTCGGGTCGAGGTAATTCTTCTGGGCAATTGCTGCTTCAGCCATGGCGGCCCTTCGTCTGGAATCTCAGGAAACCGCAGGCAAGGCATTCACTGCTTCGTGCCTGCGTGTCTTCGTGCCTACTCCCTCACTTCAGCGCCTTCGCGGTCACACCGGCGTTCGCCGCGTCCTGCGGCGTGACCGTCTCCAGCAGCCGATCGACGATGCGGTCAGGCGTAATGCCCTCGGACTCGGCGTTGAAGTTGGTAATCACGCGGTGTCGCAGGACGGGGTGCGCCACCGCTTTCACATCCTCGGTCGTGACGAAGTACCGGCCATCGAGGGCCGCGCGGGCCTTCCCGCCGATCAGCAGGTTCTGCACGCCGCGCGGACCGGCGCCCCAACTGGCCCACTCGTTGATGAACGGCGCGGCTTCCGGCGTGCCGACGCGCGTCGCCCGCACCAGCCGCAGCGCGAAGTCGATCACGTGCGGCGCGACCGGCACGCGACGGACGATGCCCTGCAGCTCGATGATCTCCGCGGCCGACAACACCTTGTTCACCGAGGTGTCGAAAATGGCCGTCGTGGTTTCGGCGATCCGGTACTCTTCTTCGAAGTCCGGATAGTTCACGAAGATCTTGAACATGAAGCGGTCCTGCTGCGCTTCGGGCAGCGGGTACGTGCCTTCCTGTTCGATCGGGTTCTGCGTCGCCAGCACGAAGAACGGCATGTCGAGGACATGCTTCGTGCCGCCGGTGGTCACGTGTTTCTCCTGCATGGCCTCAAGCATCGCCGCCTGCGTCTTCGGCGGGGTGCGGTTGATTTCGTCGGCCAGGATTACGTTCGCGAAGATCGGCCCGGGAAGGAACTTGAAGGCGCGGGTGCCGCTGGCCTTGTCCTCCTGGATGACCTCGGTGCCCGTGATGTCCGACGGCATCAGGTCAGGCGTGAACTGGATGCGGTTGAACTCCAGATCAAGCGCATCGGCCAGCGTGCTGATCAGCAGCGTCTTGGCCAGCCCGGGCACGCCTTCCAGCAGGCAGTGGCCCTGCGAGAAGATGGCCACGAGCAACTGCTCGACCACCTGGTTCTGTCCGACGATGACCTTGGCCAGTTCGCCTCGAATCGTGTTGTAGGCGACCTTCAGATTCTGCAGGGCCTCGAGGTCCTGCTGGCTCAATTCCTGTTCGGCGGACGGGGGCGTCGGGGGCGTCTGTGTCATGCTGGTCTCCAGGCTCATCAATTAGAGTTTCTGCCCTGCACGGGCGGGTTTGGGGCGCTCAAGCCGGTCGGTCGCACGGACGCCCTCGGCTTGCTGCTCTTCTCGTTGCTACGGTTTCTGACGCCGGATAGCGATCCAGGCTGTCAGTTTCGGCTTGCTGTCTCCACATCCACACCGGCTCCAATCAGCGCTGGAATGCGGGGAGATAACCATACGGCAGCGACAAGCACATCACGCGCACCGCCGTGCCGTAGGTTTCGCCCACGTAGTCCCCACGCCAGAAGCCCGAGCCATCGCCCGAACGCTGCTGCGACTTGACGATCTCGTCACGCACACTCGGGAAATACCAGTTCCAATCCTTCTCGCCAGAACGATACATCGCCTGTGAGCAGTAGAAGGTCGCATACGTGTTGTGCCCGCGGAACACCGACGTGGTCTTGCCGCCGCGCATCAATTTCCGGATGTAATCCATCGCCTTCTCGCCGACCGGGGTCTCGTACTCACCGCCGGCGCTCATCAGCACGACCACGGCCTGGGACGTGATCGCCGGCAGGCTGTTGCCCTTCTGGGTGACGCGGTAACGGATGCCGCCGTCCGGGTTCGCGCTCTTCACGATGTAGTTCACGGAGCGATCGATGATCTCCTTGGGCACTTGGATGCCCGCGTCGCGGCAAGCGCGCAGGCCCTGCACCTGCGTGATCGTGACTGACCCTTCGTCGTTGGCGCTGTCCGGGGTGTACCACCAGCCGCCGTATTTGGACTGGGCCCGCCCGGTCAGGGCCACCGCCCGCGTCAGCACCTTGCGGATCTGGTCCTGCACCACCGGGTCGCGTTCCATCCCGTAGGCCTGTGACAGAAACAGCATCGCGAACCCGTGGCCGTACATCGGACGGCTCGATTCGTTCAGACTCGCGATCAGCCCCGTGCTCCGGTCCGCGCAGCCCAGCACGTAATTCACCGCGCGACGCACGTTCTCCGAGTACTCGCCTTCGGTGGGCGTATGCCCGGCGCTCATCAGCGCCAGCCCGGCCAGCGAGGTCATCGCACAGGGATACGATCCGCGGTTCTGGTTGCTCCGCCATGAGCCGTCCCGGCCCTGGCTGGCGACCAGGTACTTCACGCCGCGCTGGATCGCGGCCTCGGTCTGAGGCGTCACCATCGGCGGCAGCGTGTTCTGGCCGGTCCCCGTGCCTTCGTCGGCGCCGTCGCCTTCCTCGGCAAAGGTTTCCCGCGGGCTCAGAAAGCCGCTACAGAAGACCGCCGTCATCAAAACGAGCAGTCCCAGTGCCGTCGCCCGACTGCCGCCATGTCTGTTCCTGTCCATCTTGTGCCCCTGTGATCGCATGCTAAGCCTCTGACAATCATCCTGTTACGCGCCAAAATCGCCACCCGGCGACCCGTCGGCGCACCACGGCTGCTCTGGCCGTCCCCATTCTAGACGATCCGGGCGCGCCTTCCCCGTCACGATCTGGGGCGGGCCGCACCGCCGCCCGCTCCCTTCGTAGAATGCCCCCATGCCTGAGCGGCCGTTCCAGATCGTCTCCGACATGCAACCCACCGGCGACCAGCCGTCCGCCATCGACGCCATCTCCCTCGGCCTCGAACAGGGACTCAAGTACCAGACCCTCCTCGGCGCGACCGGCACCGGCAAGACCTTCACCATCGCCAACGTCATCGCCCACGCCGCCAAACCGGCTCTCATCATCAGCCACAACAAGACCCTGGCCGCCCAGCTCTACGAGGAGTTCAAGGAACTCTTCCCCGACAACGCGGTCTGCTACTTCGTCAGCTACTACGACTACTACCAGCCCGAGGCCTACATCCCGCAGCGCGATATCTACATCGAGAAGGACGCCTCCCGCAACGACGATCTCGACCGCCTGCGCCTCGCGGCCACGACCGACCTGATCAGCCGCAGCGATGTCATCGTCGTCGCCTCCGTCTCCTGCATCTTCGGCCTCGGCTCGCCGGACGAATACAAGAAGGCCGTCATCAGCGTCACGCAGGGCCGGCAGCTCGACCGCCGCCAGTTCCTGCTCGGCCTCAACGACCTCCAGTACGAGCGCGGCGACTACGACTTCAAGCGCGGCACCTACCGCGTCCATGGCGATGTCATCGAAGTCCACCCCGCCCAGGAAGAATACGCCTACCGCATCGAACTCTTCGGCGACGAGGTCGACGGCATCGAACTGATCAACCCGACCAGCGGCGAGATCCTCGCCAGGGAACGCCAGGTCTTCATCTTCCCGGCCGTGCATTACGTGATGCCCGCACAGCAGATCGATCACGCCGTGGCGAGCATCAAGGAGGAGATGGAAGTCCAGGCCACCAAGCTCCGCAGCGAAGGCAAACTGCTCGAGGCCCAGCGCCTGCTCGCCCGCACGAAGTACGACATGGAGATGCTCCAGGAAGTGGGCTTCTGCCAGGGCATCGAGAACTACAGCCGCCATCTCGACGGCCGGCCCCCCGGCTCCAAGCCGTACACGCTGCTCGACTATTTCGACATCCCCACCGAGAAGCGAAACCCCGGGGACTGGCTGCTTTTCATTGATGAAAGCCATGTCACCGTCCCCCAGATCCGCGCCATGTACAACGGCGACATGGCCCGCAAGAAAACCCTCGTCGAGCACGGCTTCCGCCTGCCCTCCGCCATGGACAACCGACCGCTGCGCTTCGAGGAAGTCGAGGCCCAGTGGCCCAACGTCGTCTTCGTGTCCGCGACGCCCGGGCCGTACGAACTTGAAAAGTGCGGCGGGGCCGTGGTGGAACAGATCATCCGCCCCACCGGCCTCGTCGACCCGAAGATCGAGGTCCATCCCGCGGACGGCCAGGTGCCGCATCTGCTGACGGTGATCCGCCGGCGCATCGACGCCGGCGAGCGCACGCTGGTCACCACGCTCACCAAGCGCCTCGCCGAGGACCTGGCCACGTACCTCGACAGCCAGGGCGTACAGTGCCGGTACCTGCATTCGGACATCGAAACCCTCCAGCGCGTGGAGATCCTGCGCGAACTGCGACAGGGCGACTTCGATGTGCTCGTCGGCGTGAACCTGCTGCGCGAAGGCCTCGACCTCCCGGAAGTCTCGCTCGTGGCCATCATGGACGCGGACAAGACCGGCTTCCTGCGCAGTGCGACCAGCCTCATCCAGCAGATCGGACGCGCGGCCAGGAATGTCAACGCCACCGTCCTGCTGTACGCCGACCAGGTCACCCCGGCGATGCAGGACGCGATCGACGAAACCAACCGCCGCCGCGCCAGGCAACTCGAGCACAACAGAGCAAACAACATCACGCCGCAGACGATCCGCAAGGCGATCCGGCGGGGCATCGAGCTGGAGTTGAAAGCCCGCGAAACCGCCCGCGCCGCCATCGGCATGGCCAAGGCCGAGGAAGAAAAGGAATACGACAAGGACGAGGTCATCGCGGAACTGACCAGGCAGATGCTGGAGGCGGCCGAGGCGCTGGAATTCGAGAAGGCCGCGGAACTGCGCGACCGCATCGAACAGATCAAAGAAGCGCCCGACCTCGCGGCCGTGGCCACCTGGGCGGGCAAACCCGAACCAACGACCAAGCCCGGCATGCCCGGCAGCCGCAAGACGAAGAAGCGCAAGCCCCGGGTATGACACCCCCAGCAGCGCCCGGTGCCACTGGCGGCTTGTCCGCCAGTGCCTGAAAACTCCCCGCATCAGCGCAACCGCCCTTCTCGCCGCAGCCGAATTCGGAAGCAAGAAGTGCCAACGCGCGGGTAGGCTTAGCTCCCAAACACCCCGAACCGCCCTGGTGCGCTCTGAACGGGGTCGGCAGGCCCAAACCGCACTCAGACATAAGAAACAGGTCCAAAAACCGATCAAAAGTGTACACGTTTTTCCCCCATTTCGCGCCGTTTCTGCCAGATTCGGCTGGACCCTGGAGGATTCAGCGCGAACAGGACATTTAATTCTTGCTGTCCGAGGTAGGCCGGCACCCGCCCGAGTCCCGAGGCCGGGCGGCCGCGGGAACGAGCAAGCAGAGAAGATGGAACCACAGATGAACACAGATGCACGCGGATGGGAAGGAGATCTGGTCTGGGGTATGGGATATGGGGTATGGCGGTGCTCAGGAAGTGCAAAGCGGTTTCGTGACGTGTTCTCTGGCCAGGCAACCAGTTAACCAATCGCAACAACCCGCCACTAAGAATTATAGCAACCTGTTAGGTATCCGTCAAGCGTCGTGCGCGGGAATTCTCGCCCCTGCGTTCGCCAAAACCCGCGACCGTGAGGAACCGTGTCCTTGAGTCGATGCGGGACCAAGCCCCGACCACACCCTCCCGGTCGCGGCTCGTCGCGCACGCCCTGGAGGTCGGGTCGGCTGACGAAGGAAGCCCGGCGCGGCCAACCGTGCACGCGGCACCGCCCGATTCGCTCCGTTCCGTGTAGAGATCGCGACAAGCTGATCTGCCATGAATTGAACGCTTACTCTCGTCCCTGGTCGGCAGCGCTCGAGGACTCGCTTTGCACGCCCTCCTTACCATGGACGAGTGTCGTCCGCATGGCTGACACTCAGGGCGCCACGCAGGCTGCCTCTGAAGCCGCCACCCGTCGTCGCCGCAAGATGTCCGGCAAGACCACTCTACCTCGCGGCGTTGCGGAAAGAAGCATCGAACGACAACGAAAGGCCCTCTGCCACGGGAGCGTGAGATGAATCGTTCGCAAGTTGCACGGATGTCGGTTCTTGCCTATGCGTGCCTGCTGTGCGTCGCGGCGGCGGCTTTCGGCGACAAGGCCGGGACGCTCACCGAGGCCCAGGCTCAGAAGATCGGTTGGCCCATGCTGACCGGTCCGCGGGGCAATTTTCAGACGACTCAGTGCGGGATCGAGCTGGTGAGTGATCCGGCGCAGATCCGCCTCATCTGGACCAGTGCGTACGACGACATCGGGTTTGGCAAGGCCGGCCGGCGCCCGATGGGCAAGGTGCGCAGCCTCGGGGATGCGAGCGCCCACCAGGGCGGGTTTGCTTCGCCGATCGTCGCCGACGGGACGGTGTACGTCTCGCACTTCCGCCCCGGCGGGGATGTCCGCTTCAAGGACGCGTCGTTCCGCCTCAAAGGGCTGGACCCGAAGGTGCTGACGGTGGCGGCCGACGATGTGGTCGTCGCCATCGACGCCGCGACCGGCAAGACGCGCTGGGTGGCGGCGCAGGAAGGCAAGGGGCTGAGCGTCCTCATGGGCAAGCGCGGCGGCTGGGGCCCGACACCCGTGTACCACGACGGACGCGTCTTCGCGGTCGGCACCACCGGACGCCTCTACGCCCTGAGTGCAACCGACGGCAAGCTGCTGTGGGAAGCCAGCGTCGGCGCCCGGCACGAGGAGATGGAGGAGCTCAAGGCCGAGTGGATGGCGAAGCAGGTCCAGCCGGGCAAATGCGGCGCGTGGGACAGCTCGCCGGTCGTGGCCGGCGGCGTGCTGGTCGTCCCGGATTACCGCGGCGGCCTGCGCGGCCACGATGTGGAGGATGGCAAGCTGTTGTGGGAGCGGCCGCGCGTGCTGTGCGACAAGGCCACGCCGGCGATCGTGCGCATCGACGGCGAGGAACTGCTGCTGTGCCCGGGCGGCCGGGACGGCAAGGTGCACCTGATCAATCCGGCCGACGGCAAGCTGCTGTGGTCGCTGACCGGGCTGGGCCCGAACCGCCGCACGCTCACGCCGGTGGACGGGCTGGTGATGCTCAATATCAAGCCCGCGGACAAGAAGGAGGTAGGACAACTGGCGTGCTACCGCGTCACGCGCGAGGGGGCCGAGAAGCGCTGGGCGCTGCCGGACAATCCGAAGTACGGCGACCACTGGTGGCCGGACGGCGGGGCGCACCGATCCACGGTCGGGCGGGACGGGACGCTGTACTACTTCGTGAAGCGCAACAAGGAGGCGCAGCTTCCGGCCGCCATCTGCCGCATCCGCCTTTCGGACGGGAAGGTGCTGCTGCGCAAGGAGGTCGAGCGCATCACCATGCCCTACCTGTGCGAGGATAAGCTGGTGTTCTTCGGCGACCTGAACCACCACCCCGACTGGGGCACGTGGCACCTGCTGCCGGTGAACTTCACCGCGGACACCGAAGTGGCCGTGGCCAAGTTCAAGCACAGCCTCACCAGCGGCTACGAAGTGCAGATGGAGTTCCCGTACGTCGCGGGGCGCATGTACATGCGCACCATCGACGGTCGGGTGGTGTGCTACGATCTGCGCAAGTAGAATTGGAACGCGGGGCGGTTCGGCAGGTGGCCGTGGCGTCTTCCCCCTGACTGCCGGCCGCCGTCTCCCCAGTACGAACCGACAAGAAAACAACAGCCCCCGGCATATGCGGGGGCTGTTTTCAATGCCTGTTCAGCGCCGAACGCGAAGCGGCGGCCATGTGATGCGCCCTTTACCGACGACGTCGGCAGCTTGCCAGACCGATGGCCGACAGGCTCATCACGGCAAGTAGCGATGTCACGGGTTCGGGAACTGAGCGTTCCACCGTACCGAACGTGCCCTCGAAGTTGTCGACGATGTACCGTCCTGGCGGCGTATCGAAGTCGAAGGTGCCGTAGGCGCCCGTCCCGGTAAAGAGAAGCTCCACGCGGGCCTCCGGGAAGGAACTGCGGCGTCCGCTCGGCAGTGTGGTGAAGTCGGACAATACGTAGGTTGATGCCAGCGGCGCATCACTGCTGTCGTACATCGTGAATGTCACGCCGTAGGTCCCGGCCATCTGTGTGTCCATCGCAAAACCAAACGAAGCCTCGTTCAGCGCGCCGACGGGGAAGTCAACCCGCAAGTCCGGCGACAAAGTCGTCGTTCCCTCGAGCCCGGGCTCGTCGATGTACGTCATGTTCGGGCCAGGTCCCGCCGTCCTGAAACCAAGGGGATCGGTGGTGCTGAAGACCGCATCCGGCAGCGAGTCACCATCCGCATCGAAGCTGTAGGACGTTGCCCCGAAGATCGCGTCATCAAACGTCAGCGTCACCGCATCCGCATGACTGCCAACGGCCAACAGCAACGCGCCCACAAACAGGTAGACAAAACATCTGTGCATGAGTTCCTCCTCCTCAATGTTCACCCAATTCCAACCAAGCCACGCTGGCAACCCGCCAGGTTGGCATTTGCCCGACAGAAGACATTCTAGAGTTATGTATGCTGAATGCAAGGAAAAAGGAGCGGTTGTCAGATTCCGGGCGCGGATGACGGCGGGTGCCCCACCGATTCCCCGCTCCAAGAACACACATTGTGCCCCTCGGAACAGATGATGGCACCCCGGAACGCCGTCGCTATCATCGCGGCATGCCCACCACGCGCCCCAACGTACTCTTCCTGATTTCCGACCAGCACAACGCCAAGGTGCTCGGCCACAAGGGCCATCCCGATGTGCGCACGCCGCACATCGATCGCCTCGCGGCCGAGGGGGTGCGGTTTGACAATGCCGTCACCGCCAACCCCATCTGCACGCCCAGCCGCGTGAGCTTTCTCTCCGGGCAGTACTGCCACAACCACGGCTACTACGGCCTGTCCGGGCCGAACCCCGGCGGGCTGCCGAACCTGTTCGGGCACCTGCGGCGCTTCGGCTACGCCACGGCCGCGATGGGAAAGATCCATTGCCCGGCCGACTGGGTGGAGGACGATTGCGATGTGTTTCATGAGACCGTCGGTTGCAGCCGCGATGGGCAGTCGAAGGCTTATGCGAAGTTCCTCATCGATCAGGGCGTGGACCACCTTGAAGACCACCAGGCGTTGCCCGAGTTCGGCGGCCGGGGCCGGCAGAAGATGGACGGCCGGCGCTCGCCACTGACGTTCGAACAGTCGCAGGAGGGCTGGATTGCCGATACCGCCATCGACTTCATGAAAGGAGCGCAGGCCAATGATCAACCGTTCGTGATTCAGGCCAGCTTCCCCCGGCCGCACCAGTGCGCCACGCCGAGCGAACCGTTCTGGAGCTGGTATGAAGGGCGCGAACTGACGGTGCCGCCGAATGCGGAATACGACCTCAAGGCGGCGGGCAAGGCGCCGCATTTGATCGCCATGCACGAGCACTGGAAGGAACACGACTGGTTCCACTTCGAGCCCAAGACGTATGAAGCCGCGCGGTATCGGAAGATGCGCTCGTATCTCGGCGCGGTCAGCCAGGTGGACGCGGCCGTGGGCAAGATGCTCGAGCATCTCGACGCCGCGGGCCTCGCGGAGAATACGGTCGTCATCTACACCTCGGACCACGGCGACTACTACACCGAACACGGCATCATGGAAAAGGCGCCCGGCATCTGCGCGGACGCGATTACGAGAATCCCCTTCATCTGGCGCGCCCCCGGAACCACTCAGTAACTATCTCAAAAGGCTCACTTGAGCCGATAACCATCCGTAGGATCCCAA
>CAZHJL010000074.1:0-24701 GCA_964532795.1 uncultured Phycisphaeraceae bacterium | reverse complement strand
ATCAAGCTCAAACACCTATACCCAAAGACTCAGCCGTGACACAGTACTAGGTCGGGTGCCACTGGCGGCTTGCCCGCCTGTGCGTTGGGCACGGGATCACCAGAGACTGCGGGCAAGCCGCCAGTGGCACGTGGAACCAGGCATTTGATTTGCAGCTTTCGTCTCTGCGCCCATAATCAATCGTTTGACTGAACCGACTGATTCTCCGTAAGGAAAGCGACTATGAGCCTGATCGTAACCGGCAGTGTCGGTATTGACAGCGTGGAAACGCCTACCGCCAAGGCGATGGAAGTCCTCGGCGGCAGTGCGATCTACTTCGCCTCGGCCGCGAGTTTCTTCACCAGCGTGCGTCTGGTGGCGGTGGTCGGCGAAGACTGCCCGCAAGGTTTCTTCGATACCTTTCGCAAGTTCGACATCGATCTCGAGGGCCTCGAACAGCGCAAGGGCAGCAAGACCTTTCGCTGGCACGGCAAGTACCACGAGAACATGAACGACCGCGACACGATCGAGGTGCAGCCGAACGTGCTGGAGGAAAGCCAGCCGCCCGTGCCCGAGACCTGGCGGAACACCGAGTACGTCTTCCTGGCCAACACCCACCCGGCCGGGCAGCTCGAGCTGCGCGAGCAGTTCCCCGATGCGAAACTCGTCGTGGCCGACACCATGAACCTGTGGATCAAGACCGAGCACGACCTGTTGATGAGGGTGCTCGGGTGCATCCACGGCCTGGTGCTGAACGATTCGGAGTCGGAGATGCTGACGGGCGATCGCAATGTCGTCATTGCCGGCCGCAAGATTCTGGAGATGGGGCCGCGCTTCGTGGTGATCAAGAAGGGCGAGCACGGCTGCGTGCTGGTGGACAAGGACCACGCGATCTCGCTGCCCGCTTTCCCGGCCGCGGAGGTCAACGACCCGACCGGCGCCGGCGACAGCTTCGCCGGTGGCATGATGGGGCACCTGGCCGCGACGGGCGACCTGTCCATCGAGGCGATGCGCAAGGCCATGGCCTACGGCACGGTCGTCGCGAGTTACAACATCGAAGCGTTCAGCCTTGAGCGCATGCTGACGCTGGACCGGGCCCAGATTGACGCGCGGTTCGGGGAGTTCTGCTCGATGCTGAGAATCGTGTAGGAGGGGCACGAGGGGACAGGGCACGGAGGCGCGAAGCGGAGATAGCGACGTAGCGACGAAGGGAGAAAGGGAGGAAGAACGATGCGGAGGCCCAGGAGCGCGGGGTGCGCCGTGTCCGGTGTTCGTACTCCTGGACTGTCTCGCGCTGTCCTGACTCGCCGCACGGCGTGGGGCACGAGGTGAAGTAAGCGGGACGCGCGTTCGCCGTGGACGCCAACGCACTCGACCGGATAGCTCTGCGATCCCCCTTCGTCGCTTCGTCGCTCTCTTCACTCCCCCTTCACCGGATGCCGTCCGACCGAGTAGTACGTCAATCCGTACTCGCGCATCGTCTGCGATCGGTAAAGGTTGCGACCGTCGAAGATCACCGGACTCTTCAGTCGCGCGGCGACCGCTTCAAAGTCCGGATGCTTGAACTCGTCCCAGTCGGTGCAGACGATCAGTGCGTCTGCGCCGTCGAGCGGGCCGTACATATCTTCCACGTAGTTGACGCGGTCACCAAGCACCTCGCGGCAGGTCTCGTGGGCCACCGGGTCGTGCGCGGCCACCGTCGCGCCGCGTTCCAACAACTGCTGCATCAGGGTCAGCGAGGGTGCTTCGCGCACGTCGTCCGTGCCGGGCTTGAAGGCGATGCCCCACACGGCGAAACGTTTGCCGGACAGGTCGCCGCCGAAGTGCGCTTCGATCTTCCGCATGAACGCGGGCCGCTGGCGCTGATTGACCTCGTGCACGGCCGCGAGAAGCTGCGTGGGCGTGGCGGATTCCTGGCCCATCGAGATGCAGGCCAGCACGTCCTTGGGGAAGCAAGATCCGCCATAGCCGAGGCCGGGATAGAGGAACTTGTTGCCGATGCGCGAATCGCTGCACATGCCGCGGCGCACTTCGTCGACATCCGCGCCGTAGCTCTCGCAGAGGTTGGCGATCTCGTTGATGAAGCTGATCTTCGTGGCGAGCATCGCGTTGGAGGCGTACTTGACCATCTCGGCCGAGGGGATGTCCATGATGAAGATCGGGTTGCCCTGCCGCACGAACGGTTCGTAGAGGTCGCGCAGACGGTCGCCGGTGCCCTTGTCGTCGCAGCCGATGACGACGCGATCGGGGTAGTTGAAGTCGCGGATGGCCGCGCCTTCCTTGAGGAACTCGGGGTTGGAGGCCATGCGGAAGGGCTTGCCGGTCCTGGAGGCCACGGCCGCGCGCACCTTCGCGTTGGTGCCGACGGGCACGGTGGACTTGACGACGACGATCTTCGCCCGTCGATCGTCAGGGCGTCCGCCGGTGGCGCCCGGCGCCGCTTCCATGCACGTGCCGACATCCTGCGCGGCGGCGAGCACGTACTGCAGGTTCGCCCGTCCCTGCTCGTCGCTGGGCGTGCCGACGCAGATGAAGATGACCTCGGCGCTTTCGTACGCGGCCTGCTTATCGGTCGTGAACTTCAGCCGCCCGGCCTTGGCGTTGCGCCGGATCATCTCGTCCAGCCCCGGCTCGTAGATGGGGCTGATGCCGTTGTTGAGCTTGTCGATCTTCCTCTCGTCCACGTCGAGGCAGGTGACCTCGTTGCCCGTGTTGGCGAAGCACGTGCCCGTGACCAGACCGACGTATCCGGTTCCCACCATCGTGATGCGCATAGGATCAAACCCCTGACTGCGATAGCGAGCACCGCACAGCGCGCTGCCCCGTGCCTATATTCGGCTGTTGCCCGGGAATGCTCCAGCGGGCGGGTCCTGTAACCGCGGGACGTGTGTGTGCTTCGGCGCCGCAAGTGCGGGCGCGGTCGTCGGTCTGTTCTCTTCTCGCGACGCGCCTGGCTTGAGAGGCCGGGCCGAGGCCCGCTTGACCATTGCCTGTGAACGGCGCGATTCCTCCGCCAGTCGTTGGTTTACGCGGAGGCGCGGCTTCCCTGTCCGGCCGCGCATCGCTAACATTCGCTGTCCAACTGGGAGGAAACCATGGCGGCCAAGAAGAAGACCAATGACGTCGAAATCATCAAGCAGACCAAGGATGGTTTTGACGTGCTCAAGGACCTGATCCGCTACTCGGAGCAGGGCGATTACAGCGCGATCGACGATGACGATATCAGCCAGCGCTTCAAATGGTTCGGCGTCTATCGGCAGAAGCCGAATGTCGGCAACTTCATGCTCCGCATCAAGGTGCCCGGCGGGCAGTTACTGCCGCACCAGCTTCGCACCATCAGTGAGCTGACCGACCGCCACGCCCGCGGGTTCGGCGACATCACCACGCGCCAGACCATCCAGCTTCACTGGCTGACGATCGGCGACATCAAGCCGGTGTTCGAGGCGCTGGCGGACGTGGGCATGAACTCGCAGTTCGCGTGCGGCGACGCCCCGCGCAACGTCGTGAGCTGCCCGCTGGCCGGGGTGCTCAAGAACGAGATCATTGACGCATCGCAGACGGTGCAGGACGTGGCGAAGATGTTCGAGCAGGGCGGGCGCGAGTTTTCCAACCTGCCGCGCAAGTTCAAGACATCGGTCGGCGGCTGCGCCGTCCACTGCCACCAGCCGCAGATCAACGACATCGGCATGTTCGGCGTGAAGCGCGGCAGCGGGGAGGTCGGTTACGGCCTGCTGGTCGGCGGCGGTCTGTCGCGCCAGCCGCATTTCGGCCAGCCGATGCGCGTGTTCCTGAAGCCGGAGCAGGCGGTGGATGTCTGCCGAGCGATTGCGATCCTCTTCCGCGAGGACGGCTACCGGGAGAAGCGCACGCGTGCGCGGCTCAAGTTCCTCGTGGCCGACAAGGGCTGGGAATGGACGCGCAACCGCATCGAGGAGATCCTCGGCTACGAGCTTGAGCACGATGATTCCATCCTGCATCCCCCGGCCGTTTCCAGCGATCACATGGGCATCGGTGAGCAGAAGGACGGGCGGTACTACGTCGGCGTCCCCATCGAGCGAGGCCGGTGGACGGCGCGGAACATGGCCGCCATCGCCGACCTTGCCGACCGCTACGCCGAAGGCGACAAGCGTATCCGCCTGACGGCCAAGCAGAACGTGCTGCTGCTGGACGTGCCGCAGTCGAACCTGGATGAACTGTGCCGCGAACTGGATGCCGCGGGCCTGCCGCCGCGGGCGCACAGCCTGCGCGACATGCTCATTTCGTGCACCGGCACCGAGTTCTGCAACCTCGCGGTGGTGGAGACGAAGCACCGCGCCGGCCGCGTGCTGCGATGGCTGGAAGAGCATGTCGATATCGACTTCCCGCTGTTCATCAGCTTCACCGGCTGCCCGAACGCCTGCGCTCAGTTCCAGATCGCGGACATTGGCATGACGGGGACGATGACGGTCGATCGCGAGAACCTGGACGAGGACGGCAAGCCGCGCAAACTGGAGGCGTACAACATCCTGCTCGGCGCGGGCCTGGGTGGCGACCCGCAGTTCGGCGAGATCATCGCCAAGCAGGTGGTGGCGGACAAGGTGCACCTGAGCCTGCGCAGCCTGATCGAAGCGTTCAAGGCGCAGCGCGCAGACGAGGATGACACGTTCCAGTCCTGGACGACGCGCACCGATCCCGAGCAACTGCAGCGGCTGATCGTCGAGCCGACGAAGGCCGCGGACGCCGAAGCGCTGATCGCCTAGCGCTCGGCATTGATGTTGAGCTTGATGACCACCCCCTCACGGATCAGATCGTCGGCCTTGCCCTTGTAGGCGACGCCGAAATCCATCCGATTGATGGAGAACTCGCTCGCAAGCGTGACCACCTCGTCGGAGACGTTCACCGTCGCCGGGAAGGTGATGGACTTGGTGACGCCGCGCAGGGTGAAATCACCGGTGATGCTATGCGTGGCGTCGGGGCCGCTCTCCGGCTCGATCTTCGTGGAAACGAAACGTGATGTCGGGTGATTGGGAACATCAAAGAAGTCATCTGTCTTCAGATGGCCGGTCAGCCTTTCGTTGTCGGACCACGTGGAGGTCATGTCGATCGTGGCCTCGAGGTGCGCCAGGGAACCGCCGTCTTCACTGAGCACCGCGGCGCCCGACAGTTCTCGGAAGCCGCCGTCGTGGCTGCCGGTCACCTTCGAGCCGATGAAGCCCACCTCGGAGTTGTTGCCGTTGAGTGCGAACTTCGGGCCCTTCATGTCCGCGGCGACCGCGCCGCCCTTGGCATCATTGACCTCGGCCTGCGGCCGGCTGGCTGACGGGTCTTCGCACCCGGTCAGGGACAGGGCGATCACGAGCGAAAAGGCGGGAATCAGGTGAATCGGTTGTGGGCGCACGGGACATCTCCTTTGGGCATGATGATCGGTTGTGTGTAGCAATAGGCGTGCAGGCGATTCTATTCCACGCCTCCTCGCCCGGTCGAACCCTTGAGCGGACCCCGCGATCCGATACCATGCCGCCATGCAGTTACTGGTGATCGCGGGATTCCTCGGCGCCGGCAAGACTTCGCTGTTGCTCGAAGTGGCGAAGCATCTGTCCGCGGCCGGGCGCAGGATCGCCATCATCGAGAACGAGATCGGCAAGGTCGGCATCGACGACAAATTCCTCGCCGACCGGGGTCTGAATATCCGCGAAATCTACGGCGGCTGCGTATGCTGCACGCTGGCGGTGAACCTGCTGACGACGCTGAAGATGCTCGAAGAGCAGGTGCGGCCGGACGTGGTGATCGTCGAGCCGTCGGGCGTGGCGGGACCGGATTCGATCCGGCGCTCCATCGCGGGCTATCGCGGCGACCTGCGCGCGTCGCACCTGCTGGTGCTCTTCGATGCCGAACGCTTCAAGGCCCTGAGCGTCGTGGCCGGGCCCTTCGTCGAGGCGAGCATCAACGCGGCGGACATGCTCGTGGTCAACAAGTGCGACGTCGTACCCGGCGAGCAGGCGGCCGCGCTGATCGATCGCCTATGCCAACTGCGGCCGGACGTGCGGGCGCTGGCGGTGTCCGTGAAGACCGGCAGGAATCTCGCCCGTCTCATCGAACGCCTCGATGCGCGACTGGCGGAGGTCGAGAACACGCCGACGGTCGGCGCGGCATCAACCGATCGTGACGACGACCACCACCATCACCATCCCGGCGAGCCGATCGCCGAAGCGCGGCAGTGGACGGTGCCGAATCACGAGGCGCTTCCCGCTGATGTCCTGAAGGACGAAGTGTCGTCGATCATCGTGGAGATCGCCCGACAGATCGAACGTGAAGACGGCGCGGTGATCGGCCACGTCAAGTGCCTCATCGAATCCGACGGGCAGCGATGCCTGCTGCGCACCACGACGACCGCCCGGCCGCCCGACATCGACGGCTCGCTCCCCGCGTCCGTCACTGCGGCTGGGATCACACTCAACGCGATCGGCTACCAGATCGATCGCGAGCGCTTGGCGGGGATCACCGATGAGGCTATTGCCGCCAGCGCTATCGCGCCAGCAGACGATACAGCCACGACGGGGGAAGATCCGGCATGATGTCGCGTGGCAGGCGTTTGCCGCGCGTTGCCGCCAGCACCGCCGCCGCGGCGCGGTAACCGGAGCGCACCGCGCCTTCCATCGTGGCCGGCCAGCCGGTGGCCGTCCAGTCGCCCGCGAGGTAGAGATTCTCGATCACGCC
Organism: uncultured Phycisphaeraceae bacterium; assembly: GCA_964532795.1. Taxonomy (GTDB): domain Bacteria; phylum Planctomycetota; class Phycisphaerae; order Phycisphaerales; family Phycisphaeraceae; genus CAZHJL01. Next base: position 18,026 of record CAZHJL010000074.1, on the reverse strand, counting down.
GGTCGTTGAGGGCCGAACCACATCCAGCCCGGGCGTGATGGAGAATGTGGCGCGCTTTTCGCGGATCACCCGGCCGTGCAGAAGGGACGCCTCGCGGCTGGTCGGCTGCACGCGGTGAATCTCGCGGATCGACAGGTCGATCAACTGCTGTTCGCTCTGCCCCACCAGCTCATGCGCGGCACTGATCACGCCGTGCGCCAGGTACGCCTTCTGCCCGTCGGCAAGCGTCTCGCCACGCCGCTTGACGAAGATCCAGTGCAACGGACTGCCCAGCAGCGCCAGGTGCGGCAGTTCGCTCACCGGCCGATCGAACCACAGGTGAATGCCGATGATCGGGCTGTACGCGATATCGGTAAGTGATCGCAGCCGCGCGTCCACGTGGCGCATGTCGTCGGTGACCAGCTTCGACAGCCGGTCCGCCGGTACGGCGCTGATGAAACGCCCGCCCTCGACGGTCTGCCCGTCCGCCAGCGTGACGGACCGCACCCGTCCGTTGTAGAGGCCCATCGCGCGAACGCCGGCGCTGAAACACACTTTCCCGCCGGCCGATTCGATGATCCGCTGCGCCGGATCGTAGAGCTTCGCCAGCGTCACCCGCGACACGCCCATCACGTACGCCTCGCGGTTGCGGCAGAATCCATCGCACAGCACCATCCGCGCATACTTCCACGAGCAGCACTCCGGCGTTTCGTTGAGCGCGCTGACGACCACTGGGAGCCAGAATAGTTCGACCACGCGCGGCGGCTGCCGGTGCGCCGACAGCCACTGCGCGAAGCTCATTGCGTCCGCTTGCTCAAGCTCGGACGGCGAGGGGCGCATCAGCTTCCACATCCCCCGGGCGATGGCCAGCACTTCGCGGCGCGAGAAGATGGAAAGCCGCCGGATGGCGCGCGAAAGGTGCAGCGGCGCCGGCCCGCGCCCGGCCTGCAGCACGTCGATCCGCCCCTCGCCGCTGGCGAAGTAGACGCGGTCGTGCCAGTCGATCATCGCCTCGACGCCCAGCCGGCAGTAGAAGTCGACGAGGTTGGTGCAGCAGCGCATCAGCACGTGCTGGCAGTTATCGATCTGCCGGCCGGACTTGGGGTCCGAGATGCTCGTCGCCCGCCCGCCGAGGCGCTTGCGCGTCTCCAGCAGCGTGACGGGCACGCCATCTTCCGCAAGCCGCACCGCCGCGGCGATGCCCGCCAACCCGCCGCCGATGACCACCACGCGATCATCGCTTTGGCCGGCCCGTTCCATCTTGTCAGCATCGTGCGGCATGGCGGTGCAAAAGAATAGAGGCCCGCCGCCGCGATGTCACGGAACCGGATGGGACGATCCAGCGCCGGCCGCCCGCAACGAGCCGCGCCCGTCAGGAAGCGGTCTCTGGTGTCCCGATGGTTCGCCGGACCGCTCGCTCACAGTCGTGGCTTGTGAGAATCGTCCGGGGCCCAACTGGGGCCGCTCTAGGCCAGGGCGCGTTTCCAGTTCGCCCGCATGCAGATGTGCAGCTTGGACAGTGTGTGCAGCCGCACGCGCCCGGCCAGGACATCCCGCGGCCGGCGCGAAATCTTCTCCAGCAATCCGTGGTAGATGCGCATCATCGCCCAGCTTGTGGCGCGTGAGTCGCGCGACAGGTACCGCTCCAGGGGCCGACTCTCGGCGTAGAAGCCGCGGACACGCTCGAGTTGCTGCGCCATCAGTCGGTCAAACCGTTCGTCCGCCTGCTGGCGGCGCATGCACTGCTCAAACTCATTCGGTCCGTACCCGCACGCGTGCAGTTCGTCCTGCGGCAGGTACACCCGGCCGCGCTCCGCGTCCTCGACCAGGTCGCGCAGGATGTTGGTCAGTTGGAAGGCGATGCCCCGCGCTTCGGCGAGTTTGAGCGTCGCCTCGCCGCCCTCGTAGCCCCACACCGCGAGGCAGACCATGCCGACCGTGCTGGCCACCTTGTAGCAGTAGTCGCGCGTCTGCTCGAAGGTCTCGTAGTGGAAGCGCTCCTGGTCGAGCAGTTGCCCTTCGATCATCTCGTGCAACGGCCGCAGGGCAATGGCGTACTCCAGGAACACCTGTCTCACCGCCGGCCACATCGGGCGGTAGACGTCGAGCGGGCCGTCGGGCACGGCGCCATCCGCGGCGTGCGCCTCTTCGGTCATGCGGCGAAACGCGGCCAGGTTTTCGCGCTTCGCATCGATGTGCTCGTCGCTGTCGGCCAGGTCGTCCACCGCCCGCATCCAGGCGTAGACCGCGTACATCGCCTTGCGCTTCGCGCCCGGCATGAGTTTCAGCCCGTGGTAGAAGTTCCCCGCGTGCCGGCGGGTCAGTTCGGCGCAGAAGCTGAACGACGCGGCGCGATCCACCGCCGCCGAGGCCGCCCACTTGTCTGTCGCCGTACTGATCATGCCGAGGTGATGCTCCGACCCCCGAAGCGCGGCAGCAGTTTGCCGGCCGCGGCCTGCAACATGAGCACGACCTTGGCCCCGCGTCCCAACGAAGGGCGGTGCTGCAGCGTGTTGTAATCCAATCGCTCGATCATCCTGAGAATCGCCTCGCCGCCCCGCGTGAACAGCTTGATGTCCATCCTAACGTCAGACGCCACCAGGGGCCAGAGCTTGCGCCCCTCGGCGAAGCGCGGCCACGTGCGATCGACCAGCGCCTTCAGCGTCTTGCGGTAGGCCGGCAGCAGGGCGTTGATGCCCGGACTGGCCGGCGTGGCGCCGGGGGCGCACCGGCTGCAGGCGGGGTCGCGCTGCGCGTCGATTCCGACCGCGCTGACCATCGTCGCGACGTCCAGTCCGTGTTGCCGCGCGACGTCCTGCGGGATGTACACCCGATCGCGCTCGAGGATGTCGCGCCGCACATCCTGCCAGAAGTTGGCAAGCTGCAGCGCCGTGCAGGTGGCGTCGCTCAGGTGCTGGCGCTGCTCGTCGCGGTGGCCGCACAGGTAGAGCACCAGCCGGCCGACCGGATCGGCGCTGCGCCGGCAGTAATCCACCACCTGCTCCCACGTGTCATAGCGCGTGATGCGCTGGTCCTGCATGAAGGCGTTCACCAGGTCGTCGAATGGTCTGCGCGGGATGTCGTGCTTGCGGATGGTGCGGTGCAGCGCGACGAACACCGGATGGCGCGGCTTGTCGTCGTAGCACTTGTCGATCTCCATGCGCCACCAGTCGAGCAGGTACAGGCTCTGCTGCGGATCGCCGGTCTCGTCGCCGAGATCGTCCGCCCAGCGGCAGAAAGCATAGATGTGTCGGAAGTCATCGCGCAGGCGTCGCGGCAGCAACCAACTGACGACCGTGAAGTTTTCGTAGTGCTGCTTCGCCAGCCGCTTCACGTAGGCGCTGGCGGCGTCGTAGTCGAGACGGTCGCATCGGTCAGGGCCGAAGCAGTCGAGCTGGTTCAAAACGATGGATGGCATCCGGGCTCTCACCTGGTTCGATCTCGCACTCCTCAATGATACCCGACGAAGTGCGGTCCGCAGGACTCAATGAAGCGCCTATAATCACCGCCCATTGCCAGCCACGTGAACAAGAGGTGACCCCCGCCCATGGCCAGGACGTTCAAGCAGATCGGTCGACTCAAGACACTCGGGCAGTTCGAAGCCTACCTGGCGGAACTGGGCCTGCAGTTGCCGGTCGATCCGGCCATCCTGAGCGGCGCCGAGGATTCACCGATGGCTCGGCCCTGTGAAGTGGGCGGCCGCACGGTCGGCAACCGCTGGTGCATCCATCCGATGGAAGGCTGGGACGCCAACCGCGACGGATCGCCCAGCGAGCACACCTTCCGCCGCTGGGGGCATTTCGGCCAGTCGGGTGCGAAGCTTATCTGGGGCGGCGAGGCCTTCGCCGTACGCGAGGACGGCCGCTCGAATCCGAACCAACTCGCGTATCGTCCCGAGCACGCCGATGCGATGAAGCGGCTCGTTGAGAACACGGTCAAGGCGCACGTGAAGGTCGCCGGCAGCGTCGACGACCTGCTGATCGGCCTGCAACTGACCCACTCCGGCCGCTACTCGAAGCCGGCGGACAACAACCGCCACGACCCGCTCATCGTCTACCATCACCCCGTGCTCGACCAGCGCGTCAAGGTATCGCCCGACGACGATTCGTCGCTCCTCTCGGATGATGACATCCGCGGCATCCGTGACTGCTACATCGCCGCGGCGAAGCAGGCGCACGAAGTCGGCTTCCACTTCGTCGACATCAAGCACTGCCACGGCTACTTCGCTCATGAACTGCTCAGCGCCTACGACCGGCCGGGTGATTACGGTGGCAGCTTCGAGAACCGCACTCGCTTTCTGCGCGAGGTGATCGAGGGCGTGCGCAGCCAGTGTCCGGGGATGCTCATCGGCGTGCGCCTCGCGGCCTTCGACATGCCGCCGTTCCACCCGGATCCCGAGCAGACCGACGGCGGGCGCTTCGGCCCGGGCATCCCCGAGCCGCACCCGACGCCCTATCCCGGCTTCGGCTGCAGCCGCGAAGATCCCACGCAGATCGACCTGGCCGAACCGATCCGTCTCGTCCGGTTGATGCAGGACGAGTGGGGCGTGGACCTGGTGAACATCACGGCCGGCTCGCCGTACTACAACCCGCACATCCAGCGGCCGGCCTATCACCCGCCGAGCGACGGCTACCAGCCGCCGGAGGACCCGCTGGTCGGTTGCGTGCGTCAGATGACCGCCGCGCGGCAACTGCACGAAGCCGCGCCGAAGCTGCCGATGGTCGGCTCGGGTTACACCTACTTCCAGGAGTACCTTCCGCAGGTGGCCCAAGCGGTGGTCCGCGAGGGCTGGATCGACTTCGTGGGCGTCGGCCGCATGGTGCTCAGCTACTGGGAGATGCCGTGGGACACGCTCTCGGGGGCGGAGTTCCAATCCAAGCGTATCTGCCGTACTTTCAGCGACTGCACCACCGCCCCGCGCAACGGCATCATCTCCGGCTGCTACCCGCTGGACGATCACTACAAGAACAAGCCGCAGTTCGTGGAGCTGAAGAACGCGAAGCAGGCGCTGCGCGAGAAACTGAAGGCGGAGGCGTGAATCGCCGTCCGCTGGAGAGGGGGCCCCGATGCACGATCGACAACGCGGCTCGTTAGTTCGGATACAATGCCGGCCGCCGCGTTCCTGTCTGATCGAAAAAGGGGAAATCCGATGTTCCGTTTCACCATGCTGTCCATCGTGGTCGCTTCGTTGCTCGTGGCGTGCAACGCCGAACCTGCGCAGAGGGGCGATGCCGCAGGCGCGCCGGCCGCTTCGTATCAACTGCCGCCGACAGAGGGCGCCAAGCCCTGGACGCACGAGATGTTCCAGCCGCAGGGCGAGACATGGAACTTCGTCGTGATGTCCGACCGCACCGGTGGCAAGCGCGACGGTGTGTTCGCGGCCGCGATCGAGAAGGTCAAGCTGCTCGACCCGGCGTTCGTTATGTGCGTCGGCGACCTGATCGAGGGCTACACCGAAGACCGCGCCAAGATCGAGGCCGAATGGGATGAGTTCGATCGCATCACCCACAAGCTCTGTGCGCCGTTCTTCCATCTGCCCGGCAACCACGACATCGGCAACGCGGTGATGGCCGATGTCTGGAAGGAGCGCTTCGGACCGTCGTACTACCACTTCCTGTACGGCGACTGCCTGTTCCTGTGCCTGAACAGCGAGGATCCGCCGGCCTCGAAGATCAGTGACGAGCAGGTCGCCTACGTCCGCCGTACGCTTGACGCGAACCGCGATGTGCGCTGGACCTTTGTCTTCATGCACAAGCCGTTCTGGCAGTACAAGGGCAATCGGCGCCCGGCCAACTGGGACGCCATCCAGACGATGCTCGCCCGGCGCGATCACACGCTCTTCACCGGCCACCACCACAACTATCTCTACGCGAAGCAGAACGACGGCCGGCACGACTACTTCACGCTTGCGACCACCGGCGGCGCCAGCCGGTTGACCGGCCCGCAGACCGGGCAGTTCGACCACGTGGTGCTCGTGACGATGGCCAAAGGCGGCCTGCCGCGCATCGTCAACCTGACGCTCGACGGTATGCTCGACAAGGACTTTCGGCGCATGGATGATGTCGAGGCGGAAAACGAACTGGCAGGCCTGGTCCGCATCGATCCCGGCCTATGCACGACCGACGCGGCGACCATCAAGGAAGCGCATATCGAGATGCGACTGGTCAACGACAGCGACCACCCCGCCCTCGCGCGCCTCCTCTTCCACGACGCACGGCCGCGCACGGTCAGCCCCGCCGGCATCCACCGCGCCCTGCCCCCGAGGAGCGAGGAGGTGGTGCCGGTGACCATCACGTCACCCGCGCTGCTGCCGGTCGAGCGCTTCGAACCGGTCGGTTACGACTGGGTGCTGACCATCGATCGCCCGGACAAGGGCCCGCTGACGCGCGAAGGCGGCGGGCGGCTCGGGATCGTGCGCATCCATCCGATCATCATGCGATCGAAGGCGGCGACCATCGACGGCGACCTGTCCGACTGGCCCGCCCTGCCGCACGTGGTCAACAGCGATGCGTATCACATGGGCAGGGCGGACGCATGGAAGGGACCGGGCGATCTGACCGTACGCTACGCCGTCGCGCACGACCAGGACTACCTCTACATCGCCGTGCGCACCACCGATGACACCGTGCTGCTCAGACCGGGCAAGAACCCGTGGGACCAGGACGGCTTGCGCGTGGACATCGATGTTCGTGCCGATCCCCGGCGCTCGGGCAATGCCCATCGCGAAGCGTGGAAAGATTTCCTGCCGATCAACTTCACCGTCGGCGATTCACCTGATAAGCCGGCCGGGCTGGCCGACCCATCGCAGTTGCCTGTCGGTTCGCGCGTCGCGTGCGCGAAGCTGGGTGATGGCATCGCGGCCGAGATTGCCATTCCGCTTGCGTACATCAAACAGCGGCAGGGCGACGACTGGCAGGGCGTGCGCGTCAACATCCTCGCTTACGATCGCGATGATGCGAAGGACAGCTTCTACGCGTTGATCTCCGGGCCGCGCTGGGAGGCGCAAGGCATTCCGGGGTCAGGTGTGTTCCTGCGATCGGTCGGCAACAAGTGAGTTCGCCCGCCGCCGCGCTTCGTTGCGCAGGTGGAAGCGGCGCAGCGCCCAGACGGTGATGCCGGCGGCGATCGCCGCGCCGACGACGTCGCTGAAGAAATGCGCCCGTTCGGCGATGCGCGTCAGCCCGCAGCCCACGGCCATCACGATCCACACCGGCCACGTGCGCGGGAACAGCCAGATCATTACGAACGCGCCGGCGAAGGCGACGGTGGTATGGCTCGACGGGAAGGCCAGCCCGCCCGTGTCGAAGGTTCGCTGCGTGAACGGGCGGAAGACGTTCGCGCCGGCGTGTTCGATCGGGCGTTCGCGCCGGACAAGCAGTTTGAGCGCCTCGGTCACCAGCGCTGAGGCCGCGATGCCGCAGACCAGCAGCAGCGGCCGCTCGATCCGGTCGCGCCATCCGCCGGGGCGCGTGCGATCGTGCAGCAGCAGCGCGGCCGCGATGAGCACCCACGACACCATACTGCCCATGACGCGGAACGCCTTGAAGACATCCATGCCGATCGTCCCGGGATCAGCGGCGAAGCGGGCGTAGAACCAGCCGTCGAATTGCGTCGCGACGAACAGCACCAGGCCCGCAAGGGCGAGGCCAACCCAGCGCTTGGTGAAGATTGTGCGCATGACGGACATCCAATCGCGAACGGCATCGACGGTCGAGAACACCCAGTAGTCCAGGAAGGCGACACGGTCCTGCGGTCGGCGTCGCCGCGCCTGGGCCGCGGGATCGCGCGGCGGGCGGAAACGGCGGCGACGGGCGGGCGCATCGCGCCTGCCGTGGCCGCGAAGGCGGCGCCCGTGCCGCGCACGGTCATGATCCGTCGTTCGTCGCGTGTTCGCCTGGGACAACGCCGTTCCAACCTTTGAAAACCGGCCAGTCGCGACCGCTTGATCTGCCTATCGGTTCGACCCGCCGGAACTGGTCAGTCGCCCGCCAGCCCGCCCGCGGCTTGCCGACCAGCACCACCGGTCGGCCCCGCTTATCGGATGCCTCGAGGTCCACATCATCGAAGAAATCATACGCCACCGTGCGCCCGCCCACGTACGACGATGCGCACCCCACGCGCGGCTGATCCGGCAGGTAGTAGGCCAGCAGCGCGGTGAGCGTGTAGCGCTCGGCGACGACCAGCGGCTCGCGGCCGGTCGCTTCACGCACCTGTGCTCGGGCTGCGTCGACCTGCATTGCCCGCGCTTCGTTCCCGCTGAAGCGGTGGTAGGGAATCACCTTCTCCAGCAGCGGCAATGTCGCCAGCAGGTTCAGCCAAAGCATGGCGATCGCGGCGATGCCGCCGTAGATCACCGTCGCCCGCCAGCCGTGCGGCCAGCGGCGATCCAACTCTTCCAGCACCCGCGGTGCCGCCAGCACCACCAGCGTGGCGTATCCCGCCAGCGGCCAATTGCCCTGCGGCTTCGTGAACGGCGAGATGACCAGGTACATCCCCAGCACCGGCGCGGCGCACAGGATCAGCAGCAACTGGTCGGACCACCGCCGCGCATCGGTGCGACGCCGCCGGATCGCCGCGATCAACGCGCCGCCCATCAGCAGCAGCGCGGGGCCGACGAAGCCGAGCTGCGCGCCGATCAATTCGAGCGTGCCCACCGGGTTGAAGCCTGCTCTTGCCGCGCCCTGCACGGAGGCCCCGGCGTCCGCAGACAGGTGATCCATCAGGTGGTGGACCGTCGGCCAGCCGCGCTGCGCGTTCCAGAGGAGGATCGGCAGGAAGCTGCACGCGGCCAGCGCCGCGGCCGCGATGGCGCCCCCGATCGCGGCGCGCGACCACTTCATCTCGCGCCGCTCCCAGATGAAGTAGACGATGATGCCGACGGCGACAAGCAGCATCGTGTACTTGTAGAGCGTACCGACGCCCGCCGCCGCGCCGAGCGCCAGCAACGGCCACGCGGCGCTTTCGCCTTGGCGAAGCCGGTCGGCAACGACCCACGCCGCCCAGGCCGCGATGATCCACCAGGCGAAAAGCGGTCCGTCTATGGTCAACAGCAGGGCGGTCCCCGCGTACCCGGGCATGAGCACCATCATCGCCGCCGCGACAAAGCCCGCGCGCTCGTCGCCGCGCGCCAATCGCATCGCCATGCGTGCGGCGACGAGCATCAGCAGCGCGCCGTAACACGGCGCCGCCAGGCGCACCGCCCATTCGCCATCGCCGAAGAGCGCCGTGGTCGCGCGGATGGTGTATGCGATGCCCGGGCCCTTCGTGGCGTAAGACAGTTCGGTCCGCCGCGACCAGTCCCAGTACTGCGCCTCATCGAAAACCAGTTCGTATGGGCAGAGCCACGCGAGGTAGATGATGCGCAGCACGAGCACGGCAAGCGTGAAAGCGATCGTCACGCGCCACGTCGCCCAAGCCATGGCGTGTCGGGGCGTCTGCGAGGGTAACTCAGTGGAAGCGTCACGCATGCGGGGGCAGCGTAGCGGGGGGCGTGGTTACAGTAAAGCAGCAAATCAGCAGACCAGCAAAGCAAAGCTAAGGCAATATCCCTTCCCCGCCCTCCGTCGCTCCGTCGCCTCTTCTCTGCTTCGTGCCTCCGTGCCTTCGTGCCTTACCTACTTCAGCTCATCATCCTCCGTCCCCTTCCACTTCGGGCACTTATCCAGGTGCGCGGCCTTGGCCAGCAGGTGCGCGCCGACGGGGTTGGCCACGAACTGGAACGCGATGATCAGGGCCACCTTCGTCCACACTTCCGTCAGGCTCACCCCCGGCTGCTGGCTGATGGCGAGCCCCGCGCCGACAACGATGCCGCTGATCCCCAGTGTCACCCCCTTGGTCGCCGCGTGCATGCGATGGTAGAGGTCCGGCATGCGAAGCAACCCCACCGCCGCCACCAGCATGAAGAACAAACCGGACAGAAGGAAGAACCCGATGAGGATGTCGATGATCAGTTCCATGGTGTGCCTTCGTAAAGCAGAAACGCAGGAAACGCAGTAAACCAGATTCCAGCTATACGTCGCCCTTCTTCCTCTTCTTCCCCTCCGTCGCTTAGTCGCTTCGTCGCTCCGTCGCTTCCCTCATCCATGCCCATCCACCGACTCCGCTTCCGCACGATCCTGCTTCTTGCGCATGTGCGGCCGGGCGATGTACTGGGCCAGGGCGACCGTGCCGGCGAAGCTCAGCAGACTCAGCACCAGCACGCCGTCGATGAATCCCAGCGCCTCGTACTTCAGCACGAACAGGCTGACCAGTCCGACGAGCATCACGCCCAGCGTGTCCACCGCCAGCGAGCGGTCGGCCAGGTGCGGGCCGCGGATCAACCGGTAGATGCAAAAGAGCATGCACAGCCCCAGCAGCAGGATGCCGCCGTTGACGATCACGGCGATGGCCGGGTGCACATACCAGCCGGTATGCGCGCCGTCCGTCGCCGCTAAAGTGAGGAGGATTGCGTTCAATGAAAGATCTCCCGCATGATGCGATCGCGCAGTTCGTCCAGGTCCGCCACCGCCGCCGCGCGATCCTTCGCGTACATGCAGTGGACGTAGAGGTGGCGTTCATCATCCGCCACGTCGACACTGAGCGTCCCCGGCGTCAAGCTGATCGAGTTGGCCAGCGTCGTGATCTGCGCCGGCGTCAGGTCTGTCACGTCATACTTCACGATCTTCGGATGCATGTTGAAGCCGGGGGTGATGATCTCCCACGCCACCTGCAGGTTCGCCTTGATCAGGATGCGGATGAAGTAAACCAGGAAGCTCAGCAGCTTCCACACGCGGCTGCCGTAGCCGCTGCCCGTTGTCGTGCGCGTGACCAGGCCCAGCAGCAGGTAGCCGGCGACAAGGCCCGAGCCCAGCGTGAAGATGTCGAACGATCCCCACATCAGCGACCACAGAATGGCCAGCACCAGGTTCAACAGCAGCATGTTCATGGGTTCACCTCCATCGCGGCCGCGGCGTTGGCCACGCGCGTGCCCTCACCTTCCCGCGCCTTCTCGGCGATCGCATCGCGCTTCGACTTGATGTGCTCGATCGCCGCTTCACCGAGCACCGCCGCCACGTAGGGCTGCGGGTCCACCACCGACCTGGCCGCCTTCATTGACGCATTCATGTAGCCCTGCGCCCCCAGACCCATCGACAGCGCCGCCACCACCAGCAGCACGATTCCGATCATCCCGCCGACCACGCGCGGCTTGCGATCGGGCCTCTCCACCTGCAACCCCTTCGGCGGCTCCCAGAAGCCGTAGCTCCAGATCTTGAGCATCGACAGCAGCGTCAGCAGACTGGTGGCGATCGCGAAGCCCACCACCCAGTAGAACTGACTGCCCACGTGATCCGCCGCCTGCCAGCCCGCCTTGATCAGCGCGAACTTGCCGAAGAAGCCGGAAAGCGGCGGCAGGCCCGCGAGGCTCAGCGCGGCGATGATGAACAGCACCGCCAGCCACGGGGTGCGCTTCACCAATCCGCCGATGCTTTCCAGGTCGTCACTGCCCGCGTGCGCCTGCATCAGCCCGCCGCACAGGAAGAGGCAGCACTTGACCACCATGTTGTGGATGATGAAGAAGATCGCCCCGGCCACGCCCAGGATGCGGATGTCGGTCAGCGTCTTGACTTCGGCCGCGTTCGCCAGCAGCCCCACCGCGATCATCCCCAGCCCGATGCCCATCACCATGTAACCGACCTGGCTGATGATGTGGATGGCCAGGATCCGCCGTACGGTATGCATCGACACCGCGCCGAGCACGCCCAGGAACATCGTCACCGCGGCGATCACCAGCACGATCGGCAGCAGCACCTCGCTGAGCGGCGTGGTCAACCCCGCCACGTCCGCCACCGGCATCGAGCCGAAGATCATCACGAACACGCGGATCGAAACATACGCGCCCACCTTCGTCAGCAGGCCCGCGAACAGGCCTACCAGCGGGGCCGGCAGCGTGTGATAGCTGTCCGGCAGCCAGAACCACAGCGGGAACACGGCCGCCTTGCCGCCGAAGACGATCAACAGCAGGCAGACGATCGGGATCGCCTCCTGCGGCAACTCGCCGGCCATCGCGATGCGCGTCAGGTCCGCCATGTTCAGCGTGCCCACCTGCCCGTAGAGCAGCCCGGCGCAGGCGACGAAGAGCGTCGAGCCGGTGAGATTCAGCAGCACGTACTTGTACGCCTGGCGCATCTGCTTGGCCGACGTGCCGATCACGAAGATCGCGTAAGACGCCATCAGCATGATCTCGAAGGCCACGAACAGGTTGAACAGGTCGCCGGTGATGAACGACCACTGCACGCCGAAGATCAGCAGGTGATAGAGCGGATGGAAGTACCCGCCCTCCAGGTCGCCGAGCTGCCCGATGCAGTAGATAAACACGCTCAGGCATACGACGGAGGTGATCATCAGCATGATCGCGCTCATCGGGTCCACCACGACGGTGATACCGAACGGCGCCGGCCAGTTGCCCATCTGGCTGGTGAGCACGTGGTTGGCGTGCATGGTCCAGTCGGCGCCGGCGTATGCCGCGTCGGCGCCGCTGAGCGTGGTCATGAGGATCACGCCCGCGAAGACCAGTTCCGCCAGCAGAAACGCCAGCCCGAGCGTCCGCTGCACGCTGCGCATCTTGTGCAACAAGAGCGTCAGAATGCCCGCGGCCATCGGCAGCACGACGAACAGAATGATCAGGTGATTGGTGGACATTGGCGTCGGGTCTCGGGTTTCGGAGCAGTGCCCGCAGATTACGCAGATTTCGCAGATTCAGTTTGAGCACAGAAGGCACGGAGACCATGGAGAGGAGCATCGCTGCATCTTTCCGATCCCAATCTGCGCCATCTGCGTAATCTGCGGGCCAATCTCTTCTACTCCTCTGTGTCCTCTGTGATCTCTGTGTTGAATGTTTTCCTGCTCTGCTTCGTGCCTACGTGCCTTCGTGCCTCTCCTCCTCCACACTCAGCGCCGCCGCATTCAGCGTCCTGCTGCGGCGCCACGTGATCACCAGCAGCGTCAGCAGGAAGGCCTGCACCGCGAATCCGATGACGATGGCCGTGAGAATCAGCGCCTGGGGCAGCGGGTCGGCATGGTTGGGCGCGACGTGGCCGTGATCGCCGAGCACCGGCGTGATCTTGCCCAGCGGCGAGCCGCTCGCGGCCAGGATCGCCAGGTTCGCGCCGTGCCCCAGCAGGAACACGCCCATGCAGATGCCCTTCAACTCGCCGCCCATCATCATGTAAAGGCTGACGGCGAAGATCACGCCGACGATGATGCCGATGAGGATGGTCATACTTCAAGCTCCTCGCTCAGGGCGTTGATCATGCCCACCACCACGCCGGTCACCACCAGGAACACGCCGGCGTCGAATCCCATCACCGTTGCCCATTCGAAGGTATCGACGTGTTCGACGCCGCCGGGCAGCGGATCAATCAGGCCGTGGTTCGATGTCAGAAAAGGCACACCGGTCAGCAGCGCGATGAAGCCGGTGCCCAGCGCCAAGGTCAGTCCCAGCGCGATGAACCCGCGCTCGCGAAACGGCAGCAACCGGTTCAGCGCCTTGCCCCCCTCGGCCATGCGCAACACGATCAGCGCCACCGACGCCACGAGCCCGCCGACGAACCCGCCGCCGGGTGTCTGGTGTCCCTTGAAGAAGATGAACACCCCGAACACCAGCGACAGCGGCACGATCAGCTTCGATGCCGTTCGAAAGATCACGGTGGTCATGTCTGCACACTCCGATCCATCAGGTTCCTCGCCGCCTCGTCCTCCGCGTCCGTCCCCCCGGCCGGCTCGGGCAGTTCGACATTCAGTGGCTCATCCACGTATTCGCCCTGCCCGTCGTCGCCGTCGCCCGGTTGATCATCTTCCACCACCGCCAACTGCCGTCGACGGCGCAGCAGTGTCCACACGCCCACCGCCGCCAGCCCCAGCACGGTGATCTCGCCCATCGTGTCAAACCCGCGGCCGTCCACGAGGATCACGTTCACCACGTTCCCGCCGCCGCCGCCCGGCGAGGCGAAAATCGTCCCCGGCTCGTGCTCGGGCACCGCCACGCCCGGGCCGTGGTCCGGGTGCACCGGCTCACGATCCACGATGCCCAGGCCGGTGTTGGCCGGCTCGATCGACGCCGCGTCCCAACCGATGTAGCTGTTGCGAAGCCAGTACTCGCCCCAGTCGCGCAGATGGTGCGTGTTGCCCGCCTCATCGGTGAAGGTATGGGTCATCAGCCGGTCCCGCAGCGCGGCCTGCTCCCCGTCGGTCAGCGTCGCGGCGGTCTTCTCGTTGCGCAGCGTCATGGCCGCCTCGTACCGCCGGTCCGCCGCGGTGCTGGCCGACCACGTCAGGTAGCCCATCGCCAGCCCGACCGCGATGGCCAGAACCGCGCGGATCGGAATCCAGCGCGGCCTGGGCGCGGGCTCGTCCGGCAGCAGCGAAAGCACCAGCATGAACAGAATCAGCGAAACAATCTCGATCGAAAGCTGCGTCAGCGCCAGGTCCGGCGCCAGGTAGAAGTAGTACACGCCCGTGACACTGAATCCCACGGTGCCCAACACCAGCACGCGGTGCGCCCGGCTGCGCACCATCGGCATCAGGATCGCCGCGACGCAGACGAGGATCGTCAGCAGAATCGCCGGGAAGAGCTCGGCCAGCGAGTCGTGCGGCAGGTTGCCGCGAATGTTCGTCAGCAGCCCGCCGAAGTCCCAGTCGATCGACCAGCCGAACAGCGCCGCCACCGACAGTGCGAACGCGGCGATGTAGAAGCTCACATGCCCGCGCTGCACCAGCCCGAACGCCTTGGGCCCGACGATCTGCGTCGTCAGGGCGTAGAAGCCGGGGTACGCCTTGTCGAACGGATCGACAAACACGCGGCGAAGCACCGGGGCGAAGCCGAGAACCAGGCCGAGGGCGATGGCGATGAGGCTCATGTAGAGCGGCAGGCCGGGGTGCAGGAATGCGTCCCAGACCATTGGCATCCGCCCAAACAACGTCGGAAAATCGTAATTGCCCTGCGTCTGATCCATCCAACCGAACAGGTACTCGTACGCGCCGGGGATGATGCCGCAAATGTACTGGAAGGCCACGATGGTCGCACCGGGGATCCACAGCATGTGGGCCCAGAAGCCGGTCTCGTGCTCGTGTTCGTCGTGACCATGGCCGTGACCGTGAACATCATGCGCGTGTGCCGCGGCCGGCGCCTTGCCGAGCATCGTCTTCGCCAGGCGGATGAAGATCGCCACGTTGAACATGCCCGTGGCGATACCGGCGCCCACCAGCGCCCAGAACCACGGGTTGTGCGTCGCCTCCAGCGCGTGATAGATCTGGTAGAAGAACATCTCCTTGGCGGTGAAGCTGAGCGTCAGCGGCCCGGCCGCCAGGCCGTAGCCGGCCAGGAGGATCACCACCGTCATGATGCGCTCGGTCCCGCCGCGCCAGAACAGCCCCTTCAGTTCCGGCAGCATGCGCGACGCCACGTGCCCGATCGCCCCGGCCAGGATGAAGAGCGGGGCCTTGTAAAGCGCGTGATTGAGAATCTGCGTGACGTCCCAGATCAGGTTGGGGTGGGTCTTGCCCTCGTGCGTATACTCAAACGCTGCCAGCCCATACATCGTCATCAGCAAACCAAGCTGGCTGACCGTCGTGTACGCGAAGATCTGCTTCAGGTCATGTTTCTGCAGCGCGATGAACGCGCCGTAGACCATCGTGAACGCGCCGATCGGGACAATCAGGTACGGCCACACCTCGAAGCCCGCCAGCACCGCGAAGATCGGCCACATGCGCCCGGTCAGGTACACGCCGGCCTTGACCATCGTCGCCGAGTGCAGGTAGGCGGAGACCGGCGTCGGCGCCGCCATCGCTCCGGGAAGCCAGAACTGGAACGGGACCTGCGCGCTCTTGGCCATCGCACCGATGAAGATCAGGATGAACCCGGCGATGATGACCCCGGAGTGCGGGTCGAGCGACGCGCCCTTCAGCGCCGAAAACGACCACGCCCCGGTCGTCACCCCGATCAGGATCATCCCGCCCATCATCGTCAGCCCGCCCAGCGCGGTGGTGACGAACGCCTGCATCGCCAGCTTCACCGCCTTGGGGTCATCGCGCTCCCAGCCGATCAGCAGGAACGAGCTGATCGAGGTCATCTCCCAGAACAGCAGCAGGAGCATGAAGTTGTCGGCCAGGGCCACGCCGATCATGGCCGTCATGAAAAGGTGCAACTGCGGGTAGAAGCGGAAGAGGCTGTCGGGGTCCGGCCCGAAGTAGGCCCGGGTATACAAGGTAATCAGCAAACCAATACACGCGACCAAAAGCGCGAAGAAGATACCAAGTCCATCGGTGGTGAAGGCAAGGTTCAGATGGAAGCTCTCCATCCACCCGGTGGCCAGGGCCGGCCCGCCGACGCCCATCGGGCTCACGCCTTCGTTCAGTTCGATCAGGTAATACGCCAGCAGGCTGATGGCCGCCACCGGTCCGGCCGTGGCCACCGCGACGCGCAGCCGCAGCCACTGGCGGGGGAAGGTCAGCGTCAGCAGCCCCAGCAGCGTCGGGGCGAAGATCGCCAGCATCAGCGTCCAGACAGGTTCCATAAGCCAGCATCTCCAAGCCGTCTCTAAACCTGCGCCGCGTGCGCAGTTTCGTCTAACATCGGCCGCGGTCTTGGGCGGGCTCTAGCGGTGTCGACAAATGCCGAAACGGGAGGTCCGCCTTTCCGCTATGCCGGCCAGACGACCGGCTACGGCAGGGGGTCGACAACGCAAGATGGACAGGGCCCCTGATCGCAAAGGCCGGACTGTGTGCGAGTGGCCGGGCGTCCGATCATCGCGCCACTCGCGGGTATGCCACAACAACAGCAGAAGAACCGAAACGACGCCTGCTCTCCCAACGCCTGGTCGGCACGCTCCGCTTTCAGGCGAGCATCTCGCCCGCCATCGCAGCGCGGGCCATGGCATCGAGCGTGCAAAACGATATCCGAAATCCCGCGGCCGCGCAACCGCCCCCTATCGCCCTCACGCTTCGTCCGGTAAGACTACGCCGGGTTGGGCGGCCCCACGCCCGTCGTCGGGTCGTAGCCCCGAGCGCCGCCCGGCGCACGCGACCCGCCGCCGCTACCAACGCTGCGGCCGATCACCTACCCTATCCCCATGACCAGCGACAACCTCTGGGCGCCTTGGCGCATGGCCTACATCAACCAGCTCGAAGCCGCCGAGCGCGGCCCCGACCCCGCCGCGCCACCGCGCTGCTTCCTTTGTGAAGCCGCCGAGACCGACCCCGACGCGGATCAAGCCGCGCGGATGCTGCTGCTGCTCAGCGACCAGCGCGGCATGGTCATCCTCAACCGCTTCCCCTACACGTCCGGGCACGTCCTCATCGCCCCGCGCGAGCACCTGGCCGACCTGCCCGACCTCACGCCTCAATCCCGTGCGAACCTCATGGAACTGACCGTCCTCGCCCAGCAGGCCATCCGCGCCGCCTACAACCCCCAGGGCTTCAACGTCGGGGTCAACCTCGGCCGCTGCGCGGGTGCCGGCCTACCCGGCCACCTGCACATCCACATCGTCCCCCGCTGGTCCGGCGACACCAATTTCATGTCCGTCGCCGGGCAGGTCCGCGTCATCCCCGAGGCCCTGGAGCAAGGGTACGAGCGGCTGCGCAAGGCGATGGAAAATCTCGGCTGAGCCATGAAGCGCATCAAGGGGCGTCAGTGAGATGAGCAGCGATTACAGTGCCGGCGTCATGATCCACCGCACAGGCGGCGTCGAACTCACTCCGGCTGACGAAGCGGCGATTCGCCATGCCGTTGATGCGCTTCGTGAGGCAGAGACGGGGTTCGCCCCTCGGTATGACCAGTTCGCGTTTCGCTACGGTACCAGCGCTGGATTCGGCGGCCGGCGCGACGGCGTCTATATCGCGTTGAGCGACTACTTCATCGACGACGAGATGAATGACGCTCCCGCCGAAGTCCTCTTGCAGCGAGACGTCCCCGTCGTCGAGGAACTTGCGGCCGAACTCCAGGAGAAACTCGGCGGCGCGTTCGAGGTCACGGCCTGCTTCATTGATTGATTTGGCCTATTCCACCCACCCCA
>CAZHJL010000073.1:0-27013 GCA_964532795.1 uncultured Phycisphaeraceae bacterium | reverse complement strand
ACGATGATGTCAGCACTTACAATCACGAAACTCTCTCAATGGAAACGGCACTAGCGCAGGTGTTCAACACGGTGAACGCGCTGTGCTACTGGACGGAACGGCCGCGCAACGACGGGCCGAAGACCGAGGATCTGCAGGGCGAGCCCCGCTACGAGGGGTTCGCGCGTTGCGTGGAATGGGCGCGCGGCGAGGGACTGAACGTCAAGGGGCATCCGTTGTTCTGGTCGATCCCCAAGTGCGTGCCGGAGTGGGTGAAGCGCTACGACTACGAGACGCAGATGAAATTCGTCGAGGTGCGGGTGCGCACGCTCGTTTCGCGGTTCCGCGGGAAGGTGACGATGTGGGACGTGATCAATGAGGCGCTGTGGGAGCCGGCGTTCAGGAACCTGCCGCAACGTGACTGGCCGCACTTGGAGAGTATCGCGGACATCGCGGATTACATCGAGCCGGTGATCAACTGGGTGCGTGACGAGGACCCGGAGGCGGTCTTCGTGCTTAATGACTATGGGCTCGAAGGCGGTGGCTTCAAGGAGCCGCCAGTCGCGGCCGACGGCACGGTGGTCACGGCCGAACTCCAGCGCACGCGCATGCTCGAACTGGTGCTCGAGCTTTCGCGGCGCGGCTGCCCGCCGGGGGCCATCGGGCTGCAGTCGCACACGAGCGGCTTCATCGATCGGGCGACGGAAGTCGAATTGTTTGATCAGATGGCCGAGAGCGGGCTGGGCGTGCAGATCACCGAGTTCTGGACGCCGAAGGTCGGCCCGGAGATGCCGGAGGAGGAGAAGGGGCAGTTACTGGCGCAGTATGCCTGCGACTTCCTGACCCACGCGTTCGCTCACCCGGCCGTGGAGGCGTTCTTCTTCTGGGGATTCATGAATCGTGCGATCAAGTGGTCAGATGATCTGCGGTCCGGGCATGAACTGCTGCCGATGTTCGAGCGCGTGCGCGACCTGATCCACGGGCAGTGGTCGACGCGGCATCAGTTACGGACGGACAGCGCTGGCGCGATCAAGTTCCGGGCGTTCTTCGGCCGGCATGCGCTGCGGTACCACATCACACAAAGCGGAGGTGTGTGTGATGCGGTACGGTTCGATGTCACCCGCGAGCACGGCGGGGCGATCACGCTGGTCGCGCCGGTCGCGGCCGCGAAGAACTGAGCGGGACGGTACACTTCCCCTATGCCGGAAATTGTTCTGACAACACTCAACGCGCGGTACGCGCATACGTCGTTCGGACTGCGTTATCTGCGGGCGAACCTTGGGCCGCTGCGCGAGCGATCGGTGCTCGCGGAGTTCGAGATCAACCAGCGGCCGCTGGATGTGGCTGAGCGCCTGTT
Source organism: uncultured Phycisphaeraceae bacterium (assembly GCA_964532795.1). GTDB lineage: Bacteria > Planctomycetota > Phycisphaerae > Phycisphaerales > Phycisphaeraceae > CAZHJL01. Next base: position 25,677 of record CAZHJL010000073.1, on the reverse strand, counting down.
GGCGCTGAAGCCGCGCGTGATCGGGTTGGGGGTGTACATTTGGAATCTCGAGCCGGCGACGCAACTGGTGCGGCTACTCAAGCGCATCGCGCCGGACGTGGTGGTCGTGCTCGGGGGGCCGGAGGTCAGCTACGAGACGGATGAGCAGGCGATCGGCCGCGAGGCGGACCACGTAATCCAGGGCGAGGGGGAGGTGGCGTTTCGTGAGTTGTGCGAGCAATTGCTGCGCGGTGAGCGGCCGGGCCAGCGCATCATCGCGGCGGCGTTGCCCGACGTCGAGCAGATCACGTTGCCGTACGACGAGTACACGGATGAGGATCTGGCGCAGCGCGTGGTGTACGTCGAAGCGTCGCGCGGCTGCCCGTTCCGGTGCGAGTTCTGCCTGTCGTCGCTCGACATCCCGGTGCGCAACTTCCCACTTGGTGCGTTCCTCGCGGGCATGCAGCGGCTGCTTGATCGGGGGCTGCGGCAGTTCAAGTTCGTGGATCGCACGTTCAATCTGAATGTCGAGATCAGCCGCGCGGTGTTGCAGTTCTTCCTTGATCGTTACGAGCCCGGGATGTTCCTGCACTTTGAGATGATTCCCGACCGTGTGCCCGATGCGCTGCGCGAAGTGATCGCGGCCTTTCCGGGCGGGGCGCTGCAGTTCGAGGTGGGTATCCAGTCGTTCAACGACGCGGTAACGGCCCGCATTTCGCGGCGGCAGGATGGTGAGGTCGCTGCGCGCAACATCCGCTGGTTGCGCGAACAGACCGGCGTGCACCTCCACGCGGACCTGATCGTGGGCCTGCCGGGCGAGGCCGTTGAGAGCATCGCGGCCGGCTTCGACAGGCTGATCGGGCTGGGCGTGCAGGAGATCCAGATGGGCATGCTCAAGCGTTTGCGCGGGGCGCCGATCGTTCGGCATGATGATGAGTGGCGGATGGTCTACAGCCCGGACCCGCCATACGAGATTCTGCGCAATCGTCACATCGACTTCACGATGATGCAGCGTCTGCGTCGGTTGGCGCGTTACTGGGACCTGGTGGGCAACAGCGGCAACTTCACGCGCACACGAAACTGGCTATGGCGTGACGGCAAGCCGTTCGACGCGTTCCTTGCATTCAGTGACTGGCTGTACGAGCAGACGGGCCGCACGCATGCGATTGCACTGGCGCGGCTGTGCGAACTGGTGTTCGAGTACCTGACACAAATGCGAGGATGCGATGGGCATGCGGTCGCGTCGGACATGGCGGCAGATTGGCGCGGCGGCGGGCGACGGGGGTTGCCGCAGTGTGTGCAGCCGTACGTGTCGCACGTCGAGGCTCGGATGGGGCTCGAGGCCGGTCCGCGGCGGCAGGCGCGGCACCGATCGTAGCCGTGTCATTGCTTCTCCTTTCGCCGTGTGCTGATGTCATCGGTCGGTGGGATTACGTTGTACTCCAGCGTACTCCCCGCCGTCCACGGGTCCCTGCCGAACTCGAGCGCACCAAGGTCGGGGGCCTCGCCAATGAATCCATCGGTGTAGGGCGGGTACGGTTTCGCCGCGTCGATGGCGGCGGATTTCTTGCGCAGTGTGAAGTCGAAGCGGTCCGGGTTGGTGAATCGCGGATCGGTACCGCGATCGAGGTTGCGGCCCATGGTGACGTTGGGCATGTTTGTCAGTTGGGGTGTGCCGGCCGTGAAGATGTTGTTGAAGAAGCGTGTGCCGGTCATGTCCTGCGGCCGTCTCAGTGACATGCCGATGCTCGATGAGAACCCGACCATCGTGTTGTTGAACACGATGTTGTGCATGCTCTTGGGCGGGTTGAGAGCCATGGCCTCGTTGACCTGGTAGACGACATTGTGGTGGACGATGTGGTGGCTGGTCATGTCGTCAAGGTAGATGCCCACGCAGCCCCAGCCGCCGGCGTAGTTGTGGTGGACGCGGTTGTAGGCGATCTCCGTGCCTTCGCCGTTGGTCTGATAGGTGTAGGTCATGCCCAGGTCGCGGCACATCAGGCCGGAGGCGAACATGTGGTTGCGAATGATCCGGCCTTTGCCCAGCTTGCGATGGACGAGAATGCTGCGCCCGCCGTTGTATAGGGTGCAGCGTTCGATGACATGACCCTCACCGGTCACGTTGACGGGCGCGCAGTCGCTGGCGGACGTGTCGAAGTCGTGGACGATGCAGTTGCGCAGCGTGTTGTTCCGGCCGAAGATGGAAACACCGTCGCCCGTACCGTAACGGACGATGCTGTTGACAATGGCGTTGTTCTCGCCGGCAAGGATGAGGCCGAGCCCCTGGGCTTCGGGATTGATGCCGCGATCTCGGTTGAACCCGCCCTTCATTCGGCTGGCGAAACTCACGTGCTCGGCAAGCAGGCCATCCGCGACGCAATGCGATGCTTCGTGGAAATTGACGGTTGCGCAACGGATGCGGAATCCCTCGAGACGGATATGCTCGCGACCGGCCAGATCGAAAGCAAAGCGGTGGCGCGTGGCGTTAATGACGTGGTCGGTTGGGGCCGCGTCCTCGGGCAGCCAGACATACAGGTATCCGTCCCGGACCGCCCATTCACCGGGAACGTCGAGCGCGCGCAGCCCGCCGAGGATGAAGCAGCGCGCGGTCTCCTTGCTGCGCCACCAGCCGCGCTTGGTGTCGAGCGTCAGTTGCCCCGGCCTGGAGTCGACGATGCCATACTGCTGCGCCACCCAGCCGAGCCGGTCATCGAGCGCCCAGAGCACGGCGCCCTTCCAGGCGCCTTCAGGCTGATCGAGGCCGTCGCCGGTGACAGTCGTCTCATCGCGGCGCAGTGTGATGGTGTTCGGCTTCCAGGGATTACCGCTGTGATCCGGGTAGCGCGCTTCCGTGAGCAGTCTTCGATCGACGAAGAGTTGATCGACGTGCCAGTCTACCTTCGTGCGGTAGATCGCGTCTTCGTGCCTTTGCCAGCCCTTGAGTTGCTGCGTGCCGTAGATCTCGGCCTCGTGCGGTCGGACCGAGACAAAGCGGATCGGCTTGGCGGCTGTGCCCGAGCGTGCGGGGCGAATCGGGCCGCGGTAGGCGCCGGGATGAACCTTGCAAGTGTCGCCCGGTTCCATGATCTGCGCGGCGTGCTGGATGCTTCGGAAGGGAGCGGCGGCGTCTCCGGCATCTTTATCGCTACCGTTCGGCGCCACGTGGTAGGTTGCCGCGCTCGCGGGCCCGGCGGCGATGACGACGAGGGCCAGAACGAGCGAAGCCGGCAGTGGAAGGAAACTGTGTTCGGGGCGTCGGTTCGACATGGATTCTCCTTGACGCAGCATGTGACGGGCCTGGATGGTAAGGCATGCAGCGCGTTGCGGTGCGATCGCCGGTGGACCTTGCTTTCCGGAACGCGGCACCGTCGTCTGGCATTGCGGCCCGGACGCCCGCACACCAGAGCAACTGATCGGAACAGGCCGTTGGCTTGCTGGGGTTGGCGTGGGCTCCTAAACTTTGCCACGGGCGGTGTCGATGCGCTTCTGGATGGGGCGTGCGGCCGCTGGACGCGGCTGGCCGGTGCTGCCGCCGTGGGCCGCATCGGGCGGCACGACTCCCCAATGTGACGATATCGTGAACCTCACGGAAAGGGATACCGGTTGACGATGACGACCGCCGCCGGACAGACTTCTGCCACGGACGATCGCCCCAGCAACGGCGGGCCCCGGCCGCACGAGCAACTGGATGCTGCTCGGCTGCTGAAGATGGCCTCGGACATGATGCTGATTCGGCGCTTTGAAGAGCGATGCGCCCAGAGTTACCAGCGGGCGGCGATCGGTGGGTTCTGCCACGTGTACATCGGTCAGGAAGCGGTGGCCGTGGGATCGGTCGCCGCGCTGAACGAGGATGATCCGATCATCACCGCGTATCGCGACCACGGCCACGCGCTGGCGCGCGGCATGGATCCGGGTGTGTGCATGGCGGAGATGTATGGGAAGATCGACGGGTGCGCCAAAGGCAAGGGCGGGTCGATGCACATGTTCGACAAGCCCAATCACATGTACGGCGGCCACGCGATCGTCGGCGGCCAGGCGCCGCTGGGCGTGGGGATCGGTTTTGCGATCCAGTACAACGCGGAAGACAAGGTCTGTCTCTGCTACTTCGGCGACGGCGCACTGAACCAGGGGGCGGTGCACGAGGCGATGAACCTGGCGGCGATCTGGCGGCTGCCGGTGATCTTCGTGCTCGAGAACAACCTCTACTCGATGGGCACCGCGATCGAACGCGGCACATCGATGGCGCACGACCTGTCGGCGAAGGCCGGGGCCTACGGCATGCACTACGCGGAATGCGACGGCCTGGATGTGCTGGAGGTCTACGACTGCATGAAGCAGGTGGTCGATCGCACCCGTACCCGGGAAGGCGATCCTGAAACAGGCGGCGGGCCCGCCTTCGTGAACATCGTGACGTATCGGTACCAGGGCCACTCGATGTCCGATCCGCAGAAGTACCGCACGAAGGAGGAAATCGCCGAAAAGCAGTCGATGGACCCGATTGACCGGTTGCGCACGATCCTGATCGACCGGGACATCGCCACGACCGAACAACTGGACGAACTGGATAAGCAGGCGAAGGATCAGGCGAAGGCCTCGATCAAGTACGCCGAGCAGTCCGAGCCGACACCGATGGACGAGCTGTATCGCGATGTATACGCAAAGCCGTTCCCGCCGTTCGAGAAGGGCGATCTGCCGCCTTACATGCGTTAGAGACACACATAGATGGCCAATGACATCCGAATCCAGTTCCGTGACGCGCTGAACGAAGCCATGTGTGAGGAGATGGAGCGCGATGAGCGCGTGTTTCTCATGGGGGAAGAGGTCGCGTACTACAACGGCGCGTACAAGGTCTCGCAGGGCATGCTCGAGCGGTTCGGGCCGCGGCGGATCGTGGACACGCCGATCAGCGAGACGGGCTTTGCCGGCCTGGGCATCGGGGCGGCGATGTATGGGCTGCGGCCGATCATCGAGTTCATGAGCTGGTCGTTCTCGCTCGTGGCGGCGGACCAGATTCTCAACAACGCGCCGAAAATGCTCTACATGTCGGGCGGGCAGTTCGGCGTGCCGATCGTCTTCCGCGGGAACAACGGCGCGGGTGGACAACTTGGGTCGACGCACTCCTGGTGCGTGGAGGCGCTTTACTCGAATGTACCGGGCCTGAAGATGGCGATCCCCTCGACGCCGCGCGACGCGAAGGGCATGCTCAAGACCGCCATTCGCGATGAAGACCCGGTCTTCTTCCTCGAGAGTGAGCGCATGCTGGGCATGGGGGCGCACGGTGACAAGGACTTCTCGCATCACCTCGCCGGCAAGTGGGCGCCGCCGGAGGATGATCCGGACTTCACCATTCCTTTCGGCAGGGCGAACGTGATCAAACCGGGGCGTGACTGCACCATCGTCACCGCGGGCCGGCCGGTGCACTTCGCGCTGGAGGCGGCCGAGCAGTTGGAGCAGGAGGGGATCGATGCCGAAGTGATCGACTGCCGCACGTACCGCCCGCTGGACACCGACAGCATCTGCGCCAGCGTGCGGAAGACGAACTACTGCGTGGTGGTGGACCAGAGCTGGCCATTCGCATCGATCGCCAGCGAGATCGCGATGCAGATCTACGAGCATGCGATGGACGAACTGGACAACAAGGTGATCCGCGTGAACGCCGATGATGTTCCACCGCCGTACGCCAAGCACCTGGAGCAGGAGATGCTGCCCAACGCCCGGAAGATCGTCGAAGCGGTGCGGGCGGCGACGTACAACACCTGATGAGCGCCGGACACGCAGCCGGGCTGTCCTGCCCATTTGACAGCACACCGTCGGCCGCGATGCTGGTTGTGATTGAGAACCACGAGGATCGCAACCATGCAATACCGGAAATTGGGTGAGACCGACATCGAAGTGTCTGCGATCGCCATGGGCTGCTGGGCGGTGGCCGGCGACCGGACATGGGGCCGGCAGGACGAGAGCGACGCGATCGCGGCGATGCAAGCGGCGCTCGATGTCGGGATCAACTTCTTCGACACGGCGCCCGGGTACGGCAACGGGTACTCCGAGAACCTGCTGGCGAAAGCCCTGGCGGACAGACGCGAGCAGGTGATCATCGCCGACAAGGTCAGCCAGGAGCATCTCGCACCGGCGGCACTGATCGCCTCGTGCGAGAAGAGCCTCATGCTGTTGCGGACCGACCACATCGATCTGCTGCAGATTCACTGGCCGGACTGGGACGTGCCGCAGGCGGACACCTTCGGCGCCATGCTTCAGCTCAAGGAGCAGGGGAAGATCCGCGCGATCGGCGTGAGCAACTTCGGGCCGCGCGATCTGGGCGAAGCGGTGACGCACGCGCCGATCGTCACGAACCAACTGGTGTACAGCCTGCTGGCGCGATCGATCGAGTTTGAGATCAAGCCATTGTGCAGGCAGCATGGCGTGGGCATCCTGTGTTATTCGCCCCTTGCGCAGGGGCTGCTGACCGGCAAGTTCGCGACGGCCGACGAAGTGCCGGTCGGCCGCGCGCGGACGCGGCATTTTTCGCATGAACGTGAACAGACCAGGCATGGCCAGTCGGGCTGCGAGCGGGAGACATTCGAGGCCATCTATAGGGTGCGTGCAATTGCGGATTCAATAGGTCAATCCATGGCGGACGTGGCCATGGCCTGGTTGCTCGCGCAGTCCGGCGTGACAAGCGTTCTGGCCGGGGCCCGCAACGCGGACCAGGCGCGGCGGAATGCGAAGGCGTCCGACCTGGTCCTGTCGCAGGAAACGTTGGATCAACTGGACAAGGTGACGCAGGACTTGAAAGCGGCGCTGGGCCGGGAGGCGGATCTGTGGGCGCCGCCGAGCGAATCGAGAATGCGGTAGGGCGCGGAAACGCGCGGCTTGTCCGGACTACGGCTCTTCCGCCATTTCACGGAGCTGCCGGTCGTACCAGACGTCCAGTTCGGTCCAGTTCTCGATGGCGTTGTCGTCGAATTCGTAGTCCTCGTGGGTGTAATGGCCCTTGACGAAGCCGGCCGCGCGAGGCGCCAGGATGCGCCAAGGCGCGTTCCGCTCCGCGCGCACGAGGTAGCGCAGTCCCGACGGCTGATCCTCGACGGGTTTGCCGTCCTTGTACTGGCGGATCACCACCATGGCCATGTCCCCCTCGACCTGCTCGGACACCGCCCGGTACTCGATTCCCTGCTCAACAATGCGGCGCATCGTGTCGGTGAGGATCTTGTTCACGGCCTTGCTGTCTTCCTCGTATTCCGGCCACTTCGTCATGAGTTGCCGGCAATGTTTCAAGCCCTCCACGACGAGTTCGGCCGCGGACATTCTGTCGTCGGACGGCGGGTTGAGCGACTCGGCGACGATGGCGCGAGGCGAAAGCTGGGGCAGATCGATGGTCGCCTGGGCGGGGTCGCGCGGCTGGGGGACGTCTTCGCCACAACCGCCCGTCAGAAGAATCAACGCCATCCCACAGAAGATGCCCGCAATCAACTTCATGAACCGACTCCTTGCTGATTCCGATACGTGCAACCGGTCAGTCTAACGTCACCGCCGTCAGACGTGTTGCCGCGGCAACGCGCGGGTCCGGACGGATCAGTCCGGATCCACCAGTTCCGCCCAGACGACCCGGTTGGCCCAGTCCACCGTGATGCGGTAGCGATGCATCAGCCGGTTGCCGACGCGTCCGACGGGCGTGTCGCGATAGAAGCCGTTCGGGCTGTCCACCTCGACACCCAGCGGGGCGCTGCGATAGGTCTGACCGAAGATGGAAAGGTGATCGATGTGGCTCTGGATGTTTTTCGATGCCCCGCCGACACCGAACGACTGGCGCTGCAGATTGCGCTTGCCGGCCAACAGGTCCAGCCGCTTGCTGATGTACACGTAGGGAAGTGTCAGGAACGCATTGGAGCCGGTATCGAGTTGCAGGTAGACACGGTCGGCCGCGTCTTCGCGTCCGAGTTTGGCGACGACGGCCGGCAACTGGCTGACCGGGTGCATCTGCATGGCCGCGGCGCCGGGCGGCGGCAGGTAGCCGTTCTCGTGGATGATCACTGCGGCCTTGGCGTAGTCGATTGTGAACACGTGTTGGCGCAGCGTATTGATCCCGAGGATGCCCGCGATGCGCCAGCCGATGCTGCGGTTGAACGATGAGAGATCAACGGTCGCCGCGCGGTGCGGGCCGACACTCAGTCGGTCCACCTTGAGGTTCTGGATGACGCTGTAGGTGACTTCCTCGACCCCGCCCACGCCGCGCACGCGCCCGCGCCCGACCTGCGGCAGGTTGAGTCTGTCGGCCACCGCCTTGTCGACGACGGTAAGCGAACTGCCGGTGTCGATCAGGAAGAAACCGACATCCTCCCCGTCGATGGTCGCGCGGGCGAAGGGCAGGTGGCGGTAGAACATGAAGCGGATCGCCGCGTCGGGCCGGTCGACATCGCCGGGATCCTGCGTCGAGGTGACCTGCGCATCGACGGCGACGGACTTGCAGCCGCCCACGCCGGCCGCGAGGAAAAGCGCCAGCACGAGCACCGCCGGAAGTCGCAGAAGGGCCGAGAATCGCGGGGTGTCGTTGTTCATGAACATGACCGTATTCTACGTGTTCGGTTCGTGCGGGGTTCGGCGCCGACTTGACTTACATCGGCCGACGGCGACGGTCGTTTTGATCACAGTCTACCCGCGAACAAGCTGATCCAGGTCCGTCCAGACGCCCTCACGGGCGACCGGCGCCTCGGCCGGGCGGCGGCGCAGTTCTCGCAGCAACGTGAGCATCGGTTCGTGGACCGGGGCGGTGAAGGTCATCTTCTCCCGCGTGGCGGGATGCATGAATTGCAGAAACGCGGCGTGGAGCGACGGGGTGCACATGATCATGTCGTCACGCGCGCGGGCCGCGGCTTCCATGGATTCGCCTTCCTCCTTGTGACGGGCGAAGGTCATGTGGGTGCGATGGGCCGCAGGCATTGGGGGATCGTCCAGTTCGGCGAAGCCGACGGGTTCGCCACCGTAAACCAGGTCGCCGACGATCGGGTGGCCGAGGTACGAGAGGTGCACGCGAATCTGGTGCGTGCGGCCGGTCTTGAGTTCCAGTTCGACCAAGCTGTAACCACGGTACTGCTCGCGGACGCGCAGCAGCGTGACGGACGGTCTGCCGTAATGATCGTGGCGCACGGCGTAGGCTTCGCGCATGGTTGGATGCTTGCCGATGGGCTGCTCGATCACATCGCCGACGCGCTCGAAGTTGCCGTGCACGATGGCGAGGTAGGCCTTGTTGACCTGTCGCTTCTCGAACTGCCGCGCCAGTCGCCAGTGCGCGAAGTCGCTCTTGGCCACGACGATGCAACCGGTGGTGTTCTTGTCGAGTCGATGCACGATGCCCGGCCGCAGGTCCTCGACGCCGACGCTGCTCAGCCCGTCCACGCCCTTCGAGCGCGACTTGCTCGAACCGCGGCCCGGACCGGTTCCGCTGGTCTCCCACGTCTTCCAGTCGTGCCCGGCCGCCTCGACCTGCCGCTTGAAGTGCCAGGCCAGGCCGTTGATGAGTGTGCCGGAGAGATTGGCGCGGGCGGGATGCACGACAAGGTCCTTCTGCTTGTTGAGCACGATGAAGTGGTCGTCCTCGTACAGGATGTCCAGGTCCATCGGTTCGGGGTGAATGATTCGCACGGCCGGGGCGGGCAGCACGATGCTGATGCGGTCGCCGCGGCGGACGTTGTGGCTCGGCTTGGCCGGGCCGTCGTTGACGGTGACCCCGCCGTGCTGAATGAGTCTGGCCACGCGCGAGCGGCTGATCCCGCGCAGGCGCTGTTGCAGGTAGCTGTCGAGCCGTTGCTGAGGGTCGCGCTTGATCAGGAACGTGCGGCACTGGCCGCCCGTGGTGTCTTCATCATCGTCTTCGGTGTCGCCGGGCTCGATCGCTTCCAGTTCGTCGGGCGGCGCATCGAGATCGGCCCCAGCGTCGTGTCGCGGGGCGCGGCCGTCCTCGGCATGCGCATGATCGTCGGTCACGAGGGTCGGACCTGTTCGTGGCGAAAGGTTGAGAGCCGCCCGCGCTGATGCGCGGGTGCGGCTTACGGAGCGTCGTCGTCGGGCGTTGGGGTGTCGGTTCCGGGCAGGTCGTCGAGCGGGTCGGTCGTGTCGTCGTCATCGTCGTCCGTCGGCATCACCGGCGGCATCGGCAGGTCAAGACCGCCGCCGCCCATGTCGGAGGGAATCTCCGGCAGATTGAGGCCGGTGCCGTCGTCGTCATCGCCGGCTTCCGGACTGGGCGCGAAGACGAGCGGTCGGCGCGAGATCTCGAGCTTGGCCAGGCGATCCTTGCCGAGCACGTGGTAGAACGCGTGCGCCGTTTCGTCGGCGTCGGCCAGCGCCTGGTAGTGCGCTTCGGCCTGGTTCCACAGCTTGTCGGCCGCGGTGCGATCGATCTGCCTCACGCGGGTCGCCTCGTTCTCGTAGTAGACGGCCAGGGCGTTGTGCGCCGCGAGGTGGTAGACCCGCAGGGCCTTCTCCAGGTCGAGCACCTGGTTGTACATCTCGAGGGCCTTCTCGATCTTCTTCTCGCGCACGTCGGCCGAGGGCTGTTCGCCTTCCTCGCCGACCTGTGATTCGTTCATGAACATGTGGCCCGCCATCAGGTAGGCGTAGGCCTTGCGGTTGACATCATCGAGGGTCGACGCCGCGGCCTCGAACTGCGCCCCGCTCTCCCTGCCTTCCACGGTCGCCCGCACTTCCTGCTGCGCCTTTTGTCGCCAGCCCTGGTACAGCTTCCTGCCCGACCACGCGGCGACGACGATCAGGGTCGCGATGAGAATCTTCACGCCCCAGTCGTCCCAGAACTTGCGCAGCGAAGCGAGGTTCTCCTTCAGTTCGCCGTGCGCGTGGTCGTCGTGCTGGTGCGGTGGATGGTCGTGGTGTTTGTCGTCGCTTGCCATGAATCTTTCTCACACTGCGAGTGTTGCGGCCACGGTGGTGCCCTCGCGGCCGGCAGGGGCGATGCGTTCCTTGCGGCAGTTCTGGCGCCCGGTTCGCCACGTGTTGTGCGGGACCGGGGCGTCGGGCTATGGGCTGTCGGCGATGCGGCGTTTGCTCAGCAGGTAGAGCGAAACGACTTCGTCGCGGTAGACGATCTTCGCCGAGAAGGCCGCGTGGGGTTTCGTGTACTTGATGAGCAGGGCGTCCTGCTCGGATTCTTCTCCTGCGGGGGTCCAACCGGCGACCACGGGCTCGGACCGGTAGAAGGCCACCACGTCCTCGGGTTTGGCCCGCGCCTGCAGCAGGTAGCGGGCGTATTGGTACGGCGGGGCGCTCCAGGCATGGCTCTTGGCGGCGATGAAGTGAAAGCCGATGGGCTGAGGCACATCGGCGATCAGCGAGTTCGGGTCCTTCACCAGGCGCGGCCCGAGTTCATCATCCAGCACGTTGCCATCGTCGGCCGTGACGCATCCCGCGAGGGTGAACGCCAAAGCCAACACCGCGATCCATGCGAAGTATCGTGCCATCATTGGCCCTCTATGCACCGTGTTTGCAGTAGATTAAACCAGCGCCGCCAAGGCGGCAAACGAGTGTGGACCGGTTGAGGAATGATCGATCGCCGTGTTCCGGCGAACCCGTCGCAAGGCGACGCCGCGCGGCTGGCCGGCCCACGCCCCATGGCAACGCGGGGAGTGCAAGCCGGGGGTCCTCCGGGTTGACGGCAAGCAAGGAATGCCAACCGCGAGATAGGCTTAGCTTCGTGAGAGGCCGAACCGCCCTGGCGGGCTGTAAATGAGGGTGCGGGGGCCAAACGGCACTCACGCGTAAGAAACCCGTCCAAAAACCGATCAAAAGTGTACACGTTTTGCCTCCGTTTCGCGCCGTTTCTGTTGGTTTCTGCAGAATCCTGCAGAATTCGGCGGGATTCCGTAGGACGGAGCGATCATTTCTTGCTCTGAATGCCCGTTGCGGTTCTGCCCGGACACCGAGGCCGGCAAAGCGTTGGGAAGGAGAACGAACGAAGATGAAACCACAGATGGACACAGATGCACGCGGATGGGGCTGGGGTCTGGCGTATCGGGTCTAGGGTCTGGAACCGGACAGGGGGCAGGGGCAGCTTGAGGTGTCACAGGCAACGGTGGCCCGGCGGCAAGAGAAATCGGCCGCGTTGTCTTGTCTTTCCCAATCAACCAGTCGACCAAGATTATAGCATTCTGTTAGGTTGTGTCAAGCCCTTGCCCGCGGCTTTTCTCAATGTCGAATCGGACTGCTCCGCAGACTGTTGCGGGGTCCGGCTGGGGCGGCGGGCGGGAGCTGACTCGGATCCAGATCGCCAGCCCATCGGCACCGGCATGGAACCGACACCGGGATGCCAAGGGAGATCAGCCGCACGGGCTGACGGTCACCCACAGGGCATTCACCACTCCAGCTTGCCTGCACCGTTAGAATGGCCGCGCTTTTATTGGGGTTCTATGCGATGGACGAAGGGACCGGGATTTCAGCGAAGGCGGCCGACGGGCAGGTTGCGGCGGATCTCTATTGCGCCGAGTGCGGCTACAACCTGCGCGGGCTGGCGGTCGAGGGGCAGTGTCCGGAGTGCGGGTGCCATATCCGCTACAGCCTGAACCCGGCGCGGCGGTCGCTCAGTCCGGCGCTGCGCGGCCGGCTGGCGCGCGGATTGGATCTGGTCTTCGTCGGACTGGTGCTGTCGATCGTGATCGGGATCGTCAGTTTCGGGCTGGGGGCGGTGCTGGTCCAGATGGGTGTGGGATCGACGGCGTTTCTTGCACTGAGCGGCGTGTGGTGCACGTTTTGGACGGCCGCGATTCTGCTGATCGGGGCGCGCGGGTTCTGGCTCTATGGCGAGCTGCCGGAAGGCCCGGCGGGGCCGGAGGCGCTGCGCTGGTCGCGGGTGGTGCGCTACGGGATGTTCGCGGTGATGGCCTGCGTGGGGGCGACGCCGCTGCTGTGGCTGGCGGTGGGCGTCGGGGCGAACTACGCGGTGGCGGCGACGGCGGCGGTATCGGCGGTGGTGCTGTACGGCTTGTGTCGGCACACGCGGATGTTGCTGCCGCGGTTGCGATTGTCGGCGCTCGGCTGGCAGTTGCGGGTGATCAGTGTGTATATGATCGTGACATCTGTCTCATGGTTGCTGGGGGCGGCGCTGGTCAGTCTGGTGCTGCTCGTGGACCATGCGCCGCCCGGTCAGTGGGTGGCGACGGTCGCGGTGATCGGCGTGATCCTCGGCGGCCTGGTGACGCTTGGGCAACTCTTCCTGACACCGGTGTCGCTGCTGTGGCTGCTGGTGATTCTGTTCGTGGTGCGGCGGCGGTTGGGTATGCGGTTCGGGTGGGGAAGGGCGGTGGTCGCTAACGAAGAGGCCCAGGGATGGTAATCCCTGGGCTTCGGGGGTTGCGTGGGTTGGTGTTGTTGCGTGGGGTTTGGGGTTACGCCGCTTTCTTGGCGAGGCGGTCGGCCCAGCGGTCGACGATGCCGACGAGGTCGGGCAGTTGGGGCTTGGCGATCTGTTCATCGGCGCCGACCTGCGTGCCCTTGTGGCGGGTGTCCTCGGTGATGAGCGAACTGAACAGGAGCACCGGGGTGTCGTGGGTGCGGCTGTTTTCCTTCAGGTTTCGCGTGAGGGCCAGGCCGTCCATCTGCGGCATTTCGACGTCGGTGATGAGGATGGTGCGTGACAGGTCGTCGCCCTTCTGCTGGAGGGCGTCGAAGGCGGCGCGTCCGTTGGTGAATTCTTTCACGCGCGTGTAGCCGCTCTGGCTGAGCACGCGAACCATGATGCCGCGGATGAAGTTGGAGTCTTCGGCGACGAAGATGTCGTAGTCGCCGCGCTCGACGCCCAGTTCGTTCTCGACCATGTCGATGCGATACTCGTCGGTCATGGTCAGGTGGTCGAGGATGGACTCGAAGTCGAGCATGAGGACGAGTCGCTCGTTGATCTCGGTGATGCCGGTGATGGCGAAGGGGGTTTCGCCGCCGGAATCGGGGACGGGGCGCATGTGCGTCCAGCTCATGCGGTAGATCTGCTCGACGGAGTCAACCTGGAAGGCGGCCTGCACGCCGTTGAACTCGGTGACGATGATGCGGCGGCTGCTCGCGTCATCGTTGGCCGGGGGCACATCGAGGTAGCGATGCAGGTCGATCAGCGGCAGCAGCCGGTTGCGCAGGTTGAACATGCCGAGGATCGAGGGGTGCTGCTCGGGCGCTTCGGAGACGCGTACGGGCAGGATGACTTCACGGACCTTGGCGACGTTGACGCCGTAGGAACCGTCACCGAGACCGAAGACCAGCACCTCGAGTTCGTTGGTGCCCGATTCGAGAAGGATTTCGGCTTCGCCCTGCTTCTTGATCTCGTAGTCGCTCATCGCTTTCTCTCCGTTGGGTTGGCGTCGGGACCGCACCGATCGGCCGGCGGGAATGGCCCCGGATCGGGCCGCGACAGGGGTGCGTGGACGCTGTCGTTTGTATCGTCGATGCATGGGCTCCGCTTAATGGGTGAAGCGGAGATGCGTGCGGCGTCGGAAGCCGATAACGGTCGTCTGCGTCCGTCTTTCCGGGCGGTCGGTGATGTGCTACCATGACCCGTTTGGGCCGCGCTTGGGTTGGCGGCCCGGGCAGACTGGAAAAGTACTCATGACAGCAACGCCTCCGATGGACGGACAGACAGCTTTGGCCACCGATGCGATCGATCAACTGGATGCCGGAGCCGGACACACCAGCGTGGTCGGCGTGCAGTTCGGCGATGAGGGCAAGGGCCAGATCGTCGACGCCCTGACCGAACGGTTTGACTTCGTGGTCCGATACAACGGCGGCAACAACGCGGGCCACTCGGTGCACATCGGCGACGAGAAGTTTGCGTTGCACCTGGTGCCTAGCGGGATTCTGAACCCGGACGCGATCAACGTGGTCGGCAATGGCGTGGTGATCGATCCAAAGGGCATCCTCGAGGAGATGGACGGCCTGGAGGCGCGCGGGGTGAAGGTGGCGGAGAATCTGCGGCTGAGCAGCCGCGCCCATGTGGTGCTGCACTATCACAAACTGTACGACGGGTTGATGGACCGGGCGCTGGCGCAGTCGGCGGGGGACGAGCAGAAGATCGGCACGACCGGGCGCGGCATCGGGCCGTGCTACGCCGACCGGGCGCTGCGGGCCACGGCGATTCGCATGTGCGAACTGATCCAGCCGGAGGTGCTGCGGTCGCGGCTGGAGCACATCGTGCCGCTGAAGAACGTGACGCTGGGCGCGGTGGCGCAGATGATCGGCGAGGCCTTCGAGCCGTATGACGTGGATGCACTCTTCGAAGAGTACAACGCGTACGGCCAACGGCTCAAGCCGCACGTGTGCGACACGATGGACCTGCTGCACGGGGCGATGGCCGGCGGCAAGCGGCTGCTTTTCGAGGGTGCGAATGCGGCGATGCTGGACATCGACCACGGCACGTTCCCCTTCGTCACCAGCAGCAACACGACGTCACTGGGGATCTATCCGGGCGCGGGGATTCCCGGCGGGCGCGTCGGACAGATTCTGGGCGTGGCCAAGTGTTACACGTCGCGCGTGGGCGGCGGGCCGTTCTCGACCGAGCTTTTCGATGAGACGGGCGGACAGATGCGTGACGTGGGCAACGAGTACGGCACGACGACGGGCCGGCCGCGCCGGACGGGGTGGATGGACCTGGTGGCGGTGCGGTACGCCGCGGCGCTGAACGGGTGCACGGGGATCGTGTGCACGGGGCTGTCGGTACTGTGCGGCGTGAAGACGCTGAAGGTGTGCGTGGGCTACGAACACAACGGGACGAAGCTCGAGACAGTGCCGACGGACCCGCGGGTGCTGGCGGAGATCAAGCCGGTGTACAGGGAGTTGCGGGGGTTTGATGGGCCGGTGGACGGCTGCCGCGCGTGGGGGCAGTTGCCGGCGGCGGCGCGGGGGTACCTGGAGGCGGTGGAGCGGTTCGTAGGCGTGCCGGTGGCGGCGGTGTGCGTGGGGCGGCGGCGTGATCAGATTATCGCCCGCGGGAAGTGAAACATCAGTAGGTCGCCGGACGTAGGAAGCTGGTGTGGTGGGGCAGGTGGCACTGGCGGCTTGCCCGCCAGTGAGTACTGGCGAAGAACGAAGACACTGGCGGGCGAGCCGCCAGTGGCACCGCAGGTGTTGGCACGGGGAGAGGGCAATGAGACGGGATCTGGTGAATGTATGACAAGTGCGGCGACACAGGTTGAGCATGATCGGCGGCGGCGTGAGGCGTTCGAGGCGCTGGGGTTGCCGGCGGAGGCGATCCCGCGTCACGTGGCGATCATCATGGACGGCAACGGTCGCTGGGCGCGGGCGCAGGGCCAGCCGCGCGTGTTCGGGCATCAGCACGGTGCGCGGACGGTGCGAAGCATCGTGACGGAAGCGGCGTCGCTGGAGCTGGACTGCATCACGCTGTACAGCTTCTCGACGGAGAACTGGAACCGGCCGCGCGAGGAAGTGGATTTTCTGATGGGTCTGTACGTCGAGTACCTGAAGCTCGAGCGTCAGACGATGATCGACAACAACGTGCGGTTCGTGCAGATCGGCCGGCGCGAGGGGTTGCCGCAACCGGTGCTGGATGAACTGGACGAGACGACGCGCATCACGGCCGGTCACACGGGGCTGACGTTGGCCCTGGCGATCAATTACGGGTCGCGGGCGGAGATCACGGATGCGGTGCGGGTCATCGCGGCGAAGGTGCGGGAAGGTGAGCTTTCGCCCGAAGCGATCGATGAGCAGATCATCGCGGATCATCTCTACACGGCCGGGTTGCCGGACCCCGACCTGCTGATCCGCACGGCCAGCGAGATGCGGGTGAGCAACTACCTGCTGTGGCAGATCAGCTACGCGGAGTTGTACGTGGCGGACGTGTGCTGGCCGGACTTCACGGTGGAGCATTTCAGGGAAGCGCTGCGTGACTTTGCGCGGCGTCGGCGGACATATGGGCAGGTGGGGGAGAGGCAGGAAGGCACGTAGGCACGTAGGCACGAAGCGGAGGGGAAAAGTGACGTTCTGCGTCGGGCGGTAGCATATCTGCCATGGGGACCGAAGTGCAGCAGACTGAGTCTCGTCCGGACCAGGTCGACGGCGACCTCGAGTGCCCCCAGTGCAGGTACAACCTGAAAGGGCTGAACGGCACGATCGTCTCCTGCCCCGAATGCGGCCTGCAGATTGATGTAACGCGCCTACGCCTTTCGCGCTCGCTCGGCCCGTGGTACCGGTCGCCGGCCTACAACGCGCTGAAGTGGCCGGTTGCATGGGCCATCCTTGGCGGAACGATCTGCGCTCCGCTTTCGGTCATCCTGGCCTCGCGCTTCGGGAACGGCGTCTACCTGTGGGTGGCCGGCTCACCGGGCGTGTTCTTCTTGCTGGTGTGGCTCGCGTCGCTGGTGTACATCTGGCAAAGGCATGATGGTTTCTGGGGCTTGTGGCGCGCGCTGGCATTGCACGGGGCGCTGCTTGGCTACGTCGTCGGCACCTTCGGCGGGCTTGGGGGCCTGCTCTATATCTGGACTGACACGTCGCTGTCCGGAGGCGGCGTGGTGGGGCTGTCGGCGGGCGTCCTGGCCGGCACGCTCGGACTGTTCTGGTCCTGCCGATGCGCGGAACGCGCCATCGCTGAATCCTGCATGCGGCGACATCTGCTCCGCAAGACGAGAGAGTCGAGGATCGACTTGTCCGGCTACACGAAGCTGCGATAGAGTCACTGTCGCCATCGAGAACGCATTGTCCCCGTGCTGGAGCCATCCATGCCCGTCTCGCGTGAACCTTCCGATTGCCTGATCATCATCTTCGGCGCTTCGGGCGATCTGACGAAGCGGAAGTTGATTCCCTCGCTGTTCGAGCTTTGCGAGAAGGGGCAGATGCCCGAGCATTGGGCGGTGATGGGCGTGAGCCGCACGAAGATGGATGATGAGGCGTTTCGCGCGCGGCTGCTTGATTTCCAGCGTGAGGGCGGCGGGATCGATGAAGACAAGTGGCGCGACTTCCTTTCGCGGGTGCACTACCTCCCCGCCGACTCGACGAAGGCCGACGATGCGGCGGCCATCCGCGACCAGGCCTGCCAACTGAGCCGGCAGCACCAGATCGGCGACAACCTGCTGCTGTACCTGTCGCTCTCGCCGGCGCTGTACGACGC
Organism: uncultured Phycisphaeraceae bacterium; assembly: GCA_964532795.1. GTDB lineage: Bacteria > Planctomycetota > Phycisphaerae > Phycisphaerales > Phycisphaeraceae > CAZHJL01. Next base: position 7,589 of record CAZHJL010000073.1, on the reverse strand, counting down.
GACGATCGAGAACATCGGCGCGGCGGGGATGGTGACCGAGGGCAAGGCGTGGTGCTCGCTGAATCGGGAGAACCGGCCGTGGCAGCGCATCATCGTGGAAAAGCCGTTTGGGCGCGATGCGGCGTCGGCGGCGCATCTGAATCGCGTGCTCGGACGGGTGTTCGAGGAGGAATCGATCTACCGGATCGATCATTACCTGGGCAAGGAAACGGTGCAGAACCTGCTGGTGTTCCGGTTCGCCAACGCGATCTTCGAGCCGATCTGGAACCGTAACTATATTGAGCACATCCAGGTGACGGCCAGCGAGACGGTGGGGGTGGAAGGGCGCGGCGCGTATTACGATTCGCCCAGCGGCGGGGCGATGCGCGACATGCTGCAGAGCCACCTGCTGCAGGTGATGGCGCTGATTGCGATGGAGCCGCCGGTGAGCATGCTTGCGGATGACATCCGCACGGAGAAGGGCAAGGTGCTCGCGGCGGCGCGGCCGTACCGGGAAAGCGACATCGCGAAGGTGGCGGTGCGCGGGCAGTACGGCGCGGGGCAGGTCGAGGGGCGCATTCTGCCGGCGTACCGGGATGAAGAGGGGGTCAGCGCGGAGAGTCAGACGGACACCTACGCCGCGCTTCAGGTGTTCGTGGACAGTTGGCGCTGGGAGGGGGTACCGTTCTACCTGCGCTCGGGCAAGGCGATGGCCAAGAAGAAGACGGAGGTGGTGGTGATGTTCAAGCCGACGCCGCATTCGGTATTTCGCCAGGCGGTGCGCGGGCCCGACGGGATGCCGCCGAACCAGATCGTGATCAACATCCAGCCGGATGAGGGTATTCGTCTGCGCTTCCAGGGCAAAGTGCCGGGGCTGGGGATGAAGATGCGGCCGGTGGTGATGGACTTCAACTACGTGATGCAGTTTCGCGCCGAGCCGCCGGAAGCGTACTCGACGCTGCTGCTGGACGCGATGCGCGGCGACCAGACGCTTTTCAAGAATCGCGAGGAGACCGAGTCGGCGTGGAACATCGTGCAGCCAGTGCTGGACGACTGGGCGACCAACGAGCAGGACGATCTGCCCAACTACACGGCCGGAACGTGGGGCCCGGCGGCGGCGGACATCATGATGGCGCGGGACGGGCGGGTGTGGCATAATGCTTGAGGAAGCGACGGAGGAGAGGAAGAGAGGCACGGAGGCACGGAGGCACGGAGGCACGAAGCAGAGAGGATGTCGCGGTTCTGATGCTCGCCTTCCTCCTGTTATGCGTTCTCTGGATGAGGCGCCGTCGGGTATGGGACTTGGCGTCCAAGCGTGGTGATCCGGCATGATTCGACGTGGCTTGCAGCTTAGTGGGCGGGTGGAGATCGCGGACGATCCGGATGATCTGCACGATCGCCTGGCCGGGGCGATGTGGTCGGCGGCGAAGGAGGCGATTGCCGCGCGCGGCGTGTATCACCTCGCGCTATCCGGCGGGTCGACGCCCGAGCCGTTCTACATGCACATGGTGATCGATCTGCGCTACCGGCTGTTTCCCTGGGAGAAGACGCACATCTGGCTGGTGGATGAACGCCGCGTGCCGTTCGAGGATGAGCGGTCGAACGGGCGGATGATCTACGAGTCGCTGACGAGCCAGGTGCCCACCCCGGCTGAGCAGGTGCACTTCGTGCCGACGGAGGCGGATGATCCGGCCGCGGCGTACGAAGCGACGCTGCGCGACGTGTTTGAAGGTATCGAGGTGCCGCGCCTGGATTTCGTGCTGTTGGGCATGGGCGGCGACGGGCACACGGCCAGCCTGTTCCCGCACTCGCCGGCGCTGGATGAATCGACGCGATTGATTGTGGGCAATGACGGGCCGGGCGTGATTCCGCCGCCGCGCGTGACGATGACGTATCGGTTGCTGAACGCGGCGCGTGAGATCGTGGTGCTGGTGGCGGGGGCGACCAAGGCGCCGATGCTCCAGCAGATCGACAGTCAGCTTCGCGATGAGGGGTTGGACGTTCAGCGGTATCCGATCACGGGCGTGGCGCCGGAAGCGGGCGACCTGATCTGGCTGCTGGACCGGGCCGCGGCGGGGGTGGGGTAGGCACATCAGCAGGCAAAGCCGCCCGGGCGTTACAAAGCCGTTACCCGAACGGCGGCGGTGGTGACGTCGTACAGCAGTAGAATCGAGTTGCGGTGCTTCACGATGGAGCGCGGCGGGAACCATGAACATGTGCGACGGACCGGGCAAAACGAAACACGCAGGAGGACTGATCATGCAACGTAACGGCTGGATGGTGGTTGTGGTGATGGTGACGGGACTGGTGCTGGCGGCGTCGGCCGCGGCGCAGCCGGGCGAAAAACTGACGCAGGATGGCAAGGTGACGAAGGTGACGCTCTATCGCGGCCAGGCGCAGGTGACGCGCGTGGTCGAGGTGGAGCGCGGGACGGGGACGCTGGAACTGGTGGTGACGGGGCTGCCCAACCAGGTGAGGTCCGACAGCCTGTTCGCCGAAGGCTCGGGCGGGATCGACGTGCGCGCGGTGCGGTATCGCGAGCGCGTGGTCGGCGAGGAGCCGCGCCAGGAGGTGCGGGCGCTCGAGGAGCAGATCCAGAAGCTCAGCGACGATCTTGAACTGAACCGGCGGATGCAGCAGTTGGTGGCGAAGCGCGTGGAATACCTGGACAAGATGGACGCGGCGATCACCGCGCGTGCCACGGCGGAGGCGGCCAAGGGCGAACTGAACGCCGGTGCGGCCGAGGCGCTGGAGAACATGACACGCTTCGCGTTCGATTCGCGCGAACGGGTGACGCGCGAGTCGGTGGAGCTGAGCGTTCAGCAGCGCACGATCGAGCAGCAGATCAACACGGCGCGGCGCAAGTATCAGCAACTGACGGCTGGCGCTTCGCGGTCGGTCAAGGAGGCGGTGGTTTTCGTCGAGAAGCGCGGCAACGGCAAGGAGCAGGTGCGGGTGACCTACCTCGTGGACCAGTGCGGCTGGCAGCCGACGTACAACTTCCGCGCGTCGTCCAAGGACGGTGCGGTGCGTGTCGAGTACAACGCGCTGATTCAGCAGATGAGCGGCGAGGACTGGTCGCAAGTGGAATTGACGCTCTCGACCGCGTCGCCTGCGTTGAGTGCGGCCAGCCCGGCGCTGGCGCCCTTCCGGGTGGTGCTCGACCCGGTCAGCGGCAAGCCCACGGGTCCCAGCACAGCCGAGGTGTCGCGCAAGCTCTCGCAGTACGCCGAACAACAGCGGATCTACATCGGCAACCAGAACACGACCTACAACCTTGGCGCCAACTTCGACAACAACTGGGCCTGGAACGGGGCGGCCAACAGCCTGCAGGTGACCGAGTTGAACGTGAGGGGTGAGGCGCTCGACCTGCTGCGCGGCGAAAAGGCCGTCACCGTGGAAGAGCCGAGCATCAGCTACCCGCTCGAGCAGCGCGTCAGCCTGGCCAGCCGGTCGGACCAGCAGATCATCCGTATCGTGCAGACCGACCTGCGCAGCAAGATGTACCACGTGGCGATTCCGGTGCTCAGCACCTACGTGTACCGCGAGGCGCAGCTCGAGAACACGAGCGGGCGCGACCTCCTGGGCGGGCCGATCGCGGTGTTCCTCGATGGCCGGTTCGTGGGCCGCGCGGAGATCAAGACCGTGGCGCGCGGGCAGAAGTTCGTGCTGGGACTGGGCGCGGATACGCAGCTTCGCTGCTCGCGTGAACTGGTCGATCGCGACGAGAAGGTGCAGGGCGGCAACCAGGTGCAGCAGTTCGAGTACCGGCTCGTGATCGAGAACTACAAGGATGAGGATGTTCACGTGCGGCTGTTCGACCGCACGCCGCGCACGCCCAACAAGAACGATCTGCGCGTAACGCTGACGGAGACGAGCGCGGAACTGAGCGAGGACGCGGTGTACGTGCGTCGTGAGCGTCCCGACGGCATCCTGCGCTGGGACCTGACGGTGCCGGGCGGGGCGTCGGGCGAAGAGGCGAAGACGGTGGCGTTCACCTTCACGCTCGAGTTCGACCGCAACTTCGCCCTGGCCAACCCGACGGGCAGCGTGGCCCAGGAACTGCAGGAGCACTTCATGCGGCGACAGAACGACATGTTCTACGCCCAATGAGTTGCTGACAGAGAGCAGGAAATGGGGGCATCACCCCCGCCTTCCGGGGCGGGGGTTTTGCGTTGGGGTACGGACCCTGTCACGGTGGGAGCGGTTGAAGGCAGCCTTCCATCTTCGCGCAAAGGCAGCGCTCGGCGCGTGCTTCACCGACTTGCGGGGGCCACCGGCCCTCGGTAGGTTGCGCGCGACTGCGGAGGTGACCGGTGGGGCCATGCGAAACGACGCGCCGCGCGGCGTAGGAAGGAAGGGCCATGAGCGACTTGGAAGCTGTGGCGTGTCTGGTGCTGATGCTGATGTCATCGACAGTGGCGTTGGGCGCGGCGTGGGCGATCGTGCGGGAGGAGGCGAAGCCGGGCGCGGTGATATTGCTGGTGGTGGCGGCCGCGGCGGCGTGGCTGTTTTCGATCCCGCCGATGTGGTTCTTCGCCGCGCCGTGGCTGCCGGTGGTGGTGGGCGCGATCTCGGTGTCAACGGTGGCGATGACGGTGCTGGCGGTGCTGTGCCAGATCCGCGCGCGGCTCGGGCCGCGTTGACGGGACCGGCGCGGCGGCTTCAATGAGCGGGGCCGGCGAACGAAAGCGCGAAAGCGGCCCTATTGCGCGCGCAAGTCGTAGCAGACGAGGCGTCCCTGTTCGTTGCGTTCGAGGAGGCGGCCGGCGACGATCGGGTATTCCATGTTGACCTCGTAGCCGTTGGTGAACTCATTGCGGTCAAGTGTTCCGGGCAGTCGTCGGATCTGGTTGTTCTTGACGCTCCAGAGCGCCCACGGATGGCGGCCGCCGTGTCTTGGTCCGTGCATGTTGTTCCAGCGGCACAGGATCTTGTCACCGATCAGGTACCAGAGCCCGCCGATCTTGTCGGCCTCGGCGCCGCGGTTGATGTGGCTTGCAATGATCTTGCCGGTCCGCTCATCCAGGATGAGGAACTGGCCGGGGTTTTCTCTGCCGAATCCATCGGTATTGAGGTAGACGCGGCCGTCGCTGGTCGTGTAACGGAACCGCGCCTCGGAGTCCATCCAGCATGGCAGGCCGTATTCGTACTTCTCCGGCATTTCCCAGACGCGCTCAGCCTTCTGCGGTGTGATCGCGAAAGCGCCGTAGAAGCCGGGAACGCGCCCCTCCTTTGTCTTGCCCGACTTCGGATTGACGTTGATCAGGACATGGGTGGACGAGGGTGAGAGGGTGAAGTAGCTGCCCCCGAGACCGTCGATCTTCCAGAGCACGCTGCCGTCCTTGGGGTCGAGCAGCCGCATCTGGCCATTGGTGGTGGCGGTGAGGATGTATTCGCGATCCCCATGGGGCCAGATGCTCGGCGTGGCCAGGTGGGAGCTGACGCCGGTCACCTCCCATAGGACCTCGCCGTTCGACACGTTCACGCCGCGCAGGCCGTCCCTGGAGAAGGTGGGTACGACCAGCGTCTTCTCCGCGACAGTGAGCGAGGTGTGCCAGGCAACGCTCTGGACGAAGGCAAACTTGCGCTTCGCCAGACTGTCGAGTACGTCCTGGCGTTTCTTCGCCATGGCCTGGTGGGCCGGGCCGATATCCGACTGCCAGAGTTTCCTGCCGGTGCCTGCGTCGTAGGCGAAGAGCCGTCCGGTCGAGCCCATCGCGAAAACCTTCCCGCTGCTGTAGACGGGCGCAACCTGGAAGCCCTGCCGCTTGCCGCCGCCGACCAGCATGCCGCCTTTCTCGGCCGCGAGCCAAAGGGTGTGGCCGGAGTCGAGGTCGATCGCGATCACGAAGTCCTCGGCATCCACACGGACCTCGGCGCTCACGCTATCCGCGAAATCACATTCCATCTGCGGCCCGGTCGGTCGGAACGACGAAACGAATGCCTTGCCCTCGGCCACGATCGCCCCCGCCCAGTTGCCGGGGTGACGGTTGGCGGTGGGGCCGAGGTAGCGTTTGATCTGTCGGCCGGAGCTGAAGCTCTTGCCGAAGGGCGTGCCCTGCTTGCAGATGCCCAGGTCCGACGTTTCGCTTTCCCACGCGATCGGCACCTTCGAGAGGTCGTCGATGATCTTGCTTTTCGTACGAAGCGGCTGGAAGTTGCCGTACGGCCCTGCAAGCGATGGCCAGCCAACCTGGTCGGCCTCGGCCGGGGTGAAGGTGCGTTCGCGATCGGCCACGACATTGCCGACGCCGCGCAAGGCAGCAGACAACCGGTCGGCGTCCCCATCATGTGGATTGCTGATCATGTCGGCAGGCGCGAGGACGCGCCCATCGACGCGGCCACGCTTGGCATGCTCGATGCCGTAGCGTCCGGTGAACCGGCCGGTGAGTCGGCCTTCCTCGATGGAACCGTCGAGTTCGTAGAGACAGTCGACCGAACGGCCGCCCGGTGGAAATCCGCCATCGGCCGCGACGCTGACCGCCACAGCGCCCTTGAGGCGGGCGTCGGTCAGCTTCAGATCGGAGACGTCCACGCCGTGCGTGGCGCTGTTGCCGCCCCGCGCCAGCGACTTGCCGAAGCGATCGCCCTCGCGCGGCGCGAAGAGCGTTAGCGGGAGTGACCCCGCGAGCGCATCGGACAGCGTCAGTTCCAGTACGCCGCCTTTCTCGGGCGAACCCGTGCCCGCGGCGGTTCCGGTGAAGCCGTAGACACCCCAGTCGTTGCCCTTCATCTGCACGGTGTGTCGTCCCTGCACGAAGTTGCACTGCACGCGGCCATCCACCGCGAACGTGTAGACGCCGTGGGCAGCATCACCCTCGGTGACCGCCGCAGTGATGTGGCCCCGCAATCGATCCCCCTGCATGGTGAGTTTGCCGCCGTTGACGGTGCCGGTAAAGCCTCGTCGCCCCGACGATCGCGAGCCGAACGCGCCGTCGGTGACCCGACCGTCGCGCACCACCACGTCGATCATCGGATGTCGCATATGGCCGAAACGCGTGTACATGCTGGGAAGATCCAGGTGAACCGACATGTTCCTGGTCGTGGGCCGCGGCCGCAGGTGACCGGCCATGGGGGCATCGATGTCCGCGACGGCGCCGTCGATGGCATGGTTGCCCTCGAAGTTGCCTTCGATCGCCCCCTCCACGACGCGTGCATTGATCCGGTAGCGGTAACGGGCGGCGTCCACCACGGCCTCGATTTCGCCTGCCAGGCGATCGCCGCGACGGACGAGCGTATGTGAGGAGAGCGTCCCGGACTCGATGCCCACGGACGCCCATCCGGTCGTCGGGACAGATTGCCGCGCGTGGAGGTGTAGGATGAGGTCGCGATCAGCTTCGGCGCCGCGGGCGACCACGATCCGGTACCGCGTGTAGTGGGCGGAAGGGGATGAACCGAATGCCTCGCGCATCGCGTGAGGCGACAAGCCAAGGCCGGCGAGGACGGTGACGATCATCATGGTCTGAACGGTGAGGCGGCGACGCATGGGATATCCTCTCGAAGTGTGGGACTTCGGGGCTAACGGTGAGGCCGGCGGGATGCTTGCCGGCATGTCCTGACTTCAACAAGTTGGCGAAGAGCGTTTGTAAGTCCTTATCTGGCAATGG
>CAZHJL010000072.1:0-27500 GCA_964532795.1 uncultured Phycisphaeraceae bacterium | reverse complement strand
GGCCGCGAACAACGCGAACAACTGAATACTCACCAGTTCGTGGAACGCTTACGAACGTTGGAGGTCGGCCGTGGTGGCTGATCGCCCGCTCGGCGCCGGGCCACGCTTGCCGGGAAGCTTGCGGCGAGTCGATGGGTTGAGACGCCGGCGACGCCGCCAGAGAGGTCGTGATCGCTCGATGTTGGTCGTGCTCACCAAACGCAAACACTTGCGTTTGCCCTGTTCATCGCCGCGCGGCTCAGTCAACGAACCGCCCTGCACGGCCAGAACACACAGCGCGTGCGCGGCGCTCGCCGGGAGAGAATGCAAGCGGGACTTGGCGCATCTGTTTGTTTGGCTTCAAAAGGAAAATGCGCAACGCTACACAGGTCCGCAGGGACTATTGCGTCAGAACCGATGCGTCTCAGCGGGCGATCCGGCTTTTATAGGACAGCAGGAAGTGTTGCTCTTCGCGTTATCGGTCTGCCGGTAACGTAATCAGAAGCCAACGCTAATCGCATGCACACAGTTGAGAGCTATTCTCCGAGCCATCAAATGGTTCATCCTGCAACGGGATGACTGGCAACGCAATTGGGATCGACTGAGTCAAGTGGTGAGAGGCACACCACCCATCCAAGTTAAGGAGGACGCCCGGCATCTAGGAAAGCACACAATTATCTAACCAAACGCAAACCAATGGGGAGTATGGTTCCCGCGGCGAAGAGAGTGGGGCTCACCCCACATTCCATACTCCGAGGTCAGGTGCATCCGCGAGAGAGGCGTGTGCGCTGAATGTGATCAATCGTTTCTCTATATAGGAAAAGGAAAGCAACATGAGGATTAAGGCAACTGCTTTGATGGCAAGTGCGATCTGCCTGCTGGCAGTTCAGGCCGTCCAAGCGCATAACGTCGTCGGTTATAACACCGTCGTCGTTCCCGCGAATTCGGACGCGTTCCTGACCGTCCCGTTCAACCAGGTATCGCAAGGTGAGTTCATTGCGACCGGAACGGACGCAGACGGCGTGCAGACCACCGGCCTTTCTGGGGGCGCGTACGACAGCACGTACTACGTGCGCTTCATCACGGGTAACGCAGCCGGCCTGTGGATCAGCATCAGCAGCAACACAGCCACGGAAGTCGTGCTTGACGGCACCGTGCCGTCAGAGCGTACGACTATTCTGGGCCTTGTTGCAGCAGGCGACCGGTTCCGCATCTATAAGCACCACACGCTTGGCTCGTTCTTCCAGCCCGCGTTGCTGGGGACCTCGTTCCTGAACCAGACTCAGGTTCTCATTTACGAGAACAACACCGCGGCCATGGCAAAGAACAAGTCTGCGGCCAAGATTGCGACGTACTTCACCTCACTGAGCAGGTGGCTGGGTGCCGGTATCACCAACGACACCGTGCTTGTGCCCGAAACGCAGTTCGTGGTCCGCAACAACTCCACGACGCAATCGCTGACGATCATCACGATCGGCTTGGCGCCGGACTACAAGATCAGTCAGCTCATCGCCGCGGACGGCGATCTTGTGATCAACAGCGGCTACCCGGTGCCCCTGACTCTCAATACATCGGGACTCGCCGGCAACCAGCGGCAGGTACTCTTCTTCGACAACGCTGCCACCGGCAAGAACAAGTCAGCCGTCAAGATTGCGACGTATTTCTCTTCGCTGAACCGGTGGCTGGGCGCTGGCGTAACGGGCAAGGAGCAGATCAAGCCCTCCGAGGCGATCACGCTGCGTCTTCCCGCCAGTGAAGTAGGCACCATTGTGACTTGGACGGTGCCTTACTGAGTTCGAGCAAACTGATTCACTTTGGTCTTTCGTACCCTCCAGGAACAATCTCCAAGGAAAAGGAATTAAGCAAGATGAAACTTTCAGCTCTCTTTGCAACTCTCGTTTGCGCGTTCGCCATCGGTTCAGCCAACGCGTCGGTTACCTTCGGCCCGACCGTACTGGATGCGCTCGATGCGGGCGGCGCGCCCATCGCCGATGGCACGACCGTACAGGTCCTCGACATCGAAGGCGACGGAATTGGTACGCTCAACGCGACTGACTGGACGACCACCGATGCCGACGACGTGATCCTTCAGGACGACTTCTCTGGTGGCGTTGGTTCGCAGTTCGCCGGTGGCTTTGCGTTCCCGTTCACCGTTGTTGACTTCTCCGCCCTCAATCCTTCGACGGCCCTGTACGTGGTCACGTTGGATGTACCGTTCTCCGCCGGTGCTTCCGGTCCGGGCGCCAGCATTCCTTACGTGTCGAACTTCGTCGGCAGTGGTTTTGCTGACGGCAACACCATTTCGGACATTGTCGTCGCCGGCCAAGTGAGTGAGACGACCATTCCCGAGCCCGCCTCGGCGGCTCTGGCCCTGATCGGCGCCGGTCTGCTGTTTGTCCGCCGCCGCAATGCGTAAATCGATATTGAGAATGTATTAAGCAACGTATGCTTACTGGCTTCAACGAACTCAAGTAAGGGGTTTTCTTAAGATGAAAGCAACGACGATCATCACAAGTCTTGTCCTGCTGATCAGCCTCCTGGCTGCCGGTCAGGCCAATGCCTACACGCCCGTGGACATCACGAGCGACTTCGATACCGATACGGTTCTCAGTGCTGACAACGTTTACAACCTCACCAAGCCGATCTTCGTGCGCAATGGGGCGACGCTGACCATTCCCGCCGGCACGGTGTTCGCAACCGTTCCGAAGGCCGGTCTTCTCGTTGTGAGCCGCGGCTCGCAGATCTTCGTCCTGGGCACGAAGACCGACCCGGTCATCATGACTTCCGACGAAGACGTGGCGACCTGGGCGACCACCGTCCAGGGCGGCACGGGCGCCGGCAACCCGATTGCCACCGGCCCGATCGCTCGCAATCCTGAAGGCTTCATCACCTCCCACCCGACCGGCGCCGATCCGACCACCGGCACGTGGCGCAATGCGAATGGCGAGTGGGGCAACCTGGCGGTTCTCGGCAAGGGCGTGATCTCGGCCTCGCACTTCGGCGGCGTTCAGATTGGCCCGTCGACGACCGGCGCGACCTTCAATCCGACCGTTGTTGACGGTACGGCCCAGAAGCGCATGGAAGGTCTCGATCCCTCCGATCCCGGCTCGGGCGATGTGGATGATATCCGCTACGGCGGCAATGACGACAACGACGACAGCGGCACGATCAACTACATCTCGTTCCGCTACACCGGCCGCGTGCTGGGTGTGGGTGACGAACTCAACGGTCTGTCGCTGGGCGCCATCGGTTCCGAGACCGACCTGCGCTACATCGACATCATGAACAACGTCGACGACGGCATCGAGATGTGGGGCGGCAAGTTCTGCATCCGCAACGTCAATATCTGGAACATCGGTGACGACAGCTTCGACATCGACCAGGGCGCGCGTTTCCAGGCTCAGTTCGGCCTGATCGTTCAGGGCAGCTGCGGCGTGGGCGGCCAGGGCGGCGGCATCGGCGACAACATCTTCGAGCATGACGGCGGCGAACTGCAGTCGACTCAGCCGACCACGACGTCGGTCATCTACAACTTCACCGCCATCGGTATGGTTGGCGGCCTGGTCAAGGGCGACGGCGCCACCACGTGGCGTGACAACTGCAACATGCAGTACCGTCAGTGCTCGTTCATCGACGTGGGCGAAGAACTCGTGCGGTTCGACAACCTCGACGGCGACGGCGCCGAAGGCTACAACCAGAACGACGGCAGCAACCCGGGCCTGCTCGACACTTCGCTCGACGGCACGATGAACTTCGTCGATCGCTGGACGACGGCCTGGAACGCGTTCGGTTCGACGGCGTTCACCGTCAACGCCGGCAGCGGCGCGTACGCCCCGGGTACGAGTTTCTACTCGGCCCAGTTCTCCGGCACGCTGTGCGAGATCTCGGACTCCGTCTTCTACAACCTCGCCAACCAGCTTGTTGACGGCACCTTCGAGAGCACCGATGCCGCCGGCACCGGCGACATCATCACGGCGCAGTCGGGCCCGTCTCCGCGTCCCCGCACGACCTCGGTTGGCGTGCTCACGGGCACGGCCGGCGGTGGCTTCACCGGCGCCAACTTCAACAACGTCCTCGTGACGAACATCGCCAACCTGCCGGTGCAGGCGATGACCAAGGGCACGATCGCGGGCGGCTATGCGGGCCAGGAGTACGTGACCTCGCTGAATCCCTGTGCGGCCAACGACGCGACGAGCAAGGCCAATGCCTCGACGATCCCGGCAGCCGGCTGCTGCCTGATCGACGTGCCCTTCCGTGGCGGCTTCAGCGCCACGCACAACTGGGCCAAGGGCTGGACGGCCGCCGATGCGTTCGGCTTCATGGCCGGGCCGGTCGTGGATGATCCCGCGACCACGATCGAGCTGACCTCGCTGGTGAGCTTCACCGCTCAAAACGGCGTGCTCTACGTCGTCGAGGAATCGACCGACGGCAAGCGCTGGTGCCCGGTTCTGGTGGTGGAAGGCGACGGCTCCGTGGTCAAGTACGCGGACCTCGACGGCTTGACCGTCGGCAAGCTGTACCGTGCATCCCCGCTCTAAGTTTGGACGATGCAGAAAATGGCTGCGATCGAGTTGTTCGATAGCGGCCGGTGTGTAAAAATCACGGTCTGGTGGCAGGGGTTCGCCCCTGCCACCAGCTTTCATAGCAGGCAACGGGTGTGAAAATGTTCGGATTGAAGTGCTTACTGGTAGTTTTGGTGGCGATGGTCTGGGCCGTCACGCCTTGGGTGCATGGCGACGAGGCAGCGGCGAGCGGGGCGGAGGCAGCACCGGAAGCGTCCGCAACGGTCGCGAAGACCGAGGGCGCGCCGGCGGCGCAGGCCGTATCACAGAAGAAGCCAGCCGAACCGGCCCTGACGGATGCTCCCCTGGAGGCCTACCGCACCAAGCTGCTGAAGCTGGGTTTCGCCACCGCTTCCTCGTATCCCATCAACCCGCATATCAAGAACCGCTCACGTGCACAGGCCAAGGTGATTACCGGGTGCCTGAAGCTCGGACAGGCCAAGCTTGCCGCGGAGTTCACCAAGGACGTGGAGAATTGGCGACTGGGGCTGTGCTACGCGGAGCTTGCCCACTATTGTGCCAACCACGATCGGCCGGAGAAGGCCAAGGAATACCTGAGACTTGCGGCCATGATCGGCAAGGCGAAGAACATGCAGACCATGCGAACGCATGAGGTCATCCAGCAGGTGTTCGACGTATACACGATGATGGGTGAGCATGAACTGGCCATCGATCTGTTGGGCGGCCTTGTGCGCATGGAACCCGAGCAGGTGGCCGAGATGAAGCAGCGGGCCAGGGACGGTGATCACTTCGACGAAGAAACGGCGATGCTTGACGGCATGATACGCAGCCCGAGCTTCGATCTGCAGAGACATGCGATCGACCGATATGTGAAGCTGTATGAACAGCACTATGATCAGAAGGAACGGCGGGAACTGATCGAGGAACGCCTGATCGCCGCCTTGTCCAAGACGCTGCTGTTCGTGCGCATGGACGGCTTGTTGCGCATGGCCGAGTGCGCCGTGGCCCGCAAGGACTCGGAGAAGGCGATGTCGTTCGTCAACGAGGCACAGAAAGTCTTGGACAACACGAGGTTCCGCCTGGAGGATCAGATCGCCTGGATGGCGCACGTCGCACGTGTTCGGTACCTTGCCGGTGACCGGAAGCGGGCGGCAGCGGACATCGCTTCCACGCGCGAGTTGTTTGACAGCAAGCACGAAGAGATCAAGAACTACGAACGCGCGAAGGCCATCCGGCCGATCGCCGAGGCGCTCGCGGCCATGGGTGAAGCCGAGGCCGCGCGAGAAACGTACCGCGAGACCATCAGGCAGGGCGCGGTGAATCCGAATATCCGGCCGCGCACCAATGCGTTGACAGAGACCTGCGTGTCGATGGCGGTGCACGGCATCGAGCCGGACGAGGCGATGTGGGACCGCATGCACCAGATCTTCGGGAAACTGGCGGCGAACAATTGATGGCGCACCGGGCATTCTTTGTTTTGGCGGCGCTGGCGGCGCTGCTGGTTGGAGAAAACGCGTTCGGCCAGGAAGTCGGTTCCATCCGTGGCATCGTGCTGGATGAAGACTTTGACGCGCCGTTGGCGTTGGCGCGCGTGACGATTGCCGAAACCGGCGAGTCGGTCACCGCGAGTGAATCCGGCGAATATATCTTCGCGCGTGTGGAGCCGGGGACGTACACCTTGGTGGTTTCAAAGGAGGGGTACACAAGCGAGCGAGTGCAGGTTGTCGTAACCGCAGGCCAGGTGACCGAGATGAACGTGTCATTGAGTGGTGAATTCACCGACATGGATGAATTCGTCGTTCGGGATGTTCAGTTGGGGGGAGCAACCGAGATCGGCCTGCTGCGGCTGCGCCGCGAGAGCCCTGCGCTGGTTGATTCGGTGGGTTCGGAATTGATGAGCCTGGCGGGGGCGGGCGATGCGGCGGCTGCCCTGCGGCTGGTGTCAGGCACCACCGTGTCGGAAGGCAAATACGCCGTCATCCGCGGCCTGCCCGATCGTTTCGTGGTCTCACAGCTCAACGGCGTGCGCCTGCCCTCCGCGGCCGAGGAGACGCGAGCAGCGGAACTGGACCAGTTCCCGTCTTCGACCATTGAGAGCGTGCAGGTCACGAAGACATTCACACCCGACCAGCAGGGCGATGCTTCCGGCGGCGCGGTGAACATCGTGCTGACCGGCATCCCGGAGAAGCCATTCTTCATCGAGCTTGGGATTGGCACGAAGTTCAATACACAGACGAGCGACCGCGATGATTTCCTGACCTATACAGATGGTGGTGTCAACACATGGGGTGTCAACGGCGATCGGAATGACATCCCGGTGATCGGCATCATCCCCGGTAACCCGCCGACGCGCATCCTGTCGGATCCGCCGGCCGTAGGGGTATCCACCAAGGATGCGCCCTTCAACTACGATTTGGATCTGACTGTGGGGGGCAGACACACATTTGAGTCCGGTGTCACCATCGGCGCCATCGGTCACGCCTACTACGGTCGCGACAGCGAGTTGGTTGATGACGCGATTGATCACAGATGGTGGCTGGCCAACGGCGCCGTGGGGAGCGATCTGGTGGCCGCGACCAGCCGGCAAGGTGATCTGACGTCGCTGTATGACGTGAAGCGCGCTGAAGAGTCGGTGACGTGGGGCGTGCTCGCATCGGTCGGTGTCGAGATTGAGAACCACGAACTGTCGTTCGTGTACATGCAGACGACGAATACATCTGATTCAGCGACCTTCGTCGAGGACACATTGGGTGACGTGCTCGTACCCGACGGGGATCCGTTCGTCACACCGTACAGGCGTGGCGAGACGCTCAAGTACGCTGAGCGTACGACGAAGACCATGCAACTGCGGGGCAGGCACCGCGTTCCGACTCCGGGCATCGGCATCGAGGACGTGCTTGAGTTCCATTCACCTGAGATCGACTGGACGATTTCCAAGAACTCGGCCAGTTCCAACGAGCCCGACGAGCGTTTCTTCCAGTCGCAGTATGTCACCGGCGGCGTCGATGCTCACCTCGCGCTTGGTCTGTTCTCGGCCGCCTTCTCGGGTAACACGTCGCGGACATGGGAGCAGATCACCGAGGACAGCGAACAGTATGCGGTCAACTTGAAGATCCCGTTTGATCAATGGTCGGGTGACAAGGGCTATATCAAGTTCGGCGTTTTCGCCGATGACATCACGCGGCAGTTTGAACAGCAGACGTTCCAGAACTTCAATCAGGGCATTCTGCCGCCGCTCTTCGCGCCGTTCGACGTGTCCTACAGCGAAGTGTTCCTCACCCTCCCCGGGGTACAGCCGATCACCGACGAGAACAAGCTGGCCGTGGATTTCACGGGTGAGCTGGGGATCTCCGCGTGGTATGCGATGGCTGACCTGCCGCTTACCTCCAACTTGAAACTCATTGGTGGCGTTCGGTTCGAGTCAACGAAGTTTGACATCCAGACCTTTCCCGAGGCCGATGCCCGCGCCATCCTGCCTCGCACCCCCGAGAGACTGACGACGCCTGGCGCCATCGTCGGCGCCACGGGCTATTTCGACGCCTTCGACAACCGCATCATCGACGTCCTGAGCGGCCTTCCGATCGGCGACGTTGATTTCGAACAGGACGATGTTCTGCCGTCTCTCGCGCTGGTCTTCAAGCCGATCGAAGAAGTGACCTTCCGGGCGTCGTGGTCCGAAACGATTGCGCGTCCGACCTTCAGAGAACTCTCGGTCGTCGCGCGGCAGGAGTACCAGGGCAGCGACATCTTCGTGGGCAATCCGGACCTGGGCATGGTGGCGTTGACCAATTTCGATCTTCGACTTGACTACGAACCGTACGGAGGCGGTCTCGTGTCGGTATCCTGGTTCAAGAAGGACCTCGAGGACCCGATCGAGTACGTCCAGGACTTCGACACCAATCTCGGACGGTACACCACCGTGATCAACTTCCCCAGCGGGAAGCTGTCCGGTTTCGAGTTTGAGGTCCGGCAGGACATGGGGCGGTTCTGGGACCAACTCGATGGTCTGAGGATGGGCGCCAACGCGGCCATCATTGACGCCACGGTGATGCTGCCGGAATCGGAAACCACGCTGCTGGCGAGCAAGCTCAACGGTGCGAGGATCACCGAGCGCCGGATGGTCAACGCCCCGGAGTACCTCGTGAACTTCTATCTCACCTACACGATCGAGGAAACGGATACGGAAATCGGTCTGTTCTACACGCTGAAGGGCGACACGCTCGTGGCGGGCGAAGGCCAGGACACCAACAACTTCGTCCCCGCGGTCTTCGCCAACGCGTACGACACGCTCAACCTGACGGTGACTCAGAGCCTGGGAAAGCACTTCAAGCTGAAGTTCTCGGCGAAGAACCTCACCGATCCCCTGATCACGGAGGTCTATCGATCAGAGTACATCGCCAGGGATAGAGTGAAAGCGTCGTACCGAAAAGGCATCGATTTCTCGGTCAGTGTCTCGGCAAGTTTCGAGTTCTAGGCGGCCGCCGTGGACGCCTGCATTGCATGGATTCGGCAAATGGGCATCAAGCATGACAAAGCGAGCGATTGACACCGGAACCTCCCCGGGCCCCGAACCCGCGCCGCGGGCGAAGCGATGGCGGGCACAACCTGCGACGCTGTTGTGCGCGGCGGCCCTCTGTCTCCTTCTGACCGGCTTGACGCTGGGCGAGGGGACGCAGCCCCCCGACAACGCGAACTCGTCTGGTGACGCCGCGGCAACCGCGCCCGATGCCGCAGGCGGCGCGGACGACACCACGCCTGAGCAAGTTCCACTCGAGCAGCAACTCGGGGACGCGCGCAGCGCCATGGATCGATGGGTCGAGAACGAGCGGCTGATCGCGGAACTGCGTCGCGACACGGCGCTCAGGAAGGAGTTGCTCCGGGAGCACATCGCCGTACTCGAACAACAGATCGCCGAGACACGCGAGCGCATCAGGGAAGCGGAAGGGGAGGTCGAGAAAGCGGGGGCCGACTCAAGGGAACTCGAAGAAAAGAACGATCGGCTCATTGCCAGTGAGGAAAAGGTGAAAGAACGCCTGCTCACGTACGAGTCGCAGATGCGCGATCTGCTTGACCGACTGCCGGCGGGCGTTCGGGGGGAGGAGGCGATCGAGAAGCTCGCGCAGCGGCTCCCCACGGCCGAGAAGCCCGACAAGACGCAACTGCCGACTCCCCAGCGCTACCTGACGGTGACCGGCATTCTCAGCGAGTTGGACAAATACAACCTGGCCATCCATATGGTGCCGGAAACGTTTGCCCGCGGCGGCGAGGAAGTGGAAGTCACCGCCGTGTACATCGGGGTTGGTCAGGGGTACTACCTCGAGCCCGACAGCGGCCTCGCGGGCATCGGCACGGCGACCGCGGGCGCATGGACGTGGCAGAACGCGGACCATCTTGCTCCCCGCATCTCTCAGGCCATGGCGATCTGGTCAAAGAAGGACAAACCCGCATTCGTGACGCTGCCGGTCGAGGTCTTCACCTGGCCCCGTCAGGGCCAGGAGGCGCCCAGAGATGGGGCCGCGCCGCCGGCGGATGAGGACGCTCTGTCAGACACCGACGCATCCGCCGCTGAACAGACTGTGTCGTCTGCGAATGACGACACACGTGAGAACGACGGCAGTCCGTCACCGACTTCCGGCAACGAGGCAAGCGAGTGACCATGAAGATCATCTACATCCCGACAGTAATCATGGCCCTTCTGTGCTGTGGCGCTGCATTTGCCGAACCAGATCAGCAGGATGGCGAGAGCGTGTTCCGCGAGGCCGCCGGTGCCATGCAGCGTCGACTCGAGAAGAGCCTGGCGGAATACAGGCGACTGAATAAGCAGGAGAGCGAGGAGGTCATCAAGCTGAGCCGCCAGGTCTCCGCGCTGGAGAACGAACTGCTCGAGCTTCGCCGGCAGGAAGACTCGGTCAAACGCGAACTGAGTCGCCGCAATCTCAACGTGGCGAATCTCCGTGGCGCCATCAAGGCGCGCCGTGAGCACGCGACGAATCTACAGAACCTGCTGAGCGACTACACGCGCAATTTCGAGTCGCGGCTGCATGTCGCCGAACTGCAGCTCTATCGCGACATGCTGGATGACGCGCTGGCGGCGCCGAAGGACGACGATCTGGCCGTGGATGAGAAGTTCGTTCGGCAGTCGGCGGTGGTGGATGCCTCCCTGACGCGCATGAGCGAGATGCTGGGCGGCAGGCGGTTCGAAGGCAAGGCGAAGATCGCGGGCGGCCTGGTGAAGGAAGGGCGGTTCGTCATGATCGGTCCCGTCGCGATGTTCCGATCGGACGACGGGCAGAACGTGGGCTTGGCCGAACAGCGGCTCAACTCGCTGCAGGCGAACGTCGCGACGTTCACCGACCCCGCTCTGGCCGAGGCCACAGCCAAGCTGGTGGAGGGCACGGGGGGGCAACTGGCCCTGGATCCGACACTGGGTGACGCGATGCGGGTGGAGCGGATCGAGGAAAGCCTGTGGGCGCACATCCAGAAGGGCGGACCGGTCATGATTCCGATCTTCGCCCTTGCCGGGCTGGCGCTGTTGGTGGTCCTGTACAAGTTGATCGCCCTGATGTCGGTGCGCAAACCCTCGCCCGCGCGTGTCGAGTCGCTTCTGGACGCGGTGTCCAAGCGGGATAAGTCGCAGGCCGAGAAGGTTGCCCAATCCATCGCCGGGCCGGGCGGGGCCATGCTGTCGGCCGGCGTGGCCCACCTGGAAGAGCCGCGCGCATTGGTGGAGGAGGTCATGTACGAGCAGGTGCTCTCGACGCGGCTCAAACTGCAGCGACTCCTGCCGTTGGTCGCCATCGCGGCCTCGGCGGCGCCGCTCCTCGGCCTGCTGGGCACGGTCACGGGTATTATCAATACGTTCAGGCTGATCACGGAGTTCGGCACCGGCGATGTGAAAACATTGTCCGGCGGTATCTCCGAGGCGCTGATCACCACGAAATTCGGCTTGATCGTTGCGATCCCCTCATTGTTGCTGTACGCCTTGCTGTCGCGCAAGGCGCGTGGGGTGGTCGACGAAATGGAAAAGGCCGCGGTGGCCCTGATCAACCAGATCAGCAAGACGCCGTTGCGCGGCGATGCGGACGAGGAATCGAACGAGAACAATGACTGAGATCGTGGCCCAACAGGGAAGCACCTGGCTTGCGCCGGTTCAGGCGATGGTCGAGGATGCGATCGAGATATGGCTCGGCGGCGGCTGGGCCATGATCGCGATCGCCTTCAACGCCTTCGTGATGTTCGCGATCGGCGTGCACATCTATCTGTGCCTGCGCGGCAAGGGTTTCCAGTCGGTTCCCGAGCGCAAATGGCGGCGCTGGATCGACCACCCCGAGGAACGGCGCGGACCAGTCGGCGACATCCTCGATTTCGTGATCGGCGCCAAGTCCCTGGAGGACGCCGAAGTCTTCTTCGAGGAATTGCGGGCCAGCGAGTTGTCGCCCTTCGCACGGGATCTGAAGGTCATGGGCGTATGCGTGGGGGCCGCGCCTTTGCTGGGCTTGTTGGGAACGGTGACGGGCATGCTCGCGACCTTCGTGGCCCTGTCGAGCGGCTCGGGCGGCGAGAAGACGATGGCCATGGTCGCCAAGGGCATCTCCGAGGCGCTGATCACGACGGAGACGGGGTTGGTCATCGCTTTGCCGGGCCTGTTCTTCCAGTACCAGTTGAGTCGGCGTTACGAGCGGTTCAGGGCGTTCCTCGCTCACCTGGAGACGGTGTGCACCCAAGCCCTGCACCGGTCATTGCGTGAGAAATCGAAACGGGCGGCCTGAAGCCCGTTGAGGATGGGCGTGCAGATACAGGAGTGATCGTGAGGTCGAGATGTCACGCTTGAAGCAAATGAATCCTGAAGATGAGATCGAAGCCGGCATTGACATGTCGCCGCTTATCGATTGCGTCTTCATCCTGCTGATCTTCTTCATTGTGACGACGCGTTTTGTGGACAAGACCGGCAGCGAGGTGGACCGGCCGCAGCCGGCGGCCGCCCAGCAGACCGAGAGCACCACCCTCAGTATCGAGCTGAGTGAGAAGGGCGAGGTGCTGGTCGACGGCCGGAACATCGGTCTGGCCGGGGTGCGTCCGGTGGTGGCCAAGCGCATGCTGGCCAACCCGGAACTGCCCGTCAACATCAAGGTGGCGGTCGGGCCGCCCTCTAGCCTGATGGTGCAGGTCGAGGATGAAGTGCTGAAGGCCGGCGTCGAGAAAATTACCTACTCTCGGGGGCGGGTGAGCAGATGAGAGGTGCGTGATGGCACGTTTCAGAGACACGGACAGTGCGGCCGGCGAGGGAAGCGGGATCGACATGTCCCCGCTCATCGACTGCGTCTTCATCCTGCTGATCTTCTTCATCGTCACGACGGTCTTCGTCAAGACGCCGGATGTCGAGATCGATCCGACCCGCGCGGTGATGGTCGACCGGCTGGAGAAGAACAGCATCATCATCGCCCTTACCGCCAAGGGCGAGGTGGTCTACGGTACGCGTGAAGTCGGGATCAACGGTGTGCAGCCGCTGGTCAAGCGGCTGATCCAGAAGGAGCAGTTGCCGGTGATTATCGATCCGGACGCCAAGTCGCCTGCTCACATGCTGGTGCAGATCGTGGACGAGGCGAAGCGCGCCGGCGCCGAGAAGGTCTACCGCGCCAGCGCGCGGCCGCGAAGCTGAAAGGAGTAACCATGCCCACGCAGGAGGCGAAGACCTCAGGTCGCGGCTTCTTCCATCACCTGATCGTGGTGTTGGGCGCGGTGGGACTGACCCTGTTGTTCTTCCTCGTGTTGCCGCTGATGCAGGTGATCAGCCAGCGCGAGACCAATCCGCGTGAACTGACCGAGATCGAGGTCACGATTGACGAGGAACTGCCGGAGATCCCCGAGGAAGAGGAACCCGAAGAGGAAGAGGAGGAACAGCCGGAGGACCTCGACCTGGAAGAGCCCGAAATGACCCTCGACCTGAACCAGCTTGCGCTGGACCTGGGTACGGGCGTCGGGGATGGCTCTCTGCAGGGAAGCTTCGGGATCGACGTGAAGAAGATGATGGCCGGCCAGGGCGGCGGCGAGCAGTTGTTCAATCTCGGTGACCTGGATCAGAAACCCCGTGTCATCTACCAGCCGAGCCCGAAGCTGACGCCGCTGTTGCGGCGCAATGCCCCCGGCAGGGTCGTGATCATCTTCATCGTTGATCGGAGCGGACGGGTCCGTAATCCGATCGCCAAGCAGTCGACGAACCCGGTGTTTGAGCAGCCGGCACTGCTGGCGGTGAAGCAATGGAAGTTTGAGCCGGGCAAACGAAACGGCAAGGCAGTCAGTACGCGGATGCGCGTCCCGATCAAGTTCCCGGAAGGATGATGCAGAACCATGAAGCGACTGTGGATCATATTCGGCCTGCTGGCCGCGCTGACAACCGAAGGTTGTGTCACGACCCCGGAAACGAAGCCCGCCCGCGAACAAGAGCAGGGCGAAGCGCCGCTGACCCCGGAGCAGATCGCGGCGATGCGCCGACACCGCCTCAGCGCGAGCGAACTGTCGGTCTGGTCCAGCGAAGCGTTCACGCGGCAGTTCGCGGAGAGCTACATATCGGCCACCGAGATCGAACCGCCGCTGAACAATGCGGACGAGCGAGAGAAGCTGATCGAGATCTACCAGAAGCTGGAGCCGGGCGAGCAGGAGAAGAAGCTGCTGGAGGAGTCGGACGAGGAGAAGCAACTCCAGGAGCAGATCAAGCAGGCGAAAGGCGGCGAAGTCCAGCAACTGCGTGAGAAGCTGGCGGACTTGAGGGCGAAGCGCGAGGCGGAAGCCGGCAAGATCCGCGCCGGACGGCAGGCGGAAGCCGCGGCGGAACTGCGCGAGATGCAGGGACCGATGGCCAACGCCGTGGTCGATTTCACGCTGGGCAATATCGCCTTCCAGAACGACGAGTTGGACGAGGCGGCCGAGGCTTACAAGACCGCCGTGAAGAAGTACTCGCCGTTCCGACGCGCATGGAAGAACTTGGGGATCATCCATATCCGACAGGGAAACATGGCCGAGGCGATTCCCGCGTTGACCCGCGTGATCGAACTGGGTGGCGGTGACGGTGTGACCTACGGCCTGTTGGGATTCGCCTGCCTGTCCGAGGAGCAGTTCATGTCGGCCGAGTCGGCTTACCGCATGGCGGTTCTGCTCGATCGAAAGACCATGGACTGGAAGCTGGGCCTGGTCGAGGCGATGTACAAGCACGGCAAGTTCGAGGAGACCGTGGCCTTGACCGAGATGCTGCTCCGGTCTAACCCCGGGCACGCCGGCCTGTGGATGATGCAGGCCAATGCCTACCTGGGACAGGACAGGCCGATGGATGCGGCGGAAAACTTCGAGATGGTCGACAGCATGGGCCAGTCGACGGTCGACAGCCTGCGGCTCCTCGGCGACATCTATGTGAACGAGGGCCTCTTCGCGCATGGCGTGGATACGCACATCCGCGCCATGCAGATGGCCGAGCGCGAGGCGCAGAAGAAGATTGCGGAGGCCAGGGAGAAGGGCGAATCGCCCGACCAGGTGCAACTGCCCAAGCCCGGCCGGCCCATCGCGGCCGCGCGGGTGGTCGCGGCCCGGTCGGCCTACGAGCCGGCCAAGCGCCTGGCCGAGGCAATCCAGGCCGTGTTCCATGATCGGCTCAGTGAGGGAGATGAACGCAGCTTGCTGCAGTTGTTGGCCCGCTTTGCGGTGGCGGAAGGGGACACCGAGGCGGAGGTGGGGATCCTCAAGCAGATGGTCGAGAATGACCCGTCCGACGGTGAGGCTCTCATCCTGTTGGGCGAGTACCACACGCGGTTGGCGTTGAAGGCGGCTGAAACAAGAAAGGCCGCCAAGGCAACTGAAGTGGATCGCAACGAGGCACTCAAAGATGCGAACCAGGCGCTCGAAGAGGCGAAGGCGGGCAACACCGACAACATCGAGGCGTTGACCGAGGCCGTCGATGCGGCAAGGTCGACGCTTGAGCAGGCACAGGCCGCCGTCGAGGAGGCCGAGGCCGAAGAGAACGAACAATTCGCGCGGGCCGTCTGGTACTACGAGCGCGCTGAAGGGCTCAAGAAGTTCGAGGCCAGGGCCCTGGTGCAGCACGCGCAGCTTCTCGTGAAGCTGGGCAAGCTCGATCCGGCCATTCCGTTGCTCGAGCGCGCCCAGGAGATCGAGTATCGCGACGACGTGCAGAAGTACCTCGAGGGCGTGATCCGGGTCAATGGCAGGAGACGAAGCTAGCAGGCGCCGCGTGCGGAAGTAGAGGTTGAGACGATGATGCTGATCAATTTGCGAACTGTACTGGCGCCGATCGCGCTGATCGCGGTGGTGGCGCTCGCGCCCTTCCAGGCTTTCGGCATCCCGGGGCCCGAGTCGGACAGGAAAGAAGACCGGGCGCCGAAGATGGTCCGGCTTGACCTGCCCGAGCAGGTGGAAATCAAGCTGCTGATCGACTATGTCAGCAAACGTCACGGCGTGAATTTCATCCACGACGCGAGCATCGGCGGCCAGCGCATCGCCATTCATGCGCCCCAGCCGATCCCGGCGGATTCCGTCATGACGCTGCTGGAGAGCGCACTGCGGATGAACGGGATGGTGCTGACCCGCACCGACGTTCCCGGGATGATGCGGATCCAAGTGAGCCCCCAGCTCACTGCGATCGCGAGGCTTCCGGGTCAAGCGGATGAGGACGAACCCCCCGTGGCGGTCACGCGGCTCTTCGAACTGAAGCACGCTGAGACACCACGGGTTGAGCAGGCGATCACGCCATTCCTGACCACGGGGCGCGCCAACGTCATCTCGATGCCGGAGTACGACATGCTCATCGTCACCGACTTCGCCGAGAGCATCGCTCGCATCGCGGAGATCGTGACGCTGGTGGACCGGCCGGCCCGCGAGGTGGCGGTGCGATTCGTCTCGGTCAATCACGTTGAGGCGGACGACCTGCGTCAGCGCCTGACCCAGTTGCTGGCCGGCAAGGCGAAAGCGACCGGCGCCACCCAGCGCGGGGCCTCGCCGTTGACCATCGAGGCGGACGACCGCACCAACCAGTTGGTCATCGTGGGCGACCCGACTGAAGTGGCGGAAGCCGCGGCACTGATCCCGTCATTCGATGTGTCGCTCGGAACCGAGAC
Organism: uncultured Phycisphaeraceae bacterium; assembly: GCA_964532795.1. Lineage (GTDB taxonomy): Bacteria > Planctomycetota > Phycisphaerae > Phycisphaerales > Phycisphaeraceae > CAZHJL01. The sequence goes on along the minus strand of CAZHJL010000072.1, from coordinate 10,876 downwards.
CAAGGTGTACCGCTTCGGCTTCGCCTCGCCACGTGAAGTCGACGAGCTGGTGAAGGAACTGATCGGCGAGTTGGCGGCGAAGCGACTGTATACGTCCACCGTCAACGTGAGGGCAGGGCTCCTGATCGCAACGGCGACGCCCGAGGTCCACAAGCAGATCGCCGCGCTGCGCGAGGAACTGGACCGATCGCCCGACGAGCAGAGCCCGGTCCGCTTCTACAAGCTGCAGAATGCGAAGGCCGAGGATGTCCTCGAGACCCTGATGGCGATCGAAGGGGACAAAGGGGTTCGCGACGTGAGCATCGATGGCGCGTCGGCCGGCGGGGGACAGCCGGCGGACGTGATGCGCGGACCCGAGCCCGGGGAGGTGAACCGGTTCGGGGCCAACGGCGGCCGGGACGGCGTGTTCGCCGACGCGGGGCCGCGTTCCGTGGAGCTGCCCGAGGCGCGGCTGATGGCCGACGAAGGGTCGAACACGATCATCGTCATCGCCAAACCGGCGATGCAACTGGTCTACGAGAAGCTGATCAAGCGGCTGGATGTCCGCCGGCCCCAGGTGCTGATCGAAGCGACCGTCGTCGCCTTGGACACGACGGACGGGTTCTCGCTGGGCGTGGAGGTCTCGGCCAGCACCGACGTCAACGACGGCGAGGGGACCATGCTCAACTTCAGCTCATTTGGCTTGAGCGAGGTTGACGCGGACACCGGTCGCCTGACGCTCAAACCGGGCCTTGGTTACAACGGCGCGGTGATCAGCGCGGACATCGCGGACATCGTGATCCAGGCCGTGGCGTCCGATTCACGCGCCAAGGTGCTTTCGCGGCCGACCGTCCTCGTGAACGACAACGCCACGGGCACGCTTACCAGTGAGAACGAGGAGCCCTATTCGAGTGTCAATGCGTCGAGCACCGTATCGACGACCAGCTTCGGCGGGTTCGCCTCGGCCGGTACGAAGATCAGTGTGACGCCGCAGATCAGCGAGGGAGACCACCTGAAGCTCGAGTACGAAATCGAGTTGAGCAGTTTCTCGGATGTCACCGAGGAGCTGGACGTGGCCGAGGGCGTGCTGCCGCCCGCGCGGCAGACGAACAATCTGAAGAGCGTGGCGGTCATTCCCGACGGGCACACCATCGTCGTGGGCGGGTTGACGCGCGAGAACTACTCGAACAACGTGGATCGCGTCCCGATTCTCGGCGAAATCCCGGTCATTGAGTACCTGTTCTCCAGTCGCAGCACGACCACGCGCAAGACGACGCTGTTCGTCTTCCTTCGTGCGGTGGTGCTGCGCGATGACCAGTTCGAGGATTTGAAGATGTTGTCGGCCGAGGCCGCCGCAGATGCCGAGCTGCCGGGAGACTTCCCGCTCAGTGAACCGGTCGAGATCCGCTGAGATGCTCGCGGACCGCCTGCGGCCGTCGGCAGGCGGCGAAACAACGATCGATCAGGCGTACGGGAGATTGACCATGATTGCCTCCGAGACCAAGAGCCAGGTTCGAGCCAAGCTCGCCAATCTCGCCGCGGGTGTGACCGGCAGTGGCCCGGCGGCGGCGGTGGCCGATCCGCCCATCGCGTCGAGTGGCGGAAGCGCCCCGAACGCGCTTGCGCTCCCCGGCGACACGGCGATCGAGTGTGATCCCGCCGCGACGCCGCCCTCGGCCCGGTTCGTCAAGCGCGTGCCGATCAGCTTCGCCCGCGCCAAGAAGGTGCTCGGGCTGGCGACCGATGAAGGGCCCATGCGCATCGCCATGGTCGAGCCGTCCGACCTGCAGACACAGGACGTGCTGCGGCGTTGGCTCGGTGGTCCCATCCATGTGCTCGCGGCCGACGCCAAGCAGCTCTCGGTGGCCATCAACCAGGCGTACGGCACGCAGACCGGCGCGGCCCAGGAGTTCGTCGAGCGGCTTGATCACGAGTCGGTGATGCAGGAGGTCAAGGACCTCGGGGGACGCGAGGACCTGCTGAACAATGCCGATCGCGCACCGGTGATCAAGCTGGTCAACCTCGTCCTCTTCGAAGCCGTCCAGCAGCAGGCGTCGGACATCCACGTACAGCCGTACGAGGACCGGGTGGTGGTGCGCATGCGCATTGACGGCGTGCTGTTCGACGTGTTCGATCTGCCCTCCGGCGTGCACGAGGAAGTGGTCAGCCGCATCAAGGTGATGGGCAAGATGAATATCGCCGAGAAGCGTCTGCCGCAGGACGGACGATCCTCGGTGCAGGTGGGCGATCGCGTGATCGATTTGCGCGTCTCGACGGTGCCGGCCAGCCACGGCGAGCGCGTGGTGATCCGCCTGCTCGACAAGAGCGCGCGGCTGTTCACACTCGATCAACTCGGCATGGACCGAAACGCGCTTGAGCGCTTCCGCCAGCTCATCCGCGTCGAGCACGGCCTGATCCTCGTGACCGGCCCGACCGGTTCGGGCAAGACGACCACGCTCTACGCCGCGCTGGGGCAGATCAACTCAACCGAACGCAACATCATCACACTTGAGGACCCGATCGAGTATCAGTTGGATGGTGTCAGCCAGATCCAGATCTCCGAGAAGAAGGGCATGACCTTCGCCGGCGGCCTGCGCAGCGTGCTGCGGCAGGATCCGGACATCGTGATGATCGGCGAGATTCGTGATCACGAGACCGCCGTGATGGCGATCCAGGCCGCGCTGACCGGTCACCTCGTGTTCAGCACCCTCCACACCAACGACGCGGCCAGCGCCGTCACCCGCCTGCTTGACCTGGGGATCGAACCGTACCTGGTCGGCAGTTCACTGGTCGGCGTGCTCGCCCAGCGTCTCGTGCGGCGTGTGTGCAAACACTGCGGGCAACCGTACGAACCGGATGGGAGCGAGTTCGCTTCGCTGCGGTACGAACCGACGCCCGAGGAGCGCGCGGGATTGCGGCGGGGCGCGGGCTGCGAATCGTGCCGCAACACCGGCTACCACGGCCGGGCCGGTTGCTTCGAACTCCTGACGGTAAACGACGAGATCCGCCAGCTCGTCCAGTCGCACGCCACGGCCTCCGGCATCAATGATGCGGCCATCCGCGCCGGCATGCACACGCTGTGCGACGACGGACTGGCCAAGGCCGGGCGCGGCATCACGACGCTGGAAGAGGTCATGCGCGTGTCGGTGAGGGCGGCGTTCTGATGGCAGTGTACGTGTACAGCGCGAGCAGCGGCGCGACCGGCGCGGTGATCCGCGGCACGATCAGCGCCGATTCGCCGCGCCAGGCGCGGGATCAACTGCGCGCCCAGGGCCTCTCGATCCGCGAAGTGATCGAACAGAAGGCCGGCGGGCGCCATAGCCGCCTGTCACGCTATCTGACTGCCCGCCAGGCGGGCAAGGTGACCGGCCTGCTGCAGGAGATGTCCACGCTGTTGGCCGCGGGCATTCCGCTGCTCGAATCGCTGGACACGATCACGCGCCAGCATGCCGGGCGCTTCCAGCGATCGATCATGCTGATGCGCGACCACGTGGCCGCGGGCGGCGGCCTGGCCGAGGCCATGTCGCAGCAGCCGGGCCTGTTCGACGCGCTGTGCATCAACATCGTCGAGGTGGGGGAGAACGCCGGCACGCTGGACACCGCGTTGGCGCGGCTGGTGGACTTTCGTCGCCGCGCGTCGGCGCTGAAAAATCGCGTGGCGTCGGCATTGATGTATCCGTGCATCGTGCTGCTGGTCGGACTGGCCATCAGCATCTTCTTGATGACGTACGTGGTGCCCGACCTGCTGGGCGTGCTGCTCGAAACGGGCAATGAGCTGCCCTTCGCCACGGTCGTGGTGAAAGGGATCAGCGACTTCATCCTGGGCTGGTGGTGGGCGCTGCTGCTGGGGCTGCTGGTCATGATGCTGTCGATCAGCGCGATTCTGCGCTCGAAGTCGGGCCGGATGAAGTGGCACCGACTTCAGTTGAGAATGCCGTTGCTGGGCGAACTGATCCGCAAGCAGGCGATCGCGCGCATGTCCATGGTGATGGCGACGCTGCTCAAGAGCGACGTGGTGTTCGTGCGCGCGGTGCAGATCGCCCAGCGGACGGTCAAGAACGAGGTGCTGCGCGAGGCGCTGGTCGCGTGCGAGCAGGCGGTGCTGGCCGGCCGCGATATTTCGACGGCGCTGGAGAAGACCGAAGCCTTCCCGCCGCTGGTCATCCAGGTGTTCGCCGTGGGCCAGGCGTCGGGCCGGCTCGAGACGATGCTCGAAGACCTGGCGACGGACTACGATACCCAGGTGGACATCACGGCCACCAGGCTGGCGGCGCTTCTTGAACCGGTGATGATGATCTTCCTCGCGATCGCGGTGGGTTTCATCGCCTTCGCAACGATCCTTCCAATCCTGGAGGCTGGAAATGTACTGCAACAGACATAAGCGAAACCGTGGGACGGCGATGGGCTGTCGCCGACGCGCGTGCCGTCGGCGGGCGGGCTTTTCGTTCATCGAGGTCATGGTGGTCGTGGTGATCATCGGGATGCTTGCGGGGGCGGTCACGCTCGTCGCCACCGGACTGATCGGCGATGCCCGGGCCAGCCGCGCCAAGCAGGATATCGCAACCATCATGTCGGCGCTTAACGCGTACCACATGAAGCACGCGAAGTATCCTGAGAGCCTCGACGTTCTGATCGACGAGAAGCGCGTGACGAGCATCACCGATCCGTGGGGCAAACCGTACCGCTACGAGGTGCCCGGCGAGGATGGCGACCCCTACCTCGTCTACACGTTCGGTGCCGACGATCGCGAAGGCGGAGAAGGCGACAACGCGGATGTTTTCTCGTCGCGTTTGGATTCGAGCGACGGGTCGTGAAGTATGCAACGCCGCGCGTTCACCCTTGTCGAAGTCATGGTCGTGGTCCTGCTGATGGGACTGCTGGCCGGCGCGGTGGCGCTGTCGCTGGGCGGTGACGTGGCCGACAGTGTTCGCGGCAATGTGGTCGGACGCATCGCCGAGACCGATCACCTGGCCCGACTGGCGGCCCGGCGCATGGGCGGCCGGACGGAACTGCAGATTGATCTTGACGAGCAGCTCCTGCGTTACGTCTCGCGGGTTGGCGAGGCCGACGAGCATGGATCCCACGCGGTGCGGCTGGCCGACGCGCACGTGGTCGATCGCGTCCTGATGGGCGGCTCCTCGACGTCGGCGATTCGCGAGATCGAAAAAGGAACCGTGCACATCGCGATGTCGGAGAACGGCCACAGCGCGAGTTACGCGCTGCGGGTAAGCACACGAAGCGATGGCCATCGGACATGGCTGGTCTTCGCCGGACTGACTGGACAGGTAACCGTGCTCGAGGATGAAGAGGATGCGTACGAACTGTTCGAGACGCTCTCGACGGGGCGGATTGACGCTGATTGAGGTCGTGGCCGCGATCGCGATCCTCGGCACGATCCTCGTCGCGGTGGTGCTGGCCAGGACGCGCCATGCGCGCCAGATCGCCCTGACCGAACGCAAGGCCGCGGCGGTGCGCGCCGCCGACGAACTGATCACCGGCTGGTGGAGCGACCCGTTCGGACCGCCGATTGACCAGACCGATGCGGTCAGCTTCGACCCCTCGCTCACCTGGACAACGCGGCTGGTGGACAACGAACCGGTTCAGGACCTCGGCGCTCGCGTGTTGCGTATCGAGATATCCGAAACGGAGCCCAAGACGTGGCAGGCCGCGTCGGGTCATGAGGTGCTGATCGCGGTCGAGCTGGTCATACCCGATCCGCAGGTCGAGCAGCGGGAACTGGAGGAGGCCGAGAAGCGGTTGCAGCCGCAACTGCCGGGCAGCGGTGACGGCACCGTGCCCGTGCCGATCGGCAGACAGGAATGAATCATTCGCCCCGCAGGGCGAGGATGACCAAACCATGAAACGTTCACGCGCATTCACCATGATCGAACTCGTGCTGGCCTCGGCGCTCTGCACGGTGCTGATGGTCGGTGTGCTCGGCGTGATCACATCGTTGAGCGGGCCGGATCAGGCCATGGTGGACGCGTCGCATGGCGGGGGGCCGTCACGCGAAGAGACCATCGACGCCCTCGCCCGCCTGTTGCGCAGCGACCTGGCCCATGCCACGGCGGTCGAGGTGGTGGGGGGTTCGGACCTGGTGATCCAGGGCAACTGCGGCCTGGACGAGAGTCGACGCACGCCGACCCACCGTCCCGTTGAGGTGCGGTACAAGGTCATGCAGATCAACGGGCGTCCCTGGCTCGTGCGCCGCCAGCAGGCGCTTGATACGCTCTCGAGCGAGCAGGTCCAGCGCGACGTGGTGTGTGCCGGTGTCAGTCGGCTTGCGTTGAGCACCGTCGTCAACGAGTGGGGCATTGGCAAATCGCAAGTCGAGACCGCCCCGTCTCCCGAGACGCCGGCCGGACAACCGGCCGCATCGCCGCCCCAACCAGGCGGCACGCAGGCCGAAGGGGAAGTGAAGCCGAATTCGAAGCTGATATCGGTCACCGTGGACGGCCGGACGTCGTACCTGGTTGAGGGACTGATGTACTACCGTGAGTACGTCCCCAAGTGGATGCTCGAAGAGGAGGGCCTGACCCGTTGGACACGGGACGGCCGGACGAAGTCCGAGCCGATCTCGCAGGGCGGGCCGGCGTCGGCCGGAGCCGCATCGGGCGGCGCAGGTTCGAACTCGCAGGCTCCGAGCTGGTCCGGGGCCGGCATGGTCTGGCGCGTGAGCGTCTGGACCGACGACTCGGACCAGTCGCGTCACGATCGCTTCGTCAACGTCATGTGGGAGGCGAAACCGTGAGAAGGCGCCGAAGGAAACGCGGCTTCGCGCTGCTGCTGACGCTCATGCTCGTCCTGGTGGCAGGGGCGCTGCTCGTGGGGCTGGCGCGGCGGAGTTCGCTGGGCGCGCTCGAGTGCCAGGACTCGGTCGAACGGCTCCAGCGACGGTGGGCGGTGACCAGTTGCCAGTCGACGCTGCTGCCGCGCGCGGCGAAGGTCCTTTCCAACGCCGAGCGCGGCCGCACCGCGCGATCGCCGCGCGGTGAAGCGTCAGGCAAGCCCGAACACGAGCATGATGCCGTGCCGGAGTTGCGGGTGCGCTGCGAACTGGCGGGCATCGACTACGACTTGGTGTTCACCGACGAGCAGGCGAAGGTCAGCGTCAACCGGCTTCTGGAGGACGGCGACAGGCAGCGAACCGAGGCCGCGGTGCGGCGATTGGTCCGGTCATCGGCGCGAACAAGGGCGGAAATCAAGCTGAGACCGTCGAAACTGTCGGGCATCCTGGCCGAGCGCGGCGACGAGCGGCCGGCGCTGGGGGCGTACGGCCAGGTCTTCGAGAGCGCCGAGCCGACCGCGCTCATCGGTGATGCGCCGGGCCGGGGGCACGCGAGTCTGGTCACGCTCTGGGGCAACGGCAAGATCAACCTGCGACGCGGGTCGGCCAAGGTCATGGAGGCCGTTCTCGCCGACGCCGTTGGGAGGCAGGTAGTCGCCGAACTGATTGCCGAACGTGATGAGGATCCATACCAGGACTTCTCGACCTTGCTCACGCGCGTTGCACAACGCGATGACAGGACGAGAAGGAAGCTCGAGGCCTGGCTGACCGATGAATCCGATTGCCACGGATTGTGGGTCGTGGCCCGTGGCCGGACCCGCGCCTGGTACGCGTTCATCGTGAGCGAGGGCAGCGCCTTCAGGGGCGGAAATCACTACACGTATTCATGGTGAACCAATGAATGTACGACAGCGCAAGCATCTGATTCGGGCCGGCGCCGGTTGCGTGTTGCTCGCCGGCGCGGCCATCCTCGCCGCGGGACTGATGACGCCGGTGAAGGTGCACGGCCGTCCCACCGTCGACACGAACCCGCGCAGTTCCGGCGCCAAGGCACGACGGGCCGACGGGGCGGAGCCCGGTCAGCATGCCGAGCGCGGCGAACTGGCGGAGCTTACCCAGCTCTGCGCCATGCCGCTGCGTGGCCCGCTTTACGATCCGCCCCCGACCGGTGGCGCCGGGCCCCCGACGCCGACGCGGCGACCCATGACCGCCGCTCTCATCGGCATCATCTACGAGCCGGGCCATGCGATCGCGGTGTTCCAGACCGCCGCCGGCAACAAGAAGCTGTGCGCCGAAGGCGAAAGCGTCGATGATCCGGTGGGCAAGGTCACGGTCGTTAAAGTGGAAGCCGACAGGGTGACGGTACAATACGCGGGCAACACTGTGGAACTGAAACCACCGCCGCGACGATAGGAAGCCACCTTACGGATGAGTGGACAGTTTGTCATTCTGGTCAGCGATGCCGCATGGCGGGTCGGTTGCCTGCGCGAAGGGATGGTGCACCTGCACGGGGTGCCCGTCGATGCCGATGCGCCCATGTCGGCCCGTGCCGCGGCGGCCAGGGAGCAACTGGCGCAGTGGGGCTACGCCGGTGAACCGGTGGCCCTCGCCTTGCCATCGTCGTGGTGTCTTTCGGCGACGATCTCAACCGACGGCCTGGAGCGGTCGGGGCGGCGCCAGGCGATGGCGTTCCAACTGGAAGAGCATTTACCGATCTCAGCCGAGGAGACGATTGCCCAGTTCATCGAGTCCGGCAACGGCACGGCGCTCGGTGTATGCGGCGAACTGGCCAGGCTGGATCAGGTCATCGCCGCGCTCGAGCAAGCGGAGGTGCCCGTTCGCTACGTCTGCCCGCAGGCCTTCCTCGCCGCGGCTCACGCGGTGGCCGGAAGCTCGGATATCGATACCGTACTCATCGGGCCGTCGGCGAAGGACGGACACAATGGCGGCGGCGAGAACGGCTATGACATGATCGAGTTCGAGCAGGGCAAGCCGTCGCGCTGGTGGTGGCTGTCGAACGACGAAGCCCTGACCACCGAGCGCCTGCGGACGGCGCTGACCGCCCAAGGCGAGCCGAAGCACGTGGCGCTCGTGGCATGCAACGGCGTCATCCACCAGGTCACCCAGGAATGCAGCCGCACGGAGCCGGTGGACCTCGCCGACCTGAACAGCGAAGAGGCGGCGGTGCGTTTCGCGTCGAAGGTGCTGAATGACACGGCGACACCGTGGATCAACCTCCGTTCCGGCGCGTTGGCGGCCCCGAACCGGCTGAAGGTGTACTACGGGCCCGCCGCGCTGCTTGCGGCGGCGATGCTGCTGCTGTTGGGAAGCGTGATCGGGGTGACCTGGTGGCGCGGCATCCAGTACCGGGAGCAGGCCGCGACCGACAGCAGCCGACAAGAGGACGTCTTCAAGGAAGCGCTGCCCGACAAGCGCATCTCGGTCAGTGCGCAGCGAACGCTCGAGAGGGAGTACGAGCGGAAACGCGCGCTGGCCGGGGGCGGCGCCGTCGTCGACGCCGAAGCGCACGTGCCGGCGCTGGTGCAGTTGCGCCAGGTCCTGGGGGCGCTGCCGAGGGATATCCGCTTCCGCATCCTCGAACTGGACATCCACCCCGAACTGATCCGCGTCTATGGCCATGCGCGCAATCACGTCGACCCGACGCGCATCGCCGCGGCGTTGAGACAGTCCGGCCACTTCGAGGTCGAGCCACCCAAAACGGAAGTGCTTGCCGAGGGCGGTGTCGAGTTTCGCTTCACGGCGAAGGCGATCGCGGCGGCGGCCGGGAGCCGGGGAGACGAACCATGAATGCGCAGAACCGACGTATGCTGCTTCTCGGTCTGTTCGCCGTCGCGATGTTCATCATGCTCCTCGCGGCGACCGCATGGAGTGTGCGCTGGATGATGCTGCAGCGCGCCGAAGCGCAGCACGCCGCCGACGTGCTGGCGAACTGCGAGTTCTACGCGAAAGCCATCGCCGACGGGGATGCCCGGCAGACCGTCGCCGGAAGCGAGGACCAGGGCGTCCAGTTTCTGGGCGAACGCATCGACGCGGCGGCGCAGGTCGCCGCGATCGGCCGGCAGAAGCAGTTGCAGGGCATTGTTCCTCAGTCGCCGCGACCGGTGCGCGGCAAGCCTTACCTGCTCAAGCCGACGATCCTGACGCTGCGCGGCGTCAACCTGGCCCAGTTGGCCACCTTTCTCCATCACCTGGAGAACGACGGTCCCGGCGTGACCGTCGAGCACATCCGCCTTCGTACGCCGCACGGTCAGGACGAAGGCGACCTCTGGAACGCGGAAGCCACCGTGACCTACCTGGTCTACATGCCGGATGAGGAAGGCGGGAGTCGAGAATGAAAGTCGTGATGATGCTGCGGTTGTTGGTTTGCCTGGGCGCGGTGGTCGTGTTCTGCACCGGCGGGTGCGTCTCCAACGAGCGGGTCGAGAAGGTGCAGACGAGCTACCGAACCGTTCAGGCAGCGCCCCTGCGCAATACCGACAAGGCCAAGGCGGCGAACCAGCGGGGGCTGGCGCATCTGGACAAGGGCGAACTCGATGAAGCCGCCAAGGCCTTCTCGGCCGCGCTTGAGCAGGACATCGACTTCGGCCCCGCGCACAACAACCTCGGCAAGGTCTATTACGCGCAGGGCGACTGGTACCGCGCTGCCTGGGAGTTCGAGTACGCCCGCAAGCTGCTTCCGCGCCGGGCCGAGCCGCGCAACAATCTCGGCCTGGTGCTCGAGTTGGACGGCCGGCTCGATGATGCAGTCAACTACTATCGCGAAGCGGTCAGCCTGGCGCCCGGCAATATCGAGTTCCGGGCCAACCTCGCGCGGACCCTCATCCGGCGCGGCGAGCGGACGCAGGAGGTCCGCGATCTGCTCAAGCAGATCCTCGCTGAAGACACCCGGGCCGAATGGTTGATCTGGGCCAAGTTTCAACTCACCGGCACGACGCCGCAGGGCGCGACCGAGGCGGGCGAATAGTCCCCCGCGGCGACCACGATTTCGCTCACGCCATCCCCCTCGCAAGCATCCGCACGCGGTTGGCGTTGCTCCTTAGTAACTATCTCAAAAGCTCCAATCGGTGCTGACGGCGGAACCAGAGCAGC
>CAZHJL010000071.1:0-27724 GCA_964532795.1 uncultured Phycisphaeraceae bacterium | reverse complement strand
CAGTCGGTTAGAGCACCTGGTTGTGGTCCAGGGGGTCGGGGGTTCGAATCCCCTCGCTCACCCTTTTCTCTGCACTACGCACCCGCGTACCTGAGCAAACGAGCGCAAGAATGGTTTTTTTACAGGGACTGGAGGCGGTTCGTGTGCTTCGGTGCGCCGCATTGCGCGTCGCGGCTGCGCCGGGGTAGTGCGCCGCGCTGCCGAACGTTACCCGATCGAAGGCCTCGTCCGGTACATCGCCGTTGAGGTAGTGCATGCCGCTGACGGTCAGGCTGTGACCGATTCTCTCAGGCTAACGATTCCAAAGAACTGCGGACAATACACACGGCCAGCTGCCGGTCAGGCGTTCCAGTTGACTTGAGCCGACAGCGTTTCCCGTCGGATGAGCCAACAACTGGTGACGCTGGACTCCTCGCTCAGAATTGCCTTGACAGGACCAGGTGGAAGAGAGTAGACTGGTTTATTATCTGACTAAGCGGTGCCTTCTGCCCGCTAAGGGGTTTGGAAAATCGACGGAGCCGCCGGTTGCCTCTGCGGGCGTTTTTGCCGTTTCTCGAAAGGAGGGCGAAATGCCTGCGAGAAACTTGCTTGTATCGTGTGTAGTTTTCGCTGCGGCCCTATGCACCTTGCCCGTTCCGGCCATCGCCGATTGGGACCCCGGCGACGGCCACAAAATGCACTACCCGCAGCTGCCAGACCCGGACGGATGGGACGTCAGTTGGTACAGCACGGGTGGTGAACCGATGATTCTGGCCGACGATTGGACCTGCAGCCAGACGGGCCCTGTGAGCGACGTCCACGTCTGGTTCTCCGCACGACACGACCAGTACAGTGGGGATCTGAACGTCTTCAACGGCATCACAATGAAGATCTGGTCCAACAACCCCGTCGGCCCTGGCGGGTTCAGCGTCCCCGAGCAGCCGCTTTGGTACTGGAACTGGTTCCCGGGCGAGCCAACCGGCAACGTGACCGTGCGACACAATGGTCAGGGAGATCAAGGCTGGATCGACTTCGAGAGCCCGTTCACCCCTCCCATGTTCACGCCGAACGATCATATGGACATCTGGCAGCTGAATGTTACCGAAATGGCGGATTACGCTGGCAACCAGTTCATTCAGCAGCAGGGCGAAGTCTACTGGTTGTCGATCGTTATTGATACCGCCGATCCCGGAACGGGCGAACCCGCGGCATGGCTTGGTTGGAAGACCTCCCAGGACCATCATCTCGACGACGCCGTGTGGGGCTTCGACGGGCCGCTGAGTTCATTGGACTGGCACGAATTGCGTGATCAGCAGGGAAACTCAATGGATCTGGCTTTCGTGATTACCCCTGAACCAACCACATTGGCCTTGCTTGCCCTCGGCGGCATGGCGCTGGTGCGACGTCGTCATACGGCCTGAGCGCTCGAACAAGACAGGATGCTGTAACGCCCCGTGGGTGAGCTACGGGGCGTTCTTTCTGCGCCCGCATGGCTGGATATACCCCTGGGTCCGGAAGCGCCCCGGCTGCTGATCCAACTCCATCTGTTCACGAGAAAGCCCCAGGGCTCGCGGCCGGATTCGGGGGCAGCGGGAGCAACCGAACCGGGTATTTCCGGAACACAAAGCGACGAAGAGAATAGGTCCCGGTGCGCCCTGGTGGGGCATGTTCGTTGACCCGGGACAAGTCCTTCAGCCTGGACTCGTGAGGACTCCTGACGGAACCGGCCGGGCGCGACGTGCGATGCTGCGCTGCACCGCTTTCCGCGGCTTGTCGCACCAGATCCTCATCGTCACAATGACTCAAGGAACGTTGATCGGGGGTTCGAATCCCCTCGCTCACCCTTTCTTCTCCACTGCACGCGCCCGCAGCGCCGTGTTCCTGAGCGCAATTATGGGTTCTCCCGGGCACTGAAGGGGGTGGTGCGCCTCAGTGGACCGCATGGCGCACTACTGGTGCGCCGGGGCGGTGCGCCGCGCGTGCGCCGCTTTTGCCTGCGTCACCCGATCGAAGGCTTCGTCAGGTGCATCGCCGCTCAGGTAGTGCTTGCCGCTGACGGTCAGGCTGTGACCGATCCACCGGCTTACCCACGCCTGCGGCAGTTGCTCGGATGCCCACTGCTTCTCACAGGACGAGCGCAGTGTCTGCCACAGGTTCGCCCAAGGCTTGACGCCGGACAGCCTGATCGCCCTCTCCACCCGTCGCCGGACGTTGCCCGCGCGGCTCAGCGGAACCACCTGTTCCTGCCCCACCTGGGCCGCGTCGAAGGCCTCTTGCAGCAGTTCCATCAGGCGCGGGCAGATCGGCACTTGCCGCTGCTCATGCCCGGTGTGGTGCTCGGTCTTCGGCGACCGTACGCGGACCGGTGACGCCGTCGGCTATGGTGAGAAATACGTGAACGGGGTGGACAAGGGGCTGCGAGCGATACGGTGGGATGCGGGAAGCCAGACGGCGATCAAGTTGGACGTCCTTGGCCACGATGCGCAGGGCGGCAGCTACGCCGTGGCCCACAGGATCAACGATCGGGTCCTGGCCATCGGCGTGGCGCACGAATACGACGGCGCCGGCCAGTACATCGGCCGCAGTGCGGTGTATTGGGAGCCGGATGGCACAGTGATGAAACTCGACGACCTGCTCGAACCGGGCACGGGATGGTTGGCCCTGTCGGAGGTCCGCAGCATCAATGACGAGAACTGGGTCATCGGCACCGGCCTGTACGATCCGGATGGTCCGGGTCCGCTCGATCCGTACGATCGGCCGTTCCTGCTGCTGATACCGGAGCCGATTTCCCTGCTGATGGTGGTCTGCGGCGCCTCGATGGTCTCTGCGCGACGACGGCGCGACCGTTAAGCCGGCCGGGGCAGCGACGCCCTCCCCCCTTTCTGCAATCGATGCACCAACTGCACGTAGGACCGGTTTGTGAGAGAATACCCCGGTTCCCGAAGACTGTTCTGCTCAGGAGAAACACCGTGTATCGATCCATTGTTGTCGCAACCGCACTGTTCGCCACGATCATTCTGCATGCCGCCGCCGTGGGGCAGGTGGTGCAGAAGAAAGGCGGCGAGATCCGCATCAACACGCCGGAGGTGGCCGGGGCCTACATCAATCCCTGGCCGGCCAAGTATGAGGATGCGTACTGGGCGCGCATCCAGCCGCTGCTGGCGTCGCAGAAGGGCAAGATTCGTACGGATGTCACCGGCGAACATGAGAAGTGGTCGATTCCGCAGACGCTGCTGGCGTACTTCGCGGGCGGCGGGGATGCGGCCGCGCTGAAAGCGCTGCAGCAAGGCGGCGGCGACGGCGACCACGGCCATACGGACGGCGTGGACTTCTACTGGTCGTTCACGCTCAAGGGCCAGGCGCGCAAGTACTTCCTGCTGAAAGATGTGATGGACAAGGGGTACGTGGCGAAGTACGTGTCCGGCGCGAAGGCGTGGACGGCCGGGGATGTGAAGCCGAACATGGAGCTGGTGTTGGCGCTGGATTCGCCGGATGAAGATGTGCGCAAGATGGCGCTGGGCATGCTCCAGCGGATGCGCGCGAAGATCAGCGCCGACCTTGCGGACAAGGCGACGAACGACGAGGCGAAGGCGGCGATGCTCGAGTATCTCAAGTCGCCCATGGCCAACGCGGATTTCGGCGCGGACCGCGAAAAGTGGCGGGCGTGGTGGAAGTTTTTCAGCGATCGAGGCTGGAAGGTCTTCGAGGAGGTGGAGCGGCTGATCAACATCCGGCCGCACCCGAAGCACGGCGTGGGCACGGGCCCGGTCGGCGGGGCGTGGGATCCGAAGGTGCGCGGGTTCTGGGCCGACGCCCGCAACACCGACAACCTGCGCGGCATGCGCGAGACGGCGGCGTACCTCTTCGCCGAAGAAGTCGGCAACGAGCCGGTGCGCAAGCTGTACAAGGAGAAGATCCGCCGCACGGCCGTGGCCTTCATGGAGATGGGCATGGGCGAGTGGGATTCCACCAGCTACCACATGCACAGCTTCGCGGCGTACCTGAACCTGTATGACTTCGCGAAGGACGAGGAGGTCGTGGGGTACGCGAAGGCGATTCTGGATTACCTTTCCGCGGCCGGGGCGGTGAAGTACTTCCACGGCGCGTGGGCCGGGCCGGTCAAGCGCGACTACGGCACCAGCGGATCGTGGGATACGACCAGCGAAGGGTTCTACCCCTACTTCGGTTCGGCGCCGGCGAAGCAGGCGAAGCCGGATCTCGAGCACGCGTTCATCTTCTCAAGCACGTACCGCCCGCCGATGGCGATTGTGAAGATGGGCGAAAAGCGCGTGGCCGAGCCGTTCGAGCTTTTCAACAGCCATCCGAACTACGAGAACTGGCTGCCGGGCAAAGGCGAGCGGCCGCTCTATCACGAGACGATGTTCTACGGGACCACGTTCCAGATGGGCACGCTGTCGCGCGGCAGCGACGGCTACGACACGGCCGGCTTCAAGCTGGCGATGCGCAACGCCGAAGGCGGCGCGGACCTGATGCTGGTCGGCACCGCGTCCGGCGAAGTCCGCCGCAACAACGCGGTGACGACCGTCGGCGGCGACCAGATCGGCCAGTACCGGCACATGGCGATGCTGTTGAACACGAAGGCCGGCTCGGACTTCATCCTGATCGGCCCGAAGGGGATGAAGCAGGAGACGGCGGGCGCGGCGACGGTGCTGGTCGGTGATCAGACGTGGGTGGCGCTCGTGCCGATCAACGCCGGCGACTTCGCCATCGATCGCATCAAGCCGAAGCAACCCAAGGGCGGCCCGAAGCTCAGCAGCTACGGTTTCAAGGGCAAGGGCGGCGCGATCGCGGGGATGGCGGTGATCGTCGGCGATGTCAACAGCCACGGCAGCCTGAAGGCGTTCAAGCAGTCGATCGCGTCGGTGAAGCCCGCCATCGACGGTCAGAAGGTGACGATCGCCGAGGGCAAGCGCACGCTGGCCGTGGCGTACGCCGAAGGCGAGCCCAACGTCTGGCGCGACGGCAAGCGGCATGACTGGGAGAAGCACTTCGACGTCTTCGCCCCGGCCGAGGGCGGCGATGCGCCGATCCACTCCGGTTGGAAGCAGCGCAGGCTGCACGTCGCGTACGGCGGGTACACCTTCACTGGCACGCTGACCGAGGACGGTCGGTATGTGTCGGAGAACGCCGGCCCGGGCCTGAAGTGATCGAGGCGGATCGAGTGGCGCGTGGGGGACGGCCGCGCGGCCGGGCGCTCATGGTCCCATGTTGATGATCATGAGCGCCAGCAGGCCGATGACCACGAGGATGCCGAGGCCGCCGATGCCGTTCAGCAACAGGGCCATGGTGAGCTTGCGCTTGGCCAGATCGGCCTGGGGCTTCTTGGCGTCGAAGTGGTGGCCGCACTGGCGGCAGACCATCGCGCGCACGAAGATCGCGCCGACGGTGCCGAGATACCACGGCCATGGCCCGGGCTGGACGGCGTAACTGCCGCACTTGGGGCACGCGGTATCGCCGGTGGCGGGCAAGGCGTGCGGCTGTTGCGGTGGCGGCGGCGGCGGCGGCGGCACGGCGGGATGGGGCGCGGCGACGGCGGCAGGCTGCGCCGCGGCGGCGCCGGGGATGGTGATGTCATGGCCGCAGTGCTTGCACCGGCCGCGCTTGCCGGCGTGCTGATCGGCGACGCTGATGGTGTTGCCGCATGACGGGCACTGGAACTGGATGGGCATTGAGCTTGCCTCCCGGGGTCTGGCTGAAACAGCGCGACTCAGAGCCGCCATGGTAACGTCTCTCAGTGCGGTAGTCTCTATTAGGGTTCACGGCCTACCTGAAGTGCGCACGTTGCCTTCGGTGTTAGCACCGAATTTCGTGTTTCGTCGTCTCACTCGTGACGCATGTGCTTGCCTGGGGGCAGGCGGATGAATAGGCATTAGACGTGGGGAGCAATTCTGCGAGGAGCCATCTCGACTCCACTCATGAGAGAGTCCAAGGCGATGGGGGCTTTCCGTCCCGAAGGGGGTAGGTGATGTCATCGCGTACCCGTGTCCCCGCGTCGACTGCAGCGGCGCGGCGGCGCTGTGCCGTTGGCAAGCGAAGTGCGCGGCAGCGTCCGCGTGGGACGCGCCGTGGTCGTGCTCTTTGACCAGTACCGTGCCCGCGACAGCCAGCGGGCGGAAGGAGGTCGGTTGTGATGAAGATGTACAGCACTCTCATCGGATTGGTGACGATCATGGTTCTCGCCGTGGCCGCACATGGACAGCCCATGACGTTCTCTGTCGATTTTCAGGGGCCAAGCGGCGGAGGCGCCGGGCCCGGGAACGGTTTGCCTGACGGTTTCGGCATCACGCGGATCGATGAAGGCAGCATTCTGACACCAGCGCGGCCCGGTCAACCAGGGCCCAATGGCCCCCTGCCTGGTCCGCTTCCCTCGCCGGGCGTGATGCTGGGATCGATGACAGGCATGCCGGGATCGGTACCCGGCGGTGTTGGTGTCGTTCCGGGAATTGGGCAGGCGGTGGAGGTCGATGCGATTTCGTATGGCCGCGATGCCGGCGACACGCTGGTGTTCTCAGTCGATGAGTTCGCGACGGGCATGATGATGGGCCCGGCGCCCAACGTCCGCTCAGAGGGAACGGTCGGCGCGCGTGAAGCCTCGGCGGATGTGTTCACGTACCTCGGACCGGTTGCACAGGCGCCTCCCGGGCCCACGTACGGCAATACGCTGCACATCGATGGTGATGGCACCGCGCCGGGAGGCTATCCAGGCATCGGCCTTCGCGAGCCCAATCCGCCATCCCCGGGCTTCCTCCCCGACGATGGGGACAATCTCGACGCGCTTGATGTCAACACCACGCTGCGTGATGTGCAGAACGTTCTGTTCCTGTCGCTTGACGCACGCTACTCGGACAGCCGCGAGCCGGGATCGCTGGTGAATACGGGAACCGCCCTGCCCAACGGTTTCAGGGGCGGTGATGTGCTGTGGACCACGCCGGGTGGTCCGCTGCAGATGTACGCACCGGCCTCAACGCTGGGGCTGGACTACTACGGCACGGATACCGATGATCTGGATGCGCTCGTCCTGATCGACGACGGTGATATGCGTTTCACCCATGGAGTGGACTTCATTCTGTTCTCGGTCCGGCGAGGCTCACAGGTGATCGGCAGGCCCGACAGCATGTTTGGTCGGCCGATCAGCGAGAGCGATGTGCTGACGGCGCGGCTCCCGGGAGGCAGTTCGCCGTTCCCCGCGCTCTATATCCCCGGTCACGCGATGGGGCTGTACGACTACTCGCATCCCGGCGGGGCATATGGTCCGCGTGATGAACTGGATGCGCTCGACGTCGTGCCCGAACCGGGGTCGGTGCTGTTGCTGGCACTGGGCAGTTTCGTGATCCTCCGCCGGTCCCGCGCATGAGCCCGCCGAACGCGCGGCCCCGAAAAAATGCCCCCTCGAGTGGTGGGGCTCAAGGGGGCGGAGGAGGGAGAAGGAAGCGGTTTGTTTGGCCGGCGGCCGAGTGGACCTTTGTGGTGGGCTTCACTTGGTTTCGGCCGGCCGGCCAAGATTGGGGAGCGGCGCTTGCCGCGGGTCGCCCGTCCCTGATGTCTGCCGTGGATTCGCGCCTCCGGGCCGTAGATTATCCGTCGTTGCCGCTTCGTTCCTCACAACCGCTTCCTTACGGTCGCGGCTCGTTTCGTCGCCTCCATCCCTTCGTCGCTACGTCGCTTCGTCGCTACGTCGCTTTCTTCAGAACCGCTCCCTCACGGTCGCGGCTCGTTGCGGCGCCTGTCTTCTGCTTCGTGCCTTCCACCTCAACTGCACCCCATCGAGTTGCCGCAGTTGAGGCACTTGTAGCAGGTGCCGTTGCGGACGGTGATCGTACCGCACACGTCGCACGCCGGTGCGTCGGCCTGCATTTCGCGCATGGCGGTGGTGATGGCGCACTTGGTCTGCGACTGCGTGGCCGCGCCATCCGAAGGCGCCGCAACGCCGCCTGGTTCGCCTTCGACATTCACGGGCTGCTCCGGCGTCAGGTCGCGAAGCCGGTCGCTGAGACGGCCCTTCTTGCCGTTGCCGCCGTTGTTGTCCGCGGCCGCGGGTTTTTCGTCCTTGGATTGCCGTGTGCCGCCGTGGGATCGCCCGCCGTTCGCGCCCCGGGCCGGATCGGGCTTGGCGCGGGAGGGCGCCGGTTCGGTAAGGCGCTCGACTTCTTTCTTCTCGCGGGCGTCACCCGGACGTTGCGGGGCGTTGGCCGCGCGGTAGCCGGGGATGAACTCCATGCCCATCCAGCGGAAGATGTAGTCGACCAGGCTCTTGGCGAAGGGGATATCGCGATTGTGGGTCATGCCCGCAGGCTCGAATCGCTGGTGGGTGAACTTGTTGACCAGCGACTCGACGGGCACGCCGTACTGCAGGGCGATGCTGATGGCCGTGCCCAGCGAATCCATGAGGCCGCCAATGGTCGAACCTTCCTTGGCCATGGTGAGGAACATCTCGCCCGGTTGGCCGTTCTCGTAGAGGCCGACGGTGATGTAACCCTCGTGCCCGGCGACATTGAACTTGTGGGTGATCGACCGGCGCGTATCGGGCAGGCGCCGCCGCAGCGGGCGCTCGACGATGCGCTCGACGACCTTCTCGATCGGCTTGACGTCATCAGTCCCCGCACTCGCAGCGAGGCCGGCCACGGATGCAACTTCCGTGGCCACTTCGGACTTTGCCAGTTCGATGCCCTCCTCGTCCTCGACAAGGTCGTCGTCGGCCGCGGCGTTGAGTGGCTGGCTGAGCTTGCAGCCATCGCGATACAGCGCGTTGGCCTTCAGCCCCAGCTCCCAGCTCATGCGGTACGCGCCCTTGATGTCGTCGACGGTGGCCTCGTTGGGCAGGTTGATGGTTTTGCTGATCGCGCCGCTGATGAACGGCTGCGCGGCGGCCATCATGCGGATGTGGCCTTCGGGCTTGATGAAGCGCTTGCCCGTGCGACCGCACTTGTTCGCACAATCGAAGACGGGCAGGTGCTCGTCCTTGAGGTGCGGGGCGCCTTCGACGGTGCCCGTGCCGCAGATCATCTCGTTGAGCTTCTCGATCTGCTTGCGTGAAAAGCCCAGGCCCTTGAGCAGATCCGTCTGCCCCGCGAGGCCCAGGCTCTGGACGGCATCCTGCCCCAGCGTCCACTCATTGAAGACGAAGCCCAACTCCATCGCGCCGCTGAGCGCGTCGCTGAGTCGAGACAGTCCGTCTTCACTGAGGCCCTGTTCCTTGAGGTATTCCGCGAACGTCTTCGAATCGATGTTGACCGTGCCGTCTTCGTTGGGCATCGGCACTTCCAGGCTGAGCGTGCCCAGCACGTAGCGGAGGATGTCGCGGATTTCGTCCTCGCCATAGCCAAGCGTCTCCAGCGCCGGCCGCAACGACTGGTTGGCGATCTTGAAGTACCCGCCGCCGGCGAGCTTCTTGAACTTGACCAGCGCGAAATCCGGCTCGACGCCGGTGGTGTCGCAATCCATCAGCAGGCCGATGGTGCCGGTGGGCGCGATGACGGTGGCCTGGGCGTTGCGCAGGCCGTGCGCTTCACCGAGCTTGAGCGCGGCGTCCCATGCGGCCCGCGCATGCGTAAGCAGCTCGGTCTCGTTGCCCAGGCCGCCCACGCCCTGGTTCAGGTGCGCCTCGGAGATGGGCACCGGCCGGATCTCGAGGCCCTCGTAGTCGCGCAGGTCGTGCTGCGTCGCCTGCTCGTGCTCGCGCGGTACACCGTAGGCCGCGCGGCGATGATTGCGGATCACGCGGAGCATGTGCTCGCGGTTCTTGAAGTAGCCGGGGAAGGGCCCGAGTTCGCCGGCGATTTCGGCGCTGGTCGCGTACGACTGGCCGGTGAGAATGGCGCTGAGGCTGCCGGCGATGGCGCGGGCGTGATCGGAATCATAGGGGATGCCCGCCTGCATCAGCATGGCGCCGATGTTGGCATAGCCCAGGCCGAGGGTGCGGAACTCGTAGCTCAGCCGCGCGATCTCCCGGCTGGGGAAGGCGGCCATCGCCACGCTGATCTCCAGCACGAGGGTCCACAAGCGGATCGCGTGCTCGAAGGATTCGACATCGAAGGTGCGCTGGTTCGCATCGTAGAACTTCAGCAGGTTCAGCGAGGCGAGGTTGCACGCGGTGTTGTCCAGGAACATGTATTCGCTGCACGGGTTCGAGGCGTTGATCCGCCCCGACTCCGGGCAGGTGTGCCACTGGTTGATCGTGGTGTCGAACTGCACGCCGGGGTCGGCGCAGCGCCACGCAGCGAAGCCGATCATGTCCCACAGCTTCCGCGCGGGCACGGTGCTTGCCACCTTGCCATCGATGCGGCTGACCGTCTCCCAGTTGCAGTTCTCATCCAGCCGGCGGAAGAATTCGTTGCTGATGCGCACGGAGTTGTTGGAGTTCTGCCCGCTGACGGTGGCATACGCCTCGCCGTTGAAGTCGTAGTCCAGCTTCAGGTCGAGTTCGCCGGCCATATCCTTCTGGTCATGGGCCAGATGCTTGAGGCCCTCGACCATCGCGGCGACCTTCAGTTCCTCGCGCACCTTCCAGTTGACGAACTCGACGATGTCCGGGTGATCAAGGTCGAGGCAGACCATCTTGGCGGCCCGGCGGGTCGTGCCGCCGGACTTGATAGCCCCGGCGGCACGATCACCAATCTTCAGGAAACTCATGAGACCGGAACTCTTGCCACCGCCCGAGAGCGGTTCGTTTTCGCCCCTGATCGAGGAGAAATTGGTTCCGGTGCCCGAGCCGTACTTGAATAGGCGCGCCTCACGTACCCACAGGTCCATGATCCCGCCGGGGTTGACCAGGTCGTCATCAATGGACTGAATAAAGCAGGCGTGCGGCTGCGGGTGGGTGTAAGCGTCCTGCGCCTGTTGCGTCTGGCCCGTCTCGGGGTCGGTGTAGTAGTGACCCTGCGCCGGACCGGACATGCCGTACGCCCAAGCCAGCCCCGTGTTGAACCACTGCGGGCTGTTGGGCGCCGCCATCTGGCGGAGCAGCATGTAACACAACTCGTCGTAGAACGCCTGAGCATCATCCGGCGTGGAGAAGTACCCGCAATGCTCGCCCCAGTGACGCCAGCAACCGGCCAGACGATGAACGACCTGCCGCACCGATCGCTCGGGACCGGTCACGACCTTGCCGTCTTCATCGCGGAGCACCTGGCCCTGCTCGTCGTACTGCGGAACGCCGGCCTTGCGGAAATACTTGCTGACCATGATGTCCGTGGCCAACTGCGACCAGGACGCGGGCACCTCGGCGTCGTTCATCTCGAACACCGTCGAGCCGTCCGGATTGGTGATCCGGCTGGACCTGCGCGTCCATTCCACACCGTCGAAGACGTCCTTGCCTGCTTCCGTGAACTTCCGTGTAATCCGCATTGCACACCTACCTTGTCCTTGATGTCCTTCCGTGGACCCGGTCACAACACTCGGCTACCGCGTCCATGCACAGCCGAAGGAACCCACTGCGCCAATCCGCGTGGCGACGGCCTGTCGCCGCTTGGATTGAGGACGCCGCCTTCCAGTCGCGTCGCCCTTACGTCTTGCCCACCCACGACTCCGCCGCGGGACGTCCTTTCTCTGCGTTGTCCTGCCGCCGGCCTATCCTATCATATTGCAAACAAACAGTACGGCAGCGGGCGCGGCGCGCCTCGGGGTTCATGATGCCGACTGGCTTACGCGGCGGGATTCGGTTTGGTCGGCGGGGGACCGATCAACATCCTGCGACCGGGCTCGAACGCCCGTCTCGAAGACCTCTCCAGACTGGAAAATCCCTGCAATCGCATGCCCGTCCGACTCCGAATCTCACAGATTCCACATCCGGCATCCTAACCCTATATCTTGGGGTTTCAACCCGCAACTTCACTAAATATTGGGGCCGGAACGGGGCTCAGATTTGTAACCGGCGAAAGGGGCGGCCCTTAGCGCGGCGAAGAAATTTTGCGCTCATCTTTCACCGACGCCACTAGCGCCAGCCTAACGCAAGCTTTTCCACACCAAACCGCTCAACCGCCGCGCCTTGCTGATCCGCCATCTCCGCACAAACACTTATTGCAAAGCTATTTATGCGATCCACCGCCGAACGCGACCGTCGAGCCGCGCTCGAGCCCCGCTGCCTTCAGACAGTCCGACCGGTCCAGCACAAGATGTTGGGGTGAATGACTGATCGACGGCGACGACAAGTGTCGATCTCACGGCCCGGCGACGGCCTCGGAAAGCGCCTGCCGCACGCGGGTCAGGGCCTTGTCCATCGGGCCCTTGAAGCGTCCGCCCGCGGCGCGGGCGTGCCCCCCACCGCCGAACTGCGCGGCGATGTCGGCCACGTTGACCGCCCCCGGCTTGCTGCGGAAGCTCAGCTTGATCGGCTCGCCGCCTTTCTTCGCCGGCGGCTCGGTCAGCAACGCCACCACCTGCACCGTCGCGACGACCTGCGGCACATCGACGAAGCGCTCGGTCTCCTCAATCAGCGCGCCGGTCTCGGCGAAATCCGAAGCCCGCAGGCACATGACGGCAATGCGCGCCTCGGCCAGCAGTTCGAGGCTGTCCAGGGCGCGGATCATCAGCTTGAGTTTCTCCGGGCGCTCGTTCTGTTCCGTGCGCCGGTAGATCGCCGCGTGGTCGCCGCCGCGCGCGATCAGTTCCGCCGCAAGCCGGTGCGTGCGCGGCGAGGTGTTCGAGAAACGAAACCACCCGGTGTCCGAGGCGATGCCCACGAACAGTGCATCACGGATCATCGAGTCAGCCAGCGGGTCGCCCTCGGGCTCGATGGCCCGGACCAGGTCGGCGATGATCTCGGCGCAGGCGCCCGCCCCGGTGTTGATGATGCGCTTCGACGCCGCGACGTCGCCGTCCAGGTGATGGTCGATGATGAGCGTGCGTTCGAGGGCCGGCTCGAGCACCCGTCGCATCGGCTCGAGCTGCGACCAGGCGCCGGTGTCCACGATGACCACCTGGTCCACCTCGGGCAGTTCATCGCCCTCGCCGCACAGCGTCGTCCGCTCGAAACCGGGCATCTCGCGCAGCGCGGCGCTGACCGGTGGGATGAGCCAGGTGGTCACGTTGATGCGCTGCCGCTCGAGGCAACGGCCCAGTGCCACCGCGCTGCCCAGGGCGTCGCCGTCCGGCTTGCCGTGCGTGGTGACCAGCACGCGCCCGGTCTCGCGCAGCAGCGCGGCCGCGTCGTCGATGCTCGTGTTCGACTTGTACTCACTCATCGGCTGTTCCTGTAACGACAGTGGTCATGCCGTGGAACGCCCTATCGTATCGAACTCGCCCGGCCGCGCCTCGCCGCGCGCCGACACGCGGGCAACGTCGCGGGCCAACTGGGCCTTGAGCGCCTCGATACCCGTGAAGGAGTACTGGTCGCGAATCCACCGCGTAAACGACAGCGTGACGGGTTGGGCGTAGATGTCCTCATCGAAGCCCAGCAGGTGCGCCTCAAGCACGCGCCGCCGTTTGCCGAACGTGGGTTTGACGCCCACGCTGATCGCGGCCGGCAGGATGCGCCCGTCGGCCAGCGCGGCGTGACCGGCATACACCCCGTCGCCCGGCCACATCATGCCGTCGGCCGTCTTCAGGTTGATCGTGGGAAAGCCGATGGTGCGGCCGCGCTTCTCGCCCTCGACGACGACGCCCTCGACAGCGTGCGCCCGCCCGAGGCACCGCCGCGCATCGTCGACCCGCCCATGGCCCAGCAGCCAGCGGATGAGCGAACTGGAAACCGCCGCGATCGTCTGGTCATCGAGTTCGACTTCCTGGTGGTCCACCACGTGCACGTCGAAGCCGTGCGTCCGTCCCATGGCCGCCAGCGTGTGCACATCGCCGGCGCGCTTGTGCCCGAAGCGAAAGTCCGGTCCCTCGACAAACGCGGCGGGATGAAACCGCTCGAGTTTCTGCAGCACGAACGCCTCGGGCGTCAGGTTCAGCAGTTGCGGCGTGGGCTCGAGCACCTCGACGACATCGGCCCCCGCCTCGCGCAGCCAGGCGCGGCGCTGCCCAAGCGTCGACAGCCGCGGCGTCACGCGATCCGCCCACAGCACCGCCGCGGGAGACGGGTCGAAAGTGAGCGCCACCACCCGCGCGCCGGCCGCCTCAGCCGCCACCCGCGCCCGCCGCACAATCGCCTGATGACCGCGGTGCACGCCGTCGAAGTTACCGATGGTGATGACGGATCGGTCGGTCATGAAGCGGAGAATGGTAGACCATTCCGGTGGCGCATGCCACAGATGCGAGCGGAGCGGGCGTCCGGTTTGCGTCCATGCCCGGCGGCCGCGACGGGTCTCGCTCAGCGCGTCAGCGCATACAGCAGGATGTTTGCGTTGATGGCGTTGGCGTTGACGATTTCGTTGCCGCCGCAGCAACAGCAGCCGCCGCCGGCGGCGCCGGAATCGTTCAGGCCCAGGGGGGAGAAGATCAGCGCGAGGCGGCCGTTGACCTCCATCCCGTAGAGGGCGGATTGCGTGCTGTGGCGGCGGGCTTCGACCTGCTCAATGTCGTACAGCGTGTGGAAGACCGGGTGCGACATCGCCAGCGGCTCGAGCGCAGCGCCGGGCCAGGCGGCGGCCATCGCCTTGCGGAAGCTGGCGGCCCACTGGCGATTCGAGCAGCCCGCGGAAGCGAGGATGAACCCGCCGCGCTTGATGTGCAGTTGCAGCGCGGCGATCTGCTGATCGTTCAACTCGAACGCGCTGTTGCCGGTGATGACGAGGAACGGGTAATGCAGCAGTTCCTCGCTGTCGAGGGTGATGTCGTGGAAGCGGCGGTCGACGTTGGTCCGCGTGTTGCGATCGACAGTGGCCAGAAAGCCGGAGGCGAAGCAAAGCGCGGCCGGGTCATCGGTGAAGACCACGCGGCCGACCTTGACGCGCCCGATGGGCGAGTCGGTGTCATCGACTTCGTCCGCAACGGTCGGCGTGTCGCGCGGTGCGGGCGGCGCGACGGGCGTTGCCGCGACCGCGTCGTCATCGGCCATGCCGACGGCGGCCGTGATCGCGGCGATGACCGTCACCAGGAAGACGGCCGCGAGGGTCCGCAAGGTGATGCGGGCGCGGTGGTGGTTCAGACTCATGGTGTGCCTCCGGTGCGTTGCATGGCGAGCCAGTCGAGGTAGGCGCTGACGGTTTCGAGGTAGGTCGGCGGGATGTGCTTCACGTCGGCCGCGCTGCTGTCGACGTGCTCGCCTTGTCCCGCCTGCCGCAGGACGAAGCGTCCCTCCGGATCGAGCGCGAGGGCCGCGCCGCCGTCGCCCTGCCCGAGGGCCAGGCCCGCGGCGTCGGCATAGGCTTCGAGCGCGTCGGCCACCGCGCGTGATTGCTGGTCGAGGGCGCGCCGATCCGCGGACGCGGCTTGCATCAACTGCTGCAGCCACTGCCGCGCGATGCCTGTGTCGGAGAAGCCCCCTGCGCCGCTGCCTTGGGTCGCATCCGGCCCGCCCTTGCCCGGGCGATCGGCGGCCGTCACCTTGAGCTTGATCCGGGCGAGGGTGTCCGCGGCATCTTGGAGCGATCGCGTCAACGCCGCCGCGCGGTTGGCGTTGTCGCCGGATGCGCGGCTCATCGCTCGCGCGAGTGCATCGGCGTCGGCCATGAGCCGGTCGAGGCGGTCGGCCAGGTCTTCGCCGCGCTGCTGCATCCATTCGGGGGGCGACTGCGGCTCGTGCGCCTCCATCTTCTCGCTGAGGGATGCCGCCTCGGCGCGCAGCCGCTCGATCTGTTCGGACAGGCGGCGCAGCATTGCGTCGCTCAGCCGCGCTTCGTCGATCAGGCGGCGATCGCCCTCGTGCTCGGCGGCGCCTCGCGGTCGCACATGCAGTTCGCGCGTGAGCGTGGCGGACGGTGCCACGCCATCCCCCTCGATGGCCACGCGCAGTTCGTACACGCCGGACCGGCGCGGCGGGGTGAATTCCATGCTGACGCTTCGCTGCGACTGGCCCTCGATGTCGCTCAGCGTTTGCGCCTGCGCAGGCTGTTCGGCAAGCCCCGTGCCAATGACCGAAGCGCCCAAGGTCAGATCGTGCGCCGATGATTCGCCATCGTTGGACACGATCAGGCGCAACTGCCGCGCTTCGCCCGGGCCGATGAACAGTGGACCGCCCTCCCCCTCCGCCCAGCGGGCCTCGACGCGCGCCGGCGTCGCAAGGCGCGGCGTGATGGTATGCCGTTTCGAGCGGCCGGTATCGGTCTCGATGTAGAACGTGATCGGTTGGCGCACGTCGCGAAGCGTTCGCGTCGCGATACCTTGCTCGCTCAAACGCATGGGCCAGCGATGCGCCTGCCGCGCTCCCTCGGTCAACTCGACGAATGTGGTCTCACCGGGCCGCAGCCCGGAGACTCGAACGGCGACCTCGGCGTCCCCTCCCTCGACCAGGTCGCGCGGCAAGATCGCCACGTCAAAGACCGTAAGACTGAACGGCGGATGGTCGCCCCATGGATCCACCAGCCGCGCAAGCCCCACACCGGCCAGACGCGGCTGCACGGCCAGGAGCCCAGCCCACACGAGGGCGACGATCAGCATTGTCTGAAGCGGCGCCCGCAGCGGGCGCAGGGGTACGGCCGCGCGGGGATCGATGGCCGCGGCGATGAGGCTCCCCGCCGCCAGGGCGCGCCGGGCCAGGATAGCGGGCAGGTCATCGCCGTCCTGCCGCGCCTGCGGTGCCAGCGACAGGGCGTTGATCAGGGCGCTGCCTTCCACCGCCCGGGCGTCTTGCAGACGTCGGACCTCGGCCAGATCGGGATCACCGCCGCGCCGCGTCCACGCACGACGCACCTGCCAGGACAGCGCCGTGACCAGCATGAGGCCGACCCCGAATCGCACACCCGCCGCGAGCGGCCACAGTGCATCGACGAACACGAAGGCGAGGACCGCAACCCCCAACCACATCGCGCCGCGGAGCGCGATGCCCAGCCATGTGCGCCACCGTCGCCGACGCCGCGTGGCCGCGGTGACCGCGCGGAGTTGCGCCTCGGCCTGCGCCGCCTCGCGGGTTGTCTGGATGTGTGCGATCATGTCAGACATTGATCATGGTTCCCGTCAGGTCAGTCCCATGCGCCGCCGCGCATACCATTCGCCGGCCAGCAGCAGCAGCGCAGCGCCGACCACGGTGGGGTCGTTGAAGGCCGGCTCCACGCGACGAACGGGGGTGCGGGTCTTCTCCAGTTCTTCGAGCGCTTCAATCAGTCGTTCCGACTCGCCGAGCCCCAGGCACTGGCCGCCCGTCGCCTGCGCCAGGTCGCGCAGCACATCCGGTCGCGCGGCCGGATCGGATCGCTCCAGCGACGGGTCATGCACGGCCAGGCGCTGCTCGATCACGCGCGGCGCGTCGTTCGGCTCGCCTCCCGGCAGTACGAGCCGCACTTGATGCACGCCCGGCTGCGTCGCGTTCAGCGCCGCTTTCCATCGCGGCACTTCCTCGTCGAGTCGCTGCGGCTTGAGTTCGGTCACTGCGCCGTCGGGGCCGATGGCCTCCAGCCGCGCGGCCGGGTCGAGCGGCCGGTCCATCCGCGATGAGACGAACACGGCCACCGTCTCGCCCTGCCGCGCTTCACGCCGATCAAGCGACAGCGCCACATCCTGACCCGGCAGGAACTGGCCGCCCATCGCCAGCCAGCGCACGAAGCGCGACCAGAAGACTTGGTGCACAGAGTCGTATGCCTCGAGCCGGCTGGGCAACATCGCCCACTGCCAGAGCCCATCGGTAAGCACGGCCGCGACGCGCCCCTGCCGGCCGACGGGCTGGTGCACGAGCGCCGCCTGCGTGGGCGTCTCGGTGTCGACCGATCGTTGCGCGAGCAGCATCACCGCCGCCAGGGATTGGCCTTCGAGGCGCGAGGCGGCGAGCATGTCCGGCAGGCGGGAGAGCAGAATGTTCCGGTCGCCGAACTGGGCAAGATCGGTCAGCGCATGTTCGCGGTTGGTGTCAGCGAGCATCAAGCGCAGACGGGTGAGCGTGCCGTCGCCCCAGGTGACGGGCAGAACCGGCTGGATGGCCTCGAGCGCGCGCCGGCCGCGGTCCGTCACGGGGCTGAACGGGCGGCCGCGGGCGAGGACCAGTGCGCCGCCCTGCCGCGCATAGTCGGCCAGAACTCTCGCGCTATCGGCGAGGAAAAGCTGCTCGAGCCCGCGCCCAAGCAGGACCACATCGTACGACCGCAGCGCCTCGAGCGTGGTGAAGGCTTGATCCGGCGGCGCGCCGGACGACTGCCCGTCGCCGCCGTATTGCGTCACCATCGTCCGATCGCCGAGCCTATGGACGACGGTCAGATCGACCTGCGCATCGGCGGCGAGCGCGCGGATGAGGAACCGGGTGTCCCAATAGGGCTCGCCTTCCAGCAGCAGCGCCCGGATGCGCTCGCGGCTTACATGCACGAAGACGTGTCGCTGGTTGTTGGTCGTGTTCAGTTCGCGTTCCATCGGCTGGACGCGAACGGTGTAGCCGTGGAGGGTTGCGTCACCCGCGCGGCGCGCTTCGGGGGTGACATGGAACGACGTCTCGGCGATGCGGCCGCGCTCGAGCGGCAGCTCGCGCACGTCCACGAGTTGTCCGTCGAGGAGCAGTTCCACCCGCGCCTGCCGCCCTTCCAGTCCCACGTGCGACACGGCCGCGTGGATGCGCGTGGACTGATGTGCGAGCAGGTTCACGGCGTCCGCCCAGGCGCGCACCGACGCATCGACCGGGCCGACACTGTGTCCTACGGCGGAGGCGAACAGGCGCCAGCGTTGATCGACCAGTTCTGCGGCGAGCGACGGATCGCGAGGCTGTTGCGTATCGTGACCGTCGCTGAGCACGAGCACCACGCCGCCGCGCGCTCCGTTCGGGCCGCCCGCGCTGCCATCCCCGGGCGCCACATACGCCGTCGCCTCGCGGATGGAGGCGAACAGCCGCGTGCTCTCGCCGGCCGGCGGAAGATCGCGAATGGTGCTGAGTTGTTCCGGACGCAGGTGCTGGTCGAAGGCCATCACCGTCAACTCAGCGTGTTCCTCGAGGCGAGCCGTAAGAGCCGGATCGAGCCACGCCCGGCTGATCGCTTCCCAGCGCGACATCGCGCCATCGCCGCTCGATGCATCCTCGCGCGCCATGCTGGCCGAGGCGTCGGCGAGGATGAGCAGTCGCGGCTTGCCGGTTACCGGCGACGCCTCGTGGATGGCGGTCGGCCCGGTGAGCATCCACGCGATCGCCGCCACACCCGCCAGCCGCGTTACCGCCAGCGCGCCGCGCCGCCAGGGCGATAGGGTGGCGAGATCACCGTTTGCGCCGTTGACGCGGCCGCGCGTGGCGAGCCGGCGTACATCGCCGTACAGCCACACGGCCGCGATCACCGCCAGCGCCGTGAGCAACGC
The DNA here is from genome assembly GCA_964532795.1 of uncultured Phycisphaeraceae bacterium. GTDB lineage: Bacteria > Planctomycetota > Phycisphaerae > Phycisphaerales > Phycisphaeraceae > CAZHJL01. The sequence goes on along the minus strand of CAZHJL010000071.1, from coordinate 8,425 downwards.
CCAACGTCCCACGCCCAGCGGAAAGCCTGCCGCGATGATCGGGCACATATCCATCAGGCTGACGACTCCGGGTTCCGTCTGCTTCGGCCCATCCACGCCAGCATGCCGTGCTCGATCGCCGCCAGTGCCAGCGCCGCGGCCAGCAGGTAGGGCCACAGTTCAATGCCCCCGCCCGTCACGCGAGCGACTTGTCTGGATGCGGCCGGCGTGATCGTTTGCTCGCTTTCGCCTGGCGACGTGTCGGCGGCCGGTCCGGTCGGATCGGAATCGGCGCGACGCAGATCGCTTTCGGCCGGGTCGATCTCGACGCCGATGCCGCCGATCAAGGTGTCGTCTTCGTCGAAGAGGCGGTACGCGCCCGGCCGCGTGAGGCGGGGCGTGGTGATGGTTGTGTCTCCGGGTTCGATCTTGCCGTTGGCGATCTCGGCGTCCTGCGCGTCCAGCAGCCGCCAGCGCGTCGGGCCGATGCGCTCGCGAAGGGGTATCACGGCCCGGTCGCCCGGGTGCACGTTGCGTGAGAAGGTTTCGCCGTGCGCGGCGTGCTTGGCCAGTTCATGCAGCAGGACGACGAACGTCGGATGCGTGGTAAGGTCGGAACGCCCGGGTGAGATGTCGGCCGCGAACACGACCAACCGCCCCGCGCCGACGGCGCGGCTGGCGACGGCTGGCAGTCCGTCGCTGAACGACAACAGCGCTGTCGCCCCGTCCGCCAGTTTGCCGGCCATCACCGCCTTGAACGAGGGTACGCCGAGCAGCGGGGTCATCGCGGGGTCGGCCAGGATGGGCAACGCGCTTACATCGCGTCCCGGCGTCAGCGAGCGGCCGGCCTTGATGTCGCCGTCGCGCCACGGCTGCTTCGCATCGGGAGCGATCGGCAGCAGCGTGGTTTTCCGGTCCAACGTCTCGAAGCCCTTCAGCGCGTCAACGGCCTCGGGCGAATCGACGAACCAGAGCACGCCGCCCCCCTGCTCGAGGTAGCTTCGCATCGCCTGCAGCGTGTTCCGCGGCAGGTTGCCGGCATCGCAAAGAAGCACGACGTCCGGGGCCGCGGCGGGCATGTCCTGTGCATCGCGGCCCGAAAGGAATGCAGCCAGATTCTTCGGTCGCACGATTGCCAGTTCGTGCCTGCTGTCGGAGGTGAAGCGGTACTGTCCGTCGGGCGTTGCGCCGCCGCGCAACTTGGGGACGGTGGCAACGGCGACGTAACGGCCGGGGTGGTCGGTGTTGTTCAGTTGGCTCCATGTCGCCAGCGCGAGTCGACGTCGCATGCCGCAGGTGATGAAGAGTCGGGATTCGTTGTCGGCCGCGTACGCGTCTTCGTCGCGAAGGCTTACTTTCACCTGATCGACGCCGGCCCGCGTGGTGTGGTAGCGCAGGGTCACCGACTGGACCTGGCCGGCGGCGATCCTGATGTCCCTGGTGTCGGCGGGGAATTCCATGCCATTCAGGTGCAACCGCACGGCGGTCGTCTTCGCGTGCGCGCCGAAGTTGGCCACCTTGACGTGCAGGTCGACCGCCTCGCCATTGCGTGGATGCGGCGGCGAGTGGACCGGGTCGTAGACGGCGAGATTGTCCGCCACCTCGCCGACCGGCACGCGCGTCAGTTCAGCCGCTCCGAGCAGCGCGTCCGGCGATTCCGCGCGCGGCTCCTGGGTGGCCTGCATGTCGCTGATCAGCGTGAGCGAAATGCGGTGATGACTGTCGCCCGGATGCGAAGGTCGGGCCTGCGATTGCGCAAGGCGCGTGGCCAGGTGCAGGGCGGCATCGAATCGGCCGCGCTGGTGGGTGGGCTGGATGTTGGTGATTGCGCTGCGCAGGTGATCGAAGTTAGCCGTGGCTTCGGGCAGCAGCGGCGCCGGCTCGCTGTCGAGTAGGATGACCATCGCCTTGTCGCGCCGCGGATCGAGGCCTACGAGGCGCTCGGCGGCTTCGCGCTTGGCGTGGTCAATGAGCGGCGTGCCGCGCCACGGGCGGTTCATGGATGCGGAGCGATCGAGAATGAAGACGGCCAGTGTGCCGTTGGCAGTCGTGACGTCGGCATGGCGCTCGCGGACCATCGGCCGCGCGCACGCGGCGACGATCAGCAGCAGCAGCAGGCAACGCATGGCCAGGAGCAGCCAGTCGCGCACGCGCTGGTGCCGGCGGCTCGATCGCTGGGCGGTCTGGATGAACCGGAGCGACGAGAAGACGGCCGTCCGACGCACCTGTCGCGACAACAGGTGGGCCAGTACCGGCAGCGCGGCGGCGACCGGCAGCATCCACAGCCATCCGGGCCCGGCGAACTGGATGATCGATGGCATCTGGGCGACTCTCCTCGCGCGTCCCCGCAGGGGAGGCGGCTTGCGCGTTAACTCATTCTACGATCTCGGCTTCGCGTCGCCGGTGACGGGTGCAAACTGTGCACGATGCCTCGGGGCGCACGGTGATGCCGCCCGGCGGGGTCCTTGCCTCTCGGGCAGCGCGGCGTAATCTTCTTTCGGTCACAAGACGCAAGAATCCCGGAGCTACCGCCATGGCGAAGAAGGCTGCGAAGAAGAAATCGACGAGGAAGAAGCCCGCCCGCATCGCGAAGCCGAGCGCCGCGGGGACGCCGGCGGACGGCGATCTGGTCGAGGTCGGTCGGGCCGCGCCGGCCTTTGCCCTGACCGACCAGACGGGCCGGCAGCACGCCCTCAAGGACTACCTCGGCAAGTGGGTGGTGCTCTACTTCTACCCGAAGGACAACACGTCCGGCTGCACGAAGCAGGCGTGCCAGTTCCGCGATCAACTGCCGGACTTCACGGGGGCGGATGCGGTGGTGCTGGGGGTGAGCCCGGACAGCGAGAAGTCGCACACGGGGTTCATCGAGAAGCAGAAGCTGAACTTCGACCTTCTGACCGACCCGGACAAGAAGGTGCTGGCGAAGTATGGCGTATGGCAGGAGAAGAGCATGTACGGCCGCAAGTACATGGGGGTGGTGCGGACGACCTACCTGATTGATCCGGATGGGAAGGTGGCGCACCGGTGGGAAAAGGTCAAGGTTCCGGGACACGCTGACGAGGTGCTGGAGAAGATCGGGGAACTGGGTTGAAGTCGAGGCCGCGCGGGTGTCCCACATTTGCGACGGTCCGAACACGATCGCCCTTCTCCGGGAGCCGTGACGCGGCTATGATCTGACCAAAGAGTCCGGATTCGATGAGGCCGGGGCGATGGCGCTGTTGTGCCGTGACGATCTCGACCTCTTCCTGAAGGAACCGCACCATGACGCAAACTGGGGCTTTGCACGGGTCGAGCCAACCAAGGAATCGGAAGCGCCGAGGCAAGCGCGAGCCAAGGAAGGAAGCGCCAGAACTCGCTGCGCCTCAGGCGCAGGCGAAGCCGGGGGCAGTGGACGAGGCCGCGACGGTGGTAGAAGCGCCGCCGCGGGTGACGATCACTCTCACGCACGACCAGATCGCCGAGCGTGCGCGGCAGATCTGGCTGGAGAAAGGCCGTCCGATCGGCCTGGACCAGGTGAACTGGCACGAGGCGGAGCAACAGCTTCGCGAGGAGGCGGCGCGGGCGGCATCGGACGAGAGCACTGACGCGTAGCGCGGCGGCCGGGGTCGTGCCGCCGATCTCGTCTACATTCGCACCTTGCCCCACTGCTTCTCGAGTCGCTGCTTGCTGATGGGCATGCACGTGCCCAACTGCTGGGCGAAGAGCGAGACGCGGTATTCCTCGATCATCCAACGAAACGCATCCAGTTGCGGGTCGTGCACGCCTTCGCCTTCGTGTTTGGCCCGGCGATCGAGGTACGCCCGCCAGGGCGCGCGCACCTGCTGCATGATCTCGCGATCCCTGTCCGCGCGGCCTTCCCCGAGCTTTTCGAAACGCAGGTGAAGGGCGTGGAGGTAGCGGTGGTAATGGCGCAGCCACTCGAAGGGCGAGGCGAGGATGAAGTCGGCGGGCATCAGGTGCTTGAGCTGCTCGTTGGCATCCGCCAACGATTCGCGCACCGACGGCGCACTGATCTCATCCAGTCGGCATCGCACGGCGTGGTAGGCGGCGAGGATGTGGTTGATCAGTTCGCATACCTCCCCGTTCGCGCGGCTGATACCGTTCCAGGCGGTGTCGAGCAGCTTCTCATACTGCTCGCGCGTCCGGATGCTGAGCACATCCGGGACGTTGGCGAAGAGCGCCCGATCGGCGATGAGCGTGATCAACTGCTCCTCGAGCTGCGCCCGGCCGCCGAGGCTCGCGTAGTGAAGGGCCATCTCGTCGATGTGGCGCAGGCATTTGCGCTGGTACTGCAGTTCGCCATCAAGCTGAAGCATGCATAGGCGGCGCAGGCCCGGCCGCATGGCGAATCGGGCGTTGGCCTGCGAGTCGAGCAGTTGCAGATTGACGCAGTCGCCGCGATCGATCAGCGCCGGGTAGCCGTGGATCACCATCTGTTTGCGACGCACCTCGACGCGCTTGGGCAACTCATCGAAGTCCCAGCGCCGCAGGCCGGTGCGGTTGAAATCCGAGCGGTCGAGGCGCGGGAGCGTCTGCTGGATCTGTTCACTCACCGCCTCGCGCACGGACGCGACACTTCGTCCCTCGGCAAGCATCTTTCCACGCTCGTCGACGACCCGGATGTTCATGCGCAGGTGCGATGGGATCTGGTCACTGCTGAACGCGTCGCGCGGCACGGGGATGCCTCCGAGACTGCTTAGTGTTCGGGCCAGCGCCTCCTTGAGCACGCCTTCGCCGAATCTCAGCCGCGCGATACAGTCGTCGGCGTAGTCCGGGGCGGGCACGAAGCACCGGCGGATGTGCTTCGGCAGCGAACGGATCAACTCGACGATCTTCGGCTTGATCATGCCGGGCACCAGCCAGTCGAGTCGCTCGGGGGTCACCTGATTGAACGCCTCGACGGGCACGATCACGGTAACGCCGTCGTGTTCGGCCGAGCCGTCGAAGGTGTACTCAAGGGGAAGGCGCGCGCCTTCGATGTCGAGGTGATCGGGATACAGCTCCTCGGTGATTTCCGAGGTGTCGCGCGTGAGCAGGTGGGCGCGGGTCATGAACAGGAGCTTGGGGGCAATTCGCTCTTCGCGTTTGCGCCACTTCTCGAAGGCCGGGCCGTTGTGGATGTCGGCGGGCAAGCGTTGGTCGTAGAAGTTGTGCCGCGCCTCTTCTTCCGCCAGCACGTCGTGCTTGCGCGCCTTGGCTTCGAGTCGTTCGATCTCCTCCTGCAGCCTGCGATTGTGGCGGAAGAACGGGGCGTTGGTGCGGAACTCGCCGAGAACGAGCGCGTGATGAATGAAGAGCTGCCGCGCTTCGGTCGGACGGATCGGCCCGTAGTGGACGGTGCGTCGGGGCACGATGACCAGGCCGTACAGGGTCACCTTCTCGTCGGCGTTCACGTGTGCGGTCTGCTCGTTCCAGCGCGGGTCCGAATAGGTCCGGCTCACGAGATGCGGCGCGAGGTCCTCGATCCACTGCGGCTGGATCTTCGCAACGGTGCGGGCGTACAGCCGCGTGGTCTCGACCAGTTCGCCGGACATGATCCACTTGGGGGGCTTTCCGAACAACCCTGACCCGGGGAAGATGTGGAACTTGATGCCGCCGGCGCCGGTGTACTCGTAGCCGTCGCCGAGACACCCGACATTGGACAGCAGGCCGGTCAGCAGCGCGCGATGGATCGCATCCTCGTCGGCCGGCTTCCGGTTGAGCTTGCCCCCGCGCGAGCAGGCCAGTTCCTGCAGTTGGTGGTGGGTGTCATGCCATTCGCGCATCCGCACGAACGAAAGGAAGTTCTGTTGGCAGGCCTTGCGGAGCTTGCTGTGCGAAAGCTGGCGAGCCCGCTCGTGGTAGAACGTCCATAGATTGAGGAACGCGAGGAAGTCGGACTGCTCGTGGTGGAAGCGGGCATGCGCCTCGTCGGCCGCCTGCTGCTTGTCGAAAGGTCGATCGCGCGGGTCCTGCACGGACAGGGCTGCGGCGATGATCAGCACCTCCTTCAGGCAGTTCTCCTCCTTGCCGGCGAGGATCATGCGCCCAATGCGCGGGTCCACCGGCAACTGGGCCAGTTCCCGGCCGATGCGGGTGAGGGCGCCCTTCTCGTCGATGGCGCCCAACTCGTGCAGCGTGCGGTAGCCCTCGCGTATGGCCGTGGGGCGCGGCGGGTCGAGAAACGGGAAGGACTCGATTTCGCCCATCCCCAGGTACTTCATCTGCAGAATGACGCTGGCCAGATTGGTGCGGAGGATCTCCGGGGCGGTGAAGCGATCGCGCGCGAGGTAATCGTCCTCGGGGTACAGCCGGATGCAGACGCCGCTTTCCATGCGGCCGCAACGGCCCTTGCGCTGGTCGGCCGAGGCCTGCGAGGTCTTCTCGATGGGCAGGCGCTGCACCTTCGCCCGCGCGCTGTAGCGGCTGATGCGGGCATGGCCGGTGTCCACGACGTAGCGGATGCCCGGCACCGTGAGAGACGTTTCCGCGACGTTCGTCGCGAGAACAATGCGCCGGCCCTTGTGCGGCTTGAAGACCTTCATCTGGTCCGCCGATGACAGCCGCGCGAAGAGCGGGAGAATCTCGGTGTTGTCCGGATGACGCTTGCTCAGCGCCTTGGCGTACTGGCGGATCTCGCGTTCGCCGCTGCAGAAGACCAGCACATCGCCAGGACGGTTGACATCCTCACGGGCCAGTTCGTCCACGGCGTCCACCACCGCGTCCTCCATCTCGCGGTCTTCTTCATCGGGGTCGTCGGTCTCCAGCGGACGGTAGCGCACCTCGACCGGATACGTGCGGCCGGAAACCTCGATGACCGGCGCGTTGCCGAAGTGTTCACTGAAACGCCTGGGGTCGATGGTGGCGGAGGTGATGATCACCTTCAGATCCCGGCGGCGCGGCAGCAACTCCTTCAGGTAACCGAGCAGGAAATCGATGTTGAGGCTGCGCTCGTGAGCTTCGTCGATGATCAGCGTGTCGTACTGGGAAAGCGACCGGTCGCCCTGCGTTTCGGCCAGCAGGATGCCGTCGGTCATGACCTTGATGAAGCATTCCGGCCGCGTGTGGTCGGTGAAGCGGACCTTGTACCCCACGTGCCGCCCGAGCGAGGAATCCAACTCATGGGCGACGCGCGACGCGATTGAACGGGCCGCGATGCGGCGCGGCTGGGTGTGGCCGATGAAACCGTCGTTACCGCGCCCGATTTCCAGGCAGATCTTGGGAAGCTGCGTGGATTTGCCCGACCCGGTCTCGCCGCAGATGACGACGACCTGGTTCGCTTCGATGGCCTTGGCAATTTCCCCGCGCCGGGCGCTGATGGGTAGTTCTTCGGGATAGCGGATGCGCGGGCGGCTGTTCAGGCGTTGCTCGCGCCGCCGAACTGAACTTGCCAGCTCGGCGCTGAGTTTGCTCAGCGACCGGTCGACCGGCTGGCCTTTCTTCCGCCTCGCTTCGATGCGGCGCAGCATCGAGCGCAAGCGCGGCTGGTCGCTGCGCATCGCGCGACGCAGATCGGCATGGCTGATGGAAATCTCGGCAGGCACGCTGCTGGCTCCGCGCATCGCCCGGAAGGCAAAGACTTTCATTGTAGGGGATGGGGCCGGGCGCGGCAGTCACTCGATCACGCGCAGGGCGTCGACTTCGGAGACGGTGATGCTTGGGATGCTGCCGCGCCACATCGCCACGCGGCCCCACACCTCGACGGTTCGGTCTTTCAGCCCGGCCGCGTTCGCGCCGTACTCCGCACGCAGCGCGCTCGCGACCTGTCCTTCAGCCAGGGCCACGAACTGCCCGGGGGCGAAAAACAGCCTGAATCGCCGGTGGGCGGCGTCCCAGAAGACGCGCTCCACCTTGCCGGTGACCAAGCGGTCCGTCCGTGGCTCCTCTCGAGCGGCTTGCCGCAGCGCGTCGGCGTCAGTTGCGTCGATCGCGGTGGCGGACATCGAGTACGACGCCGCGCTGACCGAATCGATCTGGTCCGCGGCGACGGCCCGGAACCACGGAACACCGTGTTGTGGATGTAACGTGACCGCTCCCTCGATACGGATGCGCCGGTCGGCGAGATCCCTGGGCTTGCCCGCGCCCAACTTGCGGGCGATCGCGTCGGCCTGTTCGCGCGACATGGTGACGTAAACCCATGAACCCGGGCCTTCGAGTCGGAAGTACCAGTTGCCGACGACGGGACCGGATTCGTCGATCGTCCCTACGGCCACGCAGTTCGCCCCATCGTTCGCTCGCGCGAAGTCGGTCAGGGCGGCGACCTCGTTCGAGACGTCGAAGATGCGTGGTGCGTCGGTTGGCGCGTCGCTGGAAAGCTTGCCGCGGTGCAGCTCGATCTGGTCCGCGTCGGACACCGTGATCATCGGTCCGAACCGCCCCGGAAGGATCACGCCGGTCACGCGAACGTTCAGGTCTAGTGCCGTTTCCAGTCAGCCAGTTTCGCATACATGGTTGATCACGCAACTTT
>CAZHJL010000070.1:0-27745 GCA_964532795.1 uncultured Phycisphaeraceae bacterium | reverse complement strand
AGGTGGCCCCCATTCCCGTGCGCACGGTGGTCCCCCTTCTCTTGCGCATCACCAGAAGACGTCGGGCGTGATGATCTCGTCGAGGAGACGCTCGAACTCTCCGTCTGTGAGCTTGACACGGTTGAGGGCTTCGAAGTGCTGACGGAAGTTCGCTTCGAGCGCGGCGCGGTCGCGGATGTCCGGGCGGTGCTTGTACTTCAGGTCGCAGAGCTTCTCGATGAAGTGCGTTTCGATCTGGGCTTCCAGTGTGGTCATACTCAATTTTCCTCGAAGCTCTTCTGGATCAGGGGCTTGGTCTTCTCCAGATCATCGAGATTTCGGATGGTCAGTTCCAGGTCGCCAGTGCCGTGGTGGCCGACGTTTCGTTTGTCGGCCGAGAACCCGTCCTCAAGCGTGACCTCGTCGGGATTCAGTGGAAGCCACATGAGAAGGCTGTTCCGGCCAGTCTGAAGCTGGATCGTGGCGAAGTTCTTTAGCCGCTTGCATGCGATGTACCACTTGAGGAACTTGATCTGGATATCGTCGCCCAGGCCCTGGATGTGGTCGCGGCAGGCGTCGAACAGCTCTTTGAGCGGCGGTTCCGCCCGGTCGAGGTACTCTTCCTGCGTCGTGTATTGCTTGGGACCACCGCCCGTGCCGCCATCGCCGTCGTCGATCGGCTCGGCCGACACGACGTTGACCAGGTCTAGCAGGAGCAGGTCGTCGCCGAAAAAGGTATAACGGAGCAGTTCGATATTGCGGTTGATCTGCTGGATGGCATGGATGTCATAGCGGGTGAAGTCTTCCGCGATGCAGAGCAGGCGCGGTCCGCTCCAGTCCAACTGCTCGGCAGCTTCCTGGCCGAACTGCTTCTGCGCCAGCAACTCAAACTCGGCTTTGTGGTCCATCAGCCAGTCGAGATAGAACAGGCCCTGGTTGATGACGTTGGCGTTCGAGTTCCGCTTGTACTCGATGATTGTGGGGCAGAAGTTCTCGTCGATGCCGAGCGTGTCGATCCTGCCGGCGTGGGTCTTGCCGGTGGAGTATTCCGATGCGACGAAGCGAACGTGCAGGAATGTTTCGAGGTGCTTCTCGATGAGCACCTGCAGCTTCTTCTCCAGCCTGACCGCGCGGCCGGTCAGCTCTTCTGCCGAGCCGTTGGTGATTCGGAATAGCTTCACGTCACTCATCGCTTGTCCTCAGCCGTCTGCCGGGTTCCATGCCCGAGCCATTGCTCGACTACAGTTCGGTGAAACCGCCAGTGTCGCCCGACCTTCTGGCCGGGAATCTTGCCTTCCTGTGCGAGCTTGTACGCTGTGGAGCGGGGTATCCGCAGATACTCGGCCACCTCGTTCAAGGTGAGCACGTCTGGCACCTGTTTTTTCATAACCGATGTCCTTCTCAGATGGGCCTGTAGCCCCCTGGAACCGACGGTCATTTGACAGTTATTCCGGTTACATGTCAAACGTTCGTCTGGATGCCGTGCCACGCGGGTAGTGTCGCACAAGTGTGTGACAGGACTGGTCGTACCTGCGCACAACAAACGCCCGGCCGACGCGAGGCCGGCCCGGGCGCTTCCGGGGCTGGGGGCAGGATCGTGCCCGGCGGGATGCGTGCCTGAGGCACTTGATGAATGAGCGGTGGGTGGCGTGCAGCAACCGCCGCCGACGCGTCAGCTATGCCGATTCACGACCTCCAATGACGCATGCCCCCACTCCCCGCAAGCGATCAGGGCACCCAAACGCTTGGGAAACGAATGGCTCACCTGTTGGCCCTACAGCACAGAAGTTCAAGCCATGCCACTCAGCGACGAGGTGCATCGTCGCCAAGAGGCAGCCCGCATCACGCCAAACGAGGCTCTCGCAGTGCCGGTACTTTGTCGCCGAGCGTGCCATATCGGCGACGTAGCACAGGCAAGTGCCCTGAGTCGTGCCGATGATGCTCCGTATCAGCGCCGCGTATGCCTCGAGCGGTCGGGCATCTTCCAGTTCGAGCCTACAGAGGCAGTGGCCAAGCGGATCGTAGAGATCCGGCTCCTGACCGGTCGCGCCCAACTGCAGCACAACGATACTGATGGGATGACGTCCGCCGGCTGAAGGGCTTCCGCGATGCGACCACACAAATCCAGATGGTTCTACGCGCGTCTCCAGAATCTTCGAGGCGTGCCATAGAAGGTTTGAGATATCGCTTTCGGAACTCACGCCGAACGATCGTCTTGTTCTACGCCGGGAAAATACCTCCGCGAAGCTTGTCGACGGGGTGGCGTCGGGCTTCGGCAGATAGCGTCGTCCCACGATTGGATATGCGAGCGTTTCGTATGGCGATTCAGAGTCACGCAGCTCAGGCGACGCTAGCTCAGTAATTTCCATGGCCCAATGCCTCCATCGCCTGGCGGTGTTTGTTACATCCGCGACAGCAACCACATGCCCAGTTCGATGTGTGGCAAGAATGCGCCCAAGACAGTAGAGCGATGGGTACATCACCCGCACGAATCAGGTCGACGGTCGTCATACTGATCGCGGGTGCACCGACCCTTATGCCACCCTCCTGCATCTCCATGAGCGCTGAGGCGTGAGAGATGAATTCCATTGTGCCATCAGCGTGCTGGCAGTCGGTCTGGACGACGCCGATCCACAATTCGCTCGTGCCGAGGGACACAGCTGCCATCCCAGCGAGCGTCAGTAACAACTGGTTGCGGAATGGCCACCACTCGCTTACGGGCGCAACATCAGACGGTGCTCTGCCCGCAAGATCGCCGCTACCGAGATCACCGCAATCAACGCGCACCACGTTATGCCTAATGTGAAGTTCTTGACAAACTTGCGCTGATGCTTTGATTTCTGCTTCGGCACAGACCTGCCCGTAATCAATGGTGATAGCCAAGTCTGGGCGCTTCCAGTACGCAAGAGCGATTGAATCCAATCCACCCGACATCAGGAGACAGGTTTTACTCATCACACAATGCCCAAACGGTGTGGTAGACCGCGGATGCAAAATCGTCACACAGGGTGCATCCAGTTCCTTCGAGCATCTTCATCGACTCGCTGCTCTCCGCTTGGACGAAGCCGACTACCGGAATCCCAAGTGCTCGCGCATAACCGACCTCAAACAAGGTCCCTGAGTCCAAGCCATTCAGCACGGCCAACATCGCCGACGACGATCTGATCGCCTCGATATCCTTTGGAACTACATCGTCGGCAACGCCGTGACCAACATCGTGGAAAGGCGAGAATACGCTGAGGTTCTGATTCGAAAGATGACGCCGCAGTTCCGAGATAAGCCACCGCTGCGCTGTCGTGAAAAACGGACCCGCCAGATAGACAAGCGGCGGCGGCGTGATGTCCGGTACCGAGTTCAGTGGCTGAAGGTCGGGCAGTTCTGCTGGAACCGGCACGGGCAATGTCTGCGTGGCGCAGTAGAACGCGGTTGATCTTGAGGCCAGCATGGCAGCATCAGCAGGGGATTGTTGTGCCTCCCCCCATTCATACGCGAATACCGCAGCGAACACATCCCCAGAACCAATGGGCCACACGCGGGATGTCTTGTACGAATGAATGCGGGTCACATCGTCTTGCGTTCGTACCAATGCGCCCGCAGTACCCATCTTGATCACCACGACTTCTGCGCCCTCATCGATAAGCTTATTGGCAGCAACGTCGAGGTCATCGCTTGAGGAAAGCATCCGGGCTTCAGCGGCGTTACACACAACCGCCAAGTGCTCGGCAGTCGATCCGTTCTCGGTAAACGGACGTGGATCAAAGGCGGATTGCGGGTCGTAAGTCACGCGCGAGCCATTCACGACAGCATCGCCCTCGATGAATCCGAACCGCAGAATCGTCATGCCATCCACTTGAATTGGACTGAGCTTGTCAATAGTTCCGATGGCTGGTCGTATGGTTGGAACAGCCATTGGGTGGATGTAGTGAAAACTGATTACCGATGGAGCCTCCTCGGCAACTACGGCAAAGCCATAGGTGGCTGCCAAAGTCTCAAGCATGGCGCGGTTTGCTGCGGGTAGGTAGGTGGAGAGGCGAATGTTGCACCCACGTGCCATTAGCGCTGCTGCAGCACGTCCACCGGAACCGTATAGCTGATGCCAATGCGGTTCATCGCATCTCTCGAGGTAGCATCCCCCAGCGACCTGCATCACCGACTCTCCGGACGTATCTCGACTTCGCACCTACCCCCGGAGAGCGATTTCACGATTGCCACATAGGCGAAGCCCTTTTCAATGCATTCGATAAACTGAAGCATTCGCATCGAGGTGATAGAACCCGCTGTCTCGCCATTCTCGGTGACGACCTGGATGACGCGCTTCCCGGTTACGGTCACACTGAGAACATCGCCAACCTTCAGCGATTTGATCACCTTTGGATCAGGCGAGTTAATGACCGTCTTGTCGAAGAGCTTTGCGCAGTCGACCGTGTCGTCGGGTGTGGGTGGGCCGCCCCCGTTGCCGTTGCCGGAACCTGACATTGTTCTGCCCTTTCACGCTGCATGGTGGCACCGCCAAGCCGAGGCGGCTTCGTCAAGCATTCGTACGGGCAGTTTACCACTGCGACGCATCTGCTGCCAAATCACCGCATCCAGCACTGAAGCCCGAACGCCAATTGCTGACGCAAAAATCAAGAAGCGATCCTCCATCGCCCCATAGTCTTTGGGCAAACGGTCTTCTAACGTGAAGAATCCCGTAAGCAGGCCGGCGCGATGCAGGTGGACGTCAATGATCGCAACCTCATCGCTGCTGCGCCAGTTGCGGACAATCCAAGATGCGGTCTTCGGCCCTATGCCGGGGCAACTGATGAACCAGTCTCGAAGTTGGCGATCAGATGCCGATTCCGGACACCCCTTCAGCGCCTGGAGAAGAGATGCGAGATAACGGCTCTTCTGTCTTGCGAATCGGTAGCGTACCTGGCGATCGCCGACCTGTAGCGGTCGCTGCAGGGCAGCGAGAATCATTGATGCCGTATGACGATTGCCGTCCAACAACCCTTGATCGCGTAAACGTTCAAACGCTGCTAGGCCGACCTCTGCCGGTATGCCATGCCCACCAAGCAGACATGCGGCAGCTTCTTCGCATAGCGTGTCTCCAAGTCTGAAGCACGACTCGGATCGGCATTCCCGCAACCAGAAATGAGTCTGTGCAGCCCAGAACGCCGGGGTAAAAGGCTGTTCAGTATGGCCCCAGGTCAATCCTGTCTTGATGCGCGAATCAGGGTCAGGAAGGATCAGATCACCTGGGCCGGGATCACTGCATGTGTGAACGAGTTGGGTCATCATGGCTGGTGAATGCAACCGAGGTGCCTGGGAAATGTTACTGCCGCGCTGCCCGCATATATCGATGCAAGTCCCGCGTGAATAAACGGTTGTTGCTTGCTTCCCAGTTTGCTGTGGTGCTGGAGCGGCAGCAATTCTTGCGCTAGGAAGGCGCAATAGTAGCCGGTATCTGATCCACGCGCAGCCAATCGAGGGTTGTCTGTAGGCCCGACCAGTCCGGCAACGTGCCGTCGGCCTGGTACGCCTTGCGGGCGGCGCGGATGGCGGCGTGGAGCTGCGGCCACTCTTGGGATTCATCCTCGGCTTCGAAGAGGTGGCCGATGGCGCGTAAGCGGTAGGTGTAGCCCTCGCGGGTTTCGGTCAGCAGGACGAGGGCTGCGCCGAGGTGTTTCTCGACGCACTGGATGCAACTCGGACGCGTCTGCGTGTAGCCGCGACGGGGGACAACGAGCGGCGGGCAGTCGGGGCACTTCTTCTTCAGCGTTGGCTGGAGCGATTCAGGTTGATCAGGCATCACGGGGCCTCCTGGAAGGTCAGGTCGAACCGATACCACGCGCCGAAGTGGTACAGCGGATCGTTGGTGGTCGCGTCGATGAACAGCGTGTGCGTCCCCGGTTGCAGCGTCACCTGCTGCGGCGGTGCCGGATCGGAGACGACCGGTCCCATCGCGGCGCATCCCTGTCCACCGCCGGGCGCGTGGGCCGAGCCGACGAGATTGCCGTTGACGTACAGGCTCATCAGCTCGAAGTCCGGGTCCTGCGTCTCGCCCTCGCCCGACCAGGTGATCGTCATGATCATGGTCCGAGGCACGACGATCTCAGCGGTCGCGGTGGCGTATTGCGTGTACGGGTTGTGGTTCTGGCAGTTCTCATCGTCTTCCCAGTCGAGGCGCAGACCGAGGCCGCCGTTGAGGATCGACCACGGGCTGGCCGGCACGTCGGCGGGATCGTCGTAGGCGCGATACGCGCCGTCCTGGCCACCGTCGATGAAGCCCGAGTCCGTAAACGACCAGGTCTGCGAGAACGACACGCAGCAGCAGCGCTCATGCATGGCGATCTGGCCGTTCACGAACAGAATCTTGTTCTCGTAGAAGTGGACAGGCATCAACTGCCTCCCGACGACGGGCATTCGGTGCCGGTGTGCACGGTGGTCCAGTCGCTCTCGGCGTCGGCCTTGGGCACGTAGATCGTTCGTGTCTTGACCTGTAGATCAGTGCCCTCGACGCGGAACGCCGTCACCACCGTCACCGCTTCCATCGACAGATCGTGATACTGCTCGGACGCGCCGTCTTGGCGCATGTGGCCCTTGCTGTCGACGCTGGCGGACTTGCTGGTGACGCGCAGCGACGTGCCGTTGAGCGACAGCGACACGACCGGGTCGAGCGTCCATGCCTCGTCCTGCGGATACTTGTGGGTGACCTGGATGCCGAGGTTGCTGGTAATGTGGCCGTTGGCGTCGACGGGAATCTTCGGATCACCGAAGCCGGCGCTGCCTTCGAGTACTTCGATGTGCGGGTCGCCCTCGAACACGACGGTGTAATTCGGGTCTTCCCACTGCGGCGGGCCGTGCTCGAGCACGATGCGATTGTCTTGCAGGCTCTTGACGATCCAGAACCCATCTCCCTCGATCTTGTCGAGCAGGTAGCCGGCGTTGGGGTCTTCTTCCCACGACTTGACCTTCTCGTCGGCGACCACCACATCGTGATCCTGGTTGCCGGCGTCACCGGTGTGATGGCCCCGGGCGTCGTGGCCCGACTTGCGAGCTGTGATGCGCAGCGTGGGCGTGCCTTCGACATCGACCATCGCCACGGCGGCGATCGGGTCGATCTCGCTGTCTTTGGGGCCTTGGACGTTATGCTCGAGGAGCAGCTTGTTGTCCGCAGCGCCGCCCGGCTCGACCGACTTCTTCAGCCAGGCGTAGCCGCTCTGCGGTGTGACGATGATCTCGGTGTCGAGGAAGCCGGGCGTGGTGTCGTTGGCGTCGGTGAATACCTTCCCGATGCCGTCGATGACCAGCTTCTTCGCGCCGGCCTTCGCCTTGACCTTGCTGTGCTTCTTGTCGTCGTACTCGTCCTCGTACTCGGTGAACGTGAACCACGCGGTGCCCGGGCCGGGATCGACGCCACCGTCGACCACCTGCACGTTCGCACCGGGCGCGCCGAGCGACATCAGGTTGCCGGTCTTGTTGGTGTTGGCCGCGTCCCAGTCGCCGTGGTAGAGCCGCAGCTTGTGGTCGTTGGCGTCGGGGTCGCTTCCGGGGGCGGGTTCGTCGTTGACGCGCTTGCGAATCCACGTGTGCGGCTGACCGGGGTTCTCGCCGACGTGGATTTCGTCATCGAGATAGCCGGGCGTTTCGTCGGTGTCGTCGGTCTTGACCTTGAACGAGCCGAACGCCTCGGGGTCGATCACGAACCACGGTGCCCAGCCCTTGCCCTCCGCATCGGTCGACATATACATCTTGCCGATGACGTGGACGTGTTCCTCGTTGCCGGGGTCGCCGGTGATGTCGGTCGTCGCGGGTGGTTCCTGATTCGGGTACAGCGAATAGCCATCGTCGGGCAACCACTCGCGGTAGTTCTTGAATGCCTCGGTGCGGCTGAAGATGCAGCCCTCGACGCCGCCACTTCCGGGGGTGGGCTGCGGGAACTTGACGTAGACGAACACGTCGCCGGACTGGAAGTCGGTGTAGAGCGAGCGCTTCAGCGCGTTGCGCCAGACCTTGATCGTCTGCTGCTGGCCTTCGTCGTCGAGGATCGGGTTGCCGCCGACGTCGGTGACGATCAGGTCGATGTCCGCGTCGTGCGGCACATCCACCTCGCCGTCGGCCGGAATGCCGAAGCCGATGATCTCCGGTTGCTCGTATTGGAACAGCCATGCAGGCAGTGTGCCCGTTGCCGGGTCATAGGCGGAATTGGCGAACGCCTGTACGACGGTGTCGGCCGGGATGTTCTCGATGCCGTTGACCTCGTAGAGCGCCCCGTCGTCGGTGCCGTTCAATCCATCGGTGACCGCCGACCATGCGAACCCGCCGCTGCCGTCATCAGTGAGTTCGACCTCCTGCCAGCTCGCGTACTGACCGCCATTGGCCTCGGTGCTGGTGATCTGCACCCATACACCGGCGGGCGCAGCATTGCCCAAGCGCACGATGGCCCAGACATCGCCAGTCTGTTCCTGATGCCACAGCACCGCCGCCGATCCGCCAACGGCGGGTTGAAGCGCCGTGGCCTCGGCGTCGATGATCTCGGCGTGCGTGACTTGCTGGGCCGCGTCTTCGAGACGCAGACGCGCCACCGTGACCCCGGCCAGGTACGCCCGGCCGATCGCGCCGGCAGCGAGGGGTTCGAGCAGGATCACGAATCTGCCCTGGTGCAGCGTCTCATCGGGCATGTCGCCACGGAACGCCACGGCATTCTTGAACGACTGCTCCGCGATGGCCCCCGCGTCGGGCAGGAAGATCGGATCGCCCAGACCCAGCACATCGAAGCGGGCGCGGTCCTCGCCGGATTCGTTCTTGACCAGCACGATGCCCGCCGAGCGGTAGCCAGGCGTGGCCTGTTGGCCCAAGTTCGCCGTGCGCTGGTGGAAATCCTTCGCCGCGTCGATGAAGGCGTTGTACGCCTGCGCGGGAACAACCAGCGGGTCGCCGGTGCGCACCTTTTTCATTGCATCACCCATCAACCAATCCCCAATCCGGCGAAGCTCGCCTCTTCGTAGACCTTCTCGACATAGGCGGCGACCGGCTGTTTGACCAGCGTGTTACTGGCGGTGTCCTCCACGTCGGCGTAGCGCACCCACAGGTACTCCCAGCCCTTCTTCGCAATGCCGGTGATCGGACCGACGCTGATGCCCGTGCGATTCGGGCTGCCGGCAAAACGGAACGTGATCTCCCAGTCGTCGTCCTCCTCAGTGCCGCGCCGCGAACCTGACGCACCGAGGAACAGACACTCGCCGGCGGCCAGCCCGCGAAACGCGGCGCTGTTCACCTTGCCGGTCAAGGCGAACAGCGTGCCCTTGTAGGTGTTGGTCACCTGCGACGCGGGCAGGTAGTGCGTCTCGGAGAAGCTGTAGACGGGGATCGTGATGTCCACGCCTTCGACGTTGTCGTGCGTGACACCGATGGCCCCTTTGAAGTCGGGCGCGGTGCCGCTGGCGGCGTACTTGTGGACGGTGGCGATGGACTGCGTGATGTGCTGTGTGCCGCCACCCGTGTCGAAGCTGAACGATGAGTCGCCGGTCTCCGGCGGCTGTTCATATTGACGCGGGGCATACTGGGCCGTGCCGGTCCAGATGCACCGGTCGGGATTCACCGTGTCGATGTGGACGGGTTCCACCGTCGGCGGCTGGCGTACCAGGCCGTGGAAGGTGTCCGGGGCGGTCGCCTTCAGCGACGAGAGTGCCGCGTCTTCATCGGCCGTGCCGCGAATCGAATAGACCAACTCGGCCGACTGATCCTCGGTGTACTGCCGCGAGTCGATGTTCTCGGTGACTGTGATCATTGATTCCCCCAGTGCGTCTTGTTGACAGTCCAACCCCGGCGCGGATAATCTCCGTCCAGACACCTCAACAGCGCCAAGGGGGAGTTGCCGTGACAGATCAGAACGAGACATCCAACGGTCAGGGCGAAGTGCCTAAGGAAGAGAAGCAGTACGCGCTGGCCAAGATCATCGACTGGATGACGGAGGTGAATCCGGAGACAGTCGAGACGTATGTAACCAAACTGCGAGATCAGAATCCTGGCATCGATCCAGATGACCTCGCCCGCAAGATCGTGCGCCGCAAATCGTTTAAGAATGGACTGGTCGGGGCGGCTACTGGTGTTGGCGGGATTCTCACGCTGCCGGTGAGCGTGCCCGGTGATCTGATCGCTTCGTGGCGTATTCAGGTGTTCATGGCATGCAGTGTTGCCTATGCTTATGGCCACACACCAGAGACCACCGACCTCAAGACGGACGTTTACTTGATCCTCGCCGGAGACGCCGCGAAAGAAGCGCTGAAGCGGGTCGGTATTGAGATCGGCAAGCAGGTGACGAAGAAGGCCGTAGAACGCTACATCACGCGCGAGGTCATGAAGAAGATATGGCGCGTCGTCGGCCAACGAGTGATTACGAAGGCCGGGCAGAAATCGCTGACGAGCTTCACGAAGATGGTCCCACTCGTCGGAGCACCCATCGGTTACGTGCTCGACTACAGCGCAGCCCGTAGTGTCGGGCATTTTGCTATCAAGTATTACAGTGGCCAGGGCTGACAAGATTCTCGACTCCAATGATTACGCGAACGTCAGGCCGCCGGTCTGCGCGGCCTGGACGAGCTTCTTCGTGTGCTTGGCGGTTTCCTCAGTGGCCTTGGCGGTGCGGTCAGCGGCGTCACCGGCAGCCAGTCCTCGCACGGCGGCGGCGTTGAACGTGCCCTTGACGCCGATCTTGGCCGCCTCGGCCTGAACCAGATCGCCGATGTCGCCGAGGCCGGCCAACGCATCGCGCGCCTTGTTGATGATGTCGTCCGGGCCTTCCAGACCACCGGGGCCTTCGTCCGCTTCCTTCGCTTCGCGTTTCTTCTTCGCCGCGTCGACCGCCTCGCGCCATTCCTTGCGGGCCTTGGCCAGGTCCTGCTCGTTGTCAGCCATGCGGCTGGCGTACTCGGCATCAAGCTCGCGGTGCTTCTCCATGTTCTCGCGGCCAATCTCGGCGAGCGTCGCTTCATGTACGGCTGCGGCACGTCGGCGCTCGGCCTCCCGCTGCGCTTCACGCTGGGCGACCCGTCGCTTCTGCTCGTCGTCGATGCGGTTGATCGCAGCCTGCTTCTGCTCCTCGACCAGCTTGTTTTCGGCTTCCAGATCGACCGAGTCATCGAACAGCGACTTGATCCAGTTCCACGCCTTCTTCGCACCGGCCTTGACCCGCTCCCACGTCCGGGCGAAGAAGCCGACGAAGTTCTGCCACGCCTTGGCGAAGAACGCGGTGGTCTCGATCCACCCGACCTCCAGCGCGTGCCAGACGATCTCGGCGACCGCCAGCAGGCCATGCCAGGCGTCGTATCCGATCCGGATAAAGAAATTGCGGAAGTTGAGCCACGCCTTCTCGAGGAAGTTGATCCCTCGGGTCCACTCCATCTTGATCGTCAGCCACAGAATCTTGACGGCCAAGCCAATGTCGCCGGCCGCGAGCGCGTCGGCGATACCCTGGTAGGCGGTCAGCGCATCCTCTTTGAGGACGTTGAACCGACCACCCAGCCACGCCAGCGCCTTGCCGCCTGCGTCGGTGGCGTAGATCAGATACCCGGCCAGCGCCGCCACGGTCGCAATGACCAGGCCGATCGGCGAGACGAGGAACGCGATGACCGCGCCCAGGACTTTCAGAACGGCGACCACGGTGGTGACGACGGTGATCAGACCGCCGAGAATCGTGGCGAAGCCGGAGATGACCGTGCCCAGCACGGCGATGGTCACATCGGCTTCGCCCGCTTCGAGGTTGAGCGTGACGTCCTTGACGTTGCTCATCTCAGTGAGGCTGGCCAGGTCCGTGCCCGTCGGCCCCTGGTAGATTTTGGCGTTCATGCCAAGAATGAATTCTTCAGCCATTGTCCGATCTCCTTATCGAACGCTGTCGCGCCACATGGCGGGCAGCTTGGGTTGTTCTTTCTCGAAGGCCGGTCCCATGAATGGTCTGGGCCGGACCTTCGCTCGTTTCCGCTTTCCTCGATGCTCGACCTTTGTCGCACCGCCGTACTCCAGCAGGCTCGGTGCTTCGCCTCGTCCCTTCTGCGTCAGCCTCACCGGTCCGATGACCACCGAATCCTTCCGGGGGTCGTAGCCGAAGAAGATGAACTTCTTCAGCAGCCCCGTGTGACTGCTCGGCGGCGATCCGGGTTGCGAAGTCTTCTTCCGCTTGCGGATGCTGCTGCGGGCCGTCCTGCGGACGAACGCACCGAACTTCGAGAGCACCCGTCGCGTGCCGGCGTCGACCTTGTCGCGCACGGCCTTCTTGTCGAAAAACAGCTTGGTGATCTCGAATCGGATCATTCGTCCTTGGGCCTCTGGCTCGGCGGCGTCCGCTCGATGGGCCGGCGCGGGCGCTTGGGTTTGAGCTTCAGCCGCGCCACCTCGGCGTCGAGTTCTTCCTTCGTCCCGGCCAGCATCGTGTGGCCCGGGGGCGTACCGAACTTGCCGCTGTTGGGCTCGATCATTTCGATGATCTGCTCGCCGTCATGGACCAGGACGAACTCTTCCTCGTGTCCGTCGGAGAGCTTCACTTGCACGCTGGTGGGTTGGATTTCCTTCATGGCGGTCCTTCTGATTTCCGGGGGTCAGTTGTGATAGATGCTCCAGCCACGGTCGATCAGGATGGCCTTGAGCGCCAGCCCGTCGGGATCGGACGGCGGCGCGCTGCTGCCGCTGTTGATGCGCAGGTAGCCGCCGGTCGTGCCGTTGGCGACGAGGTCGGCGAGCAGTTGATCGACCATCGCCTGGTCGAATGCGCAGCCGTAGGCGTAGATGTAGCCCAGGTTTGTGCAGCCGGAGATGTCCAGCGTGGTCAGCGACTGGCAGTAGTACAGATCGAGGTCGCCGAGGCTGGTCATGTCGTGGGCGTCGACGGTCTCGAGGTCGTAGTTGTCGCCGGCGTAGCACGAATACAGGTTCTGCAGATGCCAGAGCTCCAATGTGACGAACGCGCAGTCGTAAACGCTGATGTAGTACAGGTCTTGCAGTTCATCCCAGGGCAGGTCAGTCAGCGGATTGCCGTCGCAGTACAACTCCTGCAGGCTGGGCATGTTGATCCGCCTGATCTCCGTGACCTCGCCGGACCACGGCAGTTGCAGCATGTACCACTCCCGCATGGGCGGTTCGCTGACCACGGGGATGGGTTCCTGGATGTACGGCATCACCAGGTCCCTCCGACCACGGTCACGATGTCGCCGGGCGTGCCCTTGACCTTCACCTCGGCCAGGTTGACGCGATTGAACTCGTGCCATTCGCCCGGCACCCAGGGCACGTCGGCCCCCTCGTCGCCCTGGAAGATCGCATCGTTCTCGTTGCTCGGCGGGGCGCTGATGGTGAATGATCCGACCACGCGCTCCGCAGCCAGCGGCTGGTAGTCGGCGGTCAGGACGAGTTTTCGCATGATGACGTTGTTCATTTGGGCCTCATTTCATGGCTCGATAGGTCAGGGTCAGCACGCTCGTGAACACGCGCTTCTCCAACAGGTGCTCGGGGGCGTAGATCGGGTCGTTGACGATGCTCACCCACGCCGCGAACGGTGCGGCACCCAGCGAACGGCGACGCAGGTACTCGGCGATCTGGTCCACCAGTGTGCCCAGCGTCTCGACTTGTTCATCGCTGGCTTCACTTCCGGGGGGCAGCTTCTTCTGGATACCGATGTCGACTGTGATGTCGTACTGACTGGCGCTGCGGGTCGAACCGCTGATCTCCAAGGCTTTGGGCACGACCGTCACCTTCAGGTCAGTCAGTTCGGCCACTTCGTAAGCCGGGACGACCTTCCGCTGGGCCGTGAATGCCTGCCCGAACGTGCCGGGGTCGGCGGCGTTGATCTCCGCTGCGACGGCATCCGCGATGTCGGTGACGAGACTCATTGCGTTACCCCGTGATCAAGGCGACCGCTCCGGACGCCGATGCCGTGACGACCGCGCCGATGATCATCCAGATGAGCTTGGACTGGCGCTTGGCGTCCTGCTCCAAACGATCAAGCCGGACGAGGATGCCTGGGCGCGTGCCATTGCCCGGCGTGCCGCGAATCGCCTCATCGAGTCGATCCAGCTTTTCGTGGAGCGACTCAAACTGCTTCTGGCAATGTTCAAATTGGCTGCACTCGGTCACGTGTCTACTCCGGGGGTCCGGTGTCCTTGGTGTGGATGCGGAAGGTCGTGCGGTACGGGTCGGACCAGCGCCACGCACCTTCGCCGGCCAGGTCCATCACCTCGTACTTGCGGCCGTCCGCGACGATCACGTCGCTCGCCTGTGGTTCATGCCCGAGTTCGTCCGCGAGGATCAGAAAGTCAATCACGTGCGTCCTGATCGTGGCCCCGTAGTCATCAGCGACCTCGTAGTCGGTCTTGCCGAACGTGGCCTGCACTCCCGCGTCGGCCTGACCAGCCCGGCGGTAAGTCACCGGGCTGGTCATGTGGGCCGTGCGCTGCTGTTCCAGCCAGTTCAAACCGTCACGAAGGAGGTCGCTCATGGGATCACTGCTCCAGGCGGACGCGGGCGGTGGCGTCGTCGTCACCGGCGGCGAGCACCGTCTTGCCGAGGTACTTGTTCGCGCCGGCTTCGTCGTCGGTCTTGGCGACGGCCTCGGCCTCGTCCCAGTAGACCTTCAGGCCAGCACCGATCGCGGAACCGACACCGGTCGCCTTGGGCACGTCGAACACGCCCGTCAGTTCCAGCGTGCCGAGCCCGCCAGTGGCGATGTTCCGATTGGTGATGCCGATCAGATCGCCTTGGACCACCACGCTCCCGGCGGGCAGATCGCTGCCGGGGGTGTAATCGATGCAGTTTCCGTTATGAACGAAGGTTGCCAGAGGCATGTTTGAATCCTTTCTGAGGTCAGGTAGAGGGGTTGCACCGGTCGGCCAGGGGGTTTACGAATCGCCCTTGGCCTTCACGCCGCCGCGCGGGTCCTGCAGTTCCACGCCAAAGTCGTGGTAGCCGCGCATCTGGATGCCCAGCACATTGAAGTCGGCTTCAGCGGTTTCGATGGTGGGCGCTTCCTGGCCGTTGAGGAACGCCGTCTCGATCACCGGCAGGTCCGAAGGATCGGCCAGCAGATACCACGCCTTGGCACTGTTGCCGGTGTACTGGCTGTTGGACAGATACCGGCTGACCTCGACGCGGAACTTGCCCTGGTGCGGGTTGGCTACCGGGTACTTGCTCGTGCCGCCCGGATCACGCACTTCCAGCGATTTCCACAGCGTGGTGCTGACCGCCGACAGCGCCGTGGGCACGAGAATCACCTGCGGCATGATGCCAATGGGCTTGCCGTCGGCGTCGACCTGGTCCATGAAGGTGACCTCGCCCTTGGTCAGGCCGTCGATCGACAGCGCCGTATCCGCGCCGGCGATGTAGTTCTTGTTGCCGGCGGTGAAGAATGCGGCGTTGTTCAGGAACTTGGCCCAGAACACATCGTTTATCTTCAGGCCGCTCCCACGCCCCAGCTTTCGGGGCACCGTGGTGATCGCGCCGAGGTCGTCGTTGATGATGTCGCGACGGTCGATCGACAGCAGCAGGCCGTAGGTGTCGGCCTTGTTGGTGTACTTCTCCTCGCCCAACGTGCCGTGCTTGAGCTCGCCGCCGGGCGCGACGATCTCGTACTGATCCTTGCCGATCAGCCGGTAGCTGGTGACCGTCTTGAAGTCGGAGACATTGCGCACGGCGGTGATGTTGCGCCACGTCCGCTCGACGCTGAAGAAGCCATCGAGCAGGAACTTGTTGGCCACGTTGGAGAGGATGCCGCTGATGTCGATGGTGCTGAAGCCTGCCTCGAGTTCCGGACGGAAGGCGAAGCGCAGCACCTCACGGCTGTTGCGGAAGTTACGGCCGGCGTAACCGTTGGCCCATGCGGCTTCGAGCAGCAGTTCCTGCAGCCCGATGCCACCACGGTAGCGGCGGCTGGCCACGTCGAGCGTCTGCTCGTCGTAGAGTTTCTCGATGCTGTTCATGCCGGCCGTCAGCAGGCACGCCGCTTCGAGTACGTGACGGCTGGCTTGGTCGCCGTTGGTGCCGGTCTGCACCATGAATCCGGGCGCGTTCGGCGTGTTCATGCCGCCAGGGGTGGGTGCCTTGGGCCGCGACGCGCGCAGGACTTCCAGTTCGGTCTTGGTCGCGTCCCAACCCTCGCGGATCGCTTGCGCCTCCACTTCATGATGCCGCCCGTTGCAGATTCGTCGGATGTCCCCAATGCGCTGGGTCTCGGCCAGCGCTTGGGCGCGAATGTCATCGACCGTGGACGCGGCGCTGACGGTGCGCGGCGTCTGCTGCGCGGCGGTGTTGGCCGGATTGGAGCCGCTTCCCGGGGCGGGGATTCCGGGGGTTCCCGACGCGACCGGGCCGGCCTCGTTCCGGGGGCTGCCGGTCTGCTGCGGAGAAGGCGAAGTGATGCCTCCGGTCCCGGAATTCCGCACGACATCATCCGTGGCCGTGTTCGTGGGCGTACTGTTGGTCTGGTTCGCACTGGTGGCGACGTTGGAGTCCGTGGACTGGGGCATGACGTTGTTCTCCTGAATGGGCTGCGGATGTGCCGCGGCGATGTTGATGCTGGTCTGACCGTCGGCCCCGAGATCGACGAAGCTGATCTCGCCGAGCGTGGCTTTACGCACCACGTTGACCGGGCCGGTGAACTGCTGACCGTTGACGAGGACCGAGTGGCCCTCACGAATGAACTCGAACTCCTCGACGGTGGTGCCGATCGACGCCTGCCAAGGGAAGCCGTTCTTCGACGAGGCGACGATCTCGCGGGCGGCCGATGTGTCGCGGGAGACGATGCCGGTGGCCACAAGTTGGCTGCCGTCAATACGGATGCTGTTGCTGTGCCCCACGCCCGATCCGGGGTCATGGCTGAAGCGGACCGGCCGTGTCTGTGACGAGATATTCAGCCCGGCGAGGTCCACGATCACCGGGTATCGCCACCCGGCGATCCGCATCGGTGAGCCGGTGTAGGCCACCATCCGAAACCGTGGCAGCCCTCGGAGTGCGCCACCGCTTGATGCGTCTTGCTCGCCACTTCCGGGGCCGGGGGCGGCTTCGAGATCGAAGGTGGCTTCGGCAGTCAGTTGCAGCGCCTTAGGCGGCGCGGGCGCGTTCGTTTGCGGGAGCGGATTCGTCGTCGGCATCGACTTCGTCCTCTTGGTTGGTGGATGCAGGTTCGGCCTCGGCCGTGTTCAAGCCCAGTTGTTTCATGAGCGCCATTTCCTTGGCGCGTTGATTGAGTTCCTCTTCCCAGTCGCGGCCCTGGCGGGCGTACTCGAAGGCGAGCGTGGTGGTGTGATTCTTCAACCGTGCGGTCTGCGCGTTGGCTTCTTTGGCGGGGTCGACATGCTCGACGCCATCCCAGAACCACCCCCGGTAGTTGTGGAGTTGGTGATTGGCATCCATCGTGCGCAAGCTCGACGGCAGGAGGTCTTCGATCAGTGCCGCTTCGTCCAGCCACGCCTTGAGGATGCGATCGAGCACCACGGTCTGCAGGTGGTTTTGCTCGACGCGAATACACTTGAAATACGTCTGGTGATCGAGGCGACCGGAGGCGTAGTTGTAGCCCGACGAGTTGCCGGCCGCGACGTTGAACGGCATGTTCAGGCAGCGGGCGATCTCGTTGAGAATCTCCCGCTTGAATTCGCCGTAGGTCGTCGTCGGCTGTTCGGCCTTGATCTGCGAAGGCTCCCACCCTTCGGGCGTGAAGATCGCCATGTTCTGGACGAACTCCATCTCCGTCATGGGTTCGACTTCAGCCGCCTCGCCGCCCGCAGGCGTGTTGGTCTTCATGATGATGGCGATGTGGGCTGCGGATTTCGCAGCCTGGACCACCGCCAGCGTGTATTCGCGTAAGTGGGCGAACAGCGGTAGCGCCGGGGTGATGTCCGGAATCCCCCGCCATTGACCCGGCCGATCGGCTCGAAAGTAGTGGATGACCTGTTCCGATGGGATCAGGTCATAGGCATCCACGTTGGACCCATTCCGGGGGTCGCCGGGGTGGTGCCGCAGGATCTGGTAAGCCACCGGATTGGCGAAGGCATCAAACACGATCCCGTCGACGCCGGTCGGACCGGTCACGCGCTGCGAGCGGTTCCACGGCGTGCAGACCTGGTCGGCCTCAATCAGTTTCAGGTCGAGTTTGACCGGCGCGTCGATGCGCGGGTTGCTGGTCAGCATGGCGAACGCTTCACCCGACTCCGCCCGCGCCATCCGCATGGTGCGCAGCTTCTCCGACAGATCGACCGCCAACGCCCACTGCTCGAACGCACGCTCAACGCGATCGTTGGCCTTCGAGTCCGACGTGAGCAGTTGCAGACGCGGGCCGGTGCCCACGGTGTCATTGGCCAGCGTCAGCACGATGCCCTTGGCGTAGCTGTTGTTCGCCACTTCGTAGCGGGCGCGATTGCGAAGCGTGCGGCGAACGGCGGGATTGATCGCCGCATTGGGTGACAGCCCGTCCGCGTTGGCCCAGTGCCGGCGGTTGTCCGGCGTGGTCTGCGCGGCGTCGTACTTGCCACGCACCACCATGACGGGCATGCCCGCTTTGAGCGGCTTTCGAGCGATTGATTTTGTGAAGGGCCACAGTTTCATGGTCATGCTGTTCCCGGCGGGACGATCTTGACGCGAGTGAACGCTTTGGCCGGGTTCTTCCGCGCCTTCTTCGCTTCGAGGTACTTGTCCGCCGCGATCTGGTCTGCGAGTGAATGCTGCTGCACGTTCACCCCGTCAGCCGAGGCCTGCTTGGGGCCTTCGGCGTTCTGCTTGATCGCGTCTTGGAGGTCTTCCGGCATGATGTCTTCTCTCCTTCACTACCTACCGCTGGACGATGCAATCTGTCCGCTGTATCCGGCCGAATTGATCCAATGCTGGTGCATTGACAGCACCATCGCGGTAACCTGACGCGCGTCGATGCCGTCACAGGAGCTGCCGCGAATGGATACACGCGCTCGCCCGCTGACCGAGTCTGAACTTGGGTGTGTCCGCCTGTTGCAGGCCAAGGACAGCACCAATCCCAAGGGCTACCTGAAACGCACCTCGCGCCAGTTCGTGTTCGACTATGGATGGTTCTACGAGCCGGGTCCGATCCTGGAACATGTGGAATGCGGGCGCGAAGGTGAGTGCTACAACAATGCGCTGCGACTGGCGCTCGAGAACGAGGCGCTGATCTACGTGGAGGGTTTCGCGTCCGGCGAAGGTGGCCCACCGATTCATCACGCCTGGGTGACCGATGGCACCGGCCGTGTCATCGACAACACCTGGCCAACGCCGGGCGCGGTCTACGCTGGCGTGCCCTTTACCACACAGTTCGTCAGCATCACGGGGTTGAAGAACGAAGGGGTCGGCAGCCTCATCGACGACTGGGACCATGACTGGCCGTTGTTGCGGAAACTGACCGACCAACCGGAACTCTGGATGGAACGCAGAGGGTGTGGCGTCATCGAGATCGCCAAGTGCCGCGTGGGTGAAACGGGCATGTCATGATTGGGGTGGCGCACACTCCTGCCGCACACGCCCCTGGCCACAATGCCGGCAGCGCTGATGTCGAATGACCACGTCGTTTCGCCGTTGATTCGCTTCGGTGACGAAGTGTTGGCAGCCACAATTGCGACATGGCTCAGATCGGGAGCCTGAGATGGGTGACCAGCGTTTGCGATCGATCATGGTGGTCGTCATCGAATCTTCCTCTTCAGATCGCCCTGCGTGTATCGCTTACGCGGCTTGGGCACCACTGCTTCACCCGGGGCCTTGATGCCTGACATCGAGGCCGCCGCTGCGCAACCAACCATGCAATCGAACCAGTGATTGTCGGGGCGCGTCGGTCGAACAGACCATTCATGCACGATGCGTCCCAAGCCCTGGACTTCGACCCAGGTCTCGGAATGCGCTACGTGCTCCGCGAACTGTTCGTGTTCGGTCGGAGATCCGTTGCGGGGCGCGAACAGCGAGATGCAGCCACGGTCGCCCGCAGCCGTGTTCAGCCCCGCATGCACGAACGTCTTCCAGTAGTTCACGTCGACCAGAACGTGAGGCAACTCACCGGTCTTGCGAACATTGGGAACGTACCAGAAGTGCCCATGCACTTCGCCGGGATGGCGCGTGTAGCTCGACAGCGGCTTGCGACTGGCGCGGATGCCCATGCCCTTGGCCGGCATCATGGCGGTGCCTCCGACCTTCCGTCGCACATCGGAGACGACACCCGGCTTGTAGCCCATGTCCACCAGCAGGCGGTCGATTCGCATCAATCCATCGCCACGCTTCCACTCGCGCCCGAGGTAGGTGGCGACGAGTTTCTCCAGGCCCGCGTGAATCGCCCCGTCCACGCCCGTCCCGGGGAACGCCTGCGGCAGCGTCTGCGGCGCAGTGGCCAACGTGAAGCTGCGCCGCTTCTGCTGCGGGAATGTGCCGTAGTCGATCACGTAACCGGTGAAACTCTCCTCCCACGCGCAAACGCAGTAGTAGAGCAGCCGGTCATGCACGTCGATGAACATCGTCAGCTTGGTGCAGGCGGGCGGCACTTCATTCCGGGGGTAGCCATTGGTCTTGGCCAGAACCTGCTCGGCGGTGAGAATCTGATCGTTGAACTGCTCGAGCACCGGCTCATTCTGATATTCGCTGGCGAAGGCTTCGGGGCCCACCTTGAGCTTCAGGTTTATCGCATGCTGAATCGCCGACGCCTCCGTGCGGTGATCGTAGCGATCCGCCCAGGCGACAACCGCGCCGGCGTCCATGTCAGCGCGGTGACGTCGGTAGAATTCGGTGGCTGCGGCATGCCCCTTCGCCCGGCGGACGTTCGCGTACTCGTCCCAGAGCTTTTCGGCGCGGGGGTTGCTCGGGAACGAATAGACCAACTTGGTGCATTCGCTGTCCCACTCGGGATTCTTTTCGCGATCGAGCACTTGGTCGGCCAGGTCGCCGTCGTAAATCTTCGTGCAGGTCAACACGGCGGCGATCTGTTCGCCGGGACCGGCCATGCCCAGCACATCGCCGTTGAGCAGTTCCATCCGCCGGCGCGTCTGCGTGGGCGAGGCGGCCGATTGGCGCGTCTGCGGGTCGTCGAGGAGAACCAATGACGGTCGGATGATCGAGCCGTCGGAGCGGGTGTGCTGCTGACCGCGCATGTTTGCGTCGAGACTGGTGGTCGTGATGATCGATCCACCGGATGGGCTGACATCGAACCCTTCGTCTCGCAACCTCTGGGGCAGGTGCTCTGCTTCGACGCTCGGGAAGACCAGTTTGTCCTGGCCCCACAGCACATGGGTCAGTCGGCCGTCGACGTGCTGTTGAAGCTGGCGCTTGGAACTGTTCTCCAGGGATCGCAGCGGGTAGACCGCCTCCGGAAAATCAGCCAGCAGCAGCGGGTTCTCCAGGATGTGCTTCTTGATCGGAACCAGCAGTTCTTTCGCCCGATCATCGGCGGCCCCGATCAGGCAGACGAACGGGCGGTAGCCGTAGAGGATCGCCCACATCGCCGAGCAGCGCGCCAACGTCGTCTTGCCCGATCCACGCGGCATGGCGAACGCGAACAGACCGCCCTCGCGCACGGCCTTTTCGATGCGGCTAATCACACGCAGATGATCGTCCGACCAGCGCCGGTGAAAAGCGGCCGGGAAATAGACTTCGCAGAACGCCTGGAACGAGTCACCGCAGCGTGAGCGCCGGTCCCAGTCTTCGATCTCCGGAATCGGATGAATGTCCTGCGCGGCCTTCGTGGCGGCGCGGTTGCGCTGGGCCTGCCGGCGACGGGCCTCGGCGTAGTCGGCCTTCGGTGCGCGCGGCTGGTCCAGTTCATCCACCAGCCAGCGCGCGTAGCGAATGAGATGGATGTGCGTGCCATCGCCGAAACGCAATCCGCCGGCATCTATCTGCCGGCGCAAGCGCGACCGGCTGAGTACCCGCCCGAAGCGCGCAGTGCTGTTGACCAACTGGAGCAACTCGCTCTGCGTCAGGCGGGCCGGGTCCATCCTGCGGGAGTCTGGACTCCGGTGGCTGGGATTCCGGGGGCGGGGGTCAGTCACCATCGCGTTCCTTCAGCCGTTGATTTAGCCAGGCCACGTACTGCACCAAGTTGATCGTGCCCATTGCCCCCGCGGGCGCGCCGGCCTCGAGGTGAGCCCGCACCTTCTCCTCCGACAGCCCCAGCAAACGGGCCAGTTGATCGGGGCTGAGCGCCGCCGGGTCGGCCGACGGCGGCGATCCGGCCGCCGTGATCACGGCGGTTTCTTGGGCAGTTTCAGCTGATGTTTTCGCGGTCTTCTTGGGCATGTTCGTAAACCTCGATGAACTCGCGACATACGTGATCCGGAAAGTTGCCCACATGCGGCAGATTCAGCTTGATGTGGGGGCGAATCGATGGCTCAATGTGCATGTAACACAAGTATTCACAAGGAGATAGGCCATGGCCAAGACCGCGAAACACACCCAGGCATACAAGGACGCGACGATCCAGAACATCGCCCGAGACCTGCTCAACCTGGAAACGCTCGAAACCCGCCGGCGCGACTGCCTCGATTTCCACGAGCTGGCGGTCTGGCAGATCAAGGCCGCACTCGATGCGGCGTTCGAAGCCGGACGTCAGACCAGTCGCTAACCCCGAACACGAGGACCACGAACAATGCGAACCACACGAATTGAACTCGAAGGCAGCGCCGGCCACGTCGCGATCGAACGCCCCCGGAATAGCACGACGATCCGGATCGACAGCATCATCCGCGAGCCCGCCCCCGGAAAAGGCCAGCAGGCCTGGAAGACCTGGGAACTGCCCGCCCGCATCAGCGACGAGGACCTCTTCAAGGTCGCCATCGAGGTGCAGCTCCGCACGGACGGATGCACCGGCACCAACAGCATGATCCACGACTACTTCCGAGAGATGCAGCGATTCCAGGACTGAACCAGAAAGGACCACACCATGACCACGAAGCAAACCGCCCGCGAACTGTACGACGAACGCCGCGACGACATCGCCCGCGTTCTGGACTGGATCGAACTCGAACTCGACAAGCACAAGATCAACGCGAAGGCGAACCCGAAAGACTTCGGCTACCCAGGCGACCTCGGCCACGTCAGAGAGAAGCTCATCGAGACGCTCGCCTTCCTCTCCAACGGCGAGCCGCAAGAGATCGAAGACCTGCTCAGCGAATGTCGCTGAGCATTTTTGTTTCACCTTCCAACAAGGAGACATGCGATGAAGAAGTCCGACGTACAGATTGGCGCAACCTACCTCGTGAAGGTCGCCAGTAACCTCGTGCCGGTGAAGATCACCCGCGAGCATTCTTCCGGGGGCGGCTGGGAAGGAACCAGCGTCAAGACCGGCAAGACCATCCGCATCAAAAGCGCCCAGCGTCTTCGAGGGCCAGCCCCCGACACCAGCACCGCCAAGACGCCCGTAAAGAAGAATCTCGCTAAAGAGGAGCGCGACGCCCTGCGAGCGCAGCACAAGGCTGACCAGGAGAACGCGCGTCTGCGTGACGAGCGCGAAGGCAGCGATGACGGCATGGCCGCCAGCGAGCGGGCGATGGCCGAGAGCGCGAAGGATGCTAAGCAGGCCAAGCCCCGCACGACGAAGAAGCGCGAGGGCATGTCCTGCCTCGACGCGGCTGCCAAGGTGCTCGAAGAGGCGGGCGAGCCGATGAACACCAAGGCCATGGTCGAGGCGATGGCCGCCAAGGGCTACTGGACAAGCGACGCGTCGACCCCGGCGGCCACGTTGTACTCCGGAATCCTCCGCGAGTTGCAGAAGAAAGGCGACGCCTCGCGCTTCACCAAGGTCGAGCGCGGCTTGTTCACCCTGGCGAAGGGGGCGTGAACCATGGCACGACCTCTCGACAAACGTGACATCGAGTTCCATGGCACGCCGGGCGGGGCGCTCGAGCGCATCGTGCGGCTGCCCGACAGGCGCGAATATGCCCACCGCTGCTCGAAGCAGGTGTACGAGGCTGTCGCTGGTTACATCGACGATCACCAGCGCGAAGGCGTCAAGATTCAGTCGATCGCCGATGCCATCGACGCGCCAATGACGCAGGTGAACGTGGCGCTGCAGCTCCTCACCGAACGCGGCATGCTGGAAACCCACGGGCGCTTGGGCTACGTCGCCCCGGGATACGCCAGCGCGTTCTTCGAACACGCCATGACGGAGTTCTACGCCTTGATCGAAGGCCATCCGCCCGAGTTTCGCGAGAGGTAACTTTACGCCACCAACTCCTCTGCGACAGCCCCGGCCTCCACCTGCGGAAGCGTCGGGGTTGTCGGCGTTGGGAACGCTGCCACATCCATTCTGAACTGAAGTTTCGCCGACATCTGGACGATTGATAGCAAAATGATATAATGTGGCGTAGACTACCGGAGAACCCATCATGCCTGACCTGCTGATTCGCAATCTGGACACCGAGACACTCAAGCGGCTCAAGCAGCGTGCCAAGCAGTCCGGCCGCTCGCTGCAGAGCGAGACCAAGGGCATCCTGGAACAGGCTGCGGGCCGTACCGTCGATGAAGCCCTGGAGGTCGCCGCCCGCTGGCGCAAGAAGCTGGGCAAGCGATCCACCGACAGCGCCGAGATGCTGCGTGAGGACCGGGCGCGATGAGCCGAACCGTCGTCGACGCCAGCGTCCTCATCAAGCTTTACATCAACGAGGCCGGATCGCGTCGTGCCGCGACGGCGATCAAGAAGGCCGAAGCGTTGTTCGCTCCCGACCTGCTCTGGCCAGAAGCGGGCAACATCCTCTGGAAGCACGTCCGTCGCGGCGAAGTGGAAGCCGATGCCGCCGAGGCGATGCTCGCGGACATGATCCAGATGCCGATCCAGATCACGCCCACGCGGGATGTCGTCGCACAGGCCTTGGAGATCGCCACGCAAACGGATCGAACGGTGTATGACAGCGTGTACCTGGCGACGGCGGTGCAAACCAAAGCCGTGCTGCTGACGGCCGACGAGCGGCTGGTCAACGCGCTGGCGCAGACACCCTGGTCCAAGTTCGTGCGTGGCCTGTAGGCTCGACATCATGCGGCCTCCGGCGTCTTCTTCTCGTTAGTCAAGTTCTCTTTGTCAGCGGTTTCCGCTGGTAAAGTCCTCTGGGATTGCAGACGCTCCGCCTTCTTACCGGTGAACTTCTCCCAACGCTCGACGATCACATCGCAGTACGCCTGGTCGAGTTCCATCAGGAACGCCCGCCGCCCAGTCTGCTCGCAACCGATCAGCGTCGAGCCGCTGCCGCCGAACAGGTCCAGGACGTTTTGTCCGGGCAGCGACGAATACTGGATCGAGCGCACGGCCAACGCGCCTCCCGCCATGTCGGGTAATGCTCGGTGAGTAGAGAGATGAACCGCTGGCTGTGAGTTGGCTCGATGAGGTGAACCATCTCGTGGACCACGACATACTCAACAAGGTCCTTCGGCTTCTTCACCAACTCAGTGTTCAAACGGATATGGCCCGCGTCGTGGTTGCAGCTTCCCCACTTGGTCTTCATCCGCTGCAGGAAGTACGCTACCACCTGAACGCCCAGCTTCAGCTCCCACCGCTCGATCAGCGTCGGGATCAGCTCGTGGAGCAGTGTCTTGTGCCATTCGTGAACCACGGCTGCCCGCTTTGCCCGGTCACTACCCGGTCGCACGGTAAGCGTGATACGCTTGTGGTCGATCTCGACTTTGGGTTTCTCGTCCTTCTCCACCACCGTCATGAGATACCGCCGGCCCCACAGATAGTGGCTTTCACGCTCGACAAACTCTCGGGGTGTTTCCCTTGCCTGGTTGCGGAAGCGGCCCTGCTGCTGTCGAATCCAAGCCAGCTTCGAAATCGCGTAGGCACGAACTACCTCCGGCCTGGTATCTCGGGGCGCGGACAGCGTGACCCGACCCGTAGGCGGATGAACCGACAGATGGACGTTCTGAATGTCCTTCCGCCTTACAGCAATCACTATGTCGCCTAGTTGGATAGCTTCGCTCATGAGTAACCCGACTGGTTCTTGATGATTTCGAACAACGCCAGCGTGGCCTTGCGATCGCGGTCAAGCAAGGGAAATAACGCGTTCAGCACCTGCTTCTCCCTCGCGTCATCTCCTTTCCATCCCGCTGGTGCCTTTTCCCGCATGGCCCGGTCGATCTCGAGCGCGAGCTCTGCTTTCGGTTCCTCATCTGTGGGGCACTGGAAGCTCTCGGCATCGATGCTGTCCAGATTGTTGAACAGACGGATCGCCTCGGGGTGCCCATTCAGTACCGAAGGATGAGTTCCCTTCGGCGTCTGGCCCGCCATGCGCTGAACGATTGCCTCCGCATCGTGCAGGAATTGCTCATAGGTGATCGTGCCGTCGCGCTTCTGCTGAATCAGATCATCGAGCAGCTTGGACATCTGCTCGTAGAACTTTGGATCAGTCAGCTGGTCACGGATGATCGTCTTCCGTACGTTGTTGATGATTCCCTCGGCAACAGCATTTTTGGACAGCTTGCCCTTCTCGTTAAGCTTCTTGGCAATGGCATCGTGGATGCCCGTTTCGATAATAAGCTCCACCAGCGAGTAGTTGTCGACGATGCCGAGATGATCAGCCTGATCGGCCTGGATATACGTGTTGATGAGGTGACGCATGTCCGCCTCATACGGCTTGATGTCCAGTTCCTCACCGGAATGCCGCTTGATTGCCGCACGTACTTCACCGAAGAACTCGACCTCACAGTTCAACTCGGCAATCTCAGGAGTACTGTACCCGGCCTCGGGCAGGTCCTGAGATATGGCTGCAAATGCGCGGACGAACTTCGCCACCGATTTATAGAACGAGACGCGCAACACCTCGGTATCGCTGAGGGCGTCAGGATCGCTGGCATCACCGCAGAAGTAATGCAGGAACTGTTCGATTTCCCGTGGCTGAGCGACGGGCTCGCAGAGGTATTTCAATGCCTCGCGCGCGGCGTCAAGACGCGCCCGTCCTTCCGAAAGCCAGTTCTGCAGTTTGACGTTGTTGTCTTCCCCACCGTCTTCAAGATCAAGCTCGTCCGAACTGTAAACCGAAATTGCCTCCTGCACATCGCTGAAGAGCTCCTTGAAGTCGACAATATGGCCGTAGTCCTTGTCGTCACCATCCAGTCGGTTTGTCCGGCAGATTGCCTGAAACAGGTTGTGATCATGAAGCTCATTGTCGAGGTAGATGTACGTGCAGGACGGCGCATCGAAACCCGTCAAAAGCTTGCTCACCACGATGAGCAGCTTGCAGTTGGCTGGTTCCTCGATGAAGCGGCGCTTCATCTCGTCCTCGTACTGCTTCGTCGTCTCTGCTCCAGTCAGGACGTGCTGTGTATAGGTATCGAACTTGTATCGTTCGTCGCTGTTCGTCGGCTCGCGTGAGATTGCGTTGTGATTCGGCTCGTAGGAGGTAACGATCCCGCAGTATGGACCGAAGGATGTATTTTGGTAGAGCCGGAAGTAGTGGCAGGCGTCATAGATCGAAGCCGCGACCAGGATCGCTGTGCCACGGTCGTTGTTCAGGCGGGGCTTGAGTGCGAAGTCCGCGATGATCTCTGCCATGATCTCACGTTTGCGCGCGTCGGCACTCATGAGCTTCTCCATCGTCGCCCATGTCTTACGAATGACCGCCTTCTGGAAGTTGTTCAGGTTCCTGGTCTTCCGGTCAAACCACGCATCAATGGTCTGACGCGATGTCAGCCGCTGCGGCACATCCCGGGCCTCATACTTCAGGTCCAGTACGACGTTGTCCCGAACGGCCTCGTGGAACTTGTATGTGTGGATATACGTGCCGAATGGTGATGCGCAAGAGAAGGGGGACCACCGTGCGCACGGGAATGGGGGCCACCT
>CAZHJL010000069.1:0-28369 GCA_964532795.1 uncultured Phycisphaeraceae bacterium | reverse complement strand
TTACAGCAACACACGCGAAGCTTAACCGGACAGTTGTGGGCTTGCCCGCCAGTGTATGGCGAACTTCCGAAAAAAAAGCGCACTGGCGGGCAAGCCGCCCGTGGCACCTCGTGGGTTCTGGTTCGGCGTGTGCCGCATCTCGCCAACGCACTCCATACATCGCGGCTACTTGTTCGTATCGCCGAATCTTGCCATCATTCCACTTTCGACTTTGTTCCGCCGGATGGGGGATGCAGGAGAATCAGTCATGGCGAAAGATGGCACGAACGGCTGGTCCGCGCCGCGCGACGGTGCGGGGATGCCCGGTTGGGCGGGTGCGATGAAACCGACGGTCGACCTCAACGTCGACGCGGCCGAATCACTCGTCTCCCCGCGCGAATTGTCCGAGCAACTGCCCCACACCGCCGGCGTCAACCGCACCGTGCACGACGGGCGGCGAACGATTGAACAGATCCTCTCCGGCACCGATCGGCGCATGCTGGTGATCGTCGGGCCGTGTTCGATTCACGACGAGAAGGCCGCGGTGGAGTACGCCCAGCAACTGGCGGAGTTGCGTAAGCGCGTGATCGACCGGATGTACCTGGTGATGCGCGTGTACTTCGAGAAGCCGCGCACCACCATCGGCTGGAAAGGCCTGATCAACGACCCGAACCTCAACGGCGAACTGGACATCAGCCGCGGGCTGGTGATCGCGCGGCGGCTGCTGCTGGAAGTGGCGGAGATGGGGCTGCCCGCGGCGACGGAGTTCCTCGATCCGATCATTCCGCAATACCTGGCCGACCTCGTGTGCTGGACGGCCATCGGGGCGCGCACCACCGAGTCGCAGACGCACCGCCAGATGGCCAGCGGCCTGTCCATGCCGGTCGGCTTCAAGAACTCGACCGACGGCAACGTGCAGGTCGCCGTCGACGCGATGAGCGCCGCCCGGTCGCCCCATGCCTTCTTGGGTGTGAACGACGAAGGGCGCATCACGATCATCAAGACGCGCGGCAACCGCTGGGGCCACCCGATCCTGCGCGGGGGGCGGGGACAATCCAACTTCAACCCCGAGGATGTCGCCGCCGCGTCCGCCCTGCTCGAAAAGTCCGGCCTGCCCCGCTATCTCATGGTCGACTGCTCGCACGCGAATTCGGGCAAGCAGCCGGAGAAGCAGCAGGTCGCGCTGCGAAGCGTCGTCGAGCAACGGACGGCCGGCAACAGCGACCTGATCGGCCTCATGGTTGAATCCAACCTCTTCGAAGGTTCCCAGCCGATGGCCGACGACCTGGGCAAGCTGAAGTACGGCGTATCGATCACCGACGCCTGCATGGGCTGGGAGGAGACCGAGCAGTTGCTCATGTGGGCGTACGGCGACCTGGCCAAGGAGAAGTAGACGGGGTCACGCGCTCAGCACCTCGCGGACGCGCTCGGCGTTGACCGGCTCGATGGCGCCCTTCTCGGTGATGATGGCGGTGATGAGATCGTTGGGCGTCACGTCGAACGCCGGGGAGTAGGTTTTCACGCCTTCGGGGGCGGTGCGCCGGCCGAAGCCTTCGGTGATCTCCTCGCCGCCGCGCTGCTCGATGGGGATCTGCGAGCCGTCGGCGATGGACAGATCAAAGGTCGAACTCGGCGCGGCGACGTAGAACGGCAGCCCGTGATGGCGCGCGAGAATGGCGAGGTTGTAGGTGCCGATCTTGTTGGCCGCGTCGCCGTTGCCCGCGATGCGATCCGCCCCGGTGATGACCATGCCGACGCGACCCTCGCGCATGACATGCGCGGCCATGTCGTCGCAGATGAGGGTGACATCGATGCCCGCGGCCGCGAGTTCGTAAGCGGTCAGCCGCGCGCCCTGCAGGAGCGGGCGCGTTTCGTCCGCGTAGACGGCCAGGGGCATCCGGCGCTCGTGGGCGACGTACATCGGGGCGGTGGCGGTGCCAATGCCGCCGGTGGCCAGGGCCCCGGCGTTGCAGTGGGTCAGCACGGCGCGACCGCGGCCGCAGTGACGGTCCAGCAGCGACACGCCGTGTTCGCCGATGGCGCGGCACATGGCCCGATCCTCCTCGTGGATCTGCTTTGCCGCCTCGAGCAGGTGCGATGTGGTCGCGGGCCTGACGTGGGTCATGCGCTCGAGGGCCCAGAAGAGATTGACGGCCGTCGGCCGGCTCGTGGCCAGGTGGGTGGCGATGCGATCCAGTTCGCGCGTCACCGCCTGCTCGTCGTCACCGTCCACGCCGGCTTCGATCAGCCCGACGATGCAGCCGTAAGCCGCGGCGATGCCGATGGCTGGGGCGCCGCGCACGCTTAGCTGCTTGATGGCGTCCCACACCTGCTGCGTGGTGGTGCAGTCGAGGTACACGGCTTCGAGCGGCAGCTTCGTCTGATCCAGCAGCCGCAGGTGGCCCGTGCGGGCGTCGCCGATCCATTGCATGTGATTGAGCAGATTCATGTGGCTTGCTTCCCGCTTTCGGGCTACTGATTGATCGCGTCCGGCACCAGATCGTAGATCACCAGGGCGGTGGATGTCAGGTTGAACAGCAGGTGCGTCACAATACCCGGCCAAAGGCTGCCGGTGCGCTCATAGAGGTAGCCGAGGACGATCGACAGCACGAACAGGGAGGGCAGCGCCTGCCACGGCACGCCGCCCAGGTGCATGACGGTGAAGATGGCGCTGGTGATGAACACCACGAGCCAACGAATGCGCCAGCCGGTCATCTCGTGTAGTGTCGTTTGGAGCAGGCCGCGATAGATGAGTTCCTCGAAGACCGGCGCGCCGATGACGGCGCAGAGCACGAGAATCCAGCGGTGCATGCCCCACGGCAGGTCCTGCATCGCCTGCAACAGGTCGTGGGCGATGGTCGGCGTCTGCCGCTCGGCCAGGAGGCAGTACAGCGTCACCAGCGTGCCCGTGGCGTAGACGAAGACAAACGCCGCGCCGTACCCGGCCAGTCCGACGAGAAGATCGCGTCCCGGCCGGCGCGACAGCAGGCCGGCCCGCTCGATGCCGCGTTCGGCCAGTGCGATGCGCACACAGAAGTACACCACCAGCGGCAGATTCGCCAGCACCAGGCCGATCAGTGAAATGTACGCCCAGTCGCGCGGATCGCGGGCGGCCTCGTCGGCCGCGCCCGGCGGCGGCATCAGGTCCAGGGCCGCCAGCGCGACGCCGCCCATCACCATCCCGACCACGAGCAAGCCGAACCACGCCAGCAGGTCCGGCCAGCCGAGCAGCTCGTCGCGCCTGGGCGAATCGCTCATTCGGCGAGGCGAAAGCCAGCCAAGAGCGATCACGACAGCCAGCAGCACCAGCGCCGGCAGGACGAAGATCAGTAGCGACGGGAGAATCGGCTCAATTTCGGACATCGGCAAGAGTTATAGCCGCCACGCTGCGCGAAGGGAAGCATCCCGGTCAAGCGCCGGCCCGATGTGCTCGATGAGATATTGGTCGGCTTCACAGGACGCGCCTTTTGCGCTAAAGTAGGGGATTCGCTCAAGACGGAGAGGCAGATGTCGTTAACCAGCGTCTGGTCCCCCTATTTCCAGAGCAAGCTCCGCATGCAGGGTAGAGCATACTTCCTTGCCGGTCGGGTCGAGCAGCAGCCGCCCGAGCCGGGGCAACTGGTGCGCGCCCAAGTGCGCGGCCGGCGGCAGTACGAAGTGGTGCTGACCGAGGGCGGCGATGCGCAGGTCCATCCCAGTTGCACCTGCCCCACTTTCGCCGGCGGCACCTACTGCAAGCACATCTGGGCCACGCTGCTGGACGTACAGCACAACGGCCGGCTGGTCGATCGCGATGGGCAGTCGGAGGCCGAGGACCGCGATGACAATGGTGACGGCGCCGCCTCAACTGGCGCAGAAGACGTGTCCGCCTCCCTCAGCCGCGCACCGCGCCTGCCCAAGGCGCGCAAGCGCACCGGGCGTGCAACGGGCCCGCAGCAGCAACAACAGCCGGAATGGACCCGCCAGATCGCCCTGCTTCGCCCGCCGGCGCACGGCCAGGATCGCACCGCCCCGAACGCGCTGCCGCATGATCGACAGATCTGCTACCAGTTGCGCCCCGACATGTCGGCCCGCCACAACGGCCTGGTGATCGAGTTGATGCAGCGTCAGCCGCGCCGGCGCGGGTGGACGCGCACGCGGGCGATGAAGATGAATCACGAGCTGATCGGGCAACTGCCGGACGCGGCGGATCGCGAGTTGTGTTCGCTGCTGCTGGGCTCGACGCGCGTCTTTGACGACGAGCCCGACCGCCCGTGGACGGATGATCGCGCGCACGCGGTCTTCCGCGCCCCCCGCAGCGCGCAGCGCACGCTGCTGGACATGCTGATCCGCACGGGTCGGTGCTTCGTCGGTCTGGATGACGCCGCGCCGCCACTGTCGTGGGACGATGTCGGCCGCGAGCAGCCGTGGGTGCTGTGGCTCGTGGGTCGGCTGACGGATCTGCAGACGCTGGAGGTCACCGTCGAGTTGCGGCGCGGCGACAGCCGCATGCCGATCGACAAGCCGACGATGATCCTCGGCGGCCCGAGCGGCGTGCTGATCCACAAGCATCGTGCCGCGCTGTTCGATGATCGCGACGCGCTCCGGTGGGTCCAGCAGTTTCGCGATGACCTGCGGCGGACGGGCGAGACCTCGCCGATCGTCGTGCCGCGCCGCGACATCGATCGGTTCCTCGATCGTCTGTACCTGTTGCCGCAGTTGCCGGAACTCGACCTGCCGGATGAGATCGCCCGTCCCGAACAGGTGGTCGAGCCGCAGCCGCACATGGAAATCTTCAGTCCTTCAGCGGGCGGCAGCGCCGGAGCCGCGGCCAGCCGGGATCAGCTCATGGCCCGCGTGTGGTTCGCGTATGGCCAGACGCGGGTGCGTCCCGAACAGCAGGGACGTTTCGTCTCGCACGCGAAGACGGATGACGATGTGGACGACGTGGTCGTTATGCCGCTGCCGGGCGAGCAGCAGACGGCTGGAGCCAGGGCGCCCGACACGGACACGCCGCGCCCCGGCACGCTGATCCGGCGCGACCTGCGCTTCGAGCGCGACCGCCTGGCGAGACTCGTCTCCCTGGGATTCCGCAACAACCCGGCCGATGACGGGGCCACGCTGGTACTCAGCAGCGCCCGGGTGGGCGCAGCGATCGGCAGACTCCTGGCCGACGGCTGGCGCGTGCAGGCCGACCAGCGCGTCATTCGCAGCCCGGGAACCGTCGGCCTCTCGGTCGCCAGCGGCGTGGACTGGTTCGAACTGCGCGGCGGGTTGCGCTATGAAACGGAGAACGGTGAGTCGATCGTCCCCCTGCCGGAACTGCTCGCCGCGGCGCGAAGCGGGCGCAACATGGTCACGCTCGATGACGGTTCACAGGGCATCCTGCCCGAGGAGTGGCTGCGTCAGCACGGGCTGCTGGCGGCGATCGGCGCCATCGACGGAGATCACCTGCGGTTCAGGTCATCGCAGGCGGCGCTGCTTGATGCGCTGCTGGCGGAACAGGAACTGGTCGAGGTGGACGACGGCTTCGCGCGAGCCCGCGAGCGTGTGCGACAGTTCACGCAGCTCACGCCGCGCAGCGCGGCGGCAACTTTCTCAGGCGTGCTGCGACACTACCAGGAGGAGGGCGTGGGATGGCTGGAATTCCTGCGCTGGTTCGACATGGGCGGGGTGCTGGCCGACGATATGGGTCTGGGCAAGACCATCCAGGTGCTGGCGATGCTGGACCAGCATTACAACGCGCCCGGATCGGGCTCGCCGCAGTCGGAGACCGGCGAAGCGCTCGCGCGGCCGGGCGCGCCATCGCTGGTCGTTGTGCCGCGGTCGGTCGTCTACAACTGGGTGGACGAGGCGGCCAAGTTCACGCCGAACCTGCGCGTACGGGCCTACACGGGCACGGATCGCCATGCCCTGCGCGATGATTTCGACAAGCTTGACGTGATCGTGACTTCGTACGGCCTGCTGCGGCGCGACGCGGCGGAACTGAGCGAACAGCCGTTCCACTACGCGATCCTCGACGAGGCCCAGGCGATCAAGAACCCGCAATCACAGGGGGCCAAAGCCGCGCGGTTGCTCAACGCATCGCATCGCCTGGCGCTGACCGGTACCCCGGTGGAGAACCACCTCGGCGACCTGTGGTCGATCTTCGAGTTTCTCAACCCCGGCATGCTCGGGTCGAACTCGATGTTCAGCGACCTGTTGCGCGGCGGGGTGTCCGACCCGCGCAGCGTCGAGGCGGCGCGGCAGGCCGGCGTCGCGTTGCGGCCGTTCATCCTGCGGCGCACCAAGAAACAGGTGCTCAGCGAACTGCCGGAGAAGACCGAGCAGACACTGCTGTGCGAGATGGGCGAGGAACAGCGGCGGCTGTACGATCAGCTACGCAACCATTACCGCGGCACGTTGCTCAAACAGGTGGACGCCAAGAGCAACGGCGGGTTCGGCAAGAGCACGGTGCTCGTGCTCGAGGCGCTGCTGCGGCTGCGCCAGGCCGCATGCCACCCGGGCCTGATCGACACCACCCGCACGACACATGACAGCGCGAAGCTGGACACGCTGATCGACAACGTCGAGGAAATCATCGAGGAAGGCAGCAAGGCGCTGGTGTTCAGCCAGTTTACCTCCTTTCTCGCCCTGGCCCGCAAGCAGCTCGACGAGCGCGGCGTCGCGTATGAGTATCTCGACGGACAGACGCGCGATCGCAAGAAGCCGGTCGAGCGATTCCAGAATGATCCCAAGTGCCCGCTGTTCCTGATCAGCCTGAAGGCCGGCGGGTTGGGCCTGAATCTCACGGCCGCGGAGTACGTGTTCATCCTCGACCCGTGGTGGAACCCGGCGGTGGAGCAACAGGCGATCGATCGCGCGCATCGCATCGGCCAGACGCGTCGCGTGTTCGCCTACCGGCTGATCTGCGAGGACACGGTCGAGCAGCGGATCGCCGAACTGCAGGCGCAAAAGCGCGAACTGGCCGAGGC
Organism: uncultured Phycisphaeraceae bacterium; assembly: GCA_964532795.1. GTDB lineage: Bacteria > Planctomycetota > Phycisphaerae > Phycisphaerales > Phycisphaeraceae > CAZHJL01. The sequence goes on along the minus strand of CAZHJL010000069.1, from coordinate 21,437 downwards.
GATCATCGGCGGCGAACAGAGCCTGATGAAGAGCCTGACCCGCGAGGATCTGGAGCAGTTGCTCAGCTAGCGCTTCCGGGGGCCACGGCAGTGGTTCTCAAGTGGGGCGGGCGTCTCGCGCGTCTCGCCCGCCATCAGGCCGAGGGCCTGAGCCGCCCTTCTTCGTGCCCACGCGGCCGGCGGCTTTGCCGCGACGGTGGCGTTCGTGTCACGAAAGCTGACTGCAGAACGCCGCGACCGCTTCATCGATGTCCGGCCGATCGACGACGCACAGATCGATGTGCGTCGCGCCGGGCACTTCGAGGACTTCGACAGCGCCGCGCTCCTTGGCTGCGGCCAGCACGTGCGCGTGCCGGCGGGCCGGCAGCGCCTTGTCGCGCTGCCCCACCACCAGCAGCACCGGGGCGTCGATGCGTCGGATGGCCTCGAGCGTCGACGCCTCCTCCATCACGAAGCCCGCGCCGGCCGCCGCCTGACTGAAGCCGCGCTCGACCCATTCGCCGTCGAAGAAAGGCGCGAAGATGCGGCGGAACGAATGGACGGACTCGACGGCCGTGGCGAAGGGCGCCTTGGCCACGACGCCGGCGACGCGCGGGTCGTCCGGCGCGTGCTGCAGCACGACCGCGCCGCCCAGCGAAAAGCCCATGGTGATCACGCGATCGCCGATCCAGCCTTCAGATTGCGCGTGGTCGATCACCGCGCGCAGGTCTTCCCGCTCGCGCACACCGAAGGTCATGCGCGTCCCCTGGCTGCGGCCATGGGCGCGCTGGTCGTAGACGAAAACATCGTGCCCGGCCGCAGCGAGGCGGGTGATCTCGCGCAGGTGCACTTCCTTCGTCTCGAGATACCCGTGCACGTAGAAGACCGGCAGTCGCTTCGGGGCGTCGAGGGCCGCCGGCAACCGCGCACCTTCGAGGGTCAACCCATCGTCGAGAGCCATATCGAAGTACACGCCGCCGCGCTTGTTCATCATCCGCCGCATACCCGGCTGCAGCAGTCGCACCCAGGAGTAGCGCGGCATGCGCATGGTGAGGCCGGCCAGGCCGCGCGAGAGAAAATCGAACGGCCCCACCCCGGCGTCCGCCGCATCCTCGTCGCCGGGCACGTAGGTCGCCGCGGGCAGGCCGGACACCGATCGCGGCGTCGGATCATCGCCGTTCCCCGCTTCGTCTTGCTGGTTCATGAACCGACCTCGGCTTCGAGCACTTCCAGCGCCGCCAGCACGTGCGCCGGGTCGCCGGCGATCGTGAGTTTCGCCGGTGTGCTCATCGCCACCAGGGCGCGCTTGACCGCGGCGAGTTGCGGCCAGTCCGCCTCGACCGGTAGTCCGTGCTTCTTGCGTTCTTTCGCGATCATGCTGCACAGCTTGCGTCCGCCCAATCGGTCGCGACAGGACCAGTAAAGCTGCTCGAACGGCACCGCGTCCTCCAGCCAGTGGCCGGGGCGCGTCTCCGCGAAATCGAAGAGCAGCGCCGGGCCGTCGGGCGCGGGGGTCCGCGTCATTGCGTTGCCGAGGTGCAGATCGCCATGACACCACTGGTCGACTTCGCGCTGCGACCAGAGCTCCACCCACTTGTCGAGCTTCTTCTGAGCCTTCTTGAGCGCATTGGTCCATCGTTGCGGCTGGGCGAGCCCCGCGCGCTTCACGCTGTCGCGCGAGGCCTTCAGGATGGTGGGCCAGTCCTTGTGCACCGTCCGGCCGGCGGGTTCGAAGCCGGCCGCCGCCGCGTAGAAGCGCCCGGCGCTCTCGACGATCAGGTCGAACTCCGCGCCGCCCCACGCCGCGCCCAGCGGGCCCTCGGCCAGGCGCTCCATCACCACCCACGCGATGTCATACTCGCCCAGTCGGTCGCCTTCCGCGTAAACGCGCGGCGTGATGTTCTCGTAGCTGTGCAGACGAACGAGCCACTGTCGCTCCACCGGCGTCACAGGCAGCTTCACAACGACCTCTTGGGCCAAGGCCTCATCGTCGGTCCAGGTGGCGTAGCCCGTCGCCGCGCCGCCGCGCTGCCAATCGGTGCGGAACCACGACACCTCGCTGAGTCTGCCGTTGCACTGCTCGCGAAGGACGGGTTCGAGCGCGGCGCCGAACGGGGCCTCGTCGGTCGCGTGGAGTGAAGGGCTGATCCTGTCGGTCTGAATCATCGCTGACGCGCTGCCGTGGCGAGAGGTCGAGTTGGGCCGGCCGGGTACGCCTTGTGCCAAAGTGCACTCCTCCTGATGATCAACGCCGCCACAACCCGACATGTTTCACTCGCTCGGACGCTTACCCTAGCCGCACAACACAGCCCAGTAAAGAACAATCCTCACCGGACCGCCATTGTCGGGTGGCCTCCCTATTCGTACGATGTTCACCCTCTGTCCGTTCGCTTCGAAACCACACCTGACCAGGGGTAATGCCCGTGCGTGATTCAAGACTCGATAAGCTGGCGAAAGTCATCGTTCACTACTCCACCGGTGTCAAAAAAGGGCAACTGGTGCGGCTGAGCGGCGACACCATCGCCCTGCCGCTGCTGGAGGCCCTCTACGAGCAGATTACCAAGGCCGGCGGACACGTGGTGCCGCAGATCACGCCGCAAAGCTTCACCGAGATGTTCTACGAGCATGCGAGCGAGGAGCAACTCAAGTACGTGTCGCCGATCACGCAGTACCTGGTGAAGAAGATCGATGTCAGCATCGGCCTGTGGGCGGAGACGAACACCAAGGCGATGACGAACGTCGATCCCAAGCGCCAGGGCACGGCTTCGGCCGCTCGCAAGCCGATCTTCAAGACCTTCATGAACCGCGCGGCCAAGGGCGAACTCAAATGGTGCGGCACGCTGTATCCGACCCAGTCCTCGGCGCAGGACGCCGAGATGAGCCTGCGCGAGTACGAAGATTTCGTCTTCAACGCCGGGCACCTGGACAAGGATGATCCGATCGCGCAGTGGAAGAAGATCGAGAAACAGCAGCAGAAGATCGTCGATTTCCTGACCGGCAAGAAGGAAGTGCGCTTTCAGGCGGCCAACGGCACGGACCTGACCGTCGACGTGGAAGGCATGACCTGGATCAACTGCTGCGGACACGAGAACTTTCCTGATGGTGAAGTGTTCACCGGGCCGAACCTGAAGGCGAAGAACGGCGGCGTGAACGGCGTGGTGCGCTACCACTTCCCCGCCGCCCACGGCGGCCGGGAGGTGCATGACATCGAGCTCACCTTCGAAAAGGGCAAGGTCGTCCAGGCGCGTGCTTCGAAGAACGAGGACTTTCTCAAGCAGATGCTCGACCAGGACAAGGGCGCGCGCTTCGTCGGCGAAGTGGCCATCGGCACCAACTACAACATCCAGCAATACACCAAGAACACCCTCTTCGACGAAAAGATCGGCGGCACCTTCCACCTCGCGGTCGGCGCCGGCTACCCGGAAACCGGAAACACCAACGAGTCCGGCCTGCACTGGGACATGGTCTGCGACCTTCGCGAAGGCGGGAAGATCACGGTGGATGGAACGGTGATCAGCGAAGACGGCCAGTTCACGCGAAAGGGCTGGCCTTGCCCGGCGTAAGAAGCGGTCTTCGCGCAGACTGGTATGGAATGTACAAGCGATCCCTCATCAAACCTGCGCGGACAACCAATGGCGCGCAACAAAAAGGCTCCAATGGAGCCCATCAAAGAGGCAACTTACCCAATTGACACGAGCTCACGCGAGGGCGGGGTCCTCATCAAGGTCGACCGTCATTTGCGATGCTGTTGCAAACGGTTCAGGAAGCGGTATCCCATCCTCACGAAGACCCTCAAGATGCATTTTCAGGGCTTCCTGCAATTGCCTCCGTGCATCTGCCGCAGTACGGCCGGTAGCGACACAGCCAGGCACATCCGGGAGGTACGCGCTGTAGTTCTTACCCGCCTTCTCGATGACGCTTATGTATGCCATTTCGTCACTTGTCCAGTTGCGCCTGTTTCATGATGCTGTTGTAGGTGCCTGGTGCCAAGTCCTCGTTTGGGTGTCCAGCTATTGTCACCCGACCGGGTTTCCGGGGGTGTTTGAGTTGCCGGTGACTCCCTCGTTGCCGAACCATACGCCAACCATCCTCTTAGATTTGACGTATGGCCTGTCGAACCTTCGGCATCTCAACTCCCGGACTCTGGAATTCTACGATGATGTCGGCGACTCAAGGTGGGAAAATGCACAGATTGCGTACACTTGGCACGTTCTCATGGCTTCTGAGCACATCTCCAGCGGCTCTGTCGGCTTCAGGGCGTGGGCAAGAACAAAATGCTAAAAGGCTAGAATACTCGCCGCACGGCCGAACGCGGCGGGTGGCCTCGGTAGGCACAGTTTGCCTGTCTTGGGTGCCACGGTCGCGGTTCTCGCGCAGCGAGGTTCGTCGGCCGTGCGGAGGCGCAGATGATCGTACGGCGATGTCTCGCCGGCGTGGCCGGCGGGCGTCTGTCTGTGCCCAAAGGTCGCATGCGCCTCCAAAGACACCGCCTCCGCTTCGCGCGACCGTGGCACTCAACACGCCAGCCGGGCGCCATCCATGGACAAGTCCTTGCCACACTCCGGCCGTCTTCGGCGAAGTGTGCCGCAACGCGAACCGTCACTGACCGGGGCCGCCTCAGCGCCGACAATCGGGGCGAAAAATCTCTGATCAGACACTTGACATAGCCCGAACAGACGGCTACAATATTGGTGTCCGGCGTGCCCCTTCCCGGCGTGCCTGATTCCGGTCCCGTCCTGTGGTCGTCTCTGGCCGCGTGCTTTTCTGTCAGGGCTCTTTCATGTCTGCTTCAGCCATCAAGCCATCGCCGCTACCCTCGCCGCGCCTTTCCCCTGAGTGGCACGCGCGGCGTCTGCCCGGCGACAGGATGGTCGGCCGATATGCCGCCCGACAGCCGCGCGCGGGGGGTCGATGCCGGGAGGCCGGACTGCCGCCTGCGCCCATCCCTGACCCGCGGCCGCCGCTGGCCACTCGCGAAACCGGCCGCGCCGTCAGGCTTTTCCACCAAACAGACCCGCTTCCGAACCAGTTCCGACCCGAAACGACCCAAAACGAGCGAAAACGGGCCCAAAAAGTGTACACTTTTGACACATTTTTCCGGCGATTTCTTACGCGTGAGTGCTGTATTGTGCCACAAGCCCCTCTCAGAGCGCGCCAGGCCGCGTTGCGGACCGGGCAAGCTAAGCCTGTGCATCACGCCACCACCTCGGACGCCAGTGTCCGGTTCATGCATGACCAGTTAACCAGTCAACTAGTTGATCAGTTGATTAGTTAATTAGAAGGGACTTAGATTTTGTTGGACAGGACACCGAAACCCGAAATCCGAGGCCCTGGCCTTCACCCCAGCGCGCGCAGCATCTTCGGGGTCGCCAGCCACATCAGCTCGGCCAGGTGGGACTGTCGGTCGCGGGCGGCGCGGACGTCGATGGCGGCGCAGCCGGCCTTCTTCAGCCGCACGAAGCCCGTCGGGCGGTCGCCGGTGCAGAGCATCTCCGCGATAAGGCTGAGTGTCGGCTCGTGGCCGACCACCACGATGCTGTCCTCCTCGCGCTCCAGCAGCAGTTCGATGATCCGGCCCGGTTGCTCCCGGGCCAGCAGGGCGATGGTCTCGACTTCAGCCTTGATCGCCGCCTGCAGGATTTGGGCCGTCTCCAACGCCCGGCGCTTCGGGCTGGAAAGGATGATCCGCGGATGATTGATCAGCTTCGTCAGCCCGGCCGCGGCCTTGCGGGTCTTGGCCACGCCGTCCTCGGTCAGCTTCCGCGAGGCGTCCGAGCCGTCGAAGGCGTGGTTCTCCGCGATGCCGTGTCGGAACAGGTAAAGCTCCACCGTTTCGCTCCTTCCGCAGGAAGTCAACCGGTCAGTGTAGCGATGATAGGGGCGCGACGGAATGAACGACGGCCCGCCTTCCGCAGGCCGGGCCGTCGGCGGTCGGTTGAGGTTGTGTCGGTCCTTCGCACCGATGCCGGGCGCGACGCCCGGGTCATCGCAGGCCGCCGGACCACGCGCCGCGGCTTAGAACAGCAACTGAAGCTGCAGCCGCAACACGACCTGGTTCTTCTCGCCCGGCGCGTCACTGAGCAGCCCGAGGCCGGAGATACCGGCCGGAACGGTGTCCAGCGCCCACAGGACATCGGCCGTGAGCTTGGTCTTCTGCCCGTTCACGTAGTAGTTGAAGCCTGCGGTGATGATGTCCAGATCGTCGGTCCACATGGTGCGGCTGTTGGTGTCGGCGAACAGGTGCTCCCATCTGAGGAACGGTTCGATCTGATCATTGAAGAACCGGTACCCGCCCTGGACGACCAGTGCATACTCGTTGACGTCCGGCGTATCGGCATTGAACTCATGATTCCCGATGAAAGCGATGAACGCGCTGAATCCTTCCACTTCGATCGAGGCGTCGACGGTCCACGTCAGCAGGTTGTCGTTGGGCGATCCGCCCACGTCGCCTGTTTCGGCGATGTTGTACGCGACCGCCGCACCGATGAAGATCGCCATTTCGCGGCCGGAAAGGCCGGTGAAGTCCTGCATCTGCTCCCAGTTGCCCATCACTTTGACGTCGGTGCGGACGGTGAAGGCGACATCGCTGTTGTCGTTCTGGAAGTCCTTGGTGGCGGTGTCCTCGCCGGCGGCGGGCCCGTCGATGACGGTCATGTACAGGCGGAACCGCTCCTGCCGCTCGTAGGCCAGTTCGATGCCTTCGGAGTATCCCCAGGTGAACAACTCGTTCATGACCGAGCGGTCGGCCGCCAGTTGCATGTCCGCGCCGGTGAATTCCTCGCGGAGGACGCGCGGCTTGAAACGGCCGATGCTCACGCGAATGCCGCGATCGAATTCGTGCCCGATCGTCGCCTGCTCGAGATAGACATCCCCGCTGTCGCGATCGCTGGCGAGCACGATCCGGAACGCCACGCGGGGCTCGCCGACGTATCCCTCGAAGCCGAGCTTGGCCCGGCGCAGCGTGAACCCGCCCTCGAAATCGTCATCGCCCGAGTTATTGCGGAAGGTGGCGACGTAGCGCACCTGCAACTGGCCGCGGAGACTGAGCCGGAACGCCCCATCGGCCGAGGCGATGAAAAAACGGCCGTCGTGTCCGGCCGTCAAGCCGCCTTCGAGCAGGCTCGCGCGGCTGTCGGCGTCGGCGAGCACATCCCGCACCAGTTCCTTGATCTGTTCGGCGCGGCGGTCGTCCAGCCAGTGTGCCCGCTGGCGGGCCTCGAGTTCGGCGATCTTGGCCTCGAGGGCCGCGATCTTTGCATCCAGGTCTTCAGCGTTGGAAGCCATCGCGCTGGTGGCGCAAAGGCAGGTGATCAGCACCATCCACGTTGCGAGCAGTGTTCGGTTCATGGGAAATCTCGCTGTTCTCATCCTCGCCGCGGGACGCACTTCGGTCTGCGGCGGGCCGGGGATTCTCGTGACGATGCAACCATCGTGCAACCGGCTTCGCCCGTCTTTTTTCGAAGCGTATATCGCGTTCCTGACTGTTGCCCGTCGAATCCGTTCCTTGCGGCTTCAGGTGGCGGAGGGTCGCATCCCCGTCGGATCCATCGTTCCCCTGCGGTTTCAGACTCGCGAGCGCCGGATGTTTGCAGCGGCGCTCACGTTGGCCTTACATTTTCTCCATCCGGTCGGACGGTGCAAATCAACGTTGCTCGCCGCCCGGACGCAGGGGTGCGGCACCCGCGCCGATTATCGGAACCATCGCCGGGCCATCTTGAAAGTAAGCCTTGTGGCATCATCCGGTTACGTCCGGCGGGGCGGGCCGGGGGATACTGCGGTTTGCGGCCCCCGTCTCCCCAAGTCGTTGCCAAAGAGCAACTTATTCGGAGCCGTCCCCTCGCCGAGGCCCGCCCGTTTGATCCATACCACCGGTTGGGGCGATTTCACGCAAATATTCCCAACTGAAGATGGCTGTGTTGTGCCCGTCGGAGAAATGGATGGAAATCGCGTAGTTGCCGACCAACTTCGCCTCCGTGGCCACGAGCGGCCGGTCGCCCGCGCCGGCGGAGGCCGGCAGGACGGTGAGGGGGTTCTTCTGCATCTCCTCGCGCAGGGCCCGGGCGTCGGCCGAAGGCGACATCTTGCGGAGGTAGGCGATGGGGTAGAACGCGGTGGAGTCGTCTTCCCAGGTGATGGTCAGGCCGCGGTCCTTCTTGAGATCGAGGTGCTTGGGTCGCATGGCCGTGGTGTTGCTACTGCTGCTCGGGCGTTTCGTCCGCCTCGGCGAACTCCTGTTTGGTCATCGCCCGCATGGTGGCAGCGCGATCCATCAGGCCGCCTTCGTCATCCAGAAGCACGGGCTCGAGATCGAAGTGCCACGCGATGCGTGAATGCGTGCGGCCGGGCTTCAGCTCCGCCAACAGGTCCACGCCGATCGTTTCCCACCAGGGGACCTCCGCCTTCCGCGAAGTCCACAACGGACTGTAGCGTACTTCGGCCATCGACTGGCCGTCCATCTCGATGACGCTGATAAGGCCCTCATCGACCAGTTGCTGGAAGCGCGCCTCGTCCACGCCCAGCGCATGGATCGCCTGGCCGCGCGGCAGCCACTTGCCATCATGCTCCAGACGCACGTCGTAGGTGCCGTAGAACGTGAACGGGACGGTCACCGGTGTGCGGCCGATCTCCGTGTCATTCAGATACACGAGTGCGCCGGACGGATCGGAGGTCACTGTGATGGTGCGTTCCACGCAGCCGGTGAGCCCCGCAGCCGCGGCCAGGACGGCAAGCGAGATGATCAGAGTTCTGCGATGCATAGCGCCTCATTCTAACTCGGAATCGTCCGACTCGGGCAATTCGCTGATTGCCTGGTTGATGGTGTCCGGGTCGAATCCCCGCCGCGCGAGCAGGCCCCAGAGCCGCCGGCGCCGGGTGTGCCCGTCGAACCGCATCAGTGACGGCAGCTTTGACGCCACGAGTTGCCGGGCCGCGTCCAGTGGATCGGTCTGCTCTACAGCTTCATCGGCCAATTCCCGCGCCAGGGATGCATCCAGCCCGCGTTGGCGCAGCTTCGCCTCGATCAAACGTCGCCCGGCCGGCTTGGCCCGCAGCATCTCCCGCACCAGCGCCTGGCCGAAGGCGCGGTCGTTCAGCAGACTCAGTTCGGTCAGCCTGTCGAGCACCGGCTCAAGCAGCTTCGGATCGTGGCCCTTCAGGCGCAGCTTGCGCTGCAGCCCGACGCGGCTGTATGCGCGGCGGTTGAGTAGTTGCAGCGCCTGGCGGTGGGCCTTGTCCATTTCCACCGCGCGGCTGACCTGTTCGACCAGTTCGTCATCCCACGCCCGGCCCGGCGCCAGTCCCAGCAGTTCGATCTGCCCGCGCGGCAAGGTGGCCACCACGCGACCCGCCACGCGGACCGTCAGCCGCGTCGGATCCCGCTTCGTCGATCTGATCGCCGTGATCCGGGCCATCCGGGGCATGGTAACAACCGTTCGTGCGTTGGACACGGGCCTGCGCGGCGGTCATGTGCGTTGTTTGCATTCGCCTTGGCCTGTGACGGCCGGTCACGTACAGTGTGGGTCTGTCCCCATCGGTAGCGGCAGTTTCTGAAAGGACCAACCATGATCAGAACGTGGACAGTCGTCATCGCGGCGAGCCTTGTCTGGGGCGTCTGGGCGGGGCCGGCGCGAGCCCAGGCGATCGATCTCGAGCAGACCGCCGTGGCCGCGTTCCCATCCGGGCAACAGTCGGTCACCGTGCCGCTTCTGTCCGGCGACGATCATGCGCTGGTGCGCGCTGCGATCAACGGGAAGGACGCAGGGGTCTTCCTCATCGATCCGACGCTGCCGGCCACCGTGGTCAACGCGACGGTCGCCATCGAGATGGGGCTGGAGCCGATCGCCCCGGCGACCATCAGCTTCCAGGGCCGCCAGTTCCGGGCGCAGGTGCGCAAGGCGGAAACGATTTCGGTCGGGGGCGCATCGTTCCAAGTGAAGCACGTTCTGGTCTCGGACCTGAGTTCCCTGCAGGCCGCGACCAAGGCCAAATTCGGCGGATTGCTGGGGCGCGATGTGCTTGCAGCCGCGGTGGTCACCGTTGATCCGGATCGGCAGTCGATCTTGCTGACCCAGCCGGCTCCGTTCAGCCCGGCATCGAATGCGCAGGAAGTGGCGGTGCAGGAAGAGGGCAGTGCGAGACTGGTTGAGGTCGCCTTCGAGGGCGATCTGACCGGTCGCTTCGTGCTCAATCCATCGATGATGATGCAGCTTCAGATCGGGCCCGGATTTATCGCCGCGAACCCGGGCCTGACGGCCAACCGCGCCATGGTCCATCTGGCCGGCGACCAGAGCGGGGCTGTCTCGTCGGTGGCCCGCGGCACGCTCAGCGGCGTCCGGGTGCTCGGTACGCAACTGCAGGACGTGCAGACGCTCTTTTCCATCCCGGGCATGGAGGTCACTGAATACAACATGACCTCGGCCGGCTCGATCGGCGCGGGGTTGCTGCGCAAGTTCGTGATCGACTATGACCTGGCCAACGACCGGCTCTTCGCCCGGCCGGCCAAGGGGCAATCGGTCAAGGCGATGATTGCCGCGGGAGCAAACGTGAATGCGCAGGACCTCTACGGTTCAACGCTGCTGATGCGCGCGGCTCGCGAGGGGCGCGTCGAAGACGTGCAGTTGCTGCTCGGCGCCGGGGCCGACCCGAACATCGTGAATCACATGCGCACCTCGCCGCTGATCTACGCGGCGGACCGGGGCGACGTGAAGACCGCCGCGCTGCTGATCGCCAAGGGCGCCAACGTCAACCACGAGGCGAATGACGGTCTGACGGCGCTGCTTGCGGCGGCGTCGACCAGCCCGCAACTCGCCGCTTACCTGGTCAATCGCGGCGCGGATGTGAAGACGCGTTTCGAGACTTCCGGCGTAACGGCCCTGATGCGCGCCGCGCGGAATCGCCGGGCGGAGACGGTTGATCTGCTGATCAAGGAGGGCGCTGATCCGAAGGTCGTCAGCCGCACGGGGCAGTCGGCGCTGATGCACGCGGCACTGGGCGGCAGCGTGGCGTGCGTGAAGTCGCTGCTCGACGCAGGTATCGATGTCAATTCCCGGGACCAGTTGGGTCAGACGCCCTTGATGGCCGCGTCCTCGGGAGGTCATGTTGAGGCGGCCGAACTGCTCATCGAAGCGGGGGCCGAGGTGAAGGCCACGTCAATCACTGGAAAGACGGCGCTGACGGTGGCCGCCTTCAAGGGCGCGGCGTCGGTGTGCAAGCTGCTGCTGGATAACGGCGCGGACATTCACGTGGCTTCGCAGGACGGTCGCACCCCGCTGATCCTCGCCTCGATCGCGGGTGACCTGGACACGGTCAAGCTGCTGATCGAACGGGGGGCGAAGGTCAACGGCGCCGACCGACAAGGGTGGACGGCGATGTTCTTTGCCGCCGGTGCGGGACACCTGGATGTGATCCGCACGCTGCTGGCCAACGGCGCGAAGGTGGACGCGAAGGACGACAAGCATCTGCGTCCGCTGTTCCTGACTGCGCGCGGCGATCAACTGGAGGCGGCGCGCCTGCTGCTCGATCAGAAGGCGAGTGCCAACGAACCTGATCGGATCGGCTTCACGCCGCTGATGGAGGCTGCGCGTTACGACCGGCTGGAGGTTGCGGGGTTGATGATCGATCGCGGCGCGGATGTCAACGCCCAGGCGATGACGGGCGTCACGGCGCTGAGCCAGGCCGCGCGGCAGGGCAGCGCGCGGATGATCGAACTGCTGATCAAGCGCAAGGCGAACATCCACCTTGCGGACAACGTGAACCGGACGCCGCTGATCATCGCCGTGATGTTCAATCATCTCGAGGCAGCCAAGGCGCTGGTGGGTGCCGGCGCGAAACTCGACACCGAAACGAAGGAACAGGCGACGCCGTTGTTGCTCGCCATCCGGCACGGCAACGCGGAAATGGTGCGCATGCTGATCGACGCCGGCGCCAACGTGAGACTGCCCAACTCGGCCGACTTGACGCCGTTGGCGTTCGCCAAACGTGAGGGTAAGGAAGAGATCGCGGAGATCCTGCAAGCTGCCGGCGCGCGGGAGTAGGCGCGATCCTCTCTGGCGGCGGCGGTGTTTTGTTCTCGCCGCGCCGCAACCGGTGACGCACTCGATCTGGTTGATACTGCGTGCTAGACTGACGCAAGTTCGCCAGGGGTGCCCAGGAATGGGCTGAGAGTACACCCTTGGAACCTGAACCGGTTGATCCCGGCGTAGGAAGGCGAACACGAACGCCCCTCTCCCGCTTCGTGCGCCTTCCTTCACGAGACCAGTCGATTCGGGCATGACGCCACAGGATGCAACGCGCGGATGCGCGGCAACGCGAAGGACGTTCCCATGATCAGCCCCCAAACCGACAGTCAGCCGATGACCGAAGCATTGCCGCCGATCGGCGGCAAGCCGGGCGACGACCCCGACGTCACGACGCCGGGCAGTTTCGCCAACCCGTCACGACTCGCGCCGGGCCCGGCCGGCGCCTACACGTTCAGTTCACCCGACACGCCGCACATGCCGGCGGTCAGCGGCAAGACCGCGTGGGATTTCCTTCCCGACGGCTGGCGGACGGGTGAGGGCGAAGCGCCGGCGGCAGGCGAAAATCAGTCGGTCGCGCAGTTCGCGCAATCGGATGGCTCGCGGCGATGGGTGCTTCATCCCCGGTCGTTCACGCCGCGCACGCAACTCGAGCAGGCGCGGCTGGGGCAAGTCACCGCGCCGATGCGGCGCGTGGCCGAACGGGAAGGTCATCTGTCGCCCGAGCAGGTGCGCGATGAAGTGGCCGCCGGGCGGATGGTGATTCCCGCCAACACGGTGCACCTCGGTCATCAACTGGACCCGATGGCCATCGGACGGGCGAGCAAGACGAAGGTCAATGCCAACCTCGGCGCCTCGCCGGTCAGTTCGGATACGAGCGAAGAGGTCGAGAAGATGCGCTGGGCGGTGCGCTGGGGGGCGGATACCGTGATGGACCTTTCGACCGGCGGGGACCTGGATGCCTGCCGCGAAGCGATCATTCACAACAGCCCGGTGCCGATCGGGACGGTGCCGATCTACTCGATGATCATCGGCCGCAAAATCGAGGATCTGTCGCACGACGACATTCTGAAATCGCTCAGGCACCAGGCGCAGCAGGGCGTGGACTACTTCACGATCCACGCCGGCGTACTGCGCGAGCACTTGCCGCTTGTGAAGCGGCGACTGATCGGTATCGTCTCGCGCGGCGGCTCGCTGCTGGCGAAGTGGATGCTGCACCACGGACGGCAGAACCCGATGTACGACCTGTGGGAAGACATCTGCGAAATCATGCGCGCATGTGACGTGACGTTCTCGATCGGCGACGGCCTGCGCCCCGGCGGCCTGGCGGATGCCACCGATGCGGCCCAACTCGCCGAGCTTCGCACGCTGGGTGAGTTGACCGAGCGGGCGTGGCGCATGGGGGTGCAGGTGATGATCGAAGGGCCGGGGCACGTGCCGTTTGATCAGATCGAGTACAACATGAAGGTCGAACGCCGGCTCTGCCACGGCGCGCCGTTCTACGTGCTCGGGCCGCTGGTGACCGATATCTTCCCCGGCTATGACCACATCACCAGTTCGATCGGCGCCACGGCCGCGGCGTACCACGGCGCATCGATGCTGTGCTACGTCACGCCCAAGGAACACCTGGGTCTGCCCAAGCGCGACGATGTGAAACAGGGATGTGTGGCGTACAAGATTGCGGCGCACGCGGCGGACGTGGCGCTGGGCATCCCCGGCACGCGCAATCGCGATGATGAACTGACCAGGGCCCGCGCCGCGCTGAACTGGGAGAAACACTTCGGTTTGAGCTTCGACCCCGATTTCGCCCGCGCGCTGCACGACGAGGACCTCGATGTCGACACTGACTTCTGCGCGATGTGCGGGCACGACTGGTGTTCGGTGCGCATCAGCCGCGAGATCACCGAGTTCATGTCGGGCAAAGACGAGAAGTACGCATGGGACAAGGCGAAAGTCAGCGCGGCCCTCAGTGAAGAGCAGCGGGCCGTGCTGATGGAACGTGGGGTGCTCAGTCCCGAAGAGGTCCACCGCCTGGCGGGTAAGACGCGCAAGGCCGTGGGCGGTGAGAAGGGCAAGGCCGCATGTCACAGTGATGTGGCCGACGATGAATCGGCGAAGCGGGTGCAGTCGGATAAGCTGGTGCAGCTGGATACCGCTCCGGCGCACAATCTGCCTCGCGAGGATCGGGTCATCTGAGTACATCAGGCATCACCGAGAGGAATCGCATGACGTTGACAATGAGCGACACGGCGACTTTGCAGAATGGCGTCGAGATGCCCTGGATCGGCCTGGGGGTGTTCAAAGCCGAGGAAGGCGACGAAGTGAAGCGCGCCGTGCTGGACGCACTGGAGGTCGGTTACCGCCACATCGACACGGCCGCGGTGTACGGCAACGAGCGCGGCGTGGGCGAGGCGATTCGCGAAAGCGGTCTGCCGCGTGAGGAGATCTTCGTCACCACGAAGCTGTGGAATGAGGATGTCCGCAAGGGCGCGTTTCAGGAAGCCCTGGAGCATAGTCTTGAACTGCTGGGTCTGGAGTTCGTCGACCTTTACCTGGTCCACTGGCCGGTGCCGGGCAAGTACAGGGAAGCGTGGCGTCACATGGAGCAGTTCCACAAGCAGGGCCGCGCTCGAGCCATCGGGGTAAGCAATTTCATGGAGCATCACCTGGACGATCTGCTCGCGGATGCGGATGTCGTGCCGATGGTCAACCAGGTGGAGTTCCACCCGCGCCTGCGGCGACAGTCGTTGATGGATTACTGCGCGGCGAAGCGGATCCAGTTCGAGGCCTGGTCGCCGCTGATGCAGGGACGTTTCAAGGAACTCAACGAACTGGCGCCCATCGCGGCGCGACACGGCAAGACCGTGCCGCAGGTTATCCTGCGCTGGAATCTCCAGCACGGGGTCGTGACGATCCCGAAGTCGGTCCACCGGAGTCGCATCGAGGAGAACGGCTCGATCTTCGACTTCGAACTGTCCGAGGACGAGATGGCGTCGATTGATGCACTGGATCGGAACGAGCGCATCGGCCCCGATCCGGACAACTTCAGTTTCTGATTCACCGAGTTGGACATCGTGCTGGTATACTCCGGGCTCCTGTCACATGGGAGGTCCGAACATGTTTCGATTCGCCGTGGTTCTCGCGTTGCCGGCCGCGCTGTTGGTTGGGTGTATGGCTGCGAGTTCAGTGAACGGTGTCGGTGAACAGCGCGGCGCCGTGATGAAGGCGACGATTGTCAAGCAGGTCGAGGCGAGATACCTGATCTACCTGCCGCGGACGTACGGGAAGGAGAGGAAGCAGTGGCCGCTCCTGCTGTTCCTGCACGGCGCCGGCGAGCGCGGCGACGACCTGGCGAAGGTCAAGACCCATGGCCCGCCGAAGCTGGTGGAGGCCGGACGCGATTTCCCGTTCATCCTCGTGTCGCCGCAGTGTCCGAAGGACCAGTGGTGGGAAGCCGACGTGCTGGGCGCGCTCCTTGAGCAGGTGGTCGAGCAGTACGACGTGGATCAGGAACGCGTCTGTGTGACGGGGCTGAGTATGGGCGGCTACGGTAGTTGGCGGTTGGCCGCGGCCTATCCGAACCGTTTCGCGGCCGTCGCCCCGGTGTGCGGCGGCGGGCAGCCGGACAAGGCCGACACGATTGCACACCTGCCGATCTGGGTGTTCCACGGTGCGAAGGACACCGTGGTTCCAATGTCCCAGTCGGAAGACATGGTCGTCGCCCTGAAGCAGTACGGCAGTGACGTGAAGTTCACCGTCTACCCGGACGCGGGGCATGATGCATGGACTGCGACTTACAGCAACGAAGCGTTCTACGATTGGCTGCTGGCCCAACGGCGGCCGGTTCCGCCAGCGGCGGCGCCGACGAGAGTGGCTGTCGATCGTCCGTCGATCACATTGCAGGCTGAATCCATGAAGCTGACCGGCGCCAAGGCGACATCGCTGCCGGGCGGCGCGGCGGGTGTGGTCTTTCAGAACAAGGGGGATGTTGCGGAGACGACCGTCTCGCTGCCCGCGGGCGGCTATGCATGGACCACGTGGATGGTGGCCGTCGACGGTCGTAGTGACGGTGTATCTCTGGAGGTGGATGGCCGCAGGTGGACGCCGTGGAGCAATGCGTACGGCAAGATCGCGGCATCGCGCGGCATCGGGCGGATGCACCTCGAGACGGATGGCGAAGTCACGGTGCGTCTGCGCATGAACGAGCCGGGCGTCGCGGTTGACCGGATCGTGATCGAGCCGCTGTATTGAGTCAGGCGGACATCCGGTCGCCGATCAGCAGATGCTTGTCGATGTTCTGGTAAGGGAGTACGAACAGGTAAGGCTCGACGCGTTGGCCCGCGCATTCGGCGATGTGCAGTTCACCGCGCGGACCGGTGTCAACGAGGTCCTCGCTGCCGGTGATGTCGCGATCGCTGCCGGGCAGCACGCGCACGGTCGGCTGGCAGGGCTGGACGAAGTTTGGCGCGACCACCACGGCGCGGCGGTTGTCCGACAGCCGCACCAGCGATCCGACGGGGAACGGCGGCACCCGCCGCGCCATCAGCGCCCGCACGACGGGGTCGAACCAGTCACGGTAGCAGGGCTGCACGAAGTCATTCAGGGCTGCGACGACGGGGCGATGGCAGCCCTCGGCGTCGGTGATGAGGTTCTCCAGCACGTTGGCGGCCGCGACGATGCGGCTGAAGATGTGGATGTCATGGCCGGCCTGCGGGCCTTCGTGGCGTCCCCGGCTGATCTGGTCCATCGCCGGGAAGCCGCTGCCGTCGAAACGCTGGTGATGATTGAGCACGACCTGCTTGGCCGAGGCCGGCATGCGGGTGTCGGCCAGCATGCGGTAGCCGATCAGCGGGTGCTGGTCGTAGTCGAGTTCATCGCTGGCCGTGCCATCGGCGTAGATGCGGTGGATCTCGTGCATCTTCCGGACGCCGGGGTCCATGGCCGTTTTCCCGATATCGTGCAGGGCCGCGCCCAGGCCCAGCGACACCAGGTCGCGCGCCGCTTCCGCGTTGAGCCGGCTTCGCTCCTTGATGATGTAGGCTTCCATCTCGAGACCGACCAGCAGCGAGAGGTAGGCGACATTGGTGCAATGGCTGAAGAGCCCGCCCTTCTTGTCGTACATGCGATCGGTCAGGTGCGCGAATTTGCTGCTGCTGGTCAGGGCGAAAACGAGTTCGGTCACTGCGGGCTTGAACTGGGAGAGGTGCCCCATCGAGAGCGTCCTGGCGCCCATGTTCGCGAACTTCTCGCGCAACTCGCTGAAGACGGCGTGCCGCGCTGCGGAGAGATCCTCCGCCACGGCGACATCCAGGTCGCGTGTTGCGTCATGGTTGACCCAGATCAGCTCCGCGCCCAACTTGCGCAGTCGGGCGATCATGGGCGCCTCGAGAGTGGCGCCGGGGCGCAGCAATTCCAGTTGCGGGCGTCTCGGATGGCGAACTGACGCGCCGACGATCATGCCAGGTTCGAGATCTTCGAGGCCGCATAGGAGCATGCGCGGAGATTCCCTGCTTCGCCCTCCCCTTGGTTAATCGGGCTGGGCGCAGGATTGCTTAACGTGCTCGACCGGTCGCCGTGGCCGCGCGATGGGTTATCGGAAATCGGGCCGCGGGCTGCTATGATCACGGGTGGTTCTGTGATCCTCCCCCAAGGAGTCGGACATGCTCACGGCAATCACCACCATGAACGTGCGTCGGGACGCGATCAATGAAACGGCGCAGGACCTGCTGCGGATCGACGGCGTCAGCGAGGTCTACTCGGTGGCGGGCGAGTGGGACCTGATCGTTATTCTTCGCGTGCGCGACCAGGAGCAGCTGGCCGATATCGTGACCAACCAGATGCTCAAGCATGAGCCGGTAACCCGAAGCCAGACGCACCTCGCCTTCCGGACCTACAGCAACCACGATCTTGAGGCCATGTTCACCGTCGGCTTCGAGGAGCCGAACGCGTGACGGCGGGATTGGGATTGTCTGATGCCGAGCCACCGTAGATGCCGGAAGCTGCTGCTGGTGCTCGGGGACCAGTTGGACCGCGATTCGGCCGTGTTTGAGGACGCCGATCCCCGGTTGGACACGGTCTGGATGGCGGAGGTGGAGGAAGAGCAGACACATGTCTGGTGCCATAAACTGCGGATCGCGTTCTTCCTGTCCGCGATGCGGCAGTTCCGCGGGGCGTTGGAGAAACGTGACTGGACCGTCCGCTACCACGAACTGTCATCCGAGCGTGGTGACGACCGCGGCCGCGGATTCGCGCAGGTGCTTTCGACAGATTTGGCGACGCTGCGGCCGGAAGTGGTGCGGGTCGTGCAACCGGGCGATTGGCGCGTGCTTGCGGCGTTGAGGAAGACGGCGGACGAAGCGGGCATCGAGCTGCAGGTGTTGCCCGACCATCATTTCTACTGTGACATCGGTGGATTCATCGCGTGGGCCGACAGCCAGAAGGCGCTGGTGATGGAGAACTTCTATCGCCAGATGCGCCGTCGACACGGCGTTCTGGTCGATGGGAGGGGCAAGCCCGTCGGCGGCGAGTGGAACTTCGACCTGGAAAACCGGAAGACGTTCGGCAAGGCCGGCCCCAGGGATGTGCCGGCCTTACCCCGTTTCACGATCCACGATGACACGCGTCGCGTGATGGAACTGGTCGAATCGCGCTTCTCCGGCCATCCGGGCACGCTCGATCACTTCAACCTGCCGGTGACGCGACGCCAGGCGCTGGCCATGCTACGTGATTTCATCGAGCATCGGTTGCCGCAGTTTGGCGACTATGAAGATGCGATGTGGTCGGGCGAACCGGTTCTGTGGCACTCGCGGCTGTCAGCGGCGCTGAATGTGAAACTGATCTCGCCACGCGAGTGTGTCGATGCCGCGGTCGAGGCTTTCGAGCAGGGCCACGCACCGATCAACTGCGTGGAGGGCTTTGTGCGTCAGTTGCTGGGCTGGCGCGAGTTCATCCGCGGCGTCTACTGGCGCTGCATGCCGGACTACATCGCGATGAACGGCTTGGGGTGTGGCGAGGACACGGATGTGCCGCGCTGTTTCTGGGATGGTGAGACGCAGATCAACTGCGTGCGGGAGGCGATGCAGTCCGTCGTCCAGCATGGCTACGCGCATCACATCCAGCGACTGATGGTGCTCGGCCTGCTGGCCCAGCTTCTGGGCGTTCATCCGCGACGGTTCCACGATTGGCACATGGGGATGTACATCGATGCGATCGACTGGGTGTCGCTACCCAATACACTTGGGATGAGCCAGCATGGTGACGGCGGGATTGTTGGTACGAAACCGTACTGCGCCAGCGGGAACTACATCAATCGCATGTCGAACTACTGTCAGGACTGCCGGTACCGGCCGGGAGAAGCAGCCGGTGAGGATGCGTGCCCGTTCACGTCGCTCTACTGGGACTTCCTGGCCCGGCACGAGAAGCAGTTTGCGAGTAACCCCCGCATGGCGTTCCAGTACAAGAACCTGGGGCGGAAGAAGCCGGCTGCACTGAAGGCGATCCGTTCACGAGCAACAAAATGGAAGAAGACGCTGTTGGAATAGCCGACCGCTGACGGCAGCCTACTATTGGCCATGCGAATCTACGAACTCACCGCCAAGGTATGGCTGGGCAGGCCGCGCGATGAGGTTTTTCGCTTCTTCGCCGACGCCTCGAACCTCGAAGCGATCACCCCGGCATTCCTTAAATTCTCAATCGCCACTTCCGGCCCCATCGAGATGGGCGAAGGTGCGTTGATCGACTACCGTCTCAAGGTCCGAGGCCTGCCGCTGCGTTGGCGGACGCTGATCCGCGCCTGGGATCCGCCCCATCGTTTCATTGACGAGCAGATCAGGGGGCCGTATCGCCAGTGGGTGCACGAACATACGTTCGATGAGCAGGACGGCGGCACGCTCTGCGGTGATCGGGTGCTCTACGCAGTACCCGGCGGCGGACTGGTCCACTGGCTGGCGGTGAAGCGGGATGTGGCGTCAATCTTCGCCTACCGGCAGGAGAAGTTGATCGAGACGCTTGGTCAGGGATCGGGTCGCGTGGTGCATCCGGCCACGATTGTGCCGCATGCCGGGGATGCGCGGGCGTGATCGGCCGTACAACCGGGCAGGATGATGGATCGCAGGCTTGGAGCGACCTTTCATGGTTCGAACGTCTCGCGGATTCACGTTGGTTGAGTTGCTGGTGGTGATCAGCATCATCGCGTTGCTACTGGGGATCATGCTTCCGGCGCTGGGCGCGGTGCGAGCTGCCAGCCGGCGAGCAGCGTGCGCGGCGAATCTGCACGGGATCGGGATCGGCTTCCGAGTCTATCTCGACGAGAACGACGACATCATGCCCGTCGCGTCGGCAATGCCTTCGCAGGCGCTCGTCAACGAGCCGCGCATCGTGGATGTGCTCGCAGAGCACGTGACGATGCCCGAAGCGTTCCAATGCCCGGCGGACACCGCACGGCCGTTCCACGGGACCGAGGGCAGCAGCTACCAGTACCACACGCTGCTCGGCGGCAGGCGCGTGGAAAAGTCGTTCCTGCATCAGAAGCTCGGCGATGCGAACACACCCGTGATGTACGACTACGAGCCGTTCCATGGCGACGCGGGCAGTCCCGGGGCGGCGAACTATCTCTTTGCCGACATGCATGTCGGCGACTTCTAGACAGGTGGGCGATGCGATGGACAAGGTGCGCGGCCTGGCATTCACGATCGGGCAGGGATTCTGCGCGATGCGCGAGAAGCTGGCGGCGAGCTACATCGGCCGGCGACTGACGAACAGGCCGATGCTCACGCTGTTGGGGGCGGGCGTGCTGCTGGTGGTTCTGTCACTGGGTGTGGCCACGCTCGTGACGACGGCGCACGCAGCGGCATCGATGCCGGATCCTGCCACGCAGACTCCCAAGGAACGCCGGGCGTACATGGCGTCACGCGAGTTTGGCCGGCAAACTGCCGAAGCGCGTCGTCAATACGTGATTCAGGTGAAGCAGCTTAGCGACGGCCAATCGCCACGCATGTGGGGGCGAGACGGGTCGCTGTCAGAATCCGAGCGCAAGCAACTTCGCGAGAACATGAAGCCGGTGATGATCGAGCACATGCGTAAAGAGGTCGATGCGTTTTTCAGGATGACGCCCGAGGAACAGACGGCCCATCTCGACAAGGTGATCGACAAGAAGCTCGAGGTCATTCGCAATCACGCGCCCCAAGCTGATCGCGGCGGTGCGCGCGGTGCGCCGGATGAGGGCAAGGGCCGCCGCAAGGGTTTCAACCCGCAGAGGCTGAAGAAGAAGCTGGAAGGCATTCCTGCTGAGGATCGTGCGCGGGCCATGGAGTATCGAAAGGCGATCCGCGATCGCATGGAAGCCCGCGGCATCGACCCGTCACAGTTCAAACCAGGACGTAGTGGGCGATCCTAGTACTGTGTCACGGCTGAGTCTTTGGGTATAGGTGTTTGAGCTTGATCCGG
>CAZHJL010000068.1:0-29109 GCA_964532795.1 uncultured Phycisphaeraceae bacterium | reverse complement strand
AGCATGACAACCCCAACCGACCAGCGGAAGACGCGGTTCATGGAACGCTTACGTCTATTCTGTCCCCCCAGCACCTGGAGCTCCGCCCGTTCCGTAGCACGTCAGCGGCTTGTCTGGGCGTGAGCTTGGCTTGCTTCACGGCATGCCCCATGTGGTCGCGCAGGCGGTTCGTAATGTATGTGTGTCTCTGCTGCCAAGCGTTCGCTCCCGTCTTTGGATCACATCGTGCAGGCGTACGCCAGATACCACAACCGGTTCCGTCCACACCAATCGCTTGAGAACACGCCGCCGGAGGATGTCGGGAAGCCGCCGCCGTCGCCGGTGGGCGCGATTCGTCGAGAGCGTATACTCGGCGGGCTTCTCAACCATTACTACCGGAAAGCTGCATGATTCACGATGGAAACGGGCAATGCCCTACATTTCGGACCGGCTCCGGCTGTGGACCAGGTCAGACCAGCGCAAACACAACCGGGCGGCCAGACCACAGCAAGGGCAAGCCGCCCGGCAACCACCTACACCAACCCTCTCCTCGCACACACGCCCGAGGGGATGGAGGAGGTTATGCTGGAATCTCTGAAGCGATTTCCACTCCTGCTTCGCGCATCTGGTCGATGACCGCACGAAACGACGAGGGGTCCTCAATGATCACAGCGTTTCTCATCTCGATATCGAATATCACGGCGCTGTAGGGGTCTGCCGGGTTCAACTGTACCAAAACATACTTCTGCCGGTCAGCCGTCCACATATCTCTGAACTCGTCGATCTCTGCCATCGTGGTCAACCTCCAGCCTTGAACCGAACGGGTTGCTTCCCAACAGGAACCACTGTGCTAGATCTCTGGGGGGTCACCTTCCTCAACAAGTCCAGCACGTTCTTGTCAGCCGGGCTCGGGAAGCTTGTTCCGCCAGGATGGGTGTGGCTGATCCATCGTACATCCTTCGCGATCGGGACCCGCACGCTGTTCTTCGTTCCTGAATATAGTTCGTAGAAACCGCCGCCGCCAGCCTTACCTGGCCCGGTCCGGTAGACCAAGGAGAACTCAACGCCATGCTGTTTGGTCAGGGCTTCCATCTCCGCCGGTGTGAGCCTCCGGGGAACCCGCATCCCTTGTTCGCCCGGTAGGCGGGACACCGAGAAACCCTCACCTGCCACTGCACTCTTTGGGGCAACTCGTGCAACTGCGTCGACATCGATGTCGACACGCAGCGCACGAAGCGAGGCGGCCACTTCCAACCCCGCAACGCCTGACTTGACGTACGCATCGCCACATGCACGATAGCTCGCCGGGTCATCCATATCAAGATCGCGGTTGGCGACGATGAACTCAACAATCGGTTCGGTGACCCAGTCCATGAAACCTGAGAACTCACCCCACATGCAGGGAATGATCCCGTCTCTCTGGCTCACAATCTGCTTGCCTTGGAAGAACTGCGTCTGCCAGTTGTAGCTGCCAGTACTGAATGATTGATACCTCCCGTACGTCGCGTCCTTGGTGAAGCACCAAGCATCACTTGCTGCACTAGGGATCCATTCATTAGAGGTGACGATCGCCTCTGTGGCGGGCCGGATGACAAGCCGTGTGGCCTGAGTAGCCGCCTCAACGCGTGCTGCGTGTGTGGGGCCCAAATCATCGGGTAACTCACTCCCGTTCCAGACTACATCAAACGCCCTCTCCGTCTCGTGGCGTGACACGTAAAAGCACTCGTCGGGACCGTAGTAGATTGCGTCTATCACGACCTTGAAGCCCTCTACAAATGCCGGTCCCGCCGAGCGCTTGTAGTCCGTCCACTCTTTGTCAACTGCTTCTTCGGCCCTCTCCATGGCCGCCGCGGCTCGCCAAGAGGCCTCTACGGCCGCCGCCTGCACCTTTTCATCAATGGACTTCGGAGGTGGTACGGGCTTGGCGCCGGCCGCGAGGGCCTCGTTGTATTCCTGCCGCAGTTTATTGAGTTGCTCCCTGATGGCATCGACTTGACGATCGATCTCCTCTACATGAAGAGGGCGATTCCAGCGATCGAACTCCATCCCATCCAGCTTCTGATAAAGGGCCGCTTTCTCGTCATTCAAGCGCTTCCATTCTCTTTCCAACTCCGCCACTGTCCGCAGTCCCCACGGATCCCATCCCCCCGGCACGAAGTACGCCCCATACAGATTCATCCCATCCTGGTAGCCGGCCGGATCGCGGTTGATCCAGCGGCCGAGTGGGGCGTGGTAGAAGCGGTGGCGGGCGTGGTAGAGGCCGGTTTCGGGATCGTGGCGGTAGCCGCGGTAGAGCAGTTGGTTGTCGTAGTCGCTCTTGTTCTGCCCGTTGCTGACCGCTGACCAGTCCGCCTCCATGACGGTAGCTTCGCCATAGGGCGTGTACTCATAGCGCTCGACAACGGCGCCGGCCGTGGTGACCAAGGCGGTGACGTTCATCGTCGCGTCGGTGGTGTAGTAGAGCGTTTCGTCATGGGCTTCGTCGATAGCACCATCCCTGCCGCCGCCCGCGCCGTCACTGGTGTCGCGGAAGCGGCAGACGGGCGCAGCGATGTGAGGCCATGCCTTAATGTATTTTGAAGTCGTCGCAGACGTCGGCGGCGCGAGGCAGGCCTGGTTCAGCGCAATCGTGCGCCGCAGTGAATGCAGAACCGCGGCTGTCCCTCGAGATGGCCGCCGCACTTCGGGCAGGCGGCCGCAGGCGCGGCGGGGGGCGGCGGGGACGATCCAGCCACAGGCGGCCGAGGGGGGGCCTGACCGGGCTGGGGCGGCGGGCCGGTGGGTAGCGGTGGCGGAAACGAGCCGGACGGTGGTGGCGGCGTTGCGTCGGTGCTGCCGCGACGTGGGGGCGGTGGAAAGCCCGGCGTCTGCGGCGCGCTGACTTCAGGCATCGCCACGGCTGGATCGATCAAAGCACGCACGGCGTGCATCGCCATGCTCGCATCCGCGGGCTGGACCGTGACCTTTGCATCGGGCTGACCATATTGCGTCCACCCGCCCAGCAAGACGGTTGTCACGGTGCGAAGCACGAGAAACGTGCCTGCCTCAATTTCGCGGGGCCCGCCCTTCTGCATCAACGTCACCGACCCCACGTGCACCAACTGGCTCAGCGCCCGCACGTAGGCGTCACCCAACTCCGTGAGCAACCAGCCGCGCGGGCCGACCTCGGCCAGCCCCGCCTCGCCCAGCGCGGCCAGGCCGTCTTCCATCGCCGGGGCGCAGGCCGCGAGCACCTCGCCCGCCACCGTGGCCAGCGCACTGACCGCCCATCGCGTGTCTTCGGACTTCAGTCCCTGCTCGATCTGCACGCTCAACGTCTGTGCATTGAGACTGTGCACCGTCCCCGCCCGCTGGCGCTCCAGGTGTTGCCGCACCTTCGTTTCGTGCACGGCGTCCGTCGCGGCGATCAACGTTGCGAAACCAACCGCCGGCACCGTGACCGCCGGGCCGTCGGCGCCCGCCGGCATCGCAGAGACATGCAGCAGGTCATCGATCATCGCCAGGGCCTGGTCGAGGGTTGCGAGGTAAGCGATGTCCCACGCCGCGCCGTCGCGGTCGAGCACAACGAAACCGGTTTCGTTCCGCGCGCTCAGGAATCGCGCAACTGCCACGCGCTCGGTGCCCGTGCGATGGCCCTGCACGACCGCCACCTGGTCGGCCCCGGCGATGATGCGCAACGCATGGCTCGCCTCGCGGCAGATCGCCCCATCGCTGCCCAACACACCCGCGCCCTGCAGCGAACCGTTCCCTTCGTGCGCAGGCGGCGGCAGGTGGCTCAACTCCGAGCCGGGCGACGGCGATATCCCCGCCAGTTTCACCGCCGCGCTCAGTTGCGACGGCGTCAACACGTATCGGGCGGGCATCAGTTCACTGGTCACGGCCGGCCTCCTCGTCATGAATACCCCGAATCTGGATGGATGGCCGGCCGCCCGGCGCACGCGGCGCCCGCAGGTCCTGCAGGCCTTCGATGTAGCGCGACATCTGATCGGCCACGCCCCTGGTGCTGGTGCCCATGCGCCCGAGCACCGCTTCGGCCTGCGCGGGTGTCAGGTGGCCGGTCTCAACGGTGCGCAGCACGTTGATCTTCTCCGCGAGATCGGCCGGGATCGCCGCCCCCGGGGCGTTGCCGGCGTTGAGCATGGATTGCGTGCGCGTGATCACCATGTTGTTGTACTGCTTGGTCAACTGGCGCATGCCCTCTTCGGTGCTGGCCTCCGCGGCCGCGAGATACTGCCGACGCAGCGGCGAGCCCTCATCCAATCCCATCGCGGCCCGCCTCAGGTCGTCGGCCTCGTTGAACCAGTGGTGGCCCTTGAACTTCACCGTCTGCGCCGTGCCCTTGACATCGATCAGGTCTCGCCCGCGATACGCCCCTTGCGTCGCGGTTTCCAGGTCCGGTTGGCCGACGCCGTAGGCCTCCGCATCGAGGCGGTCGGTCGATGCCTGGTCCAGCCGCCGCGCGAACTCATCGACGTCCTCGACCCGGTGGATATCAACAAGCGAATCGCCCGGCGCTCGCCCGTGCGCATCCACACCGGCCGCGCGCGGCGGCACGACGTCGGTCTCTTTCGCCACCTTCCACAACTCTTCGTTGTAGATCTTCCGCGTCAGATCCGCGGGCACATCGCGCCACACCTCCTTCACCTCGTAGACCATCTCACCGGATGCGTTGCGGACGACATTTCCATCGGCATCTAGCCGCGGCATACGTTCGCGTGTCAGCACGCGCTTGGTCAGGTCGCGATCGAAGCTCGCCTTGTCGCTGCGGACCGGGCTGGGCGAAGCCTGTGCCTCTTCCGCAGCACGACGCCCGGCGGCCGCCACGTCGGCCGCTTCGTCCGCGGCGTCACCGACGCGCCGTCCCGCGCCATCCATGTCGATACCGGTCCGCCTCAGGATGTTGCCCTGACCATCCGTGTGCGCCGCAAGACCATAGTGCGGCCGGTCCGGCGCCTTCGGATTAACCAGCCCTGCTTCGCCTTCGATGTTCGTGACCTTCAGCGTCTGCACATCGCTCGGGTCCACTCCGAATTCCTGCGCGATGCGTGTGCGCGTGCGCGCATCGACCACGTCGTAGAGATCGCTCAACTCGCGGTTGAACTGCTGGATGGCGGGATTCACGTTATCCGCGCCCTTGGGCAGGCTGTTCAACTGGTGCATCGCGTGCTTGTCGGCCTGGATGGTGAGCGCTTCGTTGCGAACGCGCTGTTGCAGCGTCCGCAGTTCGGACGGATCGATATCGGGGTTGGCGCGTGCCCGGTGCAGTTCGTCCACGGCATCCTGGAAGCGATTGACCTTCTCCAGCCCCTGCGCCCGCCCGGCCTGGAAGGCATCGGACAGTTCGTCGACATCTCTGCCGCCGAAGTTGGTCACTTCATCCACGTGCCGCCGCGCTTCGCTGCCGAGCATCCGTCCGTCGCGGTAGCGAACGGCCTCGTCCGGACTGAGTCTGCCGGTCGCCAGTCCGTCCACATCGCCGCGCAATCCCGCACGCCGCAGCGTGGCGTCCACGCCGTCGCTGACATCGCGGCCGAAGCGCTGCACGGCGGCGTCGGCGCGCCGGTACGTGTCGCCGATGCTGCGGGTGGAGATGCCCGTGCCGTCGAGCGCCTCGTCGAAGTACTGCCCGGCCGCGGCGGCGCGCTTGCCGGCCCAGTCGCTGACCGATTTCGGCAAGACGGCGCTCGTGTCATGGAAGTGAAGCGTTTCCAGCGCCCCCTTGCCCTGCCCCATCGCGCCGAAGCTGCCCTTGATGTTGCGCGCGGTCTGGTGAAGGTCCAACACCGCCGCGGCATCCCCGAGCAGGCTGAGCGCGAGGGTCCCCGCGCCGACATCTTTGCCCTCGCGGATCTGCTGGATGGCCTGCAGCGTGTTGACCGGCAGGTTCTGCCGCGCCAGTTCGCCGCCGCCGGCGCCCAATGCATCGGTGAAGGTCAGGTCGCGGCCCTGGGCATGCGCCTCCTGGGCCGCGCGGCTCATCGCATCCCACGCGGCGACGCTCTGGAAGTAGACCTCGCTGCTGCCGCCGCTGGCCACGCCCAGCGTCAGGCGCATGGCCGTGCTGCGTGACGCATCGTGGAACGTGTCGGTAGCGCCTTCGACGATCCACTGGCCGGTGTAGCTTTGCAGATCGGAATCAGGCGTCCCCAGGTCGCGCGCCAGCCGCGATCGCGTCGTCTGCTTGAGGCGGCGCAGGTAGTCGAGGTCCAGCGAACCATCGTCGTTGAAGGCGTTGTCGGCGCGCTGCAGGAGGTCGGTGTATCCGTGCTTGGCCGCCGCGTCGGTGAGGCTGTTGAGATCCGCCCAACCGCGATCCCGCGCCGACTGCGCCTGACGCCATGCCGCCGCCTCCCTCTGCAATTCATTGACCCGGTTGTCCATCCACTGCGCGCTGCGTCGCTGGGCATCATCCCAGAAGGCGTCGATCTCGCCCTGGCGCTGACGCACCTGATCCAGCCGCTCGGTACGCAGGTAGTGCGCCGCCTCGTCCGGGTCGACCCATTCGCCGATCCAGACCTGGCCCACATGACCGCCCTCGTAAGTCCCGTCGTGGACGGTCAACGACTGCTGCGTACCGGGATCGATCATGTTCATCGCGGTCGCCCGCGCGAACCGCTCGGCATCGTCGCGATCGACCCACTGGCCGCCGACCCAAACCTGCCCCAGCTCGCCGCCCTCGTAGTCACCGTTGTTGACCACGAACGGTTGGCCGGTATTCGGGTCGATCAGCGGCTGACCCGTGCGCGGGTCGAGCAGCGGGCCCAGCCGCGCATCGGGCCTCGAAGCAGGTGGCGATGCGGGATCGTCAAGATCCACATCAGGCGACGTCTCACCGTCATCCAGACCGACATCGGGCGGCGACCCGCCGTCATCCAGATCAACATCGGGCGGCGCCGGTGCCGTCCGTGGCGGCGACTGGGGCCGCGCCCAATCACCAACGACGTTGCCGCCACTGGCCACCGCCCCGTCAACCAGATGCACGGCTTGGGTCATCGACACACCCAACGTGTTCATGATGTTGCTGAGGATCGCCGCCAGGAGCAGGACAACACTCGCCGCAGCGCCGGTCTTCGTGAACTTCCCCACTTCCTCGCGATGCGGGTATTTCGGGTCGGTCATTGCTTCGATGATGCGTTTGGCCGCTTCCTGGGTGTCCTTGACCGTCTTGCCGCTGAAAAGGTCGAGCGGTGATCCACCACTGTTCTGGCGCGGCGCCTCGCCGATCTCCGTGCAGAAACGGTCGTACACGATCGGGGCCAGCGCGCGGCAACGTTCGGCCGCCTTTTCGGCGATCTCGGGATCCGCGGTGCGGATGTCGCTGATCCACGTCGAGTACACGTTGACGAAGATCAGGATCCTGTAGGGCCCATGGAAGATGATGATCGCCTGGGTGCCATCGTATGTCTGCGAATAGAAGGCCCGATCGCCATACGCGTCGAGTTGCCGGCTGATGGTATCGGCCTGCACCATGTAGCCGGGGTTTCGCCGGCCGTGCGCCTCCGCGAGCATCGCCCACATCTCGTCGGCGAACTTCAGATTCTCGAGCGTGCTCGGCGCTGAGCCCACGACCACGGCAACGCTGTTGTAGCTGTACTCGTCGACATCGATCTCGCGTTCCCAGCCGTTGAAGTCGCTGTTCCGCTTGATGCGGTCGCGTTTCACGCGCAGGCCGAGGTTCTCGACCATCTGCCGGTCGAAGATGTTCTGCACGATCGTCTTGGTTTCGACCTGCGGCGTATCCGACTGCGCCAGCGACGTTGCCTGCCATGCGGTAAGCAACGTGGCGCAGATGAACAGGACCAGTGGAATGGTCGGTGGTCCCCCGCCGCTGCCCGGCGGCGGCGGCGACGGAAGCCGCGCAAGTTGTGACGACTGTCCGGCATACTTCATCAGCAACACGATCGCCGCGCCGGCCAGCACGGCCGTCGAGAACGCCCCGCCCGCCAGGCCGATCTGGGTCAGCCCTTCGGATCGCGCGATCACAAGCAGTTGTGTCACGGCGAAACTGATGAACCAGATGAGCAGGAAGAAGATGCTCTTGCGTGCGAAAACCGCGCGGCCCTTGATGAACGTCTTGTGAGCCGCACCGCGCATGAGACCGATCAGGCCACCGACGACGGCGGCAGGGAGCACCCATACCAGGGCGGGCTCCAGGTTCATGATGGTCAGTTGCAGCCAGTATGCGACACCGGACGCGATCGGCGGCAGCAGACACGTCAACCAGTGCAGCCGCCACTCCTTGCGATAGGAGCCGGCCACCATCATGAACGAACCGACCAGCAGCACGAAGCTGCCCAGCACCGGCGTGACCTGCCAGGCCAGCGCCGACAGCACGCCCAGTACGATCGACTGGATGAGACTCTTGAGTAACGCTCGACGCAAGGCCGCGAATCGGGACATGATCACCCACTCCCACGCGCGAAAGGCAGCACCAAACCACGTTGTATTCTAACGTTGCGGGCGCAAACCCCCAACACTGTGCCGCCATGACCATCATCGGCATCATCAGGCCCGGCCATGCGTTGTGCCACTGGCGGACGCGCTGCGGACAACCGCCAAGACCGCCGATTTCAAGCCGATAGGGAACCATCTCCAGAAGGAAATTGCCATGAGAACGACCTGCCTCCTGCTGCTGACCGCCGCGCTGTGCGCCGTCCCCGCCCCGGTGACCCGCGCCGATGAACAGCCCTGGCCCGCCGCCATCAGGGACCACCAGCCGGTCAAACCCGGTGAACATCCGCGGCTGCTGTTCCGCGAAAGCGACCTGCCCGCCCTGCGCGCCAAGGCGAAAACCGAAGTCGGCCAGGCCATCCTCAAGCGGCTGCGCCAGACGCTCAACGGCGACGACGGTATGACCATGCCCGGTGACATGGGCGCCGGGCCCGGCAATGACGGCAAGTTCAACCAGGCGCTGGCCGGCGGCACTTTCACCATCTCGCACGTGGCCGGGTACGGGCTGCTCTACCAGATCACCGGCGAGCAGCGCTACGCCGACCTCGGGCGCAAGGCGATGGACGCGGCCTTGGCCGGACATCGCGGCGCGGACAAGCGGTACTCCTTCAAGAACCCCAGCGGCGCGCTGCGCGCCGGACCGTCGCTCGGCTGGTACGCGCTGGGCTACGACCTTTGCTACGACGGCTGGGACGAAGCCTATCGCCGCAAGATCTGCGAGGCGATCGAGAACTACAACGAAGGACGCAACATGTCGCTGGCCGAACTGGTGCGCGGCAGCCGGCATCATCCGCGCAGCAATCACTGGGGCATGCAGGTCGGCGGCGGCGCGATGGCGCTGCTGGCGATCATGAACGATCCCGGTGTCGACCAGGACCGCATCGACAAACTGCTCAAGGAGAGCGAGAAGTCGATGATCCGCAACCTGACCGAAGGTTTCGGCGACGGCGGCTACTTCGCCGAAGGCGACGGGACGGGCAGCATGTCCAGCCACATCATCTTCCTGCCCGCGCTGCAGGCCTGGAAGACCGCGGCCGGCAGGGACTTCTACACCCCGCGCCCCAACGCGCAGTGGGCGGCCCTGCGCTGGATGCTCGGGACGGTGGTCGTCGACGGCAAGCCGGTCTTCCACAGCCGCGACGGCTACCCGCACAACGTGTGGGACCGCGACGGTTTCAGCGGCGCCGGTTACTTCGCCATCGGCCTGGGCGTGGCCACCCCGCCGCAGCAGGCCGCGTGGCTCGGGTTCTACGATGCGTTCTTCAAGGAGCGCGACGCCAAGCGCGGCACGCCGTATGACACGGTCAGCTACCTGCCGCATATCAGTGTGCTCTCGTTCGTGAACTGGCCGCTCGATGTGAAACCGGTCAATCCCGCGCTGGCCATCCCGCGGGCGTCGGTGGACAACCAGTACGACTACTGCATGTTCCGCAACCGCTTCCAGGACAGCGACGACACGGTGATCACCTTCCTGGCCAGCCGCCCGCGCCGGCATACGAAGCAACAGGAGATCGGCCCGATCTGGATCACGGCCTTCGGCCGGCGCATGCACTGGGGCGACATGAAGGGCGATGTCACGCACTTCGAGGTGATGCAGGACGGCTCGGCCACGGCCACGACGAAAGACGGCACCGCCCTGGCCGTGGATTGCACCGGGCACTCCGGCGCGCCGACGATGCTGGTGATGACCGGCCCCGGCGCCCCCAGCGGCGGCACGACGGTGCAGCTTGGCGGCCGCGATTTCAGCTTTAACTTCATCATGCGCGGCAAGGCCCCGTCGCCGCGCGTTTCGGGCAACCAGATCGTCATCGGCAAGCAGACGGTGACGTACACCAACGGCCGCATCGTGCTGGGCAACACGTCCCAGGCGTGGGACGGCCCGACCGAGGAAGCCATCGAGGCGGGGCGCGGCGAGTAGAATCTCGCACAAGTTGCCCACGTGAAAAGCGGCGGTCGCCACCGCTGTGTATGCGTGCGCGCCGCGGCGCGACCGCCGGCGCGCCGCGCGACGAGGCCGGGGCGAACCATGCCTGAACTGCCCGACGTGACAACGTACATCACTTGCCTGCGGCCGCGGGTGGTCGGCCGTCGCCTGTGCCGCGCGATCGTGCGCAGCCCGTTTCTGCTCCGCACCGTCGATCCGCCGCTCCAGGCGCTGGATGCGCGGCGGGTGGAAGCGGTCGAGCGCATCGGCAAGCGGATGGTGCTGGCGCTCGAGGATGATCTTTTCGCCATCATTCACCTCATGATCGCGGGGCGCTTCCGCTGGCATGACGCGCCCGATCGCCGGCCGACCGGCCGCAATGATCTGGCGGCGTTCCAGTTCGATTCCGGCACGCTGTTGCTGACCGAAGCCGCGACGAAGAAGCGCGCTGCCTTGCACCTGTGTGCCGGGCGTGATTCGCTGAGGCCGTTCGATCGCGGCGGACTCGACGTGATGCACGCGACCGCCGCCGACTTCGCAGCGCGGCTTCGCAGCGAGAACCACACGCTCAAGCGCGCCCTGACCGACCCGCGGCTGCTCGACGGCATCGGCAACGCCTACGCCGACGAAATCCTCCACGCCGCAAGGCTCTCGCCGGTCATGCTCACCGGCCGCATCAGCGACGAGCAGGCGGCCCGACTCCACGCCGCGGCGCGGCAGGTGCTGGGCGACTGGATCGACCGCCTCGGCAAACAGTTCGGCAGACGGTTCCCGAAGCCCGGCGAGATCACCGCCTTCCGCCCCGAGTTCGCGGCTCACGGCAAGTACGGCCGGCCTTGCCCGATCTGCCGCAC
The DNA here is from genome assembly GCA_964532795.1 of uncultured Phycisphaeraceae bacterium. Classification (GTDB taxonomy): domain Bacteria; phylum Planctomycetota; class Phycisphaerae; order Phycisphaerales; family Phycisphaeraceae; genus CAZHJL01. Next base: position 17,901 of record CAZHJL010000068.1, on the reverse strand, counting down.
CCCCATCCAGCGCATCCGCTATGCCGAGCGAGAGACGAACTACTGCCCCACCTGCCAGACCGGCGACAAGGTGCTGGCCGATCGCTCGCTGTCGAGGCTGCTCAAGAGCGACTGGCCGCGGACGGCGGAAGAACTGGAGGAGTCGGGAGGCGCCCGGCGGTAGGTGCCGATGCGCCTAGCGACCGAACGCCCGCGTTCGGTGGCTGTTCCGGCAGTTTCGGACCTCCCCGGGATAGGGGCTTAGGTCCGCGCGAGGGCAAAACCGCCCTGAGCGGCCGGAAACGCGGATCTGCGCCATGGACTGCACTCCAGTTGAAGAAAAATGTGTCAAAAACGAACACTTTTTCGCCCCGTTTGATCCCGTTTGGATCGGTTTCATCCGATTTCTGCAGGATTCTGCAGGATTCTGTATTCGGCTGGGTTCACCGGTGACGGTTTTGAAGGTCTTCTGCATCATGTTGGACTCCAGGCGGCGGTCGTGCGGGCGCATCCGCGCGAAGCGCCCCTCTATAGAAGGAAGAAGCGCCGCCCTGGTGCGCGCAGGATGGCCTGTTTTCGAGCGACCCGGCCGCGCAAGTCCCGACGCGGCCGGGCGAAAGAGAATCTGCACGGGCCGCGGAAACGCCGGATTTTTGGGGTCAGGATCTGCGCACAAGATGGCGCGGAATGGAACCACAGATGCACACGGATGATCCGGCCGGCCTTACCGCGTTGACAGCCGAACCCATCGACTGCTCAACGGCACTGCCTCGCTACGCCGGTGGCATCCGGATCGCCGTCCTCGACCCGAGCTTTGTCCGGCTTGCCGCGCGATGGGAGCTTGACCGGCTCACTCGCCCTGCTTTTGCGATTCCAGCCACGCGAGATACTCCCCGATCCGCTTCTCGTAGCCGCGCGGCGTGGGGATGTAGTACTGCTTGTCCACGCCCAGGTACTCCTGGTCGACGTAGCCGGATTCGCTGTTGTGGGCGTATTGGTAGCCCGTGCCGTGGCCGAGCTGTTTGGCGCCCTGGTAGTGGGCGTCGCGCAGGTGGCGTGGGACGGGCACGGTGCGGCCTTCCTTCACATCCGCCATCGCCTGCCAGATGGCCATCGCCGCGGCGTTGGACTTGGGGGCGGTGGCCATGTAGATGACGGCCTGACCGAGGGTGAGCTGGCATTCGGGCATGCCGATGCGCTCGGTGACCTGGTAGGCCGCGGCGGCGACCTGGAGGGCGCGGGGGTCGGCGTTGCCGATGTCTTCGCTGGCGAGGATCGCGATGCGTCGCGCGATGAAGCGCGGGTCCTCGCCGGCCTGGAGCATCTTGGCCAGCCAGTAGATCGCGGCGTCGGGGTCCGAGCCGCGCATGGACTTGATCAGCGCGCTGGCCGCGTCGTAGTGCTCGTCGCCCGTGCCGTCGTAGACGATGGCCTTGCGCTGCATGGATTCCTGGGCGCATTCGAGGTCGATGGTGATGGGCGCGTCTTCCTCGCCGGCGCGCTCGCCCGCCCCACCGCTGCCGCCGCTGAGCACAGCGATCTCGAGGGCGGTCAGCGCGCGTCGGGCGTCGCCGTCGCTGCTGACGGCCCAGTGGCGGATGGCCTCGTCGGCGATGTTGATGGCGAGGCCGCCGTAGCCGCGCTCATTGTCGGCCAGTGCGCGGCGGACAAGCTCGGCCACCTCCGCCTCGCCGAGCGGCTCGAACTGAAACACCTGCGAGCGGCTGACCAGGGCGCTGTTGACGCTGAAGAAGGGATTCTCCGTCGTCGCACCGATGAGCGTCACGATGCCGCGCTCGACATCGCCCAGCAGCACGTCCTGTTGCGCGCGGTTGAAGCGGTGGATCTCGTCGAGGAAGAAGATGGTCTTGCGGCCGTCCGCGGCCAGTCGTTTACGCGCGGCGTCGAGGACGGCGCGGACATCCTTGACGCCGATCGACGCGGCGTTGCCCCGCTCGAAGTGGCGGTTGGTGTAGGCGGCGATGACCTCGGCCAGCGTGGTCTTGCCGGTGCCGGGCGGGCCGTAGAAGATGACGCTGGTCAGCCGGTCGGCCTCGAGCATGCGCCGCAACAGCTTGCCCGGCCCGAGGAAGTGCGACTGGCCGACGAATTCATCGAGCGTTCGCGGCCGCATCCGCACGGCCAGCGGTTCGGCGGCCTTCAGATACGCGTCTCGCTTTTCCTGCCAGAGGTCGGCCATGGTGACATGATAGTCGGGGAAGAGAGCGACGGAGCGACGGAGCGACGAAGGGAAGTGGAAGGCACGGAGGTACGAAGGCGCGAAGGCACTTAGCGGCGCGGATGGGGCGGCTCTCCTGTTCCACTGTCTCGCCCGCGGCGCGGCGGGTAAGATACGGCGATGGCGGACTTGCCGGTGATGTTGCGCGTGGCGGGGCGACGTTGTGTGGTGGTTGGCGGCGGCGCCGTAGCCGCGCGGCGGGCGACGGCGCTGCTGGCGGCCGGGGCGAAGGTCACGGTGGTCGCTCCCGAGGCGTGCGACGAACTGCAGTCGCTGCCGGTCGAGTGGGTCGAGCGCCGGTTCGAGCCATACGACCTCGAAAACGCGATCCTCGCCGTCGCGGCGACGGACGATGCGGCCGTCAACGAAGCAATCGCCGTCGCGGCGCGGGAGCGCGGGGTGCTCATCAATCGGGCGGACGATCCGCAGGACGGAGACGTGGTGTTTCCCGCGCATGATCGCGTCGGACCCGTGACCGTCTGCGTCCACACCGACGGCATCTCCGCGGCGGGCGCGGCGGCGATTCGCGACCAACTGCTACAGGCCGTGCCCGAATCGTGGATCACGCTGCTCACCCATGCCCGCGCCTACCGGCAGCGCATCCAGGAGCGCTTCGCCCATGACGAGGCCGAGCGCCTGCGCCGGCTGCGGTTGCTCGGCAGTGATGAAGCACTCGAGCGACTGGAGCGCGAAGGCGAGCAGGGGCTGATCGACTATTTCGAAACGCTGGCCGGCGATTCGCAGCGAGACACGTAACGATGCACACGGCCGCGCCGGGTGACCACTCACACCCGGAACACCGCGCCCAGCCGCTTGCCCATGAACAGGCTCGCGCCGATGAGCGTGGTCGCCAGTAAAGCCATCCCCCAGACGCCCATCGCGCTGGCGATGTACGGACCGTCGCCGAGGCGATTGAAGAACTCGAAGATGGCCTTCGTGATCGGGTAATGCTCCTCCTTCTGGGCGAGCACGAGTGAATCGCTGACCTCGAGCATCGCAAAGGAGAACGCGAGGATGCCCCCGGCGATGAGGTTGGCGGCGATCAGCGGCAGCACCACCTTGCGCAGCGCCGTGAAGGTTGATGCGCCCAGGTTCAGCGCGGCTTCCTCGAGCATGCCGCTGGTCTGCTCCAGCCCGGCCGACGCCGAGCGCACGACATACGGCAACCGCCGCACCGCGTAGGCGATGATCAGCAGCGGCACGGGATACGGCGTCAGGCCCAGCACCTGCCAGAAGCCGCTGTCCGTGACCGCGCCTTCTCTGAACGGCCAGTGCAGACTCATCGAGACGTAGCCGAAGGCCATCACCAGCCCCGGTACGGCCAGCGGCAGCATGGCCAGGCTGTCCAGCAGCCACCCGCCGCGCACCTTGCAGCGCACGGTGAGGTAGGAGATCGCCACGCCGACCACCATGCAGATGCCCATGGCCGCCGAGGCGTAGAGCAGGCTGTTCCGGATCGAGGACATCGCCAGCGGATGCGACAGCGCGGCTTCGTAGTGGGTCAGCGTCCACTCCGTCGGCACGATGCTGCGGTACCACGCGCCTTCGGCGCAGAACGAATACAGCACGACGCCGATGTGCGGCAGCACGGCGATGCCGGTGATGGTGACGAAGAGCGCCACCGCCGCGAGCCACTTGAAGCCGCGCAGGCGACGCGTGGTCGCGCCGACCGAAGCCTTGGACTGCATCTCGTACGCCCGCCGCCCGAGGACGAAGCGTCCCAGCAGATAGAGCAGCACGGCCACGAGCAGCATGAGCACCACGAGCGCGAACGGCCGCGGGCTGCTTTGCACCTCCTGCAGGCCCTCGAAGATCTGCACGGGCGTCATCTCGCGGTAGTTGAACATCAGCGGCGTGCCCAGTTCGGTGAACGACCAGATGAAGACGATGGTCGAGCCGGCGAAGATGCCGGGCATGATCAGCGGCAGCGTGATGCGCAGGAACCGGCGCAACCGGCCGGCGCCGATGTTCTGCGCGGCTTCGTCCAGCGTCGGGTCGAGGTTGGCCATGGCCGCGGCGATGTTGAGATACGCGATCGGGTAAAGGTGCAGCGCCTCGACCAGCACCACGCCGACGAAACGCCAGCCGCCGAGGAAGTCGATGCAGTCGTACTGCGCGTTGACGATGCCCCAATGACGCAGGGTTTCGATCAGCCCGAGGTCGGCCAGCATGGCGAAGAAACCGACGTCGCCCAGGAAGGTGTTGAGCGCGCCCATGCGGCCCAGCACCGCCTGCAGGCCGATCGCCCCGACGAACGGCGGCAGCACCAGCGGCACCAGCAGCAGCGCCGTCAGGATCGCCTTGCCGCGAAAGTCGTACCGCGTGGCCAGCACCGACAGCGGCAGCGCGATCAACAGGCTCAGCACCGTGGTGCAAGCGGCCACCAGCAGGCTGTTAAGCAGCCCGGCGCGCAACGTGACATCGCGGAAGATATCGGCGAAGTAGTCGGCCGTGTAAGGGCCGAGGTACGGCGCGCTCATGCGCACCTCGACCGTCTCGACCGGCAGGTCCTTCGCCTCACGGTAGATCAGCAGTTGCCGTTCGGACTTGTTCAGCACGGCCCGCAGCAGGCCATCCTCGACGCGCCAGAAGGTGCGGTCGATGTCGAACCTGTCACTGACGCTGTCATCGAAGGACACCGCCTGTCCGAGCGGCGTGGCCGCGCCGCCCTGCCGGTAAGTGACGAGCATATCGTCGAACACGGCCGGCCCACCGTAGGCCGCAAGCCCCACCTTGCCCCGTACGGGTACTTCCAGTTCGGCTTCCAGCTTCCTCTGTCCGTCCACGATCAGCACCGCGCGTCCCGGCGTGGTGCGCAGGACGACGTCGTAGGTCCGGTCGGCCGCAGCGCCGGCCGCGGGCTCGACCAGTTCCTTCGACTCGCCGTCGCCGGTCACGTGCAGCATCACCCAGCGTGATCGGTCCGGTTCCACGCCGGCGAGCTTGTAGTCGTCCGGGCCGCGGTAATCGAACACAACATACGCGCGGCTGTGGACCGCGCCGCCGGCGCGCGTGAACCCACTGCTGACCGTCAGGAAGATCGGCCAGATCAGAAACGCGCCAAGCAGCGCCAGCAGCGCCGCCATCAGGCTGTATCGGTAGACATCACGCAGGCGCATGGTGGAAAGCTTACCCGACGCGAAGGCCGGGCGTAAGAGGTGCGATCACCGGAGCGATGCCGACGTCGGCAGGCTCCCGTCATCCGGGTGGTTGATCACTCATCCGCACCGCCGGTCAGCACCGCGAAGAAACCGCAGCCGGGGACGCCCTGTTTCTGCAGGGGTTCCTTGGCGTGGAATTCGTCGGCGCTCTTCTGGTTGGCCGAACCGGCCATGACGACGATGGTTTTGCCGTCGACCACGCGGGCGTCCACGGCGTGGGTTTCGCTGCCCGGCTGCAGCCGCGTGCAGACGACGCGGCTGTCCATGCTGCTGCTCAGGCCGAGCAGGAAGCCGCCGCCGGTGTAGTCGCCGCTGTCTTCGGGTTTGATCGAAAGGGGCAACCCCGCGGCCGAGCCGCCGCCCAGCCACACCTGCCCGCTTGCATCGGCGGTGATCGCCCCGCTCTTGACGCGCACCGCGTTGGCCTTGCCGCTGCTCAGACGTCCGCAGAACTGCTGGCCCAACTCGTAGCTGCCCGTGGCCGGGTCGTAGCGGCCCATGAAGGTCTTGTGCTCCGCCTTGCTGTTGTGGAACTGGTGATACCGATCCCCGCCGGCCGCCTTGTCGCCGGCCTTTACCCATTCGCCCTCCTCCAGGCGCGGCTCGTAGCGGAAGATGTGGTTGCCGCCCGCGGCCTCGAACGCGGCGTAGAGCTTGCCATCCCGGCCGATGCTGCAGCGGTAGCCGCGCGTGTCAGCCATGTTATTCTCCGGCTTGTTCAGGAAGTTGGGCACATCGCGCTGGGTCGACCAGTCGTAGTTGAGATACTTGACCTGCCCGCGGTAGTCGAGCCCGCGCATGTAGGCGATCTGCACGGGATAGGTCTTCTTGCCGTCGAACGCGTTGGCCTGGCGCCAGCCGATGTGTGCGATGGTCTGCGACTCGCCGTGGATGGCGACATCGAGCGTATGGCGATGCCCGCGATACGCGCCGACCGATCCGCCGCGCGCGTTGAGCAAGGTGATGGTGCCCGGCCCGGGCGTCGATTCTTCATCCTTGTCGTAGCCGAGGGCGACCCAGTAGTCACCGGCATCGGTTGGATCGACGCGGGCGCACAACCCGCGCACGCGCGTGCGGGCGGTGATGCGCTTGGCCGCCGGATCAAGCCGCATCGCGCCGTCGCCCGCGGCCGCCAGGTAGATGTTGTCCTTGCCGTCGATGGCCATGTCGCGCAGTTGGCCGGCGACGAGCGAGGCGGAGATGAGCGTGCGGCCGTCGGACTTGAGGCGCAGGACGTAGCCCTTACCCCGGCGCGACAGCTTGTAGAACGCGGCGCGCGGCAGGGCCCCGCCGCCCATGTTCGCGGCCAGGACGATCGTCCCGTCGGACTGGATCGCCGCGCCGACCACCGCATCGCCCTGCACGCCGACGAAGCTGGAGGCGGAGATCTTCAACTCGCCGGCCCGCGCGGCTGTCGCCGTCGCGAGAAGCACGCACGCCGCCGCCGCCACAAACACCCGAATGCCATTCGCCCGCTTCATGGGTTGCTCCTTGTTCGATCCAGCCGGAACCGGGAATGGCCGCGTGAGGCGGCCGCCGATGGTGCAACGCATGGTACCGCGCGAAGATGGCAGGCGGGCGAGGCGAGCATCGAGGCGGCGCGCTGCGGGCATGATGGCGGCGGCAGGGCCGCGGCGGGGAGCGAGACCGACCATCGGACGGAGCAATTTCTGCAAAGTTCGACGGTTCGCAGCCACAGGCTTAGGGTGCGGCATGCACGCACCCCCTCTCTGGGGCCGTGAGTGAGGTTCCAGGGGCACAAGTGCGCTCACACGTATATAATCGGGCCAAAAACCGATCAAAACCGAACACATTTCGGGCCCGTTTCTGCCGGTTTCTGCAGGATTCAGTCGGATCCCGCCGAATTCCGCGCGGTTTCGGCATGGGGGTGAGCAATTTCTGCCTGTTGAAGCGGTGGACTGGGGCGCGTGTTGGTGATCGGCAGGCGGGCCGATGCTGCGCGGGTTGGCGGCGGTGGGCTGCATGGTGTTGCCCCGGTAGGTGTGGGGAGAGAGGGAACCCGACGGGTTTGGAGGTGATTATTATAGCATTCTGTTAGGTTATATCAAGGGCGAACTCGCGCTTTTTTCCGCGGCGGGCGGGGCAGGTGCGGAAGCCCAGGGATGGTAATCCCTGGGCTTCGGAGGTAGCGGCGGGTTGGCCTCGGCAAGCACATTGTGGCTGTCTCGCGTGTCACCTTCAAGGGTAGCGAAGCGGTGGCTGTGGGTGTCTTCGTGAGCCCCCGGCTGACTTGGGTTCGGCTTCGTTCACGTCGTGACGTCACAGAGCCACACTGCCACCGATGGGGCAAGGTTTCTCGTGCTGACACCCACAAGCTTCGCTGAAGGTGGCATCCGGCGGCAGCGCGAGACGGGCGGAGCGTTCGCGGAGGCCCAGGGATGGTAATCCCTGGGCTTCGGAGTACCGCCGGCGAAGCGGAAGGCAAGAGGCGACCTCTGCCGTTGACGGAGGGCACGTCGCATGAGAATCTGGCTATGAGAGCCCTTCGCAAGTTCGCGGCGGGGCGTGTGGACGGTCGGCCATCACGGCTGTGCCGCCAGACAGGGCTGCGCGTTGGTTGGATTGAAGGGGATGCGCACGGGAGACGCAATGTGCCTGCCGTGATCACGGTTACCGGGCAGTTCTGACGTTGGGCACGACATCATGAACGGATACGAACGATATGTCGCGGTCCTGAAGGGCGAGCAGGCGGACCACTTGCCGCGGACACCTATCCTGATGCAGTATGCGGCTGAGTACATTGGCTCAGATTACGCCGCGTTTGCGTCGGACTTTCGTGTGCTTACACGCGCCAACGAAGCATGCGCCGAGGCGTTCGGCATCGACCAGTTGAGCTGCATTTCCGATCCATACAGGGAGACGCAGGGGTTCGGGGCGACGGTGGAGTATGTCAAGGACGGGCCGCCGCGCAGTTCGCATCCGCTTGAGGGGACGAGGGATCTTTCTGTTCTCGCGCGGCCGGACCCGATGCGGTCGGAGCGCATGCGCGATCGCGTCAACGCGGCGGAAGCCTACGGCCGCGCGTGGCGGGGGCAGTATTCGATTCTTGGATGGATCGAAGGCCCGGCCGCGGAGGCGGCTGACCTGCGGGGTGTGACGAACTTCCTGATGGACCTGATGGATGATGAAGCCTTCGCCGGCGAATTGATGGACGCATGCGTAGACGTCGGTATCGCGTTCGCCCGGGCGCAGGTGGAAGCAGGCGCGGATACGATCGGCATCGGCGATGCGATCGTCAGCCAGATTGATCCGCGGACGTACGAGCGATTGATCCAGCCGCGACAGAAACGCCTGGTCAAAGCCATTCAGCAGACGGGCGCGTTCGTCAAGCTGCACATCTGCGGGAACATCACGCACCTGCTGCCGGGTATTGCCGACCTTGGCGTTGACATTCTTGATGTGGACCACCTGACCGACATGGCGGCCGCGCGCGAGGCGGTGGGGAGAAAGGTTGTGCTGACGGGGAACCTGGATCCCGTGTCGGTGGTGAAGAACGGGACGCCGCAGATGATTCACGAAGCGGTTGCGGCGGCGTACGCGGCGGCTGGGAATCCGTACATGGTCAATGCGGGGTGCGAGATTCCTGCGGGGACGGCGGTGCAGAATCTTCGGGCGCTGTGTGCGCCGGTGGGGTTGGCGGCGGGCGCCGGGCGGCTGCGTCAAGCAGAATGAAGCATCGTAAGCAAAGACGGCTGGGCCGGGCGTGCGTGGAGGCCCAGGGATGGTAATCCCTGGGCTTCAGAGATAGCGCCGGCGGAAGCCGGTTGCGTTGGGTGCTCGCCTGCGGGAGACCGTTGACGTCAGGCAAGGACGGTATGAGAACCACTGGCCGGGCGCCACATTTTGACCCGACCGAAGGGAGGGCAAAGTGTGCCGAGGAAGGGATGATCTTGATCCACTCGACCGACACCCAAGGCGCCTTGTCGGCGCGTTTCCATCCGATCGCCGGGCGCACCGCCACACACTTTGCCGAAGACGGCCAAAGTGTGGCGCCCCTGGTCGGGCACGGTGCGGACCTACTGCCCTTTCACCGTCAGCCCTGTCACCTTCTCCACCTGGCCGGCGGCGATTTTGTCGAAGCCTGAGCCGAGCTCGCCGATGGGGTCGGGTGGGGCGATTTCCACGACCTTTTCGCCCAGCTTCGCTTCGCCGCGCTTGACCTTTTGTTCGAACTGGCGGCACTCGATCAGCAGGCGGTCGAGGATTTCTTCTTCGGGGACGTTGGCGACTTTCTGCCCCTGCACGTAGATGATGCCGCGGCGGTCGCCGGCGAAGATGGCCACGTCCGCCCCTTCGGCCTCGCCCGGGCCGTTGACGATGCAGCCCATGACGGCCACCTTGATCGGCAGCTCGATCTCTTCCTTCAGCTTGCCCCGCACGTCCTGCACGAGTTGGAACAGGTCGACCTGGATGCGGCCGCACGTGGGGCAGGCGATGAGGTCGACGCCCTGGCGCTCGCGCAGTTCCAGGCAGTAGAGCATCTCCAGCGCGTCTTCGACTTCGTAGACCGGGTCGGAGGCGTAGCTGATGCGGACGGTGTCGCCGATGCCGTTGGCGAGCAGCGCGCCCAGCGGCACGACGGAGCGAATCATGGCCGTCTCGCGCGGGCCGGCGTGGGTGACGCCCAGGTGCAGCGGGTGGTCGAATCGCTTGCTGATCTCGGTGTAGGCCTCGATGACGAGCGTGGGGTCGGGGCTCTTGGCGCTGATGACGATGTCGTAGAAGTCGTTCTCGTAGAAGATGTCGAGGTATTCCTCGAGCTTGGTGATCATGATGGCCAGGAAGTGGCCGTGCTTGTTGTGGGAGAAGACACCGCCGAGTTCCTTGAGGCGTTTTTGCTTGTCCTTGCGTTCGATGATCGAGCCTTCGTTGACGCCGACACGGATGGGCACGCTGCGATCTTTGCAGGCGGCGATCACCTCTTCGACCTGCTTGCGATCGGAGATGTTGCCGGGGTTGAGGCGGATCTTGTGCACGCCGGCCTCGACAGCCTCGAGCGCTCGTTGAAAATGAAAATGCACATCCGCGACGATCGGCACGCTGACCTGCGGCAGGATGGCGTGCAGCGCGGCGGTGTCCTTGCGCTCAGGGACAGCAACGCGGACCAACTCCGCCCCCGCCGCGGCGAGTTTATTGATCTCGGCGACGCAAGAATCGACATCATAGGTGTACCCGGCGGTCATGGTCTGGACGGAGACGGGCGCGTCGCCGCCTATCTTGACATGACCGTGGGCGTCGTCGCCGAGGGTGACCTGGCGCGTTTTCCGTCTGGCGATCATCAGTCTAAAGCTCCTGGGGTCGGGGGTAGTATAGCCGGTCGCACCGGGCCGGCGGTGCGTGGCGGCGCGGCCGCGGGGACGGGCGCCGCGACGTTGACGAGCCGCGCCCGAATCCTTTATATGGTAGACTCTTCGATTCGAGCCCGGTCCCGACGGAGCGCGTCTCCGGGCGGTCGGGACCAATCCCTACGCAGCAAGTCACGGAGCTTGGCACTTTGCTTACCAGCAGACTCCACACAGGCATCGGCTACCGGGCGGGTGTGCTACTCCTGGGCCTCGTCGCGGCGCTGCTCGGCTGCGACGGCGGCGCGGAGGAGAGCGACAACCCGGTGGCCGAGGCGTCGTACTTCAACTTCAAAGGCGCGGCCCGGCTGGCCGACGAAGAACTCGAGGCGATGGCCGACTCGCCCCAGCCGATCGGTGGCTCGGAGGCGTGGCAGAAGCACCAGTTTCTCAAGGCCGTGAGCACGCAGCACATCACGCCGATTTCGCAGGACAACATCGACGCGGCCACGGCGATGTACGAGCGGCTGCTGCAGGTGTCGCCCGATAGCAAGTACGCCCCGCGTGCGACGTTGAATCTCGGGCGCATACTCGAACTGCGCGACTACTACGAAGACAAGATCGACCTGGCGGGGGCGCGGGCGTGGTACGAAAAGGCGCTGGCCAACTGGCCCGACGATCCGATCATCGCCGGCGAGGCGACGCTGCGGATCGCGGGCACGTACATCCAGACGCTCGAACCGGAACAGGTGAACAAGGGCACGGCCGTGCTGCGCGAATGGCTGGAGGCGAAGGAGCAGGAAGCGAAAGAGAAAGGTGTGCATATTCTCGAAGTCGAGCCGCTCGCCTCGCTGATGTACTACTACCTGGCGGGCACGCTCACGTATCACCCCACCAACGCGTACATGGACCACCCGTGGCACACGGAGGCGAGCAACCGTCAGGGCCTGAAAGACCTGCTGCGTGCGGATGAGATCGGCCTGGTGCAGCAGGGCCAGGAAGGCGGGGTGTACTGGAAGATGTCGCGTCTGGCGCACTATTTCCATGACAAGGCGGTTGAGGCGGGCGATGCGGAGGAAGCCAAGCGGTACAAGCAGATCGCGTCCGAATACTACCGCAAGCAGATCTTCGAGACGCCCAACTCGGGCAAGGCCTACCGCTGCTGGTGTTACCTGAAGTTCGAGTTGAACGAAGAGGTGGACGACTTCGAGGCCATGATCGCCCAGGGGCTCAAGCAACGACAGAAGAAGGCCGGCGTCATCCGTGAAGAGGCCGGAAAGGCCGGTGAAACCGATGAGTGAGAAGCAGGACAAGCAAGAGAAACAGGGCTGGTTCAACGTCAACTACCTGGGCCTGATCCTCGTGCTCGGGGCCACGGCGGTCAGTCTTATCAAGGTATACACGGCCGCGCAGGAGACGACCAACCCGAACGAGATCTACATCCGCATCGCGCACTGGCAGCTCGAGCAGGGCTACCGCGATGCGATGAACGACATCATCGAGTTCTACCAGCTCGAGGTGAACGGCGCGTACGCCGACCCGAAGTACAACGACCCGGCCAACATCCCCACTGACGCCCTGGAAAAGGGCAAGTGGCTGAAGAAGGTCAAGTACAAGGGCCCGTACAAGTTCGAGAAGCCGGTGCGCGTGCTCCAGATGGGCGTGACGGAGCGCGTGTATCCGCAATGGGTCAACACGCGTCTGATCAGCCGCGATGCGCCGGACCTGATCGAGATCGGCAAGGGCGCGATGGCCAAGGACGAGGAGTACCTGGCCCGGTTCTTCACCTCCGTCACCGACCAGATGAGCCGGCCGAATCCCTACAACAAGGGCCACAAGCTGGATGACGGCACTGAACTGGACGAGATCCCCTGGCGCGACACGCTGCTGGACGGCAACCGGCAGGGCTTCAAGCAGAAGGTGCAGGAATACCTGGCGATTCCCACCACCATGTACCCCACGCGGCTCTACGTGAACATGAAGGTGCTGCGCGAAGCCAAGAGGTTGCTCGCGGCCGAGGAAATCAAGCACGGCGAACATGATGGCGAGAACCGGCTGGAAGCGGTCGGCTGGTCGGACCGCGTGGTGCTGGAGCGCGATGCCGCCGGCAAGGTGACCAAGTGGCGGCCGGCGCAGGCGGCGGACTATGACTCCGGTGTGGAGTTGCAGGTCCTCACGCCGCGCACGTTCGGGCAGTTGATCCTCGTGTGCGAACGCATGTCGCGGATGGAACTGCAGGGCGACGGCAGCTACAGGACACTGGACGACCCGGACGCGCGGAGCCGCTACCGGCTGGTGCCGATCGCCGGCAGCGCGTACGGCGTGACCGGTGAGTTTCTCAAGCGCTACGCGGTGGCGTTTCAGAGCGAGTATCTGCCGGATTTCGACACCAGCCTCGACGGCAATCTGAATGCCCCCGAGAACTACGTTGCCTTCCGGCGCGGCCAGGTGTCGATGGAGGACGAGCGCATCCGCGAATACTGGCGCTGCATCCGCGAGCTGTGCAAGCAGTTCGGCCCCGGCTTCTTCGCCCAGGACCGTCAGGGCGCGGATTTCAGCTTCGCCCAAGGGATGGCGGGGATCATCTTCAACGGTTCGTGGCAGGCCTCGTTCTACATCCAGGCGGGGAAGGAAAATGGTTTCGAGGTCGAGATCATCGACTTTCCGCTGCCCGGTCCAGGTGAACCGTTCCGCGAGTACGTGATGAGCGAGTTCCCGGGCATCGTGTCCAAGGCCAGTGAAGCGAAGATGTCCGGCGGCGGGCTGTACGGGGTGTACAAGTTCTCGCGGCATCCGGAGGTGGCCATCGACTTCATGCAGTTCATCACGAGCAAGCCGTGGAACCAGAAGTTCACCAGCCGCGCGGAACTGCTGCCGATCGCGGTGGGCGCCAAGCCGATCGAGTACATGAAGGCGTTCATGCCCGACCCGGTCGGCTTCGATGATGCGGCGCGCTGGAACATCGGCAACGACACGTGGCAGGATGTCGGCGGCAAGATGCAGAACGAGCAGTGGCCGTTCCTGCAGGGCAACATCCAGCAGCGGCTGTACAAGGACAAGTACACGGCCATCCTCGACAACCGGCTCGAGCAGGCCAAGCAGCAGTTCAGCGGCGATGAACTGATGCTGGAGGAGGCGCGCATCCGCGAAGAGATCGACCGCCAGGTCGAGGACGAGGCGTACGAGGAGTTCGCGAAGAGCTACATCGCCAAGCTCACCGACGAGAACAAGGGCGCCCAGGACGCCATGCAGCAGACCGTCAAGAAGAACATCCAGCTCTGCCGCTCGCAGGAGACGCAGCTCGCGGCCTACGAACTCCAGCGCCTGATGCCCGAGGCGATGGTGGAAGTGGAAACTGGCGGCGAGGAGGCCGATGCCGACGTGATCGCCGAGCGTTCTTACAACAAGTACCGCAAGATCCTGCTGCAGCAGGTCATCCGCAACAACGGCGAGGGCGATCGCGCCAAGTACCGCAAATTGTTCCCCGACGCGCCCGAGATCAAATAGCCGGTTCCGTGAAGGACGCTGATCCACCGCGCCGACCCGTAACCCAACCCTGACGAGTTCCACTCGATGACGACGACCGCGACATCCACCCCCCAGCCGCCCGTCCCCCCGCCGACCACCGCGGGGCAGCGTCGAGCGCGGCTGACGGTCCGGGCCAAGATCTACCTCTCCCTGATGCTGCTGATGGCCCCCACCATCATCGGCATGATCATCTTCAACTACTACCCGAAGTTCGACGCCATCCGCTACAGCTTCTACGAGTGGGACGGCTCGTTCAAGGAAGAGTTCATCCGGTGGCAGAACTACATCAAGGTCTGGAACGACGTCGACTTCTGGAGCGCGTTCCGACTGGTGATGATCCTGTTCGTCTCCAACCTCGTGAAGATGTGGCCGTGCATCTTCGCGGCCGTGGTGCTCCACCGCCTGCACAGCGGCCGGGCGCGCTACATCTACCAGGTGCTGTTCGTCATTCCCATGGTCATTCCGTGGCTGGTGCAACTGCTGATCTGGAAGGCGTTCTACAACCCGAACTACGGGCCGCTCAACCAGTTTCTGAATTTCACCGGCGGGATGGAACTGCTGGCGTGGACGGACAAGCACGCGCCCGCGACGGCCGATGCGCTGACTCCGGTGCGAACCGGGCTCGACTATGCTTTCGGCAACCCCTTCGGCATCCTGCTGCTGGCGATGTGCGTCATGCTGGCGGGGGTGGGGGTGCGGATTCAGCACGGCCGGCGCTGGTTCGCGTGGTTGCTGGCGCTGGTGCTGGGCACCTGGCTCGTGGGGCCGTCGGCGGACGTGCCGGGCACCGAGATCGTCATCGGCGGCAGCTTCTCCGTTCCCTTCAGTTACTACGCCCTGCCGCTGATGGCCGTGGGCGCCGGGCTCGGGCTGGGCCTGCGGGCGATCGGTTCGGGCGGGATCAACGATGTCAACCGCGACCGGCTGCCGAAGATGGTCGGCACGGTGCTGCTCATCGCCGGTTCGGTGCTGGTCACCCTGACCATGGTCTGGACCGAGCCCACCGGTTCGTTCGACAGCGGCCGGCCGGCGTGGCTGGGCGATCACAACCTGGTCGTCCCGGCGGTGATTTTCTGGGGCTTCCCGTGGGTGGGCACCATCGGCGTACTGCTCTACCTCGCCGCCTTGCAGGGCATCTCGGACGACGTCTACGAGGCGGCCGAACTCGACGGCGTCACCTGGTGGGGCAAGTTCGTGCACATCGAACTGCCGCTGATGCTCACCATGGTGCGCATCAACCTGATCTTCATGACCATCAACGTGCTCAACACGTACGGCCTGTTCTACATCCTGCTGGGGGTCAACGGCGGGCCGAAGGGCGCGGGGGATGTGCCGGGACTGGTCATGTTCCGTGAAGCGTTCCAGAACGTGAACTTCGGGCTGGCCTGCTCGATGGGCATGTACCTGTTCGTGATGATCCTGATCCTGACGATCATCTACCAGAAGTACGTCCGCGTGGAGAAGTGACGCCGCGCGACGGTTGATTCAGACGAAGGAAGCGCCGCATGGCCTTACGCGTAAGCCGAAAGAAGGAAGCACTCAAGCACCTGCTGCTGTGGGGCGTGCTGTTCTTCTCGTTCTACCCGTTGTTCCTGATGGTCATCACCAGCTTCAAGAACAACCAGATGTTCCAGACCAATCCCTTCCTGCCCGGGGAGTTGAACTGGGACCTGATCCAGTACAACTGGACCAAGGCCTGGGCGATCGTCAGCAGCTACGTGTTCAACTCGATCTTCGTATCGGTCTTCGCCGTGGCCTTCTGCCTGATCATCGCGGTGCTGACCAGCTACGTGCTGGCCCGCTACCGCTTCATCGGCCGCAGTTTCATCTACTACGGCCTGCTCGCGGCGATGTTCCTGCCCGGCACGGCCGCGACGCTGGTGACCATGTTCAACCTGCTCAAGAACCTGGGACTGAACAACTCGCTGCTGGCGCTGATCATCGTGGGCGCCGTCGGCGGGCAGGTGGTGTGCGTCTTCATTCTGCGCCAGTTCATCCAGGAGGAGATCCCCAAGGAGTTGTTCGAGTCCGCCCAGATCGACGGGGCCGGCCACCTGCAGCAGATCCGCCACATCGTGCTGCCGATGTCCGGCTCGGTCATGGCCACGCTGGCGATCATGCAGTTCATCAACAACTGGAACCAGCTCATGCTGCCGCTGATCCTGCTGCGCGACGACGCGAAGCTGACCATCCCCGTCGGCCTGATGCGCCTCGAGGGCGAGTACGTGATCCAGTGGGGCGAAATGATGGCCGGCTACACGATCGCGTCGATCCCGCTGGTCATCCTGTTCTTCTTCACCATGCGCCTGTTCGTGAAGGGCATCGCGGCCGGGGCGATCAAGGGGTAGTTCGCCGGGGGTGAAGCCATGTTCTGCGGTGGGGTGGGCGTCTCGCCCGCCATCGGCCCGTAGGGCCGAACTGGGATCAGCGGGCGTTACAGTTTGAGCGCGCCGCGGTAAGGTATCCGGCGCCACAATCGAGCCGGATTTCCTGACAAGTCGGAGACATCGCGTGCGCCGCTTCCGCCGGGGCCATTACGAACTGCTCAAACACCTGCTGCTCTGGGGCGTGCTGGGCGTCGGGTTGTACATGGCCGCGGTGATGGTCTTCACCAGCTTCAAGAACAACCTGATGTTCCAGGCCCGGCCGTTCCTGCCCGGCCCGTGGGATGGGGATCTGGCGGCGCACAACTGGCAGCGCGGCGCGGCGATCGTCTCGCGCTACGCCTTCAACTCGGTGATCACGGCGTTGATCGTCACCGCCCTGTGCATCCTGCTCGCCCTGCCGGTGGCCTTCGCCCTCGGGCGCTACCGATGGTTCGGCCGGCAGCTTGTGCTGGCACTGCTGCTGGCGCTGGCGTACCTGCCGGGCGGCGCGGCGGCCGCGATCACGGGTGTCACGCTCCTCAAGCCATTGCTCGTGCTGGACAGCCGCATCGGCGTGGTGCTCACGCAGTGCTTCACGACGCTGCCGGTGGTGATCTTCATCCTGGCGCTGAGCCTGGAGGACGTGCCGCGCCGGCTGTGGCGGATGGCCGAGGCGGACGGGGCCGGACCGGTGGCGCAGCTTCGATGGATCGCCGTCCCGCTGCAGCGCGACGTGATCGCGGTGGTGTCCATGATGGTCTTCGTGGCCAGTTGGGACAACGTGTTGCTCCCAATGGTCCTGGTGCGCAGCGAAGCGGAGCTGACCATCCCCGTCGGTCTGATGCGCCTCGAGGGCGAGTACGTGATCCAGTGGGGCGAGATGATGGCCGGCTACACGATGGCGAGCACGCTGGCCCTGACGCTGGTGCTGGGAATCTACTTGCTTGTCCGCCGCGCGAGGCGCGTGTCGTACATCGGACTCGACTGACGTCGGTCGCGGCTCGTAAGGGACAGATTCTCTTTTACCGCCCCACTTCTTCGCGCGTCGGGATCGAATCCATTGCGCCCATGCGGGAGACGCAGATCGCGGCGGCGGCGCATGCCGTGTCCAGGGCCGCGCGCACCGGTTGGCCCTCGGCGATGGCCGCGAGGAAGTAGCCGATGAACGTATCACCCGCCGCGGTGGTGTCCACGGCGTCCACCGGCCGCGCGGCCACCGACAGCGTTTCGCGACCGTCGCTGTAGATCGCGCCGCGCGCGCCGAGGGTGAGCTGGTGATGCGCAAGAGAAGGGGGACCACCGTGCGCACGGGAATGGGGGCCACC
>CAZHJL010000067.1:0-29664 GCA_964532795.1 uncultured Phycisphaeraceae bacterium | reverse complement strand
ACATACTGGAACCACGCCGCCTGAAACGGTGCCCCAGTCTGTGGTCGCACCCCGCGAGAGGAGATGCCGGGGACGAGCCGCCACTCGCGCCGCGGTCACGCGGCGATTTCCAGGGGCATGTGCTGCCGCAGCGTCGGCCCGAAATACTGCGCCAACTGCTCGTGGAAGCGGTGCTCGCCCACATCGCGCACAAGCACGCGCGGGATGGCATACAGATCGGACATCCCGTTGGCCAGGCCCGGCCGGTTCGCGAACGCGGCCCGATAGCCGCACCGACGAGCGAGACGCCGGGTCGCCGGCGAGAAGTCGCCGTAGCCGCCGTACGGGTAGCTCATGCTCCACACGTCGCAGCCAATGATCGATGCGAGCGCCACCTTGCTGTCGCGCAACTCCCGCCGCTGCATCCGGCGGGGCCGGGCACTGAGTTGCGGGTGCGTCACCGTGTGCGCACCGATGGTGATCTGCGGCGATGCCGCCAGCGCCCGAAGCTGATCCGCCGACAGCGTCCGATGCGTCTCTCGCCCTGCCTCCGCCGCGCCCACCGCTTCACGCAGTTGCGCCAGTACGTCTGCGATCGCCGCGTGATTCAACGGCTTGAGCAGACGGTGCAGGTCCATGTACGCCCGCTGCCGCGGAGACATGATTCCCTGCGTGACATCCCACTTGAAACACGCGGGCGGCGCGGTCGCAGCACTGGGGGTCGGCGCGAGTTCCCATCCGTGAGCCTTGCCGCGAATCGACAGCCGCAATGCGCACGGCACCGTTTCCGGCCGCAGGATCAACCGCTCCAGTTCGTCCCACCACAGCTCGCTGCGCGAGGCGACCGTCCCGCTCGTGACGAACACCGTCGCCGGCACATCGTGCTTCTCGAGCAACGGCAGTGCGTGGGTGAGGTTGTCCTCGTATCCGTCGTCAAACGTGATGGCCACCGCGCGTTCGGGCAGTGTGTCGCCTCGCATCGCGCCCACCAGTTCATCAAGACTGACCGGCGTGAACCGCCGCGTCAGCGCCGCAAGCTGCTCGTCGAAGCGATCGGGCGTCACCGCGAGCAGTTGGGGATCGTCCGCCAGCCTCTTGACGCGATGGTACGCCAGCACCACGGCTCGGGTCCTAGGCATCTCCCGCCCTCCGCGCGGCAGCCGCGATCGTATCCGCGCCGGCATCATGCCCCCTTCCTGGCCCGCACACCGATGATGACCTCGTAATCAGGATCGCGATGATCAAGCTCGCCCTGCGTCAGTTCGTCAGCCGTGATGCCCTGCAGCACCGCCGTCGCCGCCAGCACGTTGCCGTACGTGACGACTTCGACCGCCTCCTCCCCGAACACATCGCCGAACAGTTTCGCCATCGACAGCGAGGTGAACCGCCAGTAGTCACCCCAGCGATCCATGTCGTAGCGGCTGATCTGCGAGATGCCGGGGTTGGTCGCCAGCACCACGCCGCCGCGCTTCAGCACCCTGTGCGCATGTGCGACGGCTCCCCGCACGTCGTAGATGCACATCAACACCTGCGTGAGAATCATGCAGTCGAAGGCATCACTGGGTATGCCCTCCCCGCTGGCCAGGTCGCCGACCAACGAGGCTTCCGGGTTGTCCGCCGTCGCGTGCAGCACATGCGACTTCGTCACGCGATCGCCGCCAAGCCTGCGCGTGTAAGCGGAATCGCCGACTTCCATCACGTCCCCGCGGACATCGGCCGCATGGGACGCGAGGAACGTGTCGACGTAGTACCGCGCTACGCGCTGCCCGCCGCGGGCATAGCCGAAAGCTTCACACACCGGCTTGACGCGCCGCAACGAGCCGAACCGCACCCAGCCCTTTGGGGGCGAGCCGGCCTCGGGTCGCTTGCGCGCCTGCATCAGCGATCGGACGCGCGCACGGAGTTGTCGCTTGCCATGGGCAATCATCATCGCACCTCTATGCGGCCGCACGCGCCGCCTCGCACCACCCTTCGGTCGCCTTCCCAGACTCGGACCCGATACCAAACACGCGCCCGTACGTCTCGTGCAGACCGTTGACCAACCGCGCCGTCTCGCGCTGCAGTTGCTCTGATACCGCTTCCCGCCGCGTGATTAACTCATGCAGATCCGCGGCCGCCCGGCCGCCATCCAGTTCGCCCCAGCGATGACGCCACCGTTCGAAACCGATGCGCCTGACCAACGCCGCGCATTTCCCGGCATCTCCCGTGTAATCGATCGAGACGAACGGCACGCCCAACGCCATGGAGAACAGATGGCCGTGGTACCGCATCGCCAGCGTCACGTCCGACGCCTGGATCTGCTTGAGCAACGCATCGAGCGGCAGATACCGACGCTCGACGTGCGGCCGCTCGCCGCCGCACTGCTCCGCAATCTCGCGGTTGAACAGCCGGTCATCTCCGCCGTACCACAGGCAGTGCATCGGCAGCAGCGTGATCTGCGCTGCATGCCGGTCACGCGTCGCCTCCAGCAACGCCGCGATCTGCCGGGCGGTCTTTCGGTTGCCTGCATCCAGTGCGCCCGGGCTCAGATTCCCGCTGTATTCGGGCGAGTTCGCACGAACGAGCCCTGCCACCCGCGGCCGCCGGCCCGCCCCCCCGCGCTCGACTGCGTTCGCCTGCGCCCACCGCTGCACGTAGGCGATCGCCGGGTCACACGCGTAATCGAGCGCCTCCGACGCGCCCATCGTCAACGCCAGCGCCCGGCTCTCGCGATCCCGGAAGAAGCCGGCCGTGGCCATGCGCAGGATGGCGCCGACCATCGACCGCGTCTGTTGCGTCTTGAACGGCCCGACACCGCAGCCGAAGATCACCCGGGCCGCGCCATGCACACCGGCGCTGCGGAAGATGCGCCACAGCAGTTCGTTCTGCTCGATCTCTTCGAGCGGACCGCCGCCGAGCACGACCGCGTCGAACCCCGCGATCGCACCGCGCTGCCCCGCGGCCTGCA
Source organism: uncultured Phycisphaeraceae bacterium (assembly GCA_964532795.1). Classification (GTDB taxonomy): domain Bacteria; phylum Planctomycetota; class Phycisphaerae; order Phycisphaerales; family Phycisphaeraceae; genus CAZHJL01. The sequence continues at coordinate 26,738 of CAZHJL010000067.1, read as the reverse complement.
TGTCGATCAACTCCACGCCCGTCAGTTCCGGCATCTCGCGGGCCGTCTGCTCGCTGACCTTGCGGTCCAGCGTGGTCAACGTCAGCTTCGCCCCCGGCGCGTGGCTGTGCAGGAAGTGAATGACCTCGCCGAGGATGGCCTTGTCGCCGGCCGTCTCCGTGCCGTACCAGCTGGTGATCAGCACATGCCGCCAATCGCCCGGTCGATTGGAACAAGCCGGTCGCAACAGGCCGGGGGCGAACTGCGCTTGGCGCAATGCGCGCCGTTCGATGCGCTGCCGCCGCTCGCGCCACGGACGGCCGATCGTCTTGATCCCCTGCCGCGCGAGGGCCGCCGGCGCGGGCGGGCCGAGCAGATCGTGCTGACAGCCGTCGCAATGGTCGCGGATAATCCGACGACGCTCGGGCAATCCCGCGCGGAAGACCCGCGCGGCGCTTTGGGTCAGCGCCGAGCCGAGGATCGGGCTGGCGACCGAGCAGTAGCTGATGTCCCCGCGCGTGTCGAGCGTCACGCCGCGCGTTCGCCAGTCGCAGCCGGCCGTCCGCGGCGCATCGAACGCCAGTTGGTTCACGAGGCTCTCGTAGAAGCGCCGGTTCCCCGGGGCGGTGCGCGGATCGTGGGCCAGCTTGTCGAAGAACAGCGTCAGGTGAAACCGCTGCTCCGGTCCAAGCGGGTTCAGCAGGCTGAAGCCCTCGTTGTACACGCGATTGATCTCGACGCCGAGGCGGAACTCGAAATGCTCGATCTCCTTCGACTCGCACAGCCGCAGCACATCATCCGCGCCGTAGCAATTGAACGCCGTCAAGGTGCATCCGATCGAGACCGGCACGTCCGCCTCGCGCAGCGCGTCAATGACCCCTACCGCGGCATCGAAGTTGCCCGCCTTGCCGCGGTGCTCATCGTGCACCTCGCCCACGCCGTCGAGCGACACGGACACGGTCAACGCCTTTCCCGCCGCCCGTGCGACCTCGTTCACCGCGAGAAGGCGTTCGGTCACAATGCGCTGCTGGATCGCATTGGTGATCACGTGCAGCTTCTCAAGGCGCGGCAGCGATTCGACGAGCACCTGCGCGATCTCGCCCAGATCACTGCGCAGCGTCGGCTCGCCGCCACTGATCCCCACCTGCTCAACGCATCTGAAAAGCCGGTCGGACAGGACCTGCCGCAGCTCATCGGGCGTGATCTCGTGGTCGCGCTTCCGCTTCCAGATGTTGCACATCACGCACCGGGAATTGCAGATGTCGTTAACGGGGAACTGGATCACTGTCGGGCGCGGCGGCAGGTACTGCGCCACCTGATCCCCCACCGCCCGCATGCCGGCGCGCAGCAGCAGACGCCCGCCCCGCCATGCGGCGCCGCCCACCGTGCGAATCTGCCTAGCTCGACGCAGCATTGCCACCATCCCTCAGGCCGCCTTGCGTTCCATCGCGGCATTCGCCACCACCTGCTTCGGCCGCGCAATGAAGCACAGCCCCGCCCGCATGCCGCCCAACGCCAGCAGCGGCAGCGCCACCAGGTAGGCGAAGCGAAGCCATCGCGCCGGCCCGCGCTTCAGCCGCCAGTAGTTGCGGCGCCACGGCCGCGCAATGTTCGGCCAGTACGTGCGATCACCCAGCGCGTAATCAAACCGCTCGACGACATCCCACCTCGCGCGCTCCAGCATCGCGCCGAGGTTCCGCTTGCGGAACGCGTAGTAGTGCGTCTCGGCCTTGTCGATCGCCACGGGTCGCGATCGCAGCATCTGCCACAGCGACTTGAGGCCGTAGTTCGAGCGGTACACATTCTGCCAGTACCAGGCGGAACTCGGATGCAGCAGATGCTCGTAACTCGCGTTGTTGTCCGTCTCGACGAGCAGCGTGCCGTGCGCGGCGCACAGCGGCTGGATCGCGGCCAGCACCTCGTCCGGATGGTGCGTATGCTCGATCACGTGCCGGAAGAAGATCAGGTCGAAGCGGCCCCCGTTCGCCGGGTCGGCCGCGAACTGCTCGGCCGGCATGGCGACGGTTTCGACCCCCGCCTCGTCGTTGAGCGGCCGGGCGAAGGCCAGCGACACCGGGTCGCGATCGATGTACGTCACCCGCACGCCGCGCCGCGCGAACGCGCGGCTGTAGTAACCCATCCCGCCGCCGAGATCGAGCACCGTCCCCACGAGCCTGCCCATGCGATGCAACTTCCGGAGATAGCCGTCGACGGCCTGGTCCACCTGCCGTTCGTAACGGCGATCAAGCTCCTGCGCCTTCTCGGCGTACATGCCGTGTCCATCATCCGCCTCGCGAACCGCATCGGGCAGCGGCAGCAGCCGCGTCAGTTGACACGTCGGGCACCGGTAGATGGCGCCCTGACCCGGCTTGCCCTCGTACAGCAGACGGTGGCCGCGCTCGTCGCCGCAACACGGGCAGTGGATGCGCGTGACACGCGCGGCCGGGTCATGTCGGCATGTCTCTGTCTGCACGGCGAACTCGCTCATCGCTGCTGCCCTTTCGCCAACACCTCAGGCCGCCATCACGCCTGGATCCACTCTTTCGTAGCCCACTTGCTGCATCACCCGGGCGTACCGCGACTGGACCACTTCCAGCGCCTCGGCGCTCATCTCCGCGCGCCACCCGCCGGCCTTGCCCTTGCGACAGTGGTAGTACTGCGGTGTCTGTCGTCGACGCCAGGTCGGCGCCTTGTCTTCCAGCGCCCGCAGCGCCTTGAAGTCGCTGCGACGCACTGCACGAGCCACATCCCGCTCCGATGCATCGGCCTTGATCTCGCCCAGGACGCGGGCGAACTCGACCCGCGGATCGCGCTTCAGATCCTCGTACTTCACGAAGCACAACCGCGGATGCGATCGGTTGAGCAGCCATCCCCCCACGTGCTCGTCCCAGTGGCAGGGGTAGAAGTCGCTGTTCATCACGAAGTCATTGAGCGACCCGGTGTAGTCCGGGTGGATCGTCCGGTGGTACTGGTAGTAACTGACAAGCACATCGCGCGGGTCGCGGATGATGTAGACCACCTTGCCGTCCAGCATCCGCGAGTCGAACGTCGAGTGCGAGATGAACACGCGCGGCGATCGCCTTGCGAAGTACGGCCACATCATCAGCGGGTCGGTCGGCAGCACGCTCGTCAGGTTCGGCACCAGGCGGTTCAGGTCCGGGAAGGTCACCGGGCGCTTCTCGTCGCGCACCAGCAGCGCATGGATGAACAGGAACTCCAGCCACGTGCATCCGGACTTCGGGTACCCGACGAGGAACAGGTCCGACTGGCGTATGCCGCAGCCGATCAGTCTGGTGATGCGTCGTTTCGTGTACGGGGTCATGTTCACGATTCTCACGCCGCGCGTTGGCGGTCCCACTGCAGGGGCAGTCCGATCACGCCCGGCCACTTCTCGTTGGCGAGGTTGCGGTGCGAACCGTCGAGCTGGAAGCCCAGCACGTTCTCGCGATGGTCGAGATTCCGTCGCGGTGGCTGTCCGAGGAAGGCCGAGAGCATGTAGCGCCCCTCGCTCAGCAGCAGCGCCGGCACCGTGACCTCAGCGGTGTATTCGCCGGCCTCGTCGGTCCACAGTTCGTTGCGCTCATCGGATGTCGCCGTCGCGTACACCTCGAACCCGTCGGGCAGGCGAATGACCACGCCCGCCCGGTAGCGTTCGCATCGCTGCCCCAGGCGGTAAGTGATCCGCGTGGTGAACGGCTGATCGCAGAGCAACTGGTTCGATCGCTCGCCAGCCGCGTCAATGATCTCCACGCGCGTAATCTGTCCGCTTCGCGAAGAGTCATCCTCGAACTCCGCCACCGCCCCGGCCGTGACATTTTCCGAAAGATAGGCCTGCACCACTTCCGACGACGGCCCGAGCTGCTTGACCTGCCCGTGGTCCAGCCACACCGCCCGCGAGCAGATGCGGCTGATCGCGCCCATGTTGTGACTGACCAGCAGCACCGTCCGCCCGCCGCGCGCCACGTCGCCCATCTTCCCCAGGCACTTGCGCTGGAAGGTCGCATCGCCGACGGCGAGCACCTCGTCGACGACCAGGATCTCGGGTTCCAGGTGAGCCGCGACGGCGAAGGCCAGCCGCACCCGCATGCCGCTCGAATACCGCTTCACCGGCGTCTCGAGAAACCCGCCCATCTCTGCGAATTCGACGATCTCGTCGAACTTGGCGTCGATCTCGCCCTTGCGCATCCCCAGGATCGCCCCGTTCAGGTAGATGTTCTCGCGCCCGCTCAGTTCCGGGTGGAAACCGGTGCCGACCTCCAGCAGACTGCCGACGCGACCGTGGATGATCGCGCGGCCTTCCGTCGGGTCCGTGATGCGGCTGAGAATCTTCAGCAGCGTGCTCTTGCCCGCGCCGTTGCGGCCGATCACGCCGACGACTTCCCCGGGCGACACATCAAATGTCACCTCGCGCAGCGCCCAGAAATCATCGCGCCGACCAGTCGGCACGCCGCGCCGGGGCCGCGGAAAAGCCTTGCGCGCCAAGCCGTACAGCATCTCGCCGAACGTCCGGTCGAGCGACGACATGGTGCCCAGCCGGTATCGCTTGGAGAGACCGTCGATCTGGATGGCGGTGTCGGTCGTGGAACTCACGGCGGCAATAGACTCCTCTTCGTGAACCGGATCAGATCACATCCGCGAACCGCCGCTCCGTGCGGCTGAACCAGAACACGCCCGCAACCAGCAGGCCGAGCCCCACGGACGTCGACACCGCCCACCCCGCGTAGTCAATCTGCGTGCCGACCACCGCCGCGCGGAACGCCTCGATCGGGCCGACCATCGGGTTCAACTGGTAAAGCCAGCGCACGGATTCGGGCAACATCTTCGCGGGGTAGATCACGGGGGTGACGAAGAACCACGTCTGCACGAGGAACGGCACCGCGTGGCGGATATCGCGATACGACACGGTGAGTGAAGCCAGCACCAGCCCTACCCCCATCACGCAGACGATCGTCGTCGCCACGAGCGCCGGAATCAGCAGCAGCGAAAAACCGAACGGCACACCGAACCATGCCATCATCGCGAGGAGCACGCCGAATGCGATCGCGTAGTCCAGCAGCGGGGCCCCCACCGAAGCCAGCGGCACCATGATGCGCGGAAAGTACACCTTCGTCAGGATGTGGCTGTTGTTGACCAGGCTGTTGCTCGACGCGGTGATCGAACTGGCGAAGAACGTCCACGGCAGCAGGCCCGCATAGAGAAACACGGGATACGGCACATCGCCCACGCGCTCGGCCATGCCCAGCATGCGGCCGAAGAACAGGTGCAGCACCAGCATGGTGACGACCGGCTGGATCAGCGCCCACGTCGCCCCCAGCGCCGTCTGCTTGTACCGCACCTTGATGTCACGCGACACGAGAAAACGCATCAGGTCGCGGAAACGCCACAGCTCGCCCGGGTCGATCGGCCGCCATCGACGCGAAGGCTCGATGCGCGTCACATGCTGTGACGCCACAGACGCCGACAGCGAAACCTGTGATGCCGCCTGACTCACCAGTCACTCTCCGATAACAGCGCGAACGGATCACCCGTCCACGCGCGGGCGGGGCCCGCACGCCGTTCTCGCATCGACATGCCGGAAGTACCCACGAGAGATTTCGGTGAACGTGAATCAGCCCGGCCGATAAAGGCCCCAGGATCGATCTGCCCCGACGCGCGCCGTCCTGTCGCGGCCAGTTCGCGGACGCTGCGATCAGTGCTGTGCGTCAGAAATGCCCGGCACGTGCCGCAACACCAGCACCAGATTCCGCCACCGGCCAGACGAATCCAACCGCCGGTGCGCCAGCGGCTCGACCATGCGAAGCCCCGCCGGCAACGGATCACCGACCAACGACGCCACCTGCTCGCGGTCGATCACCAGCACCCCCGCCGTCGCCTCGCCGCGCCATTGCTTGATCCCGCCCGGCGAGGCGCTGTCCAGGCTCAGCACCGGTGTGCGGCCGGTGTAGAACACCAATGACGGGTCGTTGTAGTTCACCGTCGCGATCGGCACGTCGCCCGGCGTGTGCGCATCGATCGCGCGGGCCAGCGGCGGCGCCAGTTTGAACTGCTCGAACGCGGGCAACCCCAGCAGCCCCAGCGCGGCCAGCGACACGCCCATCCCTACCAGTAGACCCCCCAGCGCCAGTCCCGCCCGACGGCGACGCAGCGCCCATAGGGCCACGCCCACCGGAGCAAACGCCGCCACGCCGATAGCGACCGCCGCCGGTCGCAACGCTTCGAGCAGATCAACCCACTCCCCGTGCACGGGCTGCTTCGCCGCTTGGCCGAATACCTCGCCCGTCTCCTCGTAGCTCGCCACCGCCGCCTGAGCCGCGGCCGGACCGGCCAGCCCCGCGGCCAGCGCCGGCACACCGATCACCAATGCCCCGATCACCAGCAGCGCCATGCCGAGGCGCAGTCCCGGCCACGGGGCCGCACGTTCGGCCGCGTCGCGCGGCTGGGACATCCACTGATCCAGCCGATGCCCGACCAGCAGCGCCATCGCCGGCCACATCGGCAGCACGTAGTGCGGCAGCTTCGTCGAAACCAGAGACATGATCACCAGGAACACACCCGACCAGCACAGCAGCAGCAGCCGCGCGTCCCCGGTCTGCCGCGAATCCCCCGGCGATCGCCGCAGCGCCGCGGGCAGAAACCCCACCCACGGAAAGAACCCCAGCAGCACCGTCAGCGGATAGAAACTCACCAGCAGCGCGAGGTAACTGAGCAGCCCGCTGCCGCCGTGCCCTTCCCGCGCCTTCCAGATCCGGGCGACGAAGTGCTCGTACAGACCTTCCTCCATCAGTTCCGGCGTGCTGAGCACGGCCGGGATGCCCCACGCGGCAAAGAGCACGAAGCCCAGCCCGGCCGCGAGCAGCAGCATCACGCTGGCGCCCAGGCGCGACTGCCCGATCGCCGCCTCCCCTTCACGCGACGGCAGCAGTCGGTGCAGCCCGATCCCCAACACGGCGATCAGCGCCACCGGGCCCTTCGTCAGCATCGCCAGCCCCAGTGCCAGACCGATCAGCCCCACATCCGACCAGCGCACCGCCCTGCCCAGCGTCCGCACGTACGCGGCCAGTGTCAGCGTCAAACACGCCAGCAACGTGGCGTCCGCGATGGCCGCCTGCCCGTCCTGGATCAGCAGCGGTGACGCCGCCAGCACGGTCATCGCCAGCAGGCCCGCCCGCGGACCATAAAGCCGCCGGCCGATCCAGAAGGTCGCCAGGCACGTCAGCCCCACCGCCAGCGGCGAGACCGCGCGGCAGGCGAAATCCGTCGGTCCGAGAAGTGAAATCGGAATCGCCATCAACCAGTAGATCAGGATGGGCTTGTCCGGACGCAGTTCCTCGTTGAAATGGGGCACAAGGTAGTCACCCGTCTCAACCATCTCCACCGCCGCACGCGAGAAACGCGGTTCATCGCGATCGAAAAGCGTCGACTGGCCGGCCAGGAACAGGTAAATACAAATGAACAAGGCACTTAATGCCAATGCGTACCATGTCCCTGAGTCAGCGCGTCCTGCATGCATGCCGCGAGTCCGTTACGGGGTTGCCCGGATGGTGGGGCATCATACCGATCGATGCGCCGAAGCACACTCCCGTCGGCCAGGCCGACGCGCCGTACCGGACCGGGCCGCGCGGATGCCGGTGCCCGTTGCGGGGTGATGCGCCCGTCGCATCCTGGCCGACATATCTGCAGGGATGCAGCGCCTTGACCGTGCATGGTAATCTGCGCGGCAGCGGCCGCGTCGCCATCTACGCCTGGTCCGGGTGGCCCCCGGATCAGCTTAGGACCGCCTACAGCGCAGCCGCATGGGTGCTACATGCTTGAGAGTTACCTGTTCTTCGTCGTGCTGCTCAATCCCTTCCTGATGACGGTCTATCTGCTGGACCTGATCCAGAAGATGCCCGGCCCCACCTTCAGGAACGTGCTGTGGCGCGCCACCCTGATCAGCACCATCGTCTTCATCGTCTTCGCACTCTCGGGTGACCTGCTGTTCCGCGAGGTCTTCCATGTAAGGCTGGCCTCCTTCCAACTCTTCGGGGGCCTGGTCTTCCTGATCATCGGCGTCCGATTCGTCATCAGCGGCCCGGACACGATCGAAATGCTGCGCGGCGGGGGCGAACACATCGTCGGCTCCATCGCCATGCCATTCATGATCGGACCCGGCACCATCAGCGCATCGATCCTGACCGGCGCCAAGCACCAGGACCCCATCGCGGTCGTCGGCGTCATCGTTGCCGCGATGGGCAGCACGGCGCTGACCGTCATCGCCCTCAAAGCGCTGCACGACGCGATCCGTAACCGTTATTCCTCGCTGGTCCAGCGCTACATCGACCTGACCGGCCGCGCGTCGGCCCTGCTCATCGGCACCATCGCCGTGGAAATGATCCTGACCGGCATCGAGATGTGGAGCGACCGGGCCCATCTGCCCCTCCCGCCGGGGTGAGCCGATTCTGACCACCTTCCGACAGGCCCGTTTTGAACCGGACGGCCGCTCGTGCGTCCTATATCGGGGGCTGGGTTCGCGCCGTGGCTTTCCGGGGCCGCGACCGACCTTTCGGCCCGATTGAAGACCAAACACGGGCGTCTGGCCCGGCCGAGCAATGCCGGCGCCGCCCGAATCTTGCACACGTTCGCCCTACGTGAGGAGTCCGATATGAAACGGTTGTCACGGCGTATTGAAATCGCGGCACTGCTGCTGACCGTCCTGGCCCTCCCCGCCCTGGCCGCGCGGGAGATCGGTTACGACGAAGACTTCGCCCTCGCCAAAGATCGCGAGCAAGCCCTCAAGCTGCTCATTCCCGGCACCTGGCAGTACTACTACTACAACTGCCTGCACCTGCAGAACCAGGGCAAGCTCGATGAGGTCGACAAGCTCATCAAGGTCTGGGACAACCCGCACCGCGATCATCGCGGCCTGGAGGAGATCAAGATCCGCCAGGCGCTGCTGCGCTACGACGAGCAGCCGCGCGAATCGCTCGAGTTCATCCGCCGCATGATGAATCTCAACTTCCCGCACCAGCGGGAGGACCTGGCGTCCAAGCCCGACTACCCCACGTCGCTCGACCAGAAACACATCAGCCGCGAGATCCTCATGCGCTATCCGCTGGCCCACAGCATGGGCCAGTTCGAGGACAGCGCCCTCGACTGGCTGATGCGCATGGACTTGCGCGGCGACCAGCTTCGCTACGTCCTCCAGCACCTGCGCCGACCGGACTACCCCAATCTGCCCGAACTGGTCAACCGTGACCTCGAATACAAGTACAGCCGCAACTTCGGCTCGTTCCAGATCCACAGCCTCATGCTGAAGGACCAGCTCGACAGGCTGCTTGAGATCCGCCCGTCGCTGCTCAACGAGGGCCACTTCGTCAACATCTACATGACCAAGCTGCGCCCGGGACCGGATGAGGACTGGCAGCACGATCCGAAGGTCAAGCGCGCTTATCTCGACCGGCTGTGGAACTTCGTCAGCCGCCTCGATCCCGTCCACAACTCGCTGAAAGCCAACGTGCTATACCAGCAGCTCGTGCTGGACCGGTCGCAGGGCGTCTACGACAAGGAGCGCTTCCTGGCGTATCTCAAGTTGCCGCGACGCGTGAACTACATCGAGCCGCGCATCACCAAGACGCGTGAATACCGCGAACACGGAGCCAATCTCAACGCCAACTACCAGCAGCACAACATGCTCCCGCCCATCGGCGGCGACTGGGAACTGGTCGAAAGCTACCTGCTGCACTTCTTCGTCAAGGCCAAGGACTATGGCGACTTCAAGCCCTACATCCACGACTCCTGGCTCGCACGCGCCTTCGCCGAAGCCAAGATCACCCACGGCATCGGCGACATGGAAAAGTGGGCCTCGATGATCTCGCCCGCGCAGTTCAAGGCCCTGAAAGAACGCATCGATATCGACTTCGCCTACACGAACCCCGAGCAGATCGGCGTCGATGACGAGGTGAAACTCGACGTGCACATCAAGAACGTCGAGAAGCTGATTATCAAGGTCTACCGCATCAACAACCTCAACTACTACCTCGACCAGTGGCGCGAGGTGAACACGGATATCAATCTCGACGGCCTGGTGTCCAACTACGAGAAGGTCCACGAGCTGAAGGACCCGCCGCTGCGCCGCATCAAGCGCACTTTCACCTTCCCCACCATCGACAAGCGCGGCACGTACGTGGTCGAATTCATCGGCAACGGCAAGTCCAGCCGCGCCCTGATTCGCAAGGGCCTGCTGCGCTTCGTCGCCACGACCGGCGCCGCGGGGCACACGTTCACCGTCTATGACGGGATTAACCGCCGCCTGAACGACACGTCCCTGCACCTGTCCGGCCACCACTACGAAGCCGACAAGGACGGCACGATCGTCGTGCCCTTCACCAACCGCCCGGGACGCCAGCCGATCATCCTCGTCCACGGCGACTTCGCCGCGCTCGACTACTTCAACCACGAGGCCGAGCACTACCACTTCGGCGCACGGTTCCATGTCGATCGCGAGGAACTGACCAAGGGCAACAAGGCCGAGGTCGTCATACGCCCGTCGTTCACCATCAGCGGCGAACCGGCGCCCTACGAGCTGCTCGAGGACATGCGGCTGCTGATCACCAGCACCGACCAGGAAGGCGTTTCCTCCACCCAGACCGTCGAGGACCTGAAGTTCGAGAACGACCAGGACCTTGTCCACACCTTCGCCGTGCCCGACCGCCTGCACACCCTCCACTTCTCACTCACCGCCACGGTCAAGAACCTGAGCCAGAACAAGGACGTCTCGCTCAGCACCTCCGATGCCTTCGCCGTCAACGAGATCGATCGCACCGAGAACATCGCCGACTTCCACCTGCTTCAAAACGCGGACGGCTACATGCTGGACGTGCTGGGCAAGACCGGCGAGCCGCGCATGGACCTGCCCGTCCAGGTCATCCTCAAGCATCGCGACTTCAAGCAGCAAGTCCACGTGAACCTGAAGACAAACGGCGACGCCGAGCGCGGCAAGGTCGGACGCATCGTACTCGGCAAGCTCCAGGATATCGAGCGCATCGTCGTCAAGGCGCCGGGACTGCCCGATCGCACCTGGGAACTCGAGGGCGACGGCTTCACCTACGGCCGCAGCCTCCACGGCAAGGTGGGCGTCGTACTGCGCGTGCCCTACCTCGGCGCCGAGAAACAGCCCAAGCCCACCGAATTATCCCTGCTCGAGACGCGCGGCGGCACCTTCACCCGCGACTTCTTCGAGTCGCTCAAGATCAACGACGGCTTCATCACCATCGATGACCTGCCCGCCGGCGACTACGACCTGCTGATCAAGGACCAGAATCAACGCATCACCCTGCGCCTCACCCAAGGCGACCAGGACGGCTTCTTCCTGCTCGGCGAGGAACGGTACCTCGAAGTCAAGAACACGCGGCCGGTGCATATCGCCAGCGCCGTACCCACGAAGGAGAACCTGCGCATCCAGCTCGGACACGCCAACAAGCACACGCGCGTCCACGTCATCGCCACGCGGTTCGTCCCCGCCTTCCGCATGTTCGATACGCTCCGCGGCGTCGTCCGCACCGAGCCACGCTACGTGACGCCGCCCGACGCCACGACCCGCTACGTCGCCGGACGCGACATCGGCGACGAGTATCGCTACATCCTCGACCGCAAGTACCTCGAGAAATTCCCGGGCAATCTCCTGCGACGGCCCGAACTGCTCCTGAACCCGTGGGCGGTGCGGTCAACGCAAACATCGCACCAGTCGGCCCGCTCGGGCACCGAGTTCCGACGCAGCGGCGAAGACAGACCGACCGAGGAATCCGCGGAGATGGCGGATTTCGCCGTGCGCGGCGGGCTGACCGACCCGCACTCGCTCGACTTCCTCGCCGAACCGCCCACCGTGCTGACCAATCTCGTGCCGGATGAAAACGGCGTGATCACCATCGACCGCAAACTGCTCGGCGATCGCCAGCACGTGCAGATCGCCGCGGTGGATCGTCATGACCTGTCCGTCCGCAAGGTCATCCTCGAGGAGCCGGAATTCGACTACCTCGACGTGCGGCTCAGGCACGGGCTCGACCCCAAGGCCCACTTCACCCAGCAGCAGCGGATCACCGCCGTTCAGAAGGGCGAGACCTTCAAGATCGCCGACATCACCACCTCGAAGTTCGAGGCCTACGACACGCTTGACAAAGCCTACGCCCTGATGGCGACGCTCAATCCCAACGAGAATCTCGCGCAGTTCGCCTTCATCCTGCAGTGGCCGAAGCTCAAGCCCGAAACGCAGCGCGAAAAGTACAGCGAATTTGCCTGCCACGAACTGAACTTCTTCCTCTATCACAAGGACCCGAAGTTCTTCAACGACGTTATCAAGCCCTACCTGGCCAACAAGAAGGACAAGACCTTCATGGACCACTGGCTGCTCAACAACAAGCGGCAGCTTGAGGGCTACCTCAATCCGTGGGCGTACGAGCAGTTGAACATCGCCGAGCGCGCCATCCTCTGGCAGCGCCTGCCCGATGAGCGGCCCCGCGCCGTGCGGCATATCACCGACCTCTACGACCTGCTGCCGCCCGACATCGATCGCGACAACCACCTGTTCCGTACCGCCCTCAAGGGCCGCGCCCTCGAGGCCGACGGACTGGCCCTGGGGCTCACACCGGACGCCACCTACCACGCCCCCGCGACCAGGTTCGAGGCCGGACGGCTCGGCGGCAAGCGCGGCCAGGGTCCGGGGGGAGGCTGGAACGGCCGAGCGGTAGACGGGGAGACTTTCGGCGGCCCGGCCGCGCCCGCCGCGGAAGCAGCCACCATGCCCGCCGACGCGGCACGCGAGCGCGTCGAGCACGAAGCCGCGAAGAAGAACCTCGAGTCCAAATCCGCCAAAGACCGCCGCAAGCGCGCGGCCGACAAGTCGGACCAGGGGGGGGCCTGGGGCGACGACATGGACGAGGCGCTCGGTCGCTCACTGGAGGACCGCAAGAGCGTCCGCCGCTACTACCGCAAGCTCGATCCCACCATGGAGTGGGCCGAGAACAACTACTACAAGCTGCTCATCCAGCAGCAGAACGCGAGCCTCGTTCCCGTCAACGCCTTCTGGGACGACTACGTGCGGCACGACGGCAAGACCCCGTTCCTCTCGACCAACCTCGCCGAGGCGTCGCGCAACTTCACCGAGATGATGCTCGCCCTGGCCGTGCTCGACCTGCCCTACGAAGCCGGCGAACACGACAGCGACGTCGCCGACAAGCGCGAACTGACGGTCAAGGCCGCCGGCCCGTTCATCGTCTATCACCGCGAGTTGCGCCCCGCCGAGGCCGATGCCGAGAAGACGCCCATCCTCGTCAGCCAGAACTTCTTCCGCCACGGCGACCGCTACCGCCACGAGCGCAACGAGCGCCTGGACAAGTTCGTCACCGACGAGTTCCTCTCCCAGGTGGTCTACGGCTGCCAGATCGTCATCACCAACCCCACCTCCTCGCCGCAGAAGCTCGATTTGCTCCTGCAGATCCCGCGCGGGGCGATTCCGGTGTTGAATCACAAGTACACCCACAACCAGCACATCAGCCTGCAGCCGTACAGCACGTTCCGCTACGAGTACTTCTTCTACTTCCCGGCCGCGGGCACGTTCGTGCACTACCCGGTGCACGTCTCGAAGAACGAGAAGGTCGCCGCCTTCGCCGAGCCCTTCACCTTCAACGTGGTGAACGAGCCGAGCAAGGTGGACACCGAGTCCTGGGACTACATCTCCCAGGACAACAAGCCCGGCAGTGAAGACCGCGTGGTCGAGTACATCAAGAAGCACAATCTCGGCCGCATTAACCTCGAACGCATCGCCTGGCGCATGCACGACGCGGACTTCTTCCAGCGCGTCATCACGCTGCTGACTGCCCGCCATACCTACCACCACACGCTGTGGTCGTACGGTATCAAGCACAACGTCACCGCCGCGGCCCGCGAGTATCTCAAGCACTCGGACAGCTTCCTCAACCGGGCCGGGGCGTATATCGACTGCACGCTTGTCACCATCGATCCGGTCGAGCGCAAGCAGTACGAGCACCTCGAGTATCGCCCGCTGGTCAACGCCCGCGCCCACCAGCTCGGCGCGCGGCGGAACATCCTCAACGACCGCTTCTACGGCCAGTACCACCGGCTCATGAAGATCCTCACCTACCGCAACAAGCTGGATGATGAGGACAAGATGGCCGTCACCTACTACCTGCTGCTGCAGGACCGCGTCGCCGAAGCCCTGCGGTTCTTCGACCAGGTGGACCCGAAGAAGCTGTCCACGCGGCTGCAGTACGACTACTTCACCGCCTACATCGCCTTCTGCCGCGAGGATCTCAAGGCCGCGCGGAAGATCGCGGAAGGCTACGCCGACCATCCGGTCGACCGCTGGCGCAAGATCTTCGGTGAAGTGACCGCCCAACTCGACCAGATCGAGGGCAAGGGCCCGAAGGTGGTCGATGACGAAAGCCGCGACCAGCAGCAGACGCAACTGGCCGCGACTGAGCCGGCCTTCGAGTTCGAAATCGTGGACAAGTCCGTCCGCGTGACCTACCAGAACCTGACGGAACTGAAGGTCAACTTCTACCTGATGGACCTCGAACTGCTCTTCTCCCGCCAGCCGTTCGTGCAGGGCTATTCGAGCCAGTTCTCGTACGTCGAGCCCAACGACACGCTGACCGTGAAGCTGCCCGAGGGCAAGAACGCCTTCACGTTCGAGTTGCCCAAGGCCCTGCAGTCGCGCAACGTGATGGTCGAGATCGCCGGCGGCACGATCCGCAAGTCCTCCGCCTACTTCTCGAACCAGATGAACGTCCAGGTGCTCGAAAACTACGGCCAGCTCCGCGCTACCGATACGGACGGCAAGACGCCGCTCGCGAAGGTGTACGTGAAGGTCTACGCCCGCATGGCCAATGGCGCCGTCCGCTTCTATAAGGACGGCTACACCGACCTGCGCGGCCGCTTCGACTACGCGTCACTCAGCACCGACGAACTCAACGCGGTCCAGCAGTTCGCCATCCTCATCCTCAGCGACGAAAAGGGCGCCGTCGTCCGCGAAGCGAGCCCGCCCAAGCAATGATGTGAGCAGACAACAAGGTGCGTGAAGCAGAGCCGGCCACGGAAGGTCGGCTCTGTTTGTCTCTGAAGGTGGGCCGGGCGTCTCGCCCGCCCTCCGCCCTCCGTCGCTTCGTCGCTCTCTTCCTCCGCTTCGTACCTCCGTGCCTTCGTGCCTTCGTGCCTCCTCTCCGCCTCGCCGCTTCCCATACAATTCGCCCATGAAACACTGCACCCACCTCGTCATCCGCCCCGCCACCATCGCCCGCACGCCGCGGCTGCTGGGCGTCAACGTCGAGATCCAGGACCACCACGACCAGACCAACCTCTGGGACTGGCTGGCCGATTCCGGTGCCACCGCGCTGCGCGAGTTCCACCCCGAACAGACCCTGCGCGACCCCGCCCTCAAGCCCGATGCGTGGAGCGAGATCAACAAGAAAGCAGACTTCGATGCATGGCGCCAGCGCGTCCTCGCCGACCCCGCCGGCCCGGCCATCCGTTGGGAACACTACGTCTTCGACCGCCGCGTCCCGTGGATCGGTGTGCCCGACCGCATCATCGAGAAGGTTAATGCCCTCGGCATTGCGCCCCTCTACAGCCTCGGCTACGCCCCCGGTCTCTTCGGCAAGCCCCTCATCCGCGACATCCACTGCGAGCACGTCCCCACCGATGACGACATCGACTGGGAGGCGGCCGCCAGCGCCTATGACTACTACTTCGCCGTCATCCACCACTACGCCACGCGCTACGCCGGCCAGTGGTTCATGATGGTCAACGAGCCGGAGAACCGTGCCGGCTGGTTCCACCTGCCCGACGACCTCAAGGACCTCAACTGGCCGCAGCTCTTCTGGGAAGCCGACCAGGCCACCATCGACCGCTACGGCCGCATCATCGGCGCGCAGTACGCCGCGCTCGCGCGGCTGGCACGCATGGCCATTGAAGACGTCCGCACGCTCCTCGGCACCGCCCCCAACGCCACCCACCTGCGGCTCACCGGCCCCACCACCGTGTTCTGGCAGCCACTGTGGCGCTTCGCCGGCCAGTACCTCGACGCACTCGACTTCCACCACTATCACCCCAGCGCCAACACCTTCCCCAATCTCTTCGCCGCCGCGGCCGAGGAAGCCTCACGCTTCGACAAGCACCTTGCCATCAGCGAGTTCAACCAGTACTCCGGCGGCATCCCCATCGATCGCAATCTCTTCAGCCTGCCCAACGCCCTGCAGACGGCCGACCTGGTGCTCACCGTCCTCGCCATGGCCAGGCCGCACGACCCGCCCATCGACTTCGCCACGCTCTACCTCTTCTCCTTCCCATCGACGCACCGCAACTTCAAGCACCTGGTCTACGGCGACATGAACCTTGTCGACTGGCAGGGCCTGGACACGCCGCTGTGGAGCCGCGGCAAGGCCGGCCGCGCGTTTGGCGAGGAAGACTGGTACCCCACGTTCGAAGAACAGCAACTGCGCTTCGCCACGCCGGCCTACCACCTGTTCCGGATGATCGCCCGCAGCTGCCGCAACGCTGCGGGCCAGCCGCACGCGTTCGACGTGCTCGATGTCGGCATCGTCAACCCCACCACCTCCGGCCCGCAGGATGTGCCCGACCAGTTGCAGGTCACGGCCGTCGACCAGCGCGATCGCCTGATCGTCAACATCCTCAACCGCACCGACACGCCCGCGCGCAACTGCCAGGTCGATCTCGCGCGGCTGGGCCGCGCCTACACCTTCGCCATCGTCCGCTGCACCGACCGAACACGCCACGACACTGCCATCACCCAACACACCCTTGCCGAAGACCCGGCCACCTTCAACGTGCCCAAGCGGTCGCTGGTGCAGATCATCTTCACGAACGAGCCACTCGATCAGATCACCTCACTGTCACTCAAAGAGCAAAGCATCACCCCCGGCTCGATGGCCGGCCTCGACCGCTGGCAAACGACCCGCCTCCGCGCCATCGCCCAGACCCCGGCCGGACCGCTGGACATCACCGAAACGAACGTCATCTGGACCAGCTACCACCCCGACATCATCCGCGCCGACCAGGGCGGCCTCATCCAGCGGTTGCGCGGCAGCAGGAGCGAGGTCACAATCACCGCCAACACCGCCGACGATCGGATCAGTGCCCAAGTGGTCATCCCCGCGAACCAATAGCCGCAAAGACGGATTCACCACGGAGCCACAGAGGATACAGAGAGGCGCTCCGGGCAGGGATTTCACGCCAAGAACGCCAAGGGACAGAAGAGGTCGCCAAGAACGGCCCATGCATCAACGATGACGCTCTGCGGCACTGCCTTCCCATTGGCGGTCTCTCCCAAACTTGGCGCTCTTGGCGTTCGTTCCCATCTCCCAATCTGCTCCGTGCCCTCTGTGTCTCAGTGGTGGATCCCCTCACCCGTGTGCATCCGTGGTTCCAATCTTCTCCGCTTCGTGCCTCCGTGCCTACGTGCCTTCGTGCCTCTCTTCACCCCCCTCCCACACCGCGTCCGAATGCTCCTGCGTGAACTGGTTCGTATACAGCTCATAGTACTTCCCGCGCTGCAGGATCAGGTCGTGGTGACTGCCCTTCTCGATCACGCGGCCGCCGTCGATCACCAGGATCATGTCCGCCTTGCGAATCGTCGACAGCCGGTGCGCGATGATGAAGCTGATGCGGCCTTCCAGTACTTCATGCAGCCCCGCCTGGATCAACTGCTCCGTCTCGGTGTCCACCGATGACGTCGCCTCGTCCATCACGAAGATCTGCGGGTCGGCCAGCACCGCGCGGGCAAAGCTGATGAGCTGCTTCTGGCCGCTCGAAAGCCGGCTGCCGCCTTCGCCGACCTGCGTGTCGTAACCCTTGTCCATCTGCGTGATGAACTCGTGCGCGTTGACCAGTTGCGCCGCGGCCAGCACCTGGTCATCGGTCGCCTCGAGCCGGCCGTAGCGAATGTTCTCGCGAATCGTGCCGCTGAAAAGGTGCGGCGCCTGCAGCACGATGCCCAGGCTCGATTGCAGCCACTGCAGGCTGCGCTGCCGGTAGTCCACGCCGTTGAACAGCACCTGCCCCCGCGTCGGCTCGTAGAAGCGGCACAGCAGGCTCACAATCGTCGACTTGCCCCCGCCGGTAGGACCGACCAGTGCGATCGTCTGGCCGCGCTCGACGGTCAGGTTGAAATCGGTCAGCACCGGCCGGCCTTCACGGTAGGCGAACGTGACGTTCTGGAACCGTACGGTCTCGATCCGCCGCGGCAGACCATCGTCGGCCAGTGACGGGTCGCCAGCCTTGGCGCTCGCCGCGTGCCGCGCCATCATCGCCCGCACCTGCGGCGCGTCCTTGATCTCGGGTTCGGTCTCCAGCAGCTGCACCACGCGCTCGCCCGCGGCCTGGGCGCCCAGCAGTTCCGTCAGCGCCCGCGCCACTTCGCGAATCGGGTCCGGCAAAAGCTTCGCGTAGTAGATGAAGCCCACCAGCGTGCCCACGCTGATCGCACCGGCCAGCACGCGGCCGCCACCGGCGTACAGCGCCGCACCTTCGCCGATGCTCACCAGCACCATCACCAGCGGCATGTAGATGGCGAACAGCATCGCGTTGCGCATCGAGGCGTCATACATCTGCTTCGACTGCAGGCTGAACTCGCCCAGGCTTTCCTCCTCGCGCACCAGCGTCTTGGTCGTCTTCATGCCGGCGATCGCCTCGTTGAAGTCGGCGGTGAGCTGGCTGTTGGCCTTGCGCACCAACCGCGAAGCGGTCAGGATGCGCCGCTGAAAGAAACCGCTGACGACCAGCAGCCCCGGCAGCACGATCAGGACCGCCAGGCCCGTCCGCCAGTCCAGCCAGATCATCATCCCGGCCGCAGCCACCAGCAGGCACATCCCCCAGATCGTGTCCAGCAGCACCCAGCCCATCACGTGGGCGATCCGCCGGCAGTCGCTGGTCAGTCGCGCCATCAACCAGCCGACGGCGTGCTGGTCGTAGAAGCTGAAGCTCAGTTCCTGCAGCTTGGCGAAGCCCTCGCGCCGGATGTCATGCGACACGCTCGTCGTCACCCGCCCCGCCAGCACGATGAAAACCACCACGAAGGACGCGAAGCACAGCGCCACACCGCCGAACATCGCGCCCGTCACCAGCACCGACCCATCCCGCTCGCCGGCCACGATGTCGATCATCCGCCGGATCAGCATCGGGATCGTCACATCCAGGCTGGCGATGCCGATCGCGGCGACGGCCAGCCCCAGCAGCGAAAACTTGTACCGCCGCCCATGCTTGAGCAGCTTCGACCACAGCTTCCAATCCAGCCGGTTCGAAAGATTCTCATCAAAGATCGCTTCTTCGGCCATGTTCAAACCCCTTCTATCTCAGCGACACGACCAGGCATCAGCCTCGGGAAACGCCCATCTGTGTGCATCCGTGTGCATCTGTGGTTCCACGTCTTCTCCGCTTCGTGCCTCCGTGCCTTCGTGCCTTCGTGCCTTCGTACCTGAAACTACCCCGCCCCCGCACCCACCATCTCCCCCTCCAGGTCCTCCTCCAGTTCGCTCTGGATCTGCCACAGCCGCCGGCACATCCCTTCCTGGCTCACCAGCGTCTCGTGCGTGCCTTCCTGCACCACGCGGCCCTTGTCCAGCACGAGGATGTGATCCGCCTGCCGCAGCGTGGACAACCGGTGGGCGATCACGATCGTCGTCCGCCGGCCGTGCCGTTCGTGCATCGCCTGCATGATCATCTGTTCGGTCTCCGTATCCACCGCCGAGAGCGCATCATCGAGAATCAGCACCGGCGCCTCGCGGACCAGCGCCCGCGCGATGGCGATGCGCTGGCGCTGACCGCCGGACAGTCGCACCCCGCGCTCGCCCACCACCGTCTCGTAGCCGTCCTCGAAGGCCTCGATCGAATCGTGGATGCACGCGACGTTGGCCGCATCCACCACCTCTTCGCTCGACGCCGCGTGCCGCCCCAGCCGGATGTTGTCGCGCACCGACTTCGAGTACAGGAACGGCTCCTGCATCACCACCCCGAACCGCCCCCGCGCCGCGCGGCGGGGCAGATGCCTCAACTCGCAGCCATCCAGCTTGACCGACCCGATCTCGTAGTCATACAGCCGCAACAGCAGGTGGATGATCGTCGACTTGCCCGACCCGCTCGGCCCCAGCAGCGCCAGCGTCTGGCCCGGCTCGATCGTGAACGACACATCGTGCAGCACCGGCACGTCGCCGGTGTGCGTGAAGCTCACGCCCCGGAACGCGATCTCGCCGCGCGGCTGCGCCGGCAACTTTTCCTGCGCCTCGGCCGCCGGATCCGGCTCGGGTATCTCATCCAGAATCTCCCCGATGCGCGTCAGCGCCACCGTCGTCTTGCCCAGGTCGCTCAAAATGCGGCCCATCTGCCGCACCGGCCACAGGAACATGTTCACGTATGTCAGGAACACGAACAGCGCCCCGGGGCTCAACTCGCCCTGCGTCACGCGGTAGCCGCCGACCACCAGCACCAGGCCGATCTGAGAGAAACACAGGAAATCGCTGGCCGCCCAGAAGAAGGCCATGATGCGGTAGAGCCGGAAATCCAGCTGCCGATACTCATCGTTCACCTCCGCGAAGCGATCGATCTCATGGTCCTGCCGCGCGAACGCCCGCACCACCCGAATACCTGTCAGGTTCTCCTGCAGCCGCGTGGTCAGCCGGCCTTCCGATTCATCCGCCAGCTTGAACTGCTTCTTCACCTTGAGGAAGAACACGAACGCGAACGCGATGATCACCGGCACCACCGCCGTCGCCACCAGCGTCATCGTCGCATCCCACCACAGCATGAACGGCACCACTGCCGCGATCATCAACACCGCGCGGCCAAGCTCCACCACGTGCTGGGCCAGGAACATGCGCACTGTCTCGATATCCGAGGTGCACCGCTGCACGATGTCGCCCGTCTCCGCCTGGTCATGAAAGCGGGCCGGCAGGTGCTGCAGGTGATCGTAAATGCGGTTGCGCAGCCCGCGGCAGATGCTCTCGCTGGCGTTGGCCGCCCAGCGCGTCCGCAGCAGCAGCATGGCGCCGGTGATCCCCACCAGCCCCAGCAGCAGCAACGCCGGCACGTACAGGTGGTCGATCAGGTGGTCGCGCCCGCCCAGCGTTTCCATCAGTTCGCCGGTATAGGCCGGCGCGGCCGACAGGTCGTTGCGCACCAGCCCGTCAATGACCATCGCCGGAATCACCGGCGCGGCATAGCCGACCACCGTCGCCACCAGCATCGCCACGATCGCCGCCGAATAGCGGCCGCGCTGCCCGCGCATCAGTTTCCACAGCGTTCCGATCTGACCCAGCTTCTTCATACTCAAGACCCCGTCATCTTCGTCGTCTCATCTACCGACACATGACACACCAACACGTTCAGCCAACACCCATCAGGTTGCCTCGCTGCCGCGTTGAACGGGTCTCGGTTTCAGGAAAGACGCGTGAACGCCGTCTGGAAACAAAAAACCCGCTCGTGCGGTTGAGCGGGTTCCGGTTTCACGCTTCAAATCGAAGTGCGCGCACCTACCCCGCTCGTTCCAGGAAGTCGCCGATGACCAGCGACCAGGGATGGAATTTGCGGAGCATTTTCATTGCGCACTCCTGTCTCGGAATGCGACTACTATACCCGGCGCCCCGGACCCACGCAACGGGAAAATGCCCGTTCGGGTGAGAAAAGCGCTTGGCCCGTCACGCCGCCTTCGCCAGCCGCAGCCGCTTCTCGCCCGACAGCGCCTGCCGCACCAGGTGCGACACGTCCTCGACGGTCAGGTAGAGCACCGGCACCAGGATCAGCGTGATCGCGGTGGCGAAGAGCACGCCGAAGCCCAGACTGATCGCCATCGGCACGAGGAACCGCGCCTGCAGGCTGCGTTCGAGGATCATCGGCATCAGTCCGAAGAACGTGGTAAGCGTCGTCAGCAGGATCGGCCGGAACCGCCGGATGCCAGACAGCCGCACCGCCTCCTCGAACGGCAACCCGTCATCGCGGCGGAAACGGTTGATCTGGTCGACCATGATCAGCGAATCGTTCACCACCACCCCCGCCAGCGCCACCACCCCGAAGCCCGACAGCATCGAGAGGTCCATCCCCATCAGCAGGTGGCCCCCCACCGCGCCGACCATGCCGAAGGGGATCACCAGCATCACGATCACCGGCTGCACGTAGCTTCGGAACTGCACCGCCAGCAGGCCGAAGATCACCAGCAGCGCGATCAGCATGCCGCGACCCAAGCTCTTCAGGCTCTCGCCCATCTCTTCCTGTTCACCGCCGAACTTGTACGTCATCCCCGGATGCGCCGTCGCGAGATCTGGAACGATCTCGTCCACCAGCGCCTTGTTGATCTTCTCGGCGTTGCCCACCGTCTCATCGACATCCGCCGTCACCGTCACCACGCGCTTGCGGTCCACGCGATCGATCGTCGCGTACCCCCGCCCCTCGCGCACCGTCGCCACCGTGTTGAAGGGGTATTCCCGCACCATGCCGTCCGCCTGCGGCACACGGATGCGCATCCGGCGAATGTCCGCCAGGCTCTTGCGCTGCGCCTCGGGGTACCGCACCATCACCTTGATGTCATGCCGGCCGCGCTGGATGCGCTGCACCTCTTCGCCGTAGAACCCGCGTCGCACCTGCCGCGCGAGGTCCTCGAGCCTCAGCCCCGCCGCGCGTCCCTGCGGCGTCAGGTCGAGCGCCAGTTCGCGCTTGCCCTGCTCGAAGCTGTCCTTGATGTCCCGTACGCCGGCGAACGATCGCAACTTCTCTTTCAGCGCATCGGAGGCCGACAGCAGCGTGGCGTAGTCCTCGTGGCGCAGCTCCACGTTGACCTTGTCGCCGGCGCTGAAGAAACGCGTGTTGTACGTCAGGCTCTGCACGCCCGGGATGTCGCCGACCAGGTCGTCCCAGCGCCGGGCCAACTCACTGGCCGCGAAGTTGCGCTCCTCGCCGTCCAGCAGTTCGATGTTGATCTCACCCAGGTGACTGGCGCTCGACGCGGCCATCGACGCGCCGCCCGGCCCGTGGCCCACCTTTGAAGAAAACGGCTGCGTACCGATGGACACCGCCACGTGCCGGAAAACCGGCGGCTCGTCCTCGTCCCGCCGCGCGTTGTACTCCGCCTCGACCTGACGCGCCCGCTGCTCCAGAATGTCCACCGCCGCCTGCGTCTCTTCCACGCTCGTGCCCGGCGGCATGTTGAGCGTCGCCCACACGTTGTCCGCCTCCACATCCGGCATCATCGTGAACCTGATGTGCCCGCCGGCCACGAACCCGCCGGTGACCGCCAGCACCGCCAACGCGATCGCGATCGACAGGTACCGGTTCGCAATCGCCCATTCGAGATGCCTCGCGTACACGCGCTGGATCACCCAGTCCAAAGCCCCGCGAATCTTCGCCTGCCCACGCGCGATCGGCCCTTCCTTCTTGCGCATCCGCGACGATGACAGGTGCGCCGGCAGGATCAGCAACGCCTCGACCAGCGATACCAGCAGCACCACGACCACCACTACCGCGATCGGCCACAAGATCTTCCCAAGCTGACCCTCCGTGTAGTACAGCGGCGCGAACGCGGCCACCGATGTCAGGATCGCCAGCGTCACCGGCGAGGCCATCTCGCGTACGCCCTTGATCGCCGCGTCGATCCCCTTCATCCCCTTCTGCCGGTACGCGAATACGTTCTCGCCCACCACGATCGCGTCGTCCACCACGATGCCCAGCACCACGATCAGCGCGAACAGCGAGATCATGTTGATCGTCACGCCGAACACCGGCATCAGCATGAACCCGCCGAAGAACGAGATCGGAATGCCCAAGGTCGTCCAGAAGGCCAGCCGCAGATCCAGAAACAGCGCCAGGCACACGAAGACCAGCACCAGGCCGATCGCCGCGTTCCGCGTCAGCAGGTTCATGCGGCTTTCCAGGTACTTCGCGCGGCTGAACCATGTATCCAGCGACAGCCCCGGCGGCAACTGCTTCTCGTCCACGTAATCGAGCACCGTGCCCGCCACGTCCAGCGCGCCCTGGTCGCCCACGCGCAGTACGTTCAGGTAAACCGCCGGCTTCCCGTCGAATGTCGAGAACACGTCGGTATCCTCGAAGCCGTCGATCACCTTCGCCAGGTCGCGCACCCGCAGCACCGTGCCGTCATCGCGCGACAGCACGACGACATCCTCGAACTCGCGGCCGACGTACTTCTGCCCCTTCGCCCGCAGCAGCACCTGCCCGCCCTCGGTCTTCAGCGTGCCGCCCGGCAGGTCCAGCGACGAGCGCCGCACCGCCTCGGCCACCTGCGCGAACGTCACCCCGTACCGCTGCATCTGCTCTTCGCTCAGCTCGATCGCCACCTCGTAGGGGCGATCCCCGGCCACCTCCACCTGCGAAATGTTCGGCTTGTTCGTCAGTTCGTCGCGGATCGACTCGGCCGTCTCCTTCAGCAGCCGCATCGTGTCACGCTGCTGCGTCTGGTCCGATTCGTCCCAACGGCGGTCGGCCATCACCACCACCGAGATCACCTGCAGATCGGTATCCACCTTCGTCACACTGACTTCCTCAGCGTCGCGCGGCGGGAAGTCGATGATCTGGTCCACCGCCTGCTTCACATCATCAAGCACTTCGTTGCCGTCGGCGTAGTCCTCCATCTCCGCCACCACCGTGCCCATGCCCTCGGCCGCCACGCTGTTGAGCTGCTTGATCCCCTCGATCCCCTCGATCGCATCCTCCACGCGCAGACAGATCGACTGCTCCACCTCTTCCGGCGAAGCACCCGGGTACGGCACGCTCACTTTGATCATCCCCGGGTCGATCTCCGGAAAGACCTCCACCCGCATCGTCAGCAGCACGATCAGGCCCGCCACCAGGATGAACAGCATCAGCAGGTTCGCCGCCACGTGATTCTCCGCGAACCACGCCAGCAGACCGCTGCGGTCCTGCACTTCGTTCTCAGGCTTGCCCGGCGTCTCACTCACGGCTGCTCACTCCGCGCTGTGCGGCCATCCCCGTTCTGCTCCGATTCCGCGCCCGGCTGCGTACGCACCGGCATCGACTCGAACGGCGCCGCCATCGGGCTGATCACCACCTGGTCACCTTCACTCAGTCCCGATGCCACGTACGCATACGCATCATCCGATCGCACCACCCGCACATCCTCACGCAGACTCAGTTTGCCCTCATGCACCACCCATACGCGATTCTCCGCATCCACCGCCCGGCGCGGCACGCGCAACACACCCTCGCCCATCGCCTCGCCTCGGATCGCCACTTCCACGAATTGCCCCGGCTCCAGCGGTGCCTTGCCGTCTTCGGACGCGAATGGACCGGGCACCTCCACCACCACGTGCACCATCCGCGACTGCGGATCGATCTGCCCTTCCGTCCGCGTCACCCAGCCCTCACGCGTGACCGACTTGCCGCGGAACGTGTATCGCACCGTCACCGCCGAGCCGCTGCGATCGACCTTGTGCGGGTCGGTGACCGGGGCGCCGGTGAACGTCTTAGGTTGGTCAGGCCCGGCCCCCTTCTCCTCGCCTTCGCGCGGCGTGCGCCCGGCGATCCGCTTGAGCAGCACATCCAAGGCCTGCTTCAGCGCCTGCTGATCCACCGCATCCGCCTCCGTCGCCGAAGCCTCGCGCAGAATCCGCGCCAGATTCCCCAGCGCCTGCGCCGCCTGGAACTGCGCATCGCGCAGCGTCCCGCCGTCCGCCTCACCCGACATCCCGCCCGGCACGCGGATCCACTGCAATTCCTCGTCCTCCAGCGGCACCGGAATCTCCACCACGTCCGTGGCGTACACCGTGCCGATCGACTGGCCGGACACCACGAACCGCCCCGCCGTCACGCTCTCTTCCAGCACGCGGCCGGCGAACGGCATCGAGATGAACGTCCGCGCCAACTGCTGTGCCGCGCTGGCCACCCGCGTCTGCACCAACGCCTCGTTCGCCCGCGCCTGCGTCACCGCCAGTTCCGCCATCGCCAGACGCGCGTTGGCCTGCTTCAACGCCAGTTCCGCCCGCTCGAGTTCGCGCGGCTCAGCGCCGCCGACCTCCGCCAGTTTCCGCGTGTTCTTCAATTCGCTCTCAGCGTCATCCTTCTTCGCTTCGACCTCAATCACTTCCTCCTGGCGCGTCTGGATCGCCACCCGCGCCTGCAGCCACTCGGCCGTCACCCGCGCCAACTCCTGCTCGTAGTCCGTCGGGTCGATGCGCATCAGCGTCTGCCCGGCCGCGAAAAACGACCCCCGCGACAACGCCGGCGATACCCACACCACCTGCCCCGACACCTGCGGCACCACCGCCACCTCGTCCCGCGCCCGCACCGTGGCGAACGCCTCGACCACCACCTGCTTCGCGTGCGGCCGCGCGGGGACGACCTCGACCAGCGGGGCCGGCTCCGAGCGATCCTCGCGCTGCGGCTCCTTACGCAGCACCCATAACAACGTCGCGCCGCCACCCCCGACCGCCAGCACCACGACGATCAGAAGCAGCCGCGCCCACACCGGTTTTGTTCGTTCGGGTTTTGCCATCGCATGATTCCCAAAAGGCGAGCCCGACATTGTACGCGGCAACCCCCATCCCCATCCGCACTGTGCAAAGCCTGCGGAGCATGCGCCAGGAAACCTGACCTGTCGGTCCAGTAGCGTCTCCGCGCCGAAGTGGCCCGTCCCCCACGTCGTTTCCCGCAATACTGCTCTTTTGATAGACTCAGTGCGTCATCCGGCGTGTACCGGGGCATCTCTGGTGGGGTGGGCGTCTCTGGTGGGGTGG
>CAZHJL010000066.1:0-29730 GCA_964532795.1 uncultured Phycisphaeraceae bacterium | reverse complement strand
CATCGACCAGCGAAGGCGCAAAACCCGAATCATCGCTCGTGACGTGGCACTAGCCATGGCCGCCTGAAGTGTGGCCCATATTGCCGGCAGCATTCTTGCTGAGAGCATCAGTGCTCCTATGGCAAGCACTACGTAGCCCGTAATCTCGGCGCGGCCCGCAGATCCCGATCCTGCAATCGCAGCCAAGCCAACGGTCATCGCGCCTCCGGCCATGACGATAGATCCTCCAATGATCCTGGCGAATCCTTCGCTCATTTTCCGTGGCTCCTTTCTGTCTCTTGAACGTCTTGCCGCTCAGCCGCCGGCGAAGCCGGTCGGCTGCAGCGGCTTGTTAGCTGCCTCCCACACAGACATGATCCCATAGGGACCAGGTTCGTATCCACCGTCTGCGTCGATCTGACGGACGACCGCGAGAGCCTCCTCCAGATCTCGCAACAGACAGTACCGATTGACCTGGAACTCCTTCGCGCCGGAGTTGCAGGACAATGGCGAACACTCAGGAGCCGCGCCTGAAGTGAAGCAGACTATGTCGTAGCCCCTGAGATCAAACCCCGCAGCGGGTGCTACAACACCAGAAGCGGCCTCCTCAATCGGTTCCCATTCGCCATCCAGAATCGCCTCGGGATGTGCCTCGTAGAAAAACCACCGAAGAGAGGAGGCGTCCGAGACCTCGGTTTCAGCGAGAGCCTTGGCGAGGGCATCGCGCGTGTCGTAGAGGAGCCACCGGTTGCAGAGCCAGAGAGTCGTGTGATCGATTGGCGATTCCGAGAAGCACTCGCTGACCGACAGGATCTCCTCGACTGCCGGATTGCCTAACCAGGACTCCGGCTTCGCGACGTACTTGGCGTTGTACCCGATCGGTGTCATGTGCAGCTAACAATTGATTGAATGGAATTCCATTGAGCAGGGGCTGTGGGCCATGCTATGCGGAATTCCGCATAGCGCGGACATCGCCATGCTCAGTGGAAAAAAGCAAACGACATGCCGATGACCCCGGCCGGTCGGGGACCGTCCCCGGCTGGCTACAAGGATGGTCCCAGGCGGTTCGTAAGTCAAGCAGAATCACATGCATTCCGCGGCGGGTGGTCCCGGGGCTAAAAAGTTCCCGCGAACACTTGACATATACCAAACAGATAGCTACAATGCGCATCGTCTGGCGCGCTCTTCCCGGCGTGCCGCCATTCCGGTCCCGTCCCGCGGCCATCGTCGTTGGCCGCGCCTACTTACTGTTGGCTGGCTGCCCGGTTGACTGTGAACCATCCCCCTCCCCATCCGTGTGCATCTGTGTCCATCTGTGGTTTCATCCGGTTCCCCACGCCCATGCAGACGAAACGAACGAAAACGAGCGAAAACGGAGCCAAAAAGTGTACACTTTTGACACATTTTTCGAGCGATTTCTTACGCGAGAGTGCTGTTTGGGCCATCCACCCGCGTTTACGGGCTGGAATCGACGATTCGGGCCGAACGGAGCTAAGCCTATGGCCGCGAATTGCGGCCGCGACGCGGAATCGGGGGCAGCAAGTGCTCCCCGCGCCTCGAGTAAGTGCCAGGCAGCCGCCTCGCCAGCTCGTCGCCGCGCCGGTGTGGATACCGCCGGCCTCATTGGCGGGGTTTGCCGGTCTGTTGCGAGATTGCCGGTCTGTCGCGAACGGCACTCGGCACGGGGATTCAGCCGCACCCCGGGGGCAACATAGTCATGGACTTGACTTCCGCAGCCGATGTCTAACAATATATCCGGATGAACGGATGAATACCCGACCTGCCCAACCTGAACGCTTCATCGCCTGCATGGAATCGCTGGCCGACGCGACCCGTTTGCGCCTGCTGGCGATGCTGGCCGAGCACGAGTTGGGCGTGGCCGAGTTGTGCCAGGTGATGCAGATGCCCCAGTCCACCGTCAGCCGCCACCTGAAGGTGCTGGCCAACGAAGGCTGGATCGTCAGTCGCCGCAACGGCACGGCCAACTTGTATCGCATGGTCGTCAACGAGTTGCCGCAGCCGGCGAAAAGCCTGTGGCAGGTCGCGGCCGACCAGATCGCCGCGCAGCCGACGTTCGAGCAGGATCGTCTGCGGCTCAAACGCGTGCTCGACAGCCGCGAGCAGGATGCACAGAGTTTCTTCTCCGGCGCGGCCGGCGAATGGGCGCAACTGCGCGCCGAGTTGTACGGCGAATCGTTCACCGACGCCGCGGTGCGGGCGCTGCTGCCGAAGCAGTGGGTGGTGGCGGACCTCGGCTGCGGCGCCGGCGATGTGGCCCTCCAGCTTGCGGACCACGTGCAACGCGTGATCGCCGTGGACAGCACGCCCGCGATGCTCAAGGCCGCGCGGAAGCGGGCGGCCGGGCGAAAGAACATCGATATCCGCATGGGCGACATGCTCGAACTGCCGGTCGAGGACGGTGAATGCGACGCGGCACTGATGCTCCTGGCGCTGACATACATCGAAGACGCGTCCGCGGCCATTGCGGAAATGGCGCGGATTCTCAAACCGGAGGGCCGCGCGGTGATTGTCGACCTCCTTCGGCATGATCGCGATGACTTCCGCCGGCAGCTTGGGCAGGTGTGCCTCGGCTTCCAGCCCCGGCAACTGAAGCGCATGCTGGGCGATGCGGGGTTCACTGACGTTCGCGTCGAGACCATGCCGCCCGAACCGCAGTCGCGCGGCCCGGCTCTGCTGTTGGCCGTGGCGAGCATGGCGGCGCCGACCAGCGCGACCGCCGCGACATCAAACAGGACGAGCGCGGCAAGCGGCACGTGATGGGAGACCGGGGCGACGTGTCCGACGCGAGAGACACGCCGACATGAACTGAAACGAAACCTGACTGACAAAGAAGCAAGAACCGACAGACGGAGATCAACATGACGACGACACAGACCGCACCGACGAGCACGACCGGCAGCGCCCCCTTTGAGTACAAGGTGGCCGGGATGGACGATCCTGGCAAATTCGCCGAGCTGGCCGCGTGGGGCCGCAAGGAACTGGAGTTGGCCGAGGGCGAGATGCCGGGCTTGATGGCGGCCCGCGAGGAGTACGGCGCGAAGCAGCCACTCAAGGGCATCCGCATCACCGGCAGCCTGCACATGACGATCCAGACCGGTGTGCTGATCGAGACGCTGCGGGCGCTGGGCGCGGATATCCGCTGGGCGTCGTGCAATATCTTTTCGACGCAGGATCATGCCGCGGTGGCGGTGGTCGTCGGTCCCGACGGTACACCGGACAATCCCAAAGGTGTGCCGGTCTTCGCCTGGAAGGGCGAGACGCTGGAGGAGTACTGGTGGTGCACGGAACGCGCGCTGGACTTCGGCGACGGGCTGGGCCCGCAGCAGATCGTCGATGACGGCGGCGACGCGACATTGATGGTGACGAAGGGCCTCGAGTTCGAGCGCGACGGCGGCGTGCCCGCGACGACCGAGGATGATCCCGAAGATTGGGTCGAGCTGCTCAAGATCCTTGCGAAGATTCAGGAAGCCGATCCCGATCGCTGGGCGCGCGTGGCTCGTGATGTGGTCGGGGTGAGCGAAGAGACGACGACGGGCGTAATCCGCCTGCGGCAGGCCGAGGAAAAGGGCACGCTGCTGTTCACGGCCATCAACGTGAATGACTCGGTCACCAAGAGCAAGTTCGACAACATCTATGGCTGTCGTCACTCGCTGATCGACGGGCTCAATCGCGCCAGCGACACGATGATCGGCGGCAAGGTGGCGGTGGTGCTCGGCTACGGCGATGTCGGCAAGGGCTGCTGCCAGTCGCTGCGCGGCCAGGGCTGCCGCGTGATCGTGACGGAGATCGACCCGATCTGCGCGCTGCAGGCGGCGATGGAAGGCTACGAAGTGAAGCGGCTCGAGGACGTGATCGGCTCGGCCGACTTCTTCGTGACGACGACCGGCAACTACCACGTCATCACCGTGGAGCACATGCGCAAGATGAAGGATGGCGCGGTGATCGGCAACATCGGCCACTTCGACAACGAGATCGAGATGGCCGGCCTCTACAAGCTGGCCAAGCAGGGCAAGGCCGAGAAGACGAACATCAAGCCGCAGTACGACAAGTGGACGTTCGGCGACACCGGCAACAGCGTACTGATCCTGGCCGAGGGGCGGCTGCTCAACCTGGGCTGCGCGACCGGTCACCCGAGCTTCGTGATGAGCAACAGCTTCACGAACCAGGTGATCGCGCAGGTCGAGCTGGCAACCAACGCCGACCAGTATGGGAAGAAGGTCTACACGCTGCCGAAGCACCTGGACGAAAAGGTTGCGCGGCTGCACCTGGACAAGCTCGGCGTGGAACTGACGGAGCTGACGCAGGAACAGGCGGCGTACCTGGGCCTGCCGGTCGACGGTCCGTACAAGCCCGACACGTACCGGTATTGATCCAAGCGCCGGCGCGAACGAAGACGATTGCGGGAGCCCAGGGATTGCCATCCCTGGGCTTCCCGTTCCGGTGCATGCGAAGCGAAGATTGCGAACATGAAAGACACAAGGGCGAACTGCCGTCACTGAACCGGGGGTTTGCCTGGCCTCGGCATCCGCCGTCATCTCTTTTCCGAGGGCCCGAACATGGAGACCGCGACTGAGCCGGGATGCCCGTGGGCCGAACCATCTCCGTCAGAACGGCGGCAGGGGATCGTCGCTGTCCTTCTTGAGTTGCGCTTTCAGTTTGCGGGCCGGCGCGAACCTGGGGTGAGCTTGGAGCACCTCATCGAGCAGGGCGGACGCCTGGTCCTTCTCGTTCGACTTGAGAAGCACGCCAGCCAAGGCGGTGAGAAGGAGGGGGTCGCGGTTGTCGGCCGTGGCCTGCTCGAGCAGGTGGCGCGCTTCGCGCAGTCGATCGCGGGCGATGTAAAGGTTCGTCAGCAGGATCGTGGTCTGCTTGTCGGCGTTGCCGGCCATGGCCCCGTGAGCCTGTTCGAGCAGGCCCAACGCCCGGTCCTCGTTGCGTTCAGCGAGGGCCAGGCGAGCCTCGACCGTGTACCAGAGCGGGTGCACGCGGTGGGCCTCGGGCGTCTCTTTCAGCACCGATCGGACCTCGCTGAGACATTTGCTGCGGTCCTTTTCCCGCTTGGACTGCGCGGCGGCGTCCAGCCACATCTGGCACTGATCGATCGCCAGCGTTTCGATCTTCGCGCGCAAGCCCAGCGCTTCGCGAGCGTGGTCGATGCTGCGCGGCAGGTCATGGAAACGCCGGATCGCGACTTCCCGCGCGTGGCGGTAGGCGCTCGCGGCCCTGGCCGGACGGCGCTGCAGCATCTGGCATTGCGCGATGTAGGCCAACGGGGTTTCGTCATCCGGTGCGAGTGTCCCGGCGCGCTGGGCCAAGGCGTACGCGTTCTTCGGTTGACGCTGGCGGATATGCAGCCGCGCGAGGGCGAGCAGGGCGGTGGGGTTGCGCGGCTGGTCCTGCGCCAGGCGCGTCAACTGGGCGGTGGCTTCGTCCACGCGATCCCGCCGCAGCAAGTGCATGCCCTGCGCGATCCGCAAATCAGTGGACACCGGGATCGCACGCAGCGCCTTGCGCAGCGCCGGTGTGATCTCATCGGTGCGGCCTTCCTCCTCGTAGAAGGCGGCAAGCTGCAGCCAGTAGGCCTCCTCCTGGCCGAGCGACAATTCGATCGCGCGTTGCAGGTCCGCCTCGATCGAGCGTGTTCGCTCGCCATCCGGTTCGGCGGCGACCATATTCAGCGCTGCCCGCCGCGCGTAGAGCACGTGGTCGTCTGGGTTGGCTTCCAGCAGGTAACGTATCTGCTCCAGCGCAAGGTCACGGACCGCCGGCGATGGATAGACCAGCAGGCAATCAAGGAAGTAGCGTCGCAGTGCCAGGTCATCGCTGCGAATCTCGACCGCCTGGCGGATCGCGGCCAAGCCCTGTCGCTTTCGGTCCTGCCGCGCGGCGGGCGCTTCGTCGAGCAGGAACACGGAAACAAGCAACTGGCTTTCGCCGAACCCCCGCAGATGGTCGGCCAGTTGCTCATCCGGCCCTTCGAGGAACTGTCTGATTGCCTCGGCGGCGTGCCTGTCGGCGTCGGCCAGCAACTCGCCGCGCTGCTCGTCCGGCAGGTCCGGCGCATGCAGAACCTGGGCCCACGCGGCGCGGGCGAAGCTCAAGCGATAGCGATTCGCGGCCGGGTCGCGGTGCTGCGCCGCCTGCTCCATGGCGCGTCGATAGTTGTCGGTGGCCTTCGCGTAGTCGCCGTCGGCCATTGCCGTGTTGCCCTGCTCGTGGAGTTGCTCCGGCGTCAGCGATTCGTCAGCGATCGCGCCGCCTGGCACCGCCAGACACCACAGCACGGCTGCCACGATGACATGCCAACGCATTTTCACAGTCCTTTCCCGCTTCATCCCGCTCCCTGGGGGGGCCGGGATTGTAGCAGAGCACCGTGGGTCTGACGCCCGAACGGATGGATCGATTGCCGCGCCCGGGCGCCCGGGCGGCGGGCAGCGGATCGGCGGGGGTCAAATCCGGCCCAAACCGGCCCGCTGGTCCCACATCCGACAGGCGGATGCGAACCGCGAGGTGGTATGCTGTAGGGCCACTGCAACAGCCCGGTCGTGCGGCCGGCAAGTCAAGAGTCATCGGGAGGTCTGCCATGGCGTTCTGGGACAAACTGCGCGGCGAACTGATCGACATCATCGAGTGGACCGATGTCTCGGGCAACACGATGGTCCATCGCTTCGAGCGCTACGGCAACGAGATCAAGTACGGCGCCAGGCTGACGGTGCGCGAAGGCCAGTTCGCCGTGTTCATCAACGAGGGGCGGCTTGCGGATGTCTTCTCGCCGGGCATGTACGCGCTTGACACGCGCAATCTGCCGATCCTCTCGACGCTCGCCGGCTGGAAGCACGGGTTCGAGAGTCCGTTCAAAGCGGAGGTCTACTTCGTCTCGTCGCGCCGGTTCACCGATCAGAAGTGGGGGACGAAGAACCCGATCATGCTGCGCGACGGCGAGTTCGGCCCGGTCCGTCTGCGGGCGTTCGGCACCTACGAGATCCGCGTAGTCGATGCGGGAACGTTCATCCGGGAGATCGTCGGCACGGATGGTCATTTCACCACGGACGAGATCACCGACCAGACGCGCAACATCGTCGTGTCACGCTTCGCTGATGCGATGGCTGAATCGCAGATCCCCGTGCTCGAGATGGCGGCCAACTACGACGAACTGGGCAAGCTGATCCAGGAGCGCATTCAGCCGGAGTTTGCGGCTTACGGCCTGGAACTGATGAAGTTGCTCGTCGAGAACATCTCGCTGCCGGAAGAAGTGGAAAAGGCACTGGATCAGCGCACGAGCATGGGTGTGATCGGAAACATGCAGCAGTACACGCAGTACAAGACGGCAGAGGCGATCGGCGACGCGGCGAAGAATCCGGGCGGCCTCGGGGCCGCGGGCGTCGGTGTCGGGGCGGGATTCGCCATGGGCAACCAGATGGCCGGCGCGATGGCCGGCAGTCAACAGGCATCGACGCAAGTACCGCCGCCGCTGCCGACCCAGGCCCAGTACTTCGTCGCGGTCGCCGGGCAGCAGACCGGACCGTTCCCGGTCGATGCGCTCGCGCGGCAGGCGCAGTCGGGTCAGTTGACGCGCGACACGCTCGTCTGGTCGCAGGGGATGGCCAGCTGGACCCCGGCCGCGCAGGTCGCGGCCCTGTCGCACCTTTTCGCCTCCCCGCCGCCGATGCCGGGCACGCCGCCGCCGGTGCCGCCGGCGGGGTGAGACCGAGGCCGACCGCATCCTGACGGGCACGTGCCATACTCCTTGAGCAACCCTGGACAAGGGGATCGGCTTGGATAAGGAGAAGGACTACATTGCGTTGGAGCCGCCGGGTGAGGGAGCGAGGCATACCCCGCGGGAACCGGAGAACGACGCGTCGCAGTGGCCGTGCAGCCAGTGCGGAGCGAAGCTCGTGTACGCGCCGGGGACATCGACGATGTTGTGTCGCTACTGCGGGACGCGCAACGAGATACTGATCGCGTTGGAGGGCGTGGAAGAGGAGGACTACGAAGCCGCGCTGTTGACGGTTGACGAGCAGCCACAGGTGGAGCGGTCGGTCGTCAGTTGCGACCAGTGCGGCGCGGAGATCGACCGTCCGCCGCTGCTGGATGCGATGGACTGCCCGTATTGCGGTGCGAACCTGGTGATGGTTGAGCACAGTGCGCGGCAGATCCGTCCGAAGGCGGTGTTGCCGTTTTTCATCACGCACGATCAGGCACGCAAGTGCTATCAGGTATGGCTGTCGAGGCTGTGGTTCGCGCCGCGTGAACTGAAGAAACACACGCGGCTGCAGGACAAGCTGCAGGGCATCTACGTGCCCTACTGGACGTACGATGCGCGAACGGGCACGCACTACAAGGGCCGGCGTGGTGACGACCACACCGTGTGGAAGACGCGCACCGTCTACCGGAACGGGAAGGCGGAGACGGAAAGCTACACGGAAACGGAGACACGTTGGTCGTTCGCATCGGGGTTTGTGCGCGACGCGTTTGATGACGTACTGGTGATCGCCAGCCGCGCGTTGCCGGTGAAGCATGCGCGCAAGCTCGAGCCGTGGGACCTGCGGAACCTTCAGCCGTACTCCGACGAGTACATCAGCGGGTTTCTCGCGCAGAGCTACCAGGTCGACCTGGCCGACGGATTCGCCATCGCGCGGGCGATCATGGATGAGCACATCCGCCGCCACATCCGGCGCGACATCGGCGGCGACCATCAGCGCATCACGTGGAAACACACGAAGTACGAGGCGATCACGTACAAGCATATTCTGCTGCCGATCTGGATTTGCGCCTACCGATATCGAGATCGCTCCTACGTGTTTCTTGTCAACGGCCGGACGGGCGAGGTGCAGGGCGAGCGGCCGTGGAGCTTCTGGAAGATCACGATGCTGGTGGCGGTGATCGTGGTGGTGGTGTTGCTGCTGGTGCTGTTGTTCGGTGGGGCGTTGTCGAGGTAGCGGTGTATCGGGTCACGGCTTCTGGATGGCGATCACCTGCTCCACCGGCGTCGCCGTCTTGACGAACGGCTCGACGCCGCTGCCGAACTGGTACGCCACGACCTTCACGGCGATCGGAAAGTTCGCCCGCGCGGGGATCTGAGTGATCCTGAGCTTGCCGGCTTCGATCACCGCCGGGCCGAAGCCGATGTGGTACTCGACCGGTAGCTTCGCGCTGCTGGTGGCCTTCAGTTCGACGGGCTTGGTGTCGGCCTTGAGGTTGCCGATGGGCGGGAAGGTGATGGTCTGCGATGCACCTTTCGTCAGGCCCTTGAAGCCGCGCGGCATCATGCCGACATGTTCGGTGTAGCGGTAATCGTCATCACCTTCGCTGTAGGCCATGAACGTGACGCGGGAGCTTTCGGTGGCGGGGGCGAGTTCATCGAAGTGCATGCGGAAGCGACGGTCGCCCACGGCCTTGATCGGACCGCTAACGGGTTTGATCTTGATGGGGGCGTCGCTGTGACCGACGGGCTGGCCGGCCTCGGGCCAGCGCGGGCCGTTGCCGTTGTACTGCCCCGGGTACTTCTCGGCGTAGACCGGGTTGACCTCGAAGGTCCGGCCGTCATCGACCCAGTTCATGCCGAGGAAGAAGAACCGTGTGCCCGCGTCGACCCAATAGCGGTCATTCCACTTGATGAACTGGTCCTTCTTCGTGATGCCCCGATGATACGCGATGGTGGCGCGGGCCATCGCTTCGTCGAAGTGCCAGGCGGCGTAGTTCTTGTCGCCCTTGTACTCAGTGACCGGCGCCGGCGCGGCCTTGCCCGGCGCCTTGATGGTCAGGTCCGTCAGCCAGCCGGCGTCCGGGTCTACCTTCTTCAGCGCGATCGGCTCGTCCGCATCAATCGGCCATGACTTTGGAATCCGCGCCTGCGCGGCTTTGCCGATGTACATCGCCAGGTAGGCTGCGTTGCGATCGGACCACGCGAAGTGCCCGGCACCGGGCTCCACGGCGATCGAAGCGAGATGTCCCCGGTCCGCGGCGCGGTACGCGGCGATGCCGTTGCGCGCGCCTTCCCACGGCCCGTCCTCACGATCATCGGCGCGC
Organism: uncultured Phycisphaeraceae bacterium; assembly: GCA_964532795.1. GTDB lineage: Bacteria > Planctomycetota > Phycisphaerae > Phycisphaerales > Phycisphaeraceae > CAZHJL01. The sequence goes on along the minus strand of CAZHJL010000066.1, from coordinate 19,701 downwards.
ATGCGGCCGCCGAACTCGTCGAACTGACCGACCATGGCCAGTGTCGGAATGCCCGGCGGCACCGGATCGTTCGGCCCCGCGATGCCGCCGCGGTACTGCACGAGCCCGAAGCAGCGGCCGGCCATCTTGATCGCCAGCCGTTTTGCCGGCGGGCCCCCGGCCGAGTGACCCGCGAAGAATAGCGGCGCGGCCGGCAACTCCCGGTAGCCCGAGTGTCTGGCCAGGTCGCTCAGCAACTTCGGAATGTCCGCCGAGCCGAGGTCGGACTTGAGGAAGACGATCGCCAGTTGCTGATCCTCGCACGCTTCGCGTATCTGCGGATCGCGCGACATCTCGCGTTCCATGAGGGTCATGCCGCTGATCACGATGCCGCGCACCTGCTTCGCTTCGGCCGGGATCCACAGGAAGGCGGTGCTGTCTCGGTCTCTGCCTCTGCCGTCCTTGTAGGTGAACTCGAGCGCGTACTGGAACACCGCACCGTCGGCGGCGAGGGCCGGCGACAGGAGGGCGGCGAGGGCGATGCAGATCGTGAGGAAGCGGCGCATGGTGGTTCTCCAATCGGTTGAGCGACTCCCATGCACAACGCACTGGGAAGCTCGGGTATTGAGCGAAGGAGTCCCCAGACGCGAAACCGTGGGCTTCTTCGTTCACAGCTCGTGCCACCAATCAGAGGATCGGCACGCTGAGCGAGAGCAGATCCACCTCGCTGTCCTCCGAATCCTGACCAAGCCATGACCAGTCGACGCCGGATGTCTGCGCATTCGTCGCCGCAGGCACGTAGGCGGGCGCGGGCGAGACCGAGGATTGGGCCAAGCTCGTCTCCAAGGCCGCGGGCGGCGTCACGTTGATCGTGGCGTCGATGTTGTTCAGCGCCGCGACTGCGTCCGACAGACCGATCACACCGTCCGCGTTGCTGTCGCCGTCAGCCCAGACGGCCCCGGTTAGACCAAGATTGGCCACGGCCGTGGCCGCTTCGCGGAAGGCCACTGTGCCATCGAGATCAAGATCGCCGTCGAGTGCGACCATGAGATTGCTCACGTAGTCGCCGCCCGCCGCGCCGTCGCCATCGCCATCCAGCGCGTTGCCGCTTTCATCGCCGAGGGCGTCGGCGTCAAGCGTGGCGACGTACCGCCCGGCCGGCAGGTTCAGCGGCGTGAGATCCCACTCCGCGGTCAGCGTGCCACGGTCGTAGCTGAACAGAGCGCTGGACAGATCCACCGGCAGGCCGGTGGTCTCGTTGAACAGGGAGAGAGCGGAGGCATTGATGTTGGCGATGAGATCCTCACTGAAGGTCACGCGCAGGCTGTCGAGCTTGTTGGGCCGCGTGACCTCGCCGGGGGTGCGTTCGACGCTGACAATCTCGGGCGCCACGTTGTCGCCTTCGAGGACGGAGAACGCCTGGAACTCGTTCCAGAAGCGGGCGCCGCCGACATCGCCGTCGACGTCGGTGATGTATCCCGCGGCCAGCACCGGGATGTCGGTGATCGGCACATCGAACGTGGCGGCGGACGCGTCGAAGTCAATGTCGGTGGCGGTGGGTGTGTAGAGGGCCCACATGGAGTCGGCGACTTGCTGCCCGGTCCACGTGGTGTCGCCATAGAAGGTCTGCTCGGACACGTAGAAGTTCACACCATCGCCGAGAAGCCAACGCATCTGGCCAAGACTCTCGGCGCGCGAGAAGCCGATGGAGAAGACGGTGTTAGCGCCGAGGATTTTCGCAGTGGCGTCATCGAGGAAGCCGTCGGCGGTCCAGACCCAGGTGGTGTCGAAGTCGGCCAGCGGCGGGTACTTCTGATAGCGGAGTGAGACGCGGTCGTTGGCGCCGTTCTCGCCGACGTTACGGGTGGAGAAACCGGAGTCGGTGCCGTCGTAAGCGATGGCGACGACCCCGCCGAAGAACTCGGCGCTCGGGCCGTTGTAACTGCCGCCGATTGCCGGCGAAAGCGGATCGACGAGACTGAAAGTATAGCGCGTCATCGTGTCATCGCTGTTGCCGTCGCCGTCAAAATCGCCCGTGGAGACCACGCCATTGCCCTCCGTCGGCCGCAGGGCCTGGCTGGTACTGACGTAGTCGCCGCCGAAGTTCACGAAGGCGATCTCGTCATCAACGATGGTGACGGTGGCCTGCGAAGGCTTGTTCGCGTAGTAGTCCGGGCTGTGGATGATGTCGAGGGTGATGGTCTCGTCACCATCGGCGATCGAGTCGTCGCTCGGCGTGATAAGAATGCCGGCCGTCGCGCTGCCGGCGGGGATGGTGACCTGGCCGGTCAGCAGCGGGGTCGGCACGTAGTCGATGTCAGAGGCGGTGCCACTGACCACATAGAGGACATCCATCGGGTCGGTCGTCGGCCCCGTGCGGGTGACGGTGAACTCACCGGTGTCGCCGTTCTCGTTGGCGATCGGATCGGTCGCGGTGATCGTTACGCGCGGCAGGGGATCGATGACCGTCACCGTGCCGGTGACCGGCGCGATCGCGGCGTCGACCTCGAAACCGTCAACCCGGTACCAGACGCGCGCCGTCGCGCCCGCATCACGTTCCAGCAGGACGCCCACCGACTGGATGTCGGTGAAGGTGTGCGGCGCGAAGGCGGCGCCGTCCTGGTCGAAGTTCAGGCCGTAGCTGTATTCGGGCGTGTAGACGGCCCAGTTGGTGGCGTTGGGATCGATGGTGTGATCACCGCTGCCGGAGAAGGTCGCCTGGCTGACATAGAACGTATCCCCGTCCTGCACCACGAAGCGTCCGGCGTCAAGGTTCTCCCAGCGGATGAGCGAGATGGTCATCGAGCTGGAGGCGTCGAAAGCCACCTGCTGCGCGTGTGCGCCGTTGAGGAAGTCCTCCTTGATCCACATCAGCAGCCCATGGTGCTCGACGCCCGGTGAACCGGGCTGGTCGCGCAGATTGAAGTAGTCGCTACTGCCGTTGTTGGTGATACCCATCGAGAAGCTGCCGCTCCCGTTGGGATCATCGATGCGCCGGCCGGCGATGCCGCCGAAGATGCGCCCGCTGGGCCGCGCGCCGTCGGCGCTGACATCGGCCATGGCGCCGGTCGGCTGCAGGCCGAGGGGGATGTAGGTGATGGTGTCGTCGTCGTTGCCGTCGCTGTCCAGATCGATGCCCTTGATGGAGCGGACGCCGTCGATACTTCCGCCGCCGCCGTAGTCGCCGCCGAAGTCGACGATCCGATTGCCGGCGCCGCCGGAGACGGTGAGCGTGACGTCGTAGACCCCGGCCGTGGCGTAGGTGTGCGAGGTCTCGACACCGCTGCCGTTGGTCATGTCGCCGAAGTCCCACTGGTAGGAAAGACCGGTGTCATCGGCGTGGCCGGCGGCGTCGAAGCCGACCTCGAGCGCCGCTTCGCCGAGGTTCGGATCCATGACGAAACTGTTCGTGTCGTCGGGCTGGTCAGCCGGGCCGATGTCGATGATCTCGAGGCCCGAGATCGTCCAGTAGGGCCGGATCGGGCTGAGCGTGAGTTGGCCATCGGTCACGGTGGTGTTGAAGCGGTACGTGTTGTGTGTCGTGTTGGACTGGACGGTGCCGAGCACGCGTTCGCCTTCGGCGATCACACCCGGGAAGGTGTGGCCGTCCCTGTGAGCGGTGCGGAGCAGGACGGTGTAGTCACCGTTGGGGACATCGACGAGGTAGTTGGTGTCGAGTTCGGGGTCGCTGGGATACTTGCTGAACTGGTGGCCGTCGGCCCAGAGCCCGCGCGGCGAGACGTCCGGCCAGTTGCCGGAGGTCGAGATGTTGCTGTCCAGGTAGCTGTAGCCGTAGCCGACGGCCGGGTCATAGAGCACCAGGTCGGCGCTGAGATAACCCGGTTCCGTCCAGTTGTGCGTGCCGCCGGTGTTCTCGAAGTCGAGGCGGATGGCGTAGCCGCCGTCGCGGGCGATGCCTAGCGTCTGTGTGTCGATGCCCGTCGCGCCGACCGGATCGGTGACGGTGAGGATGACCTCGTAGATGCCGCCGGTCTGGTAGGTGTGATTGGTGGTGACGCCGGTGGCGGTGCTGCCGTCACCGAAATCCCAGTGGTAAGTGAGCGTGGCCGGGTCATCGCTCGGATCGGTCGTGGCCGATGCGTCGAAGCTGATGGTGGCGGGCGCGGTGCCGGCGCCGGGGTCCATCGCGAACGTGGCGTCCGGCGGGCCGATGATCAGGCTCTCCTGGCTCCAGCCGGTCGAGTCGTCGAGCACAGTCAGCGTGACGGTGCTGTTGGCGTACACGGAGAACGTGTGCTGGACGACGGCGCCTTCGGCCCGGGTGTCGTCGCCGAAATGCCAGATGTAGGTGAGCGGATCGCTGTCGGGATCGGTCGAACCGGTGGCGTCGAGTTCGAGCGTGACGGTGCCCGGGCCGGTGGCGATCTGGGTGCCGGTGAAGGCGGCGGTCGGGGCGCTGTTGGCCGGGTCGCCATCGCTGTCGGTGACCACGCCGTACCAGCCGTCCTTGCCGCCGCCGCTGGTCGGCTGTTCGGCATTGAGGATGTAGAGTTCCTCGTCGGTGTCGCCGCCGAAGACCATCTGGTAAGACCCGCCGCCGATCGATCGGGTATCAATCGCGCGGCCCCAGTCGCCGACCAGCCGCGTGGTGAATTCGCGTGACCCGAGCGTCGAGTCCATGACCAGCAGGTAGGCCCCGCCGAGGTAGTTGCCGTTGACGCCTGGATTGAAGGACGTCCCGCCGGGATTGGCCGGGTGCGTCTCAAGCGGCAGGCCCCACGCGCTGCTGCCGGTCACATACACGCGGCCGTCGGCGTCGGCATGGATGTTGCCTTCCTGGACGCGGATCGTGTTGCCTTCGCCATCGCCCAGCCGCGTCAGAATGTGATTCCCAACCACGTAGTCGCCGGTGCCGGCGTCGTAGCGGCCGAAATACGTGATGTGGTTGGCGCCGGTGTTGTAGGGGACATGGAACGAATCGCCCCCGGCGAGCGCCACGTTCGTCATGACGTCGAACGGATCCTGGTTGAACAGGTTGTTGCCGCCGGCTGACTCGAAGGCGAGGTAGAGGTAGCCGTCATCGCCGATTTCGGCGCGGTAGCCGCGCGTATCGGCCATGTTGTTCTCGGGCGCGTTGAGGTAGTCCGGCGAACTTGGATCGCCCGACCAGTCATAGCCGGTGTACTTGACGGCGCCGGTGTAGTCCACGCCGCGGTAGTAACTGATCTGCACGGGCAGGCCGCTGGCGCCATCGGTGGCGTTGCGGTAACCGAGGAAGACGACGGTCTGGCTCGCCTCGTCGATGGCCACGTCATTCTTCCACTTGCCGCCCGAGACGGCGCCGAGCTGCGTACCCGCGGCATCGAAGATGGAGACATTGCCGCCGAGGTTGGTGCCGCTGTCGAGCGATCCGCCGCCGAGCGCGGCCACGTAGCCGGTCGGTCCGGCGTCGATGCGCTGGACGTTGGCGAAACCGAGGTCGGCCGCGGTCTTGTTCCAAAGGACGGCGCTGGCATCGGCGTTGAGTTTGTAGAATCCGTCGGTGTAACTAGCGACGTAGAGGTTGCCGCTTGCGTCATTGGACAGGTCCAGCACCTTGTCGGCCAGGCGCGATACGCTGAGGACCGTCTGGCCATCCGATGAAAGGCGAACAATCGCGCCGGAGGTCGAGGCGGTAGCGCTATCGAGAAGGACCGGCGTTACGCCACCAGGCGAGGCGTCGCTGATGTTCGCCGCGAGGACCACCGTGCCGTCACTCTGTATCACTGCGCCGCGCACGGCGTCTGCGGTGTTCGAGCCCCCGAGGAAAGAGGCGGCGTCGAAGTCGAACAGGTTCGATGAGGCGGAAAGAAGCAGGCGGGGCTCGAGTGATTCCAGTGCCGGGCCGCGCATGACGTCCGAGTTGCTTTCCGTACGTGACATCCAGAAATCTCCTGCGTGGTTGCGACTGATGAAGAGGCTCGGATTATACCTCAGCCTTCCATTTCGCCATGTGCTTCCCTCGTCTGGGGGAGCGGTTACCGTGAACTGGAAATCATTTCCCTCACATGCGGCCCCCTGAAAGAACACGACGGGCCATTGTGCGGGCGCCATGGCGTGGCTTGTTGCGCGCTGAGAGACACTGAGCAAGGAGAAGCAAATGACTGGTGCAACGCAAGGCAACCGGCGCGGTGCGCGGCCGCATCGTCGAGTGACCCGCGCCGATTGGCCCGTCACTCGAACGCCTCGCTGACGCGCACCAGCAGCGAGAAGCCCATCGTGCCGCCCGCGTTCTCCACGCGATAGAGCACCTTGTTGTGGCCCTTCCGAAGGCTGACCTGCTGAATGTTCTCCGTCGCGTTGTAAGGCTTGCGCGACTTGGGGCTCTTCCAGATGAGTTCGTCGTTGACCCACAGCTTGCCGTAGTCGTCGGTGCCGGTGGCGATCCAGACATCGCGCTCCGTGTCGGAGTAGACCTCGGTCCAGGCGTAGTAGATGGCATACGACTCGATGCGATCGGGTTCGATCTTCCAGTACGCCCTCGGCGTCGGGCGGTCCGTGCCGGGCACGGCCGGTGCGCCGACGTGCTTGTAGTCCCAGGTGATGCGTCGACTATTCTTGCCGCTGAAGGCGTCGGCCAGGTGCACGTGCGCCTCGGGGCCGAAGCGCACATCGAGTTGCTCGCGCCGCCGATCGCCATCGAACGGGCCGACGATGTACCACGTGTCGAGGTACAGCCAGTCGAAACCGGTCAGCCCGCGGACCAGCCGGCGTCCGCCGCGCGCGCTGAACGCGCCGTTGTTCGGCGTGTAGGTGAAGTCCATTTCGTCAGGCAGCAGTTCCGGTCCCTTGTATTCGATCATGCCTTGATCATCCCTTCCGATGTCGGGGATGATCTCATCCGGATCGCGGCGGGTCATGGCGGTGACGAAATCGACCAGCCGCGCGGCGCTCACTTCGATGGCCTGCGCTTCCCTCCGCAGGTTGCGCAGCGTCTCTTTCAGCGCATCTTCCTGCCTGGGAAGGTTGACCAGATCAATCGCCGCTCGCATCGGGCGCGGCACGGTCGTCGTCTCGTATATCTCAAGGTACGCCAGGTCCGGCCGATGCGCTCGCATGCGGGCACAGAGCGCCTCGCGATAGAGCGTAAGCATGTCCTGCTCGAGCGCCTGGGCCAACGCATACAACTGCGGCAGCGTCAGGCCGGCCTGATCCGCGCCGGCCGCCTTGCGCCAGGCCGTCTCCGCTTCGGTCAGAACACTCGGATCGGCCTTCATCTTCGCGAGGACAAACATCGCGTCGCGCATCGCTTCGAGCCTTCGGTGGTGGGCGCCCAGGTTCTCGACGATGCCGGCCAGCGCCTCGCGGGCCTGCCGCGCATCGGTCCATCGCGGGGCGACCTTGATCACCTGGCGCGTTGGGGCGGCGCGGACGAGCGTGAACACCCGCCCGTTGAGCACCACGCGATCCACCTGCGCCGCCGCCACCGCGCGGAACAACGGCTTGAGCGCGCGGTAAGGGGTCCGGTCATCAAACGCGAGGTGGACGCCCGCGTCGCCGTCGCCTTCCGGCAGCGCGGCCAGGGCCCCGGCGAGCCCGTCGACACTCACCCGCGTGTCCCCGACGTGAAAGACGCCATCCTTCGTGATGCGCACCAGGATGCTGCCCGTGCCCTGCACGGTGTGGGGCGCGTGCCCGACATCGATGCAGCCAAGCCCCTCGTAGTGCAGTTGCTCGAGCAACTGGCCCACGCGCGCACCGGGCGCGTCATCGTGGATATCGAGTTTCACATCTGGCGGCGACTCGGCCGCGCCGGCCTCGCGCAGCACGCTCAGCAATTGCGGGAGCGTGACGGTCCGGCCGTCGTGCCGGAAGCCGCCGCGCTGATCGAGCCCGACACTCAGCGTGTCGCCTGCCAGCGGGCTCAGCCGGAGCAGTGAGAAGAGGACGGCGATGAGCAGGGCACGATGGTTCGAAGGGAAGGGCGACATGATGGTCCTCCAGAAGTCGGGAACGGAGCGCTTGCCCATGGCGAGCTTGATGCAGCATCCGCAGTCTAACGGGTGACGCGGGCGCGAAATCGCCGCGGGCGAGAGCGAAACCGCACATAGGCTTAGCTCGGAACGACGCCGATCCCCTCTCACGGGCTGGAAACGGGTCTTGCTCGGCACAACTGCACTCACACGTAAGAAATCGCTCGAAAAATGTGTCAAAAGTGTACACTTTTTGGCTCCGTTTTCGCTCGTTTCGGCTTGAAACGCTCCGGTTGGGGTGTCGGTGGAGGTGTTTTCGCCAGTGACGCCTGGCCGCACGGCCGTTGGTGCGAGTGGCTGGCACGGGCCGCGGGGCAGGGGTCGGCGGCGATCCGCACCGGGGCGGGTCCGCAACCCGCGGCCGCCCGTTGCGGAGGAGGGGTGGTCCAGCCCCGGCCCGTCCAGCCGCACCGGGCCGGCGGGTGACGTCATGCGAAGCCCCCACGCGCCTGCCGCGCGTGCGCCGGCCTTGCCACTCGAAGTGTTGGCGCGGCGGTCGCAACGGCAGAAGATTGCTGGGCGGCGAAGGCATGGCGAATACCGACGGTAAGCAGGCGCGGCGAAGGACGATGGCCGCGGGACGGGACCGGAATGGCGGCACGCCGGGAAGGGCGCGCCGAACTGGGGGTATTGCAGCCACACGTTAGGTAGATGTCAAGTATTCAGGGGAAGATTTGTGCCCCGGGACCACCCGCCGCGGAATGCATGTGATTTTCCTTGACTTACGAACCGCCTGCAACCATCCTTGTAGCCAGCCGGGGACGTTCCCCGGCCGGCCGGGGTCATCGGCACGTCGTTTGCTTTTTTCCATTGAGCATGGCGATATCCTCGCGATGCGGAAATCCGTATAGCATGGTCCACAGCCCCTGCTCAATGGAATTCCGTTCAATCAATTGTTCGCTTTGAGAGAAGATGAAGCAACTCGATAACAATCCGCACCGTCCGATGCCGAAGGGCATCGTGTTCTGTGGTGACGGAGCACTCGGCGAGGTCACGAAAGATCTTCTCGGCATTGCGGGTTTCCTGCAGTCCCTCTTGTTGTACGGCTCGACCGTTCTGCTCAGATACGAAGACTGGTGGGAACATGACGGTCTTCATTTCAAAAAGGGCAAGACGGACATACATGATCTATTCTCACAACTCGAATCCCCACGCAAACTCCTGGAATCCATGTCGGACGATCATCTCGTCTTCACGGGGTTAGGAAACGAAGATGAATCCTGGTATCTTCGCTATCGTGCCGACTGGGATTGTGATGACGAGACGCTTGTCGCCGCGTATGCGATCGCTCTTGTACAGCCCTTGGCTGCGCGGTTCCGTGAGGAGACCATCCCAAAGCTCTCCTGCTTTCGGGATGAACTCAGCTCGGACCGCTATTTCGAACGTATCTCTGGTGGAGAGTGCAGTCTTTGAGAAACGGAAACCGAACAATCCTCTGCACCATACCGTTCACAGCCGCGCGATGCGCGGCCGCGAACGGCTGGTGAGAGGCGACGTTGGGCGCGAGCTCTTCGCCGCGCCTCGGGCCGGGGCGCGGCCTAACTGATTGCTACCATGCGTTCACAGTGTCACATGGCGCGGTCTCACGCAAACATCAGTCTTTTTCTTGCAGGTCACCGGTGGTTGCTGGCTTTCGGGGCCCATATTCTTATCCTGTGATCGGCCGCGCCCCTTGCCGGGCGTGTCCGCACCGCATGCTCGCGCAGGAGGCCATCGATGAGCACCGTCAGCAGAATCCTGGATCGCAAGGGATCGAAGGTATACGCCGTCAGCCAGCAGACAACCGTGCTCGACGCGGCAAAGATGATGAACGAGCACAAGATCGGCGCGGTGGTCATCGCCGGCGATGAGGCGGCCGACAAGACGCTGCTGGGCATCTTCACCGAGCGGGACGTCCTGCGACGGGTCGTCGCCGAGCGGCTCGACCCGGCCCAGACCCTCGTCGGCGATGTCATGACCCGCCAGGTCTTCTCCATCACGCCCGACACGCCCATCGACGAGGCCCGGGCGATCTTCTTCGAGCGGCGGATCCGGCATCTGCCCGTCGTCGACGAGCAGGGACGCATCCAGGGCATGATCTCCATCGGCGACCTCAACGCCCACCGCCTGGACGACGACGCGGCCACGATCAAGCACCTGCACGAATACCTGTACGGTTACGATCCGTCCGGCCAGCGTATTTTCGGTGTCTGAACGGCCGGGGCCGGCCGCGCCGGCAGGAAAACCACGAGCGCGAACCACGCCGCGGTGTGCCGCGTCCAACCAGTGGGGGAATCCGCTTCCGTTTGCAGGGACGGAGCGCCTGACTGCAACGCCGGCATGGCTCGACTGTAATTGTGAGGGCAGTCGTGCGACAATGTCGCCAAGGAGGGTGCAACTGCCGGCGCCCACGGGGCTCGACGAGCGCAGGCCAGTAGCGGCCTGCCGCCCTTCCAACAGAATCTCAACGAGGAGGTCCAGCATGAAACGTCTACCGATCCTATTGGCCGCGATGGCCCTGCTGATCTGCGGCGCATCGCTTCGCGCCCAGCCGCTGGCCGAGCGTGTTCCCGATGACGCGATGATCTACGTCGGCTGGTCCGGCGCCGAGGACATGGGGCCCGGATACGAGCAGTCGCACCTCAAGGCGATGATGGACAGCAGCCAGGTGCGCGCCATGATCGACACGGTGCTGCCGGCCATCATGCAGCGGGCCGCCGACGAAAGCCCGGTCGGGGCCGGCCAGATGCAGATGTTCAGCATGGTCGCCCGCATTCTCTGGAAGTACCCCACGGCGGTGTACGTCGGCCGGTTCGAATATCGCGGCACGGACGATGACCCCCTGCCGCGCATCGCCATCCTGTGCCAGGCCGGCAAGGAAGGCGAGCAACTGGTGAAGATGTTCAAGCCGATGCTGCCCGAGTCGGACGACGCCGAAGTGCCGATGGCGCTGGAAAACGTCGGCGGCGGGTTCGTCCTGACGATCGGCAACTTTCCGAACCGGCACCAGGCGCGGCTGGGGCTGACGCGCGGTGTGCCCGGCCCCGCGCTCGCCGCGAACAAGCAGTTCACCGGCGCCTTCGGCAAGGCGATGGCCGACTCGGTCGTGGCCGCGTACATCGATGTCGAATCGATCGTGGCCAACGTCGACGAGCTGCTCGACAGCTACGAGAAGGACCGCACCGCCGAGGACCGGCGCGTGCCGCGCGAGATCAATCAGTGGCGCATCGTGAAGAAGGCGATCGGGCTGGAGGGGATCAAGCGTGTCACGGTGATGGCCGGCTTCGACGGCAAGGAGTGGGGCCAGCGGGCCTTCATCGAGGCGCCCACGCCGCGCACGGGCCTGATGTCGCTGCTGGACATGAAGCCGCTGGACAAGGACATTCTCGCCACCATTCCGGAATCGGCGACGTTCGCCGGCGCGACGCAACTGGACATGGCGCGGCTGTACGCCGAGATCCGCAAGGCCGTGGGCAAGATCGATGAAGAGGCGCTCGAGGCCTTCGACAACCAGTTGGCCCAGGTCAAGCAGCAGATGTCGATCGACATCGAGAACGACATCTGCAAGGCGCTGGGCCCGGCATGGGCCTGGTACGTGGATGAGAACGTGGGCGGGGCGACCATTCTCGGGGCCGTGGGCGTCAACCAGCTTCGCGACCCGAAGGCCTTCGACGGCGCGATGAAGAAGGTCGTCGCCCTGCTCAACCAGCTTGCCGCCAGCGAAATGGCTGACGAGGAGTTCAAGCTCCAGATCCTGCGGCGCGAGGTCGATGGCCTGGAACTGCACTACGTGGCCTCGCCCCTGATCAGCCCTTGCTGGACGATCAAGGGCGACCGTCTGTACTTCGGCATGTTTCCCGAGACGGTGATCGGCGCGGTGCATGCTTCCGGTCAGCGGCGCGACATCACGAACAACGCGAAGTTCCGTGCGCTGCGCGAGCGCCTCGGCGCCGGCGACGTGTGCGCGTTCAACTTCATCGACACGCCGGAACTGGCCTCGGATTCCTACCCGGTGCTGGTGGCGCTTTCGCGCCTGACCGTCGGCGCGGCGGACATGCTCGGCGTCGAGGATACACCGGCGACCGTGCTGCCGCCGCTGTACAAGGTGCGCCGGCATCTGGCTCCCGCGGCCGAATTCATGTGGACCGATGACAAGGGCATCCATTACCGCAGCGTCGAGTCGTTCCCCGGGTCGGTGCTTCTGGCCGGCAGCCCCGTGTACGCCCCGGCCATCGCGGGGATGGGCGCGGGCGCCCTCGTGCCGGCGCTGACCGAAGCCCGCACCGCGGCACGTTCGGTGCAGAGCATGAGCAATCTCCGCAGCATTACCATGGGCCTGCACATGTACGCCGCGGACAACAAGGGCAAGTTCCCGGCCGATCTCGGTTCGCTGGTCAAGAACGATTACGTGACGATGGAAGTCTTCGTATCGCCCAACAGCCCGGCCCGGCCGCCCCGACGCGCGATGTCCGCGGAGGACAAGGCCGCGTGGGTGAACGAGATGAGCGCGTACACCTTCATCGCCCCGAGCCTCGAGGTGGACAAGATCGAAAGCCCGTCGACCTACATCGTCGCGCACGAGAAGTTCGAGTTCGCCGGACGGCAGGTCGCGGTGGCGTTCGCCGACGGCCACGTCGAGCAGATGTCGGTGTCCAGCGCCATGCGGATGATCAGCCGGCAGCAGCGCGGCGACACGCCCGACGCCCCGCGCTGATCGATCACAACTCGCTCTCGCGATGCAGGCCCGGCCCCGCGCCGGGCCTGTTCTTATTCGTGGAACGCACGGCCCGATGACCCGCGGCAATAGCCGCGCGGACCTCCCGTTCTGCCAACGACCTGTCGCGTTGCGGCTGCCGCCGGCCGCCGCCTGACCATGGGCGCAGACCGCGCCCGTGAACGTGCGGTGTGGAGGCACGGCGACGTGACCGTTGGATCGCGCACCTTCGACTGAACGCAAATGGGCAGTAACGACGAACGGAGCTTCTACTGGCTCACCTGGCTGGTGCTGCCGGCCCTGGCGGCGCTGGTGGTCTACATGTTCCTGCCGGCGGGATCGTCTCGCACCGACGTGGCCGCGTGGCGCCGGGCACTGCAGGACCCCCGCACCCGCTTCCAGACCATCGACCAATTGGCGCGCGATCGTCGCCTCGATGCCCTGCCCGAACTCAACGCATTGGCGTTCGATGCCGAACCGAGGACGCGCGAAGCGGCGATTCGTGCCTTGGGTGAGCTTGGCGCGCCCGGCGGACACGCGGCCGTCGCTGAGCATGCCGGGGATGTCGACCTCGATGTGCGTCTCGCCGTCGCGCGCAGTCTCGGGCAACTCTTTCAGCCCGGCAGTGCCGATGCGTTCGGCATGCTGCTGGACGATCACGAGCGCGCCGTGCGTGGCGCGGCGGTGGAGGCGCTGGCCCCGCATGCCGAAGGCGACGCGGCGGCGCGATGTCTGCTCAGCGCGCTGGACGATGAGGATGCGGCCATTCGGCTTCGGGCGATCGAACTGCTGGTCCATGCGAACCGGGCCGTCGCCACCGCTGCACTGGCCAGGGCGTTGGCCGACCCGCATCCGCAGGTGCGCCAGGTCGCCCGCGATGCCGCGCCCGCCTTCTGGGAGGACCTGCTGCCTCACCTGCGCGGCGAACTGGTCGATGCCCCCAGTCTGCGCGCGCGACTGGAGGCGGCGAAGCTGCTCGCGGCCACGGGTGATCCATCGGTCGCGCCGCTGCTGATCCACATGCTCGAAGACGCCGGAGGACCGCGCTCGCACGGGCACGATCCCCAGGCGCCGGCCATCGACCCGGAACTGCGCGGCCAGGTCATCGAGGCGCTGGTGTCCATGGGCCCTGACATCGCCGAGCCACTGGCCGCGACGGTGATCGATGAGGAGTGCAGCCCTGCGGTCGAAGCAGCGGCGGCGGAAGTCTGTCGTCGACTGGGGCCCCCGGCCGCGAAGCCGATTGCGCAGGCGCTGCTGCGATGGCGGTTCTTCCCCAATCCGCAGGAACTGGAGTTGTGGGTCGAGGTACTGGGCGAGATCGGCGACAACGATGCGGCGGAAGCGCTGGACCATGCCGCGGCGCAGCAGTTGGGTGGCCTGCAGTCGGTAATCGAGCAAGCGCGTGCCGAAATCGCGAAGCGGACTGGCTCGCCGCTTGCCGCGGGCGAAACGACCGACCATCCGCTGACGGGCCCGCCGGGCGAGGCGGCGTTCACGCCGCTGGGGGCGACGGACGTGCGCATCACGCCGCGCGAATCGTCGGCGGCGTCTTTGCCCGATGACGGCGTCGTGCGGCTGGACCTCGAAGATGCGCTGCTGGTTCACCAATCGAGCGGCGCGGTTTCCCGCCGCCCGCTCACGATCGAGTTCATCCGACGCGATGGCCGGTGGCAGCACGAATGTCGCGGCTATGCTCACCGGTTCAACAAGCGCGACCATCCGGCGTTCGTCGAGGCGACACGGCAGGGCAACACGATCACGCTCGCGATCAAGATGTACGTGCTGGCCGACTACTGGGTCGAGGGGGGATACGGAGAGTACCAAGTCACGCTTCGGAGGGAGAGCGACACCTGGCGCGCTGCATACGAAGGCCGGTACAACTACCAGCCGGTGCGGGGCGATGCGGCGGTTGATGCGTGGCCGCTCGATGCTTCGGTGACACAGGTTGACGCGCCGTCCGGCGGCGAGCATCCGCGATGCTACTTCCGGCGATGGCACATGGACGCGCTGCGCGAGCGGGCGCGAACGCGGCTTGGCCGCGCGATCATCGACAATATCCGTCATCGCCTGGCGCGCAGCAAGCGGCTGTACCAGCAGGACGTCGACTGGGTGCGCAACTGGCAGTCCGGCATGGACGCGGCGATCGGGCACGGCTTCTTCTACACGCTGTTCGGCGACGAACTGCACGGGCGACGGGCGGTGGCGCTCGTACTGAAGCGATCGCGTATTCCGCCGTACGCGGGCGAGCACGGCGAGCGACTGCCGGCGCCCCTGGCGTTCTATCCGTTCGGCTACGACATGTGCTACGGCGCAATGACCGAGCGCGAGCGCCGGGAGATCAACAACGACCTGGCGCGGTTCGGCGGCATGGTCATCGCGCAGAAGGGCCTGACCGGTGTGCTCGCCGGCGGGTCGCCGCCGGGCAACTGGGGTCCGCCGGGCGGCGCGGCGGTGGCGATGCTGGGCGAACAGGGTCCGCTCGGACTGGTCGAGCCGCAGCCGCCGACACGGGTCATCACACTTCAACCGACGCGCCAGGATGACGCATCCGACCAGGCGCCGTCGAACGCGTACACCCCCGGCCGACTGCTCAAACAGTGGCAGTTGCTCGGGCCATGGCCGCTGGTCGAGGCGCCGGGGGCGGACGGCGTGGTCGCGGCCCTGGTCGGCGCGCGTGAAGTGATCGCCGGCAAGCCCATCGCGATCGACGATCGCGAGGTCGCGGTACGCGTTCTGCCCGAGAAGCCGCGCGAGGCGTCGGGCTTCGGCGGGAAGTTGACCTACCTGACGATCCCCGGCGCGACCGATGCCTCGCGCGGCTACCTGTACGGTGCGCTGGACGTGCGCGAGGAAGCGGGTTGTCGACTGGCGTTCGATGTGTTCTTCTCCGATCGGTCATCGCGCGTCTGGATCGACGGTGTGCAGATCCGGCCCGACGAACTGATCATTCTCAAGCCGGGGCGTCACGTGGTCGTGGCCGAAATCAACGGCCGCTATGCCCGGCCCATGTTCGCCCGGGCCGATGCCCACGCCGCGAAGGGCGCGGCGACGCGGCACGACTTCCTGCATGAGCAGTGGCGCGAGGCGGTCGAGCGCCACGAAGCGACGGGCATCCGACAGGACATTCCCCATGCACTGGCCCAGTGCCGCACCGGCATTCGCACGTGGCTGTATCACCGCGGCGAGGATGCGATCAGGGCCAGCCGAATGAATCACCGCGCGACGCAGTGGCCGTTCGTGCACGCGGCGTGGATGAGCTTCGGCCAGCCGCTCGAGCCGGATACGCCGCTGGCCATCCACGTGCTCCGCGAGCAGGTTGAGCGCGGCCGGCTCACCTTCGGATCACGCCAGCTCTGCTTCACCATGGGCATGGTCCCCGACGATCTGCGACTGGCCTATGCGCGAGAATTCAACCGGCGCTACATGCCGGACAAACTTGACCAGCTCGCCATACTCGAACTCGTGGCCGTGTACGTGAACTACCCGTTCGATCTGCTGCGCGACGAACAGACGCCTCGTCATTGACGCTTCGGCTTGGCGATGCTGTCCCACGGCACGTACCAACTCGGCTTGGTGATGCGCTGCTTGATCAGCCAGTCCGGGATCTCGCCGAAGGGATAACCCGCGTCCGGCACGAACAGGCCGACTTCGCCCTGCGAGCGATTGAGATTGATATCGCGCGACGCGAGTGTCTGAATGACCTTGCCGCCGCGCTTGACGGTGACGTAGGTGATCTCGACGTCATCGTCCACATCGATGCCGCCGGTGAAGGTGATCTCATCGTTGCCGACGCGCACGCCGCCGGGGATCGCTTCCATCGTCTTGGGCGCCCGGCCGGGATAGAGCACGGTGATGAACTCGCTCGTCCGGCCCTCGACCGTCAGACGCACGCCCTTGGTGGACTCACTGTGCCCCCGCTGCGAGAAGGACCAGTCGTGCGTCGCGAACTCAAACTGCCGCGGCGTGGCGCAGAAGAGCGTGGCCTTGCCGAAGTCGATCACCTGGCCGCTGCGCTTCATCTTGTCGCCGAGCACGTGCAGGCAGTAGGTGGCCTTGACGTCCGGGCCCTCGTGCTGGTCGCGGATGACGAAGTAGTCCTGCCCTTCGTTCTTCATCTGCACGATGGTGCGCCGGTACTTGAGCGGCGTATCGAACTTGTACTGCGGCAGCCGCACGTCCCACTCCTCGGGCGGGAACTTCGTGGTCGGGCGCAGGCGTTTGGATTCCACCTGGCCGACGGCGATATCGCAGTCGTTGCCGGTCTTGAAGGCGATGACGCGCTCGTAGCCGTCCATGTTCGCCCACGGCATCTGGTCGACGTGGAACGCCACGCGGTTGTGCATGTGCTCCTGCCCGGCGCGCGGCGAATAGGAGCACATGTGATCGATGGCGATCTGGCTGCTGTGGGCGCACCAGTGGATCGACAACTGATCGCCGTGGAAGTGGCCGCGGTTGGGCCCACTCTTGAAAGCGAGATACGTTTCCTCGTTGGCCCCCGCGTTGTTGCGGAAGATCACGCCGAAGCCCGGCAGTTCCTCGGTCTTGAAACCCCGCACCGAACCCTCGATCGTCGGACCGAGCGGGTGCGTGTCGCCGCCGGGGTGGCATCGACGCTTGCCGGGACTGATCGGTTGCGACGCGTGCAGCAGGAAATCCTGCGCCGCCCGATAGCGCGGCCACTTGGTGATGTCGAACCCCAGGTGCTCCTTCGCGACCGGCGCCATCGCCTTCCAGCCGCTCAGGCCGTGGTTGAGATAGCCCGGGCATTCCTGCCCCGCGCCGCCCGGCAGAGTGACCGAGTGGTAAATATCCTCGCGCAGTTTCTGCTCGGCGAGTTGGCACAACTCCTTGAAGCGCGGGTAACCTTTCAGGTTGGCCGTCATGCCCACCGGCACCTTGATGAAGTCGGTGAAGAAGTTCGGGTTCTCCGGCGACCAGCCGTTCCAGTAGCTGCCGTACATGTCCGGGTCGAACATCACCTGCACCTTGGTGAGCGTGCCGATGTTGCCGCTCTTGCCCGCGTTGCGCAGCGCGTTGCGGCCCATGCCGCGCCAGAAGCCGGTCGGGTTGATGCGCGTACTGAAGAAGAACTCGCCGCTGAACTTTCCGCTCTTGCCCGGCCAGTCGAGGATGTAATCGTGATGCAGCTTGTCCAGCGGCTGGAAAGCGTGGCGCGTGACATACCCGTGCAACGGGCCGTCGGCGCGTTTGCCCGCGTCGGCGTCGATCCACGTGGCGTACGGCCCGACCAGCAGGAACCAGTGCCGGCTGCCGCGCCGCGTCGGGCACTGGAAGCCCGCGTAATCGCCGCTGTCCTTCACGCGGACGCGAATCTTGTTCTCGTGCGGCCACATCCAGTCGCCCGCCCGCACGGGCACCGCCCCTACCGCGTTCGTCCCGTCATGCGCGGCGAAGAACCAGCCGTCATCGTACGCCTGGCTCCAGCGCGGCAACAGGTTCACATGCGTGTCGCCCATCCGCGTCTGCCCGGCCTTGAGGGTCTTGACCAAGTTGTCCACGTCCATGGCGCGGCCGTTGGGCCCGCGCTGCATGATGCGGATCGTGCACCGCCGCGCATCCCAGCCGGCAGCGCCGTCGAAGGTCCACGACGAGCCGCGCGACATGGCGAACGTTTCCTCGATCGTCACGTGCCGCTGACCGGGATGGAGGATGACGTCGATGACAGCGAACGCCGCGAGCTTATCACTCAACCCGGCCATGCCCTCGAAGGCGTACGCCAGCCGCACCTTGCCGAAGACGTCGCCGCTGCCGATGACCGTCGCCTTCATCGCCCGCAGCTTGCTCGGCGTGTGCCACGCGCCGTGACCGACCCACTTGCCCCCCGGAAGCTGCACGGCCTGGATGGGCGCGGGGATGTCATCCACCGCACCGCAACTGACCGGCACGCGCACGGCCGTCAGGCCGTTGCTCATTTCGATGTACTTTTCGCCCTGGGTCACCTGCACAAGCTTCTTGATGGCGGTGGTCGGCCGGCCAGACCGGACGGCGTAGGTGACCTGCTGATCGGGCCCGAGATTGGCCGCGACCCACACTTCCTTGCGCGGGCCGATGGTCTCGACCTGGTAGAGCACCTCCTTGCCGTCGGCGGTGACGACCAGTTCGCCCTGCCTGGCGTTGGCCGGGATGTCCATCAGCAGCCGCACCGGTTCGTTGACGTACGTGCGGCCGGTCGGGTTGGTCATCGTCCACTGCCCCGCGTGGGCGGCGGCGACGAGCAGAAACGCGACGGAGAGTCCGAAGATCCATAGTGACACGCGCATGAAAGGCTCCAACGTGGTTGCGGTGACGGTCAGCAGCCCCCGACGACGCGAGTATAACGCGGCCAGGGGGCCGCCGGATGCGGGCAAAATGGAAGCAAGAATCGCCAATCGCGATCCAGGCTTAGCTCCGCGAAGAGCCGAACCGCCCTGGCGCGCTGTGAGCGAGGGTGCGGAGGTGAAGCTGCACGCACTAGTAAGAAATACGCCTAAAAATTGAACAAAAGTGTACATGTTTCGCCTCCGTTTCGCGCTGTTTCTGTTGGTTTCTGCAGGACTCTGCAGGATACTGCAGGACGGATCGATCATTTCTTGCTCTCCAGGGGCGGCGGCTCGGATCGGGAGGAGACGAAGATGGAACCGCAGATGAACGCAGATGCACGCGGATGGGGATGGGGTCTCGGCTTCGGAACCAGATAGGGGTTCAGTGACAATCTTGAAGGGTTCAAGGGCATCGATGAAGCGGCGGCCAGGGAAATGAGCCGCGCTGTCTTGTCTTTCCAGTCAACCAGTTAACCAGTTAGCCGACCACCCCCATTATAGTATTCTGTTAGGTTCTGTCAAGGGCTGCCTCGCAGATTCTTCCACCACGGGGACCGGGGCCCGCGTGGTGCGTGGCCGGGCCCGGTCGCGGGTGATGGCGGTGCGGATATCGATGCCATCGCTGTTCAGCATGGCGCGGCGGCGGGATGGCACGGGGAATCGGCCGCCCCGCATCCCCCGGGTCTGGCCACAAACTGGGGCGCGCTGTGAGTGATTGCCGAATCAGGGGTTA